>CAZCOA010000003.1:44048-138153 GCA_964500225.1 uncultured Anaerolineaceae bacterium | reverse complement strand
GCGTTGATGTCCACGCCGCTCTGCAACTCCACCAAATCGATGCCCCAGTAGTTCAACTGGTGGTACATCAAGGCCTGGTATTCCTTGACGCCGCACCAGATGTCCCAGTTGAAGCCATCCGAAATATCAAGCTGCACCTGCTGCCCTGCCGCCGGTACCGCCAGCGCCAGGACGAGTCCCAGGATCGCCATACACCTTCTCATGACTCGCCTCCTTTGGTCACCGTGTTCACAGACTTGCCCCGGCCTGTCCTGGAAGGAAGGCCGCGGGCGCACACATGTATCTTTCGCATCGTTCGCCGCTCCGGCGCGGTGAAGCCGCAAACCGTTGTGGCGTAAGAGATTGTGATTCCAGAGATGTGTCTTCGGGAACGCAAATCTCAAGATGCGTGACACATGTGGAACCGGCAACCTGGATCGAGGTCATCCAGGTCCGAGCCCCACTGGGATACCACTAAGTTTGGCACAGGGAACGGAAAGATGCAAGTTCGACGCGCCCATAATGCGATATTTCTACCAACAAGCGATGAGCTCCGAACTTGTTTCAAAATAATGTGTTATGCGACGCACCGTGGTTGATTTATCGAGAATTGCTGAACGGCAGACTACTTTTTGCATGGGCCTCGTAGGAAAACGTCCGAAAAAGACTCCAGGCGAAGACTCCAGAACCATTCAACCCCCTCCCCCGCGATGGTCGGGACGGCCCCCGGGCGAGGATGGGTCGTTCGCAGGTCTGGCGAACGCCGTGGAAGCTCCCGGCCCGCGTTGCATGGACGGTTGGCTGAGGCATCATCGGTGTCAACACCGGCCAGGAACGGCCCAAGGTCCCAGAATCCATGGGCACATGTGCGAGGCCATCGCCTAGACGTTGGCCATTTACATCGCTCGCCGGGCAGTTTATACTACGCGTCCCTACCCGGGAACCCGTCCTCGACGCGACGGAGCATTAGAAAAGCGTCGAACGATCGTCCGCCATAGGGGCGCGGCCGATCGGCTGCCAGCTCACGGTGCCCCCGCCAATCGTCGTCGTGTCCAAGGCTGTGCCGTTGGCCGACGGACTCGCATTGCTGAAAACGTCCGCTGCATGTGCGTGTGGTCGTGCGCTGCGTGGCGCAAGGCCGCAACGATAGTGCCCGGGAACTAGTCATCCGTCCGTATTGTGAGCGAGAAGGAGGAGTCCTGTCTATGAACCTGCAAACCCCAGGCGGCAACGACGTCACCGAAACACGGAACCGTTCGCGCGACGTCGCCCCCACCAGCGGACTGTGCACCCGCTGCATGGACAACTGCGCGGGCAACTGCGAGGTCTTCAAGAGCGCGCTGCGCGGCCGCGACGTCATCTATCCGAAGCCGTTCGGCAGCATCACCGCCGGCGCCGACAAGGAGTACCCTGTCGATTATTCCCACCTGAACATCATGGGTTACGCCCTCGGCGCCAAGGCCATCGACGAGGCCAACCCCGACAAGGCGATCTTCCCCGGCGTGGACACCAGCACCGTGTACGGCCACGTCTATCCTGTGCGTATGAGGATGCCGATCTTCACCGGCGCCCTGGGCTCCACGGACATCGCCATGAAGCACTGGGACGGCTTCGCCGTCGGCGCCGCCGTTTGCGGCATTTCCCTGGTCGTCGGCGAGAACGTCTGCGGCGTGGATCCCCAACTGAAACGCGACAAGGCCGGCAAGGTCATCGACTCGCCTGAGATGACTCGCCGTCTGAAGCTCTACAGGGAATGGAAGGACGACTACGGCGATATTATCGTCCAGTTGAACGTTGAGGACACGCGTCTCGGCGTCGCCGAGTACGTCGTCGGCAAGCTCGGCGTCGAGACCATCGAACTGAAGTGGGGCCAGGGCGCCAAGTGCATCGGCGGCGAGATCAAGGTCCACGACCTCGACCGAGCGCTGGAGCTGCGGCGCCGCGGCTACATCGTCATGCCCAACCCGGAGGAGAAGTCCGTGCAGGAGGCCTTCAAGAGCGGCGGCATCAAGGAATTCGAGCGTCACAGCCGCCTCGGCTTCATCGACGAGCAGGACTTCTGTCAGACGGTCGAGCACCTGCGCCGGAACCTGGGCGTCAAGCGTGTGAGCCTGAAGACCGGGGCCTATGGCCCTCGGGAACTCGCCATGGCGATCAAGTGGTGCTCGAAGGCCCGCGTGGACCTGCTCACCATCGACGGCGCCGGCGGCGGCACGGGCATGAGCCCATGGCGCATGATGGAGGAATGGGGCATACCGACCTTCTACCTCCAGTCGCTGGCCTACCAGTACGCCAAGAAGCTGGCCGGTCGCGGCGAGTGGATTCCGGACCTGGCCATGGCCGGTGGATTCTCCACCGAGGACCACATCTTCAAGGTGCTCGCCATGGGATCCCCCTACTTCAAGGCCGTCTGCATGGGCCGCGCCCTGATGATCCCCGGGTTCGTCGGCGACAACATCGAGGCCGTGCTCAAGGGCGTCAAGGACCGCAACTGGAAAGAGCTGCCTCCGACGGTCTCCCAGTACGGCACCACGCCCGAGCAGATCTTCCCGACCTACGAAACGCTCGTGGAACGCTACGGCAAGGCGGCCGTCCGAAAAATGCCCTTGGGCGCCATCGCCATGTACACCTACGTGGACAAGCTCCGCACGGGGCTGACCCAGTTGATGGCCGGGGCGCGCAGCTTCCGACTCGACACGATCCAGCGCAACGACGTGGTGGCCCTGACCGAAGAGGCCGCCAAGGTCTCCGGCCTCAACTACATCATGGACGCCCAGAAGGAAGAAGCCATGCGGATTCTCGAGAGCTGACTGTACACCGGACATGGCGCACGCCCGATGCGCCGCCGGCACACAGCCACGGAGCCTGCCCGAATCACTCGGGCAGGCTCCGTGTCCTGAATGGGTACTGCGAACGGGCCCGCTTCGACCCGACCACTATGGAGCTCTGGGGCAAACAGGTCCGACAGGTCGCCGCGGGATGGGGCGGCATTGCCGCCGTGCCGGTATCGGTGGGGCGCCCCGGCGCGACACTACTTTGCCGCAGCCGGGGCCGCGGCGGCCGCAGCCGCCTTCTTCTGGCACTCGGTCACGAAGAAGTGGTACCGGTTGATGAGCGTCTGCGCTGTGCGGACGCTTTCGTTGGCCTGCATCGAGCCGCTCAGCGGAAACCGTTCCGCGCTGTCCGGCACCGGCCACACCTGGACGAACTCGGCCTCGAACTCCGCGTGCAGATGATCCTTCGTCAGCAGCGCAAAGCGATGGTCCACCCAGCCGGTCACGGCCTTGTACAGGAACGTTCGCCCGTCGCGCCGGGCCAGCCGATAGATCACAACGCCGTCGTTCTCGACCGTGTGGCGGCCCTTCGGGTGCGGCACCAGAAAGTAATGGTATGTGAAGTCCGGCACCGCCTCGCCCGCCGGCGCCACCCATTGTTTGCACAACACCAGCTCGATGTGCGCCGAGTCTGTGAACTGGTACGCGACCTCGGCCGCCTCTTCCTTCTGCGCGCCCAGCGGCCGGTGCATGTGCTGGATCGACGCCCAGCTTTCGCCGCACCCGCCTGCGACTGCCGCCGCGCAGCACATCACCGCCGTCCACAACGCCGTTCGTCCCACGCTCCCGACTCCTGACTAAAGATGCCTCGCGCTACGCGCTACCCCTGCCCCTTCCAGGAGAAGGCGCCCCGAATGCCGTCAAGGGGCCAACCGACCTTCATGACCGCGCCGGCGCGGCCATGCCCCCGACCAGGCCCGCTTGGCGCGGTTACGCCGCTCCGCCGCGTCACCGCTATCGCACGCTCACTGCCATGCGACCATCGCGGGCGCGACGCTGCTGCGACTTTTGCCGGCACTGGTGCATGAACGCCTCCAGGCGGATCATCTCCGTCGATTGCTCCAGCCCGTCGTACGCCACCTTCAGTACCGGCATGTCGAAATCGGCCTGAAACTTCGTCAGCAGACCGTTGACGATAGTGCCGGGCATGCAGTTGAACGGGTGCAGGTTCACCACGCCGTCGAATCCGTGCGTGGCATATTCGACGCTGCGCCCCATGCTCAAAATCGGCTCGCCGCGGATCGTTTCGTGGATGTACCGTCGGCCCAGCGCGATGACGTCCCGCGACGGCGCCTCGCAGAAAAAGTGCCGGATCGATCCCGCAAAGGGGGCCAGTACGCGCTGCCGCTCACGACGCTGAACGACCTCCACCAGGAACTCCGTAAACACACGCTTCAGGTTCCGCTTCATCCAGCCGTCTTCTTTGCGGCTCCAGGCGATGTAGTTCACCCATTCCTCGAACGGCGGCAGGCACACCTCGCCGCCCAGTTGCTCGATTTTCCGCACGATAAAGTTGTTCGTGAACGCGTTCGACCGCACGAACACCTCGCCCACCACGCCGATCAGCGGCTTGGGCTCCGAACGGTCCACCGCCACCGCGTCGAACCGACGGCGTACCTCGCGAGCTACCTCTGCCGGCTCCCCGCCACGCTCGATGTGCCGGCACAGCAGGTCCAGACACTCGGCGTACACGCGGTCGGTCTGGCCGGGTACCACCTCGTAGGGGCGCAACTCGCGAACCAGCTTCTGCATCGTGTCCACGAACACGATCCCCGACCACGCCAAACGCCGGAACCGCGGGCCCAGCATCCGCGTGTCCTGCTGGTAGTCGCGGTCCTGGTCGAACGTCACGATCGGCACCCGGCTCAGCCCCATGTCGTCCAGCACCATGCGCTGGAACTTGTTGTACTGCCCAAATCGGCACGGCCCGAACGCCGTCGGCATGAAGAACGCCGCCCGGTCCGGGTCGAAGTCGCTCTGCTCCACCTGCCGCAGAATGTCCCCCGTCGTGATGATGCACGGGTAGCATTCCTTGCCGCTGGTGACCTTGCGTCCCAGCTCGATCGTCCTGGCGTCGGCCATGGGCATCTGCACGGCGTCCAGCCCGTTGGCCCGCATCGCGGCCGCCAGCGCGTAGCCGGCGTCGTCCATGTAGGGAATATACAGCCGCCGTTTCTCCTTCGATGCGTGCGGATCGTACTTGATCTTTCCGGCCCGCACCTTCCGAGCCGCCGCCTCGCGAATCTCGCGGACGTTCTTCAGGCTGTCCAGATACGCCTCGCACCGCGTGATCGCGCCGACGTCGGCCGAGTGCTCGTCCACCTCCAGCACCAGGCACGGCTTGCCCTTCAGCTCGCGCTCGAAAAACTTCAGGATGAACGAGTCCGGCCCGCATCCGAAGTTCGTGATGTACACCGGGTACAGATTCTCCGTCCGCGCGATGATCCGCGCGGCCGCCAGAATCCGCTGCCCGTACTTCCAGTACATGTGCGGGTAGTCGGTCCCGATGTCCTCTTCGTCCAGCGGCAACATTCCCATCGGAATCGCCAGACACCCCAGGTCGCGCAGCTTGTCCGGGATGTTCAGGTTCAGCCCCGGGTCGCAACCGTTGTACGGACGGCTGATGATGACCAGCGCCGGTTCGCTGCCCAGCGACGTCAGCACCTCGCGCCCGCGCCGCTCCAGGGCCGCGACGAATGCCTGCTGTGCAGTCAGTGCCGCGTCCACCGCACGGCGACGCACGCCGTTGCCTACGCCCAACCCCCGGGCCACCGACTCCAGCCGACGACGCACGTGGTCCTCGCCGTGCGACATGTGGATCACCGGCGTCAACAGACGCGTGTTCGGATACTTCTCCAGGTCCAGCGCCGAACGAATCAAGTACGGCAGGCTCTGCACGTACGGGCACGTGTAGCTGTTGACGATTTCGCCGCTCTGCTGCGGCATGTCCACCACACTCGGCAGGAAGAGGTAGTCCACGCCCTTGTCGAGGCAGTCCAGCACGTGTCCGTGGGCCACCTTGACCGGATAGCATGTCTCGGCCGCTACGGCCTCGAGCCCCGCATTGATAATCGTGCGGTTGGTTTCGCTGCTCAGCACGACTTCGAATCCCAGTTCCTCGAAGAACGTCCGGAACATCGGCAACTGGTCCCAGATCGTCGCCACGCGCGGGATGCCCACCCGCGGCCGCACGCCGGCCGCCGTCTGGGCCGCCGAGCTGCTATACGACGCCGTCAACAGCCGATTGCGCTCCTCGAACAGCCGCGGCAGGTGCTCGCCCAGGCTTTTGCGATCCGACTCGTCGAACTTGCCGCACCGGCTCCCGTAGAACAGCTTGCCCTGTCCCTTGATGTCCACCACGCGGATTTCGCACAGGTTCGAGCACGCCTTGCACTCGAAGCTGGAACACTCGTACTGTTTGTCTCGCAGATCGAATCCGCCGAACCGCGTCTTCATCGAGCCGCCGCTGGCGCGCCAGGCGTCGCGCGCCAGCATCGCCGCCCCGATCGCGCCCATCACGTCGTGGTGCGGCGGAACCGTGACCGGCTTGCCCAGAATCGTCTCGAACGCGCGTTTCACGCCGCGGTTGTACGCCGTGCCGCCC
The DNA here is from genome assembly GCA_964500225.1 of uncultured Anaerolineaceae bacterium. Taxonomy (GTDB): domain Bacteria; phylum Planctomycetota; class Phycisphaerae; order FEN-1346; family JAACEH01; genus JAAYDY01. Next base: position 131,736 of record CAZCOA010000003.1, on the reverse strand, counting down.
TGGAACAGGATGTGTTGTCCCACCCGGCGGTCTTCGACTACCCGGTTCAGATAGTTCTGGGCAATCGAGTAGCACAGCGCCGCCGCAATGTCGTCGGTCGCCACGCCCTTCTGCTGGTTGTGGTTGATGTCCGTCTCGATGAACACCGTGCACCGCTCGCCCATGCACGGCGGATGCTCGGCCCCCAGGGCCAGACGGTTGAAGTCGCCGTTACGCAGCTTGATGTTGAGCCGCTCCGACTGCTCCTCGATGAAGCTTCCCGTCCCGGCCGCGCACACCTTGTTCATCGCGAAATCGACCACGGCCCCGTGGTCGATGCTGATGTACTTCGAGTCCTGCCCGCCGATCTCGAAGATCGTATCCACCTCGGGATCGATGAACGCCGCCGCCGTCGCATGGGCCGTAATCTCGTTCTTCACCACGTCGGCCCCGATGAAGTCGCCCGTCAGGTACCGGCCCGACCCCGTCGTCCCCACGCCGCACACCTGGACGCGGTCGCCCACCTCCTGGCCCACCTCGTACAATCCCTGCGTCACAGCCTCCAGCGGCCGCCCCCCCGTGTTCAGATATCGCCGCGACAGCACGCGGCCCTCGGCGTCGATGGCCACCACGTTCGTCGAAATGCTCCCGACGTCCACACCCACGAACGCCGGTATCCGCTCCCCGGCACGCAGGCTGCTCGTATCCGGCTCGATCACCAGAGGATAGTGGTCGTCGGTCAACGGCGGATGACACTTGACGTCTTCCCTGCGGCGGGAAGCCACATACTCGTCCAGCGGTTTCAACGTCGTCAACGGCCGGAGCTCGTCCCGCTCGGCCGCCGCCAGAACCGCCCCCAGGGCTCCCATCGAGGCGTGATGCTGCGGGATAATCAGCGTCTGCTTGTCCAGCCCCAGCAACTCCCGGAATGCCCGCACCATGCCCGCGTTGGCCGCCACGCCTCCCTGGAAGCTCACCACCGGCTGAATGTCCTTGCCCTTGCCGATCACGGCCTTGAAGTTCCGCGCCATGGCGAAACACAGGCCCGCCACAATGTCGTAGTCCGGGCACCCTTCCTGCTGAAGGTGGATCATGTCGCTCTTGGCGAAAACCGAGCAGCGGCCCGCGATGCGCGGCGGGTGCTTGCTCTGAAGCGCCATCGTACCCCATTCGTTTTCAATACTGATACCCAGGCGCGACGCCTGCTGGTCCAGGAAGCTCCCCGTTCCCGCCGCACACAACGCGTTCATCGCAAAATCGCGGATCCGCGTACCCCCGGTCGCCTCGTCGCGTTCGATCAGGATGAGCTTGCTGTCCTCGCCGCCGATTTCAATGATCGATCGCACCTCGGGGTAATGCCGTCCCGTCGCCGTCGCCTGCGCCACCACCTCGTTCACCACCGGCAGCCCCAGCAACTGTCCCACGGCCTTGCCGCCGGCGCCCGTCGTTGCCGCCAGCGGAGCCGCACTGCCCGTTGGAAGCTCCTCCAGCAATTCCCGCAGCACCTCCGCCGCTCGCTCCATCGGCTTGCCCTGGTTGCGCCGGTAGATTTCCCGAATGATCGCAAACCCCTCATCCAACAGCACCGCCTTGGTGGCCACCGATCCGATGTCGATGCCGATGTACCTCATGGGCGTCCTCCCCTAACTCATTGCAGCGCAAGGTGCTATGTGTCGTCCACCGCATGCCGTGCCGTCCGTCGATCGAGCTGGAACCTGTGCGAAATCCGAGTGGCACGGATATCAGATGTCATCGCCATGCCGGCGCAGCCACGGTCCGTCCCCCGGCTGCCACAACCGCATTCCGCTCGGCGCCAGGCCGTCTGACATGCCACACGCTGTCGGCCCGGGGGCTTGGCCGCCACACCGGCGCAGCCACGGTCCGCGGAAGCGAAACCGGCGGTGGCCCGCTGACCGTCTAGCCCCCTGCCCGACGCACAGCAACGCCGGATACTGTAAGCAGAATCCCGCTCGATGTCAAAAGGCTGTTTGCCCCAGCCGACCCCGCCGGGACACCCGTGTGTCAGCCCTTTTTCCCGCCGAATTTGTTCTCCGTCCCGACCAGCAGACGCCGGTAATTCGACCGGTGCCGCACCAGCACCAACGCCACCAGCAGCAGGACCATGACCGTCAGCGGCCACCGATCCCGCCACGGACCCGACGTGTCGATTTGCCACTGTGCGGCGTCCACCGTCAACGTGCCCGCCAGTAGCGCCAGGGCCGCCACGGTGCTGGCGACCGATACATATCGCGTCACGGCGAACACCAGCAACCACACGACAAACGCTCCCACCGCGAGCGGCATCAGCGCCGGTATCCCCAGCACGACGCCCAGGCTGGTGGCCACGGCCTTGCCGCCGCGAAACCGCAGAAACACCGGCAAGACGTGCCCGGCGATGGCCGCCGCCCCGGCAGCCATCACGATTCCATGCCGCGCCGCCTCGCCCAGCGCTGCCGCATCGTACAGCGGGCACGTCCGCGTCATCCACCACGCCAGGTACGTCGGCGCGAAGCCCTTGGCCACGTCCAGCACGAACGCCGTCAGCCCGCATTGCCAGCCGCAGACCCGCCAGCAGTTGGTGGCCCCGATGTTGCGGCTGCCGGCGCTGCGGATGTCCACGCCCTTGAGCCGCCCGAGCAGATACCCGAACGGCACCGAACCGAGCAGGTACGCCGCCAGACAGAAACCGACCAGTCCCGCCAGAGCCAGTGGGTTCATATGCCGATGGCTCCTTCGCCGTGCCGCGCTGCCAGGGCGGCCGACTCTTCCAGGCAAGCCAGCATCTGGCGGAAATTCCGTTCCAAGGGATGCTCCAGGGCGACCTGCCGGGCCGCGCGGCCCATGGCTTCCCGCCGTTCGGGGTCCATCAGGATCACCATCGCCTCGGTCAGCGCCCCCACCGGCCGCGGCGCATCCAGTACCACCGCCGCACCCGACCCTTCGGCCAACTCCGACGCCCCGTTCAGCCGCGTACTGATCGACGGCAATCCGCTCGCCATCGCCTCCAGCATCACCAGGCTGCACGGGTCGTACCATGTCGGATGCACGAACACATCCGCCGCCGCATAGGCTTCGGCCGTGTCGTCACACGGCCCCGCGAACACCACCTGCCGCTCGATGTCCAGTTGCCGAGCCAACTTACGATACGCCTTCCACCGCCTGTCGCGCCCCACCACCAGCAACCGCACGGGTCGCCCCGTCCGCTGTCGAAGCTGGCGAAACGCCACCAGAAGCTCCCGCAACCCCTTGAGCTTGAAGTTGTGGGCCACAAACAGCAACACCACCGTATCGTCGTCGATGCCGTGCCGGCGTCGCAGATGGTTCCGCAACGGCCTCAGGCGCTGCGGATCGAACCGGTCCGTGTCCACTCCGTTATACACCAGGCGGATGCGGCCCTCGTCCACGCGGTAAAACGTCCGCATATCGCGCCGCACCATTTCGCTGATCGCCACCAGCAGGACCGCCGGGTCCGCGAACTGCTCCGACTCCAGACGCAACGCCGCCCGGTGCTTCGGGCTCAGGCGGTTCACCAGCGTCTTCAGCGCGCGGCCGTCGTACGACGGAATCAATGCGATGTTCTGCCGCTGCGAGGCCCGGACGGTGCCGCCGTGGGGCTGATACACCGTCATACCGAGGGCCTTGCCCGTGGCCAGCGACGCGTCCGGCCGCAGTTCGCGCAGCGCGTCGCGCACCCGGCGGGCGAAACTGGCCGTCCGCCCGGCGGCCGTCAGACCTGCCGGATGCACCAGACGCACCTGGCATCCCTCCGGTTCTCCGCGGGCGTCCTGCGCCACGATGGTCACGCGGTGCCCCTCCTGGCGCAGGAACGCCGCAAACCGGCTCACCCACGTCTCGGCTCCGCCGCGGCGCGCGTCGAGATGTTCAATCGCCAGGGCAATGTGCATGGTGCCCAATGTACCCGAAACCCACAGCCGGAGCAATGTCCTGCGCGCCGCCGTCGGCCGGACCGAGCCTCCGGCCTCCTGTGGGGACAACAGAGCGGCCGAGCCGCAGCGGCGATACTGTGCGTCGCCTGCGGCTCGGCCGTGACAAGGGTTCCGCGTACTGGCCGCCTTGGATCAGGCGGCGGCGACCTGTTCTTGCAGCACGGGTACAGCGTGTTGTTTCCGCTGAACGCTGCCCCGGCCGCTCCCAGTGCTCGGGAGCAAGGAGGAGTGTCTCCCGCGGAAGCGGCCGTCGGGCAGCCTGGCTTGGGTCAGAAAACTGTCCGCTCACGGCGTGGGTGAGCGGCGCCCACAGCGGTCACTTCTTCTTGGCCACTTTCTTCTTTGCGACTTTCTTCTTGGCTGCTTTCTTTGCGACCTTCTTCTTTGCCATGATTGTCCTCCAGACCAAGAAAGACCAAGGGGGTGCGTCACCCGGGCGGGACACTCCCGCTCAACACAGGCGACAGTCGATTCCGTACGCGCGGAACCCGATACGCTTTCGGCCGACCGTTCCTGGTGCTTTGGACGCCACCTCCTCGGACGTCGTCAGGAGCCGGCGGCCGCCGTACTGGTCACCGGGCCGGGCGCCGACGCCGGCGACCCGCCCAGCAATTGCAGACTGTAGTTGCCCCGATGTCGATCCCGCAACTCGCCCAGCTTCGACTTGTTCCAGTTGCTGATGCGGCTGAAGTAACCGACGATCCGCGTGATTCCGTACACGTTTCGACTCTGGCAATGATCGCAATGTTCCTGAAGCCGCGGCGTCCACTTTCCGCAGTCGTTGCAGATGGTGAACTCCGGGCTGATCGTCAACTGGGCCGCCTTGGTGTTCGCGTACGTTTTGCGAACGAGGCTCAGAATTCCCTCCGCCGGCGGACGTTCCTCGCCCACGAACGCGTGGATGATCGCCCCCGACTCGATCATCGGGTGGAACTTCGCCTGCATCTCGATGCGCGTCATCAGGTCCACCGGCGCGTCCGGCCGCAGGTGGATCGAGTTGGTGTAGTACATCTCGTCGCGCTGCGGATCGCCCCGAATCACGTCGTGCGACTGCGGCCAGTCGCGGTAGTCGATCTTGGCCAACCGACGCGACGCCGATTCCGCCGGCGACTCCTCCAGGGTGAACTTCAGCCCGTGCGCCGCCTTGTATCGGTTGATCTCGGTGTACATCACCGCCACCACGCGGAATCCTTCCATCATGGCGGCCTTGCTCTCGTGCAGTTCCTGCCCCGTCAGGAACTGGATCGCCTCGTTCAGCCCGATCAGCCCGAAGATGTACGTCGCCTTCTCGAGGTCCACGTACGGACGGCCGTCGCGGGCCTTCTTGCCGATTTCCCACAACGGCATGTGCGGCGCGCTCATGAGCTTGGCAATGAACGCCTTCTTCTGGAGGTGAGCCTTCAACGCCAGGCCCATCGCCTTGCGAATCTCCTCGTGGAACGCCTGGATGTTGCCGCGCCCCGCGCGGTACGCCGCCTGAGGCAGGTTGATCGTCACGTTCTGGAAGCCGCAAAACCGCATCGACTCCAGGTGCTCGATCATGTGACGGTCTTCGATCTTCGTCCGCAGCCGGCAGCAGGCCGACAGCGACACGTTGTCCTTCTCGTCCTTGCCGCCCTCGGGCCGGTCGAACACGAAGTACGGCACGCCGTTCTCGCTGGCGATCTGGCAGGCGTACCGAAGCAGCTCCAACTGCGCGGGGTCCTCGAACGTTTCCTGCGTTATGTGCAGGTCGCACTTCGGGAACGCAAACAGCCGCCCCTTGCTGTCCCCGCGGCGCCACACATCGAGCATCGCTTTGAGGAACCGCTGGCTGGTCCGCTCGTAGTCGCCGTACGTCCGCACCGACCCGTCCGCGTTGTACATCACCTTCCCGCCGGGACCGATCGCCGGCGTCTGACGCATGAAGGCCGGGACCCCCGTGTGAACGTTGAAATCCAGGAACAGCGTCTGTCCGCCGCGGCTGAAGGCGCTCTGGCTGCCCGAGAAGATCAGGTGCTGCGCCTCCTGGAGGATTTCCTCGTCCGTCAGGTGCTCCACGTACGGCGCATAAAGAATGTTGATGAACCCCACGCCCAGCGCGCCGGCGTAGTACGCCTGCATCGACGCCAGGAACGTGTTCAGGTGGCCCGTCAGCGTCCGGGCGTGCTTCGCCGGAGCGCTGGCCGTATCCAGGTTCCCCAGTTCCAGCCCGTACTTCTTCAGGTACTCCAGGCTGTGGCCCGAGCAGTACACCCGCGTGGGGTAACCCAGGTCGTGCAGATGCAGACGCCCTTCCAGATGCGCCTGGGCCACGTCCTCGCTGAAGATTTCCGCCAGCGCGTACTGCTTCAGCGTGTTCTCGGCGATCGTCAGGTTGATCGCCTCGGGGTTATTCGCCGTGATGTTCGAGTTTTCCTGGCTCTTCGACAGGATCAACTGCTCCAGGTCGTACTTGGGCATTCCGAGCACCTTCTGCTTCTCCAGCCGCTCGGTCATGCCCATCTCGAACAATTCGTTGTCCACCAGCTCGCGAATCAGGTCCGTGCTGATTCGCGTCAGGCCCGACGAGAAGACCCGTTCCTCGACGCTCTTGGCCACCTTGTGGGCCTGCTCTTCGGACAGATTGCCCTCGACGACCAGGGCCTTGGCGATGCGCGACTTGTCCCACGGAAGCATCTGGTCGCCGTGGCCGGTCGAGACCATCAGCGCCATGTCCGTCGAATCGGCGCTGTGGCCCGCCCCGGCCTTGCGCACCTTGAGCCGCCGACGGTATTGCGACCGACGCTCCCGGTACAGAATGTAGGCCTTCGCCGTCTGCGCGTGGCCCGTTTCGATCAGGACCTTTTCCACCAGGTCCTGGATGTCTTCGATGGTCGGAATCTCGTTCTGGTACCGGCGGTTCACAAACTCCGTCACCGCCGCCGCCAGTTGCTCGGCCCGCTCGCGGTCGCTGCCGCCGACGGCCTGCGCCGCCTTGAAAATCGCATCTGCTATCTTGGAATCGTCAAACGGCACCACGCGGCCGTCACGCTTGCGCACTTGACACACACGAATCTGCATAGAACCACTCCTCCGCGACGTTCCTTATGATTCCCAATCGTATGATCAACAACGTCGTTATGTATGAATCCCCCATCCCCGCACGATCACGGCCGCGCCCGACGGCCGCCTCCGGCGGCCACGGCATCGGGCGTTTCTGCTGCACCGCCGACTACGACTTCGGCGGCTCCTTCTTTTGCTGCGATTGCTGCAACATCGGTTGAATCTCGTCCACAAACTCCGACACGTCCTTGAACTCCCGATACACGCTGGCGAACCTGACATAGGCCACTTGGTCGATCTGGCGCAGCTTCTGCATGACCCGTTCGCCGAGAAAGGTGGTGGGAACTTCCTGGTCGTAGTTGGCCAGAATCTCGTCTTCGATCTCGCGGACGATCGCCAGGATGGACTCCTCGCTCACCGGCCGCTTGTGACACGCCTTGTGCAACCCCTCCAGCAACCGGTGACGGTCGTACGGCACGCGCGTGCCGTCCTTCTTCATCACGCGGATGCGCACTTCCTGCTCTGCTTTCTCGTAGGTAGTGAACCGTCGTCCGCACACGCCGCACTCGCGGCGGCGACGAATCGAGAAGCCGCCATCGCTGGCGCGACTATCGACCACCCGATCCTGATCGGCCTTGCAATAGGGGCATTTCATGCCGGCGACTCGCTGTAGTTGAACGGACTCGGATCACATCAACAACAGCCCACATGAATCGTTGTGCGGCAAACGCGGCACGACACGCTGCCGAGGTTTGCTTCGTTGCGTACTGCCGATGGGTCTTGCGCCACGAGAGGCCCCACTATATCTTGGGTTTCGGCCCATACTATGGAGATCGGCTTTTTTTAGCCGGACATGATAGCAAAAAACGCCATTTCTCACTACTTCATCCTATCCGCTGTCCAGCATGATGCACATGCAGACTATACGACCACAGGATGTAGTGTGTCAAGCCGGATAATGTGCCGGATATGCTCCACATGCTTTCACTTGCGCGTTCTTACGACTTTTTTTGCGACATTCTAACGTTTTACGCATCATCTGACTTGTCCCAAAACGACTCAACTCCAAGTCGCCGTTCTACCATATCTTGTGGTTCGACCACACACTTTTTCCACCACCCAATCCCCCTTGTTGACAGCTTTTCACACCCCCCTGTCAATTCCCCGGCTCGCTGGTCATGCCGAGTCCCTGCGGCAAGGGGATGAGTGGCCGTGGCCTCTCCCGCTGGAGAGGGCAGGAACGGGGAATTCGCAAGCCGTTGTCCTACTTGGTCGGTGCGGCGGGAGCGGCGTCCTTGGTCTCGGGCATCGCCAGCCAGTGTTTGTAGCCGGGCGGCGGGTCGTTGGACTTCTCTTTCACGTCGTGGTGATCGATTTCCTCGATGTTTTTCCAGAAGTTGAAGTCCGGGCTGGTCACGACGGTGTGGCACCGTTCGCAGGCCCGCTGGTTGAGCGGGAAATCCGGATCGGACTTGATGCCGCGATCGTTGTGGTCGTGGGTCACGGGGTGGCACGCCTGGCACGAGACGTTGGCCAGTTCGGGCGTTTCGGCCATGCTCTTGAAGCCCGAGGGACGGCGGTAGCCCATGGTGTGACAGCTCCAGCACTCGCGGTCCTCGGTGCGTTTGGCGTCCACGAGAGCCTGCCACGCGCGGGCGTGCTTGGTGGTCATGTGCTGCTTGTAAATCTCCTTGTGGCAGGGTTCGCAGGTCTCGGACGACTGGAACACGTCGGGGTCGTCCTTGGAGTAGACCTCCGGTCGCACGTTCTGTTCCTTGACGTAGCGCTCGTAGATGGCCTCGACCTCGGGGTCTTTGGGCACAGTGCCGCCGGCGACGCCGAACTCGTGGGCCAGGACGCGGATGTGCCGCCGCGGATCGATCCCGAGCCGCACGATGCCCACGAAGTCGCCGGCGACGCCCGCGTTGACGACCAGGGTGCTGCCGATGCGGATCGGGTGCGTGATCATTTTCTCGTCGTGGCCGCCGACGATCAGGTTGATCCGCGGAAACTCGTAGGCCAGTTTGCAGTCCAGGCTCTTGTCCTGCTGGCTGAGCAGGACCACGTAATCCACCTTCCCGTCCAGCTCGGCGAGCACCTCGGCGACGGCCTCGCGGACCGGCCGCCGCGTGACGCCCTCGGGGAAGGCCGCCTCGTCGAAGACATACCATCCCTCGCCGCCGTCGGCGACGATGGAAAAGATGCCGACCTTGATGCCGGCCAGCGTCCGGATGACATAGGCCGGGGCCAGTGGCTTGCCCTCGGCGTCGCGGAGGTTTGCGGCCACGAACGGCAGACGAAACTGCGAGGCCAGGTCGCGGAACATGGGGAGGCCCTCGCGCAGTTCCTGGTCGCCGACGGCGATGGCGTCGTAGCCGATGAGGGCGGCCGCCTCGGCCACGTAGCGCGATTTGCCGGGCAGGTCTTTGTAGGGCATGAGGTCGCCGGGATGGACGTGCAGCACCGGGCGGCCGCTCTCGCGGAGCCAGCGGACGACGGTGCGTTCCTTGGTCATGCCGCCGGCGATGTTGCCGTCGCATCCGCAGGCCTCGAGGGTGCCGTGGGTTACGCCGCTATAGATCAGGAGGGCCTCGGTCTCGCCAGGCTGAAGACGGACCAGTCCGGAACCGCCCATATGCGGCTGAAGCTGCCGTCCGGCATCCGCCGCCGCGGGCTGGTCGGTTTCGACGGGTGGCGTGGTGTTGTCGGAGGCGCCGGAGCAGGCGCCAAGCCAGGCGGCGGCCCCGGCCAGGACCGCGGCCGCAACGACCACACCGATTCTTCCCCAACGATAGATCATGTGGTATGCACCGTTCCCCGGCAGTCCGGTCGAATCAGGGCCCCGCCGCCGGCCCCTTATTGCCGCATCGCGGCAGCGGGCCGACGGCTGTCCTATGATACGCATCAACCCGCCGTTTGTCCTGCACCTTGTGCGCAGAAAACGACCTGCGAGGCCGGCAACCGCCCCCGCAGGTCGTCATTGAATCATGCTCACTCGGCCACGTCAAGCGGCGGCAGAGCCACGTGCAGCACGCGATGCATGCCCTTGATGGCGCCGAGGGCAGCCAGGGTGCCCTCCTTCGGAGCGCTGTCGAGGGTGATAAAGAGCGTGGCCTCCTGGCCGCGTTCGCCCTGGCGGCCGCAGGTCATGTAGGCGATGTTGACGCCCTGCTCGGCCAGCACGGTGCCGGTGTGGCCGATGACGCCCGGCCGGTCCTCGTGGAACGTGATGAGGATGTTGCCCTCGGGGGGCACTTCCACGTCGATGCCGTCCACGCGGACGATGCGCGGATGGCTGCCGCCCAGGAGCGTGCCGACCATCGAGTGGGTTTCCTTGTCGCTCTCGATGACCCCCTCTACGGCCGTGACGTAAGAGCAGTGCTCCTCCGTCAGGGTCTCGACCACTTCGATTCCCTTGTCCTTGGCCACCAGCAGGGCGTTGACCATCGTCATCCGCTCGTTCACGCGGCCGTGCAACAGGCCCATGACGATAGCGATGGTGGCCTGGCGGTATGGCAGCTCGCAGACGGCGCCGCCATAGTTGACGGTGAGCTTTTTCATGCGTCCGCGGTTCAGTTCGCCCAGGAGCATGCCGAGCCGCTGGCCGAGTTGCAGGTACGGCCGCAACTCCCCGGCCCTGGCGAAGTCGATGGCCGGCATGTTGACGGCGTTGGCCATGCCGCGGCCGGTGAGGAAGTCGGCCATGATCTGCGCCGCCTCCTGGGCCACGAGCAACTGGGCCTCGGCCGTCTGGGCCCCGAGGTGCGGCACGGCGAGCACCTTCGGATGATCGGCCAGGCGACGGTCCTCGGGCGGCTCCTTGACGAAGACGTCCAGGGCGGCGCCGGCCACCTTGCCGCTCTCGAGGGCGTCGTAGAGCGCCCCCTCGTCGATGATGCCGCCGCGGGCGGCGTTGATGAGCATCACGCCCTTTTTCATTTTCGCGATCTGCTCGGCCCCGATCATGCCCATCGTCTCTTCGGTCTTCGGCACGTGGACCGTGATGATGTCGGCCTTCGTCAACACGTCGTCCAGATTCTTGACGACCGTAATGCGCTGTTCGAGGTCCTTGCTGCCGGCGAAGAAGGGATCGTACCCGAGAACCTTCATCTCGAAGCCCAGGGCCCGCCGAGCAACGGCGGTGCCGATGCGGCCGAGGCCGATGACACCCAGGGTCTTGCCGGCCAGTTGCGTCCCCTTGAACGACTTGCGATCCCACTGGCCGGCCTTGAGACTGGCCGACGCCAGGTGAATCTTGCGGGCCAGTGCCAGCAATAGCGCCATCGTCAGCTCGGCGGTCGAGATCGTGTTGGCATCGGGCGTATTCATGACGACGATGCCCAGTTGCGTCGCCGTCGGCACGTCCACGTTGTCCACGCCCACGCCCGCGCGGGCGATGGCCTTCAGGTTCGTCGCCTCCTTCAGCACGTCGGCCGTCAGCTTCGTGGCGCTGCGGATCACGATGCCGTCGTACTGTCCGATGATCGACTTCAACTCGTCCACGGACAGGCCGGGCCGGTCGTCCACCTGGAAACTCTTCTCGTTGGTGAGGATCTTCAGCCCCTCGGGGGGCAAGCTGTCGCTGACCAGCACTTTCAACTTCGGTTTGGCTTTTGCCATGGTCACGTACTCCCGAGTGCCGAGGCACTCTTTCTATGCGTCCCGGCAGGCGCCGGGGCGCCGTCGTTGCGTTTGGTTCGCCGCGGTCAGACGCCGGCGATCACTTTCTGAGCAGCCGCCACGCCGCGGCCGATCTCGACCTTCGCCCCCAGGTCCCGCAGGGCCATCTCCAGCCCTGCCACCTGCGCCAGCGTGTCGAAATTGTCCACGTAGCCCATGTGGCTGAAGCGGACGATCTTGCCCTCCAACTGCGACTGGCCGCCGGCGATGCGCAGGCCGTAGTCCTTGGCCAGCTTCTTCGGCAGCGCCTTGCCGTCCACGCCGTCGGGAACGCAGATGGCCGTCACGCTGTCGCTGGGGCTGCGGCTATAGATTTTCAGCCCCAGTGCCTGGGCGGCCTCGCGCATCGCGCGGGCCCGCAGGCTCGTCTCGGCCCAGATGTTCTCCAGGCCCTGCGCGCGGATCATGTCCAGCGACGTCTTCAGCGCCAGGATCAGCGTATTGGCCGGCGTGTAGGGCGTATCGCCCTTGGGCAGATTCTTGGCATAGGCCGGAATCTTCAGGTAATAGGACGGATTCTTCGTTTTGGCGATCTTGGCGGCGGCCTTTTCGCTGCACGCCAGCATGGCCAGGCCCGGCGGCAACATCAGCGCCTTCTGCGAGCCGGTGACCGGGATGTCCACGCCCCAGTCGTCCATGCGCATCTCCAGGGCGCCGATCGACGTGATGCAGTCGGCGACCAGGACGGCGTCCGTCTTGCCGACAATGCCGGCAATGGCCTTCAGGTCGATGGCCGTGGCGGTGGACGTCTCGCTGTGCGTCACATAGACGGCGACGATGTCGGGGTGCTTCTTCAGGACGTCGGCGATCTGCTGCGGATCGGCGGCGGTGCCCCACTCGACATTCATCGTGATAACCTCGGCGCCGACGGCCTTGCCGAGCTCGGCCCAACGTTCGCCGAATTTGCCGCCGACGACGGCCAGCATCTTCTCGCCGGCGCCGACGACGTTGACCACCGCGGCTTCCATGGCCGCACTGCCGGAACCTGTGATCGTATAGACGTCGCGCGACGTCTGGAACACGTATTTCAGCAGTTCCGTCACCTCGCCCAGGAGGGCTCGGAACTCTGCTGTTCGATGGTGCGTCACAGGTCGCGCCAGCTCCAGCAGCACCTCGGGCGGGACCTCCGTCGGCCCGGGGGCGTACAGTCGTTTCTTGTACACGGTCGTATCCTTTACTTCAGAGGGGTAACAGCCCGCTTACACTTCAAGCCAACCACTGGCTTGTTCCACCATAGCGGGCAGGGTTTCTCGCATTGCCATCAGGTCCTTGTCGCCGACATTAACAACCCCGCAGAGGGCGGCCACGTCGGCGGGCTCGGCCTCGTCGGCCGACTCCAGAAAGGTGAAGCCGCAGTCGTTGGCCACGTGCTCCGCCAGGGCCACGACGACCGGCAGCAGCCGGTGCTCGTCGGCCAGGCGAATCGGCTTGTGGTGATAGCCGGTCACGAACTGCATGTTCCGCGGGAACTTCCAGACCTCGGCCAGGGCCTGGCCGATCTGCTGGTGCGTCATCTCGAAGACGGCCATTTCGGACTGGACCAGCGACTTGCCGGTCCCGAGGCCCGCCACCGCCTGGGCGAACCGGTCGGCGGCGAACTGATACTCGACCAGGATGCCGATGTCGTGGATGACGCCGGCCAGGAACGCCTCTTCGCGCAGGCTGCGGAAACCGGCCACGTTGACCAGGTTCCGCGATGTTACGGCCGTGGCAATGCTGTGAAGCCACAGCCGCTTGGCGCTGAACCCCGGAATGCTCTTGCCCTCGCCGGTAAACAGCGAGGCCATCGTGGCCGCCACGGCCAGGTTGCGCACCGCCTGGAATCCCAGCAGCACGATCGCGCGGTCCAAGTCGCTCACGCGACCGGGAAGCCCGTAGAACGCCGAGTTGACCACGCGCAGCAACTTGGCCGACAGGGCCATGTCGTGCTTCAGCACTTCGTTCAAATCCCGAGCCGATGAATCGGGGTCTTCCGTGATGCTCAGGATGCGTTGCGTGACTTCAGGAAGCGTGTTGAGTTCGGCGACACGTTCGAGCAGCCGGGCCACGTCTTGCTTAGCCATGCCTTTCTCCGTAGAAGCAACGCCCCGGTCACAACGGCCCCGATTATAGGGCATGACCCGAAGAATGCAATAGCCGTCGCAGTCAACCTGGCCGATACGACTTTTGCTGTCCTGCTTGACATGAAAACGCCGATCAGATAGGGTGTCAGCCCGATTTGGAGCCGCTGCGGCGGCACATCGACCCCTGGAAGGCAACCTGAATCCTATGACGTCAATCCCCTCAGCGGACATTCTGGCACGGCTTCAGGCCGTGATCAACCGGGGCGGGCCCCTGCGCCGCCCCAAGCACACCCGGTACGACCCCGGCCACATCTTCGACGTGCAGGCCACCGGCGTCTGTCCGGCCCGCGTCGGCCGCGTCCGCATGACCGTCGAGAAGTTCGTCGGCGGCGGCTTCGCCGGACAGGTCTATCGCGTGCGGCTCGAGGCCGCCGAGTTCCCCGACGGCCCCGTCGCCGGCCTGGAAGTCGGACGCACCTACGCCGTCAAAATCCTCATCCCGCCGAGCGGATTCGCGCTGCTGTTTCGTAACGCCGTCTATCGCCTGGCCTACCAGGGCCCCTTCTCCGCCCAGGTGCATCCGGCGGCCGCCCGCAGCGGCGTCCTCTGGCAGAAGCTCATCCGTCGCGCCGCCGAGATCGAGTTCGGCCGCGGCGACGCCGTCTGCGACACCTATGCCACGTTCTTCGAACCGGGCCTGGGCTCCTATGCCGAAATCAACGAATGGGTCGCCGGCCGCAACTGGAAATTCGAGCTCGACGACCGCTACTTCGACCGCGCCGACGCCGACCCGGAGGACCCGTCGCCCGACTTCGCCGCGATGTCGTCCCCCGAATTCGCCGCCAAGAAATGGTTCATGGCCCGCTTTGTCCGCCTGCTGCACCGCATGGGCGCGCCGGAATTCGCCCGTCAATACGAGTGGTGGACTGCCAAGAGCCAACCGAACGTCCTGAAACGCCTCGACGCCGGCGACGGACCCGCCGACGGTCTGTGCGCGATCGATTTTCGGGCCGGACTGGCCCTGCTGCCGTTTCTGCCCATGAGCCCGGCCGACGTCAAACTCATCCTGACCGGCCTCCGCCGCGGCGCGCTGGTCCAGTTCGACCGCGGCGACCTGCGGCAACTGGAGACCTTCGTCCGTGAACACGCCGACCGCTTCGAGGACCTGCGGCCGGCGCTAGACGAGTTGCAGCAGACCGACCCGGCCTATCGCGCCAGCCTGCCCGATGTGACGCATCATGGTCTGCGGCCCCTGTGGGACAGGCACCTGCGGGCTTCCATCGCCGACGGGTTTGTTCGAAGCTGGCGCGTGCGGCACCTGTGCGACGAGAGGCACGAGACCGGCTTCCGCACGTCGCGCGTGACGTTCCTGGCGTTCTTCCTCCTCGGTGCCATTCCGCTGCTCGGACGGTTCCTGCGCCGGCTCTGGGCGGTGGACACGTACCGCCGCCATGTGGCCTCGGCCCTGAGCAGTTGGACCTACTTCCGCAACGCCCTGTGTGCCCGACAGGCCGAGGCGTTGAAGGACTGGCACCGCCAGGGCCGCCGCAGCGACGACGCGATTGTGCGCCTGGCCGAGCGACCGTTGCGGTTCTGGCCGCAGGCGGTCACGCTGGCGCTGTTGCCGCCGTCGTGGCACCGGTTTTTGGCCGAACCGCGTTTCGCCTGGGAATCGGTCAAACGCGCCGTCGGCGGCTTCATCCTGTTCATGAAGGACCCCAACTTTCGCCGCAAATGGCTGGAGGAAATCATCGACGAAGGCCACCGCAACGGCGTGCTCAGCGACCGCGAGTACGCCGAGTTGCGGCCCAAGGCGGGCGATCCGTACATTCGCACCTATCTGCTTTGCGTGGCCGGGCACCTGGCCACCCTGCCGATCACTCAGGTCGTGTCGGTCCTCTTCGCCGTTTACGCCCTGTTCCACCTGGGCAAGACGTGGCAGGAATCCATGGCCTACGCCATCGGCATCCTGGCCCTGTTCCAGGTGACGCCGGTGTCGCCCGGATCGGTGTCGCGCGGGCTGTTCGTCATCGGCGTCATGATTGCCAAACGCAACTTCCGGGACTTTTGGGTCGCGGCGCTGATCTCCTTCTGGAAATACATCGGATACCTCGGCTTCCCGGTCCAGATGGTGACCAAGTACCCGGCGCTGGCGCGGCTGATGGCCGGCCGCTGGGCCGGCGGCGCCGTCCGATTCGTCCCCGTCTTCGGCGAACACGGGGCCCTGCTCGAGCACGGCGTGTTGGACCTGTTCTTCAACGAGCCGATCTCGATCCGCCGCCGCATCGCCGAAGGCAAAGAATCCGTTGCCCGCCTCGTCGTCAAGGGGCTGCTGGCCGTCCTATGGCTGGGCACGACGGCGGCCGGC
This sequence comes from uncultured Anaerolineaceae bacterium, assembly GCA_964500225.1. Classification (GTDB taxonomy): domain Bacteria; phylum Planctomycetota; class Phycisphaerae; order FEN-1346; family JAACEH01; genus JAAYDY01. The sequence goes on along the minus strand of CAZCOA010000003.1, from coordinate 115,675 downwards.
GTCGTGCTGCTCATCCGCCTGAAGCCGGCCGAGGGCGCCGAGACCCTGGTGCTGCGCGACCTGGTCCCGATCTTCGCGGCCGCGGCCGTCGGCGTGCCGGCCATAGCGGCCTGGACCGTGCTGGCGCCGCGCTTCGCCCGCGTGCGGCGATGGTGGTGGCTGCCGGTCCTGCTGTCGCTGGCCGTCGCTGCAACCACCGCCGCCCTCCACTGGAACCTCGTGCGGACGCTCTGGTGACCCTCGGCCGCTCTCTGTGACGGTCGGCCCAATCCGGCAGGAGCTTTTTTTTTGACACAGACGCCGGCGCGTCTAGAATCGCGGTACTGGGCCCGACGGCCCATGAGGCGGCAAGAACCGATGGGGAAGGGCTGTGACAACAACTCACCGAGGCGAGGGCGAGTGACCATGGCCAAGAAGAAGAACGAAAGTTTCGAGTTTGTGAGGTTGGTGGAATCCGAGCGGCGCGTCGGACCGACCCTGGCGTCGGTGTCGCGGCACTGGAACCCGGCGGAAGAACGGTTCCTGTTCGTCAGCCCGCACGACGACGACGTGGCCATTGGCGGCGCGTTGATGATCCAGGCGGCCCTGGCCGACGGCGTGCCGGTGGACGTGGCGGTGGTCACCGACGGAGCCCAGGGCTACTGCTCGCTGGAAGAGAAGGATACGATCAGCGACATCCGCCGCCGCGAGACCTTCGCCGCCTACAAGCTGCTAGGCGTGCCCAAGGAGAACATCCACTGGCTGGGCTATCCGGACTGCCAGTTGGCGCGTTACATCGGCCGCCGCCCGGCCGTGCCAGGCGACCCGGTGCAGAGTCACGGCTACACGGGCCTCCAGCATACGTTCGTGGAATTGCTGCGACGGCTGCGGCCGAACCAGGTGTTCCTGCCGACGGTGGCGGATCTGCACCCGGACCATCGCATGGTGCATAGCGAGATGCTCATCAGCTGCTTCCACGCCAGCGGCACCATCTGGCCGGAGTTGGGCCCGCCGCTGAAGACCGTGCCGTACATCCACGAGCTGGCCGTGTACTGCAACTTCCCATCGCCGCCGAAGCTGCGCGTCAAGGCCCCCGACTCGGCCATGAAGCGCAAGCTCAAGGCCATTGCCGCGTTCAAGTCGCAGAAGCAGATCGACAAACTCGTCGAGATTCTCCAGCGCGGCGGACCGTGGGAGTACCTGCGTCCGGTCGATTTCGCGCTCTACAACCCGAGCGTGTACCGCGACCAGTTCGACGAACCGCCGCGCATGCGGACCATTTTCCGCTGAGGCCGTCAGGCGCCATGGCCGCCCGACGCGCGTGGACGGCGGCGCCGCACCGGTCGAGCGAATCGCCGCGCGACCTCACGTTCCTTTTTTGTCACGGCTCGTTTTGCACTCTTTCGGGCAGGCGCCGAACGCCAGGATCAGCACCACGAGCACTTCCCCCGCCGGAATCAGCGTCAGCAGGCCCCAGGACCAGTGGCGGCCGACGCGCGACGCGATGCGGCAGAACGCGTAGATCCAGAGGATCCGGAAGCCCACGATGACGCACCACCAGAATGTCCCCAGGGCCAGAAAAACCCGAAGCGCCTGCGGCAGGCTCTCGCTCTGCGCCGCGGCTGCAAGAAGTGTTGTCACCGGGTTGTCCTCCGCATTCGGCAATCCGAGTTGGGAATTACAAGAGCCCAGCCGTCCACCGCACCAGGTTCGTGAAGAACCGGGCATACCAGGAACCGACCTCGACGTCGCCGGCCTCGGTCTGCGGCGCGCGGGCGGCCACGCGGGCGTCGCCCCAGTCCACCAGGCCGCCCACCCAGTGCGGCGCCACGTCGCTGGCGAACGCCGCCGTGCGACCCCGGCCGCACGTGCCGACGACCAGCAGCGGCGCGGCCTCGCCCTTGGTGAAGGTGTACGCTCCGTCGGCGGCCCGCGACACGGCGAAATGTCGTGCGGCCAGAATCGTCGTGGCCTCGGCCCTGGGCGTCACGCGGTTGTAGCCGCCGATGCCCGGAGGCCGGTCCAGCGGCAGTCCGGCCACGATCGGATGGTCGCGCAGCTTCTCGACCAGGCACGGCTGCGCGCAGTTCACGCGGTCGTCGGCGGCGGCGATTTCGACCGGCAGCGCCTCGGCCAGGGGCGTGCCGCCATATTCGCCGGCCGCTCCGTGGAACGATTCCCAGCCGCCGATCATGAGCAGCCCCGCCCCGTCGCGCACGCGGCCGACCAGCCGGTCGAAATCCGCATCTCGCAGGTTCTTGACAGGGTAGTCGCTGATAATGTACAAGGTGTGTTCTGCGCTGTGGAGAGCGGCCGAAATCGGGGTGTCGCCGGCAACGTAGTCGAACGACAGCCCGGCATGGGCGAGGACGCCGCCCAGGTAGGCCGCAGCCCCGCACAGTGACGTGTCACCCGCATACAGGATAGTCGCCTTATTCATAACGGTAGCCTAAAAATCGCGACCCCGGGTGTCAAGCGCCGTCAAGCGTCAACGCGAAGGAGAACAGCACGATGTTGAAGGGTAATGCCATTGTCGGCCAGTCGGGCGGTCCGACCAGCGTCATCAATGCGAGCCTCGTGGGCGTCGTGGACGGAGCCCGGGACGTGCCCGGCATTGGCCGCGTGTACGGCATGCGATGGGGCATCGAAGGGTTCATGGCCGGCAACCTCATCGACCTGTCGGCCGAATCCGCCGAAACACTGCAATCCCTGCGGCGGACGCCGTCGTCGGCTCTGGGCTCGTCGCGACACAAGGTCAAGGAGCCGGATTTGCCGCTCATTCTCCAGCGGCTCAAAGAGTTCAACGTCCGGTACTTCTTCCTCATCGGCGGCAACGACACGATGGACACCATCCATCGTGTCACCGCCTACGCCAACAGTCAGGGCTACGACCTGATCGGCGTCGGCGTGCCGAAGACGGTGGACAACGACCTGTTCGGCACCGACCACACGCCGGGTTACGGCAGTGCGGCCCGGTACGTGGCGCTGAGCGCCCTGGAGGCCGGACGCCTGGCCCGCGACATGCAGCGCGTGGACCAGTTCGTCATCTACCAGAGCATCGGCCGCGACGCCGGGTGGCTGACGGCCGCCTCGGTCCTCGCCAAACGTTCGGAGGCCGACGCGCCGCACCTGGTGTACCTGCCCGAACGCGTCTTCGACCGCGAGCGGTTCCTGGCCGACGTCGAGCAGGCGCACAAGAAGTACGGCTACGTGTCGATTTTCTGCGGCGAAGGGCTCAAGTACGCCGACGGCACGCCGGTTTCGGCCTCGCAGACGCGCGACAAGTTCGCCAACGTCGAGTACGGCGCCATGGGCGGCTCCAGCGTCGCGATGAACCTGCACCGCATGATCTGCGACCGCTTCGGCTGGCGCGGCGAGTTCCAGATCACCGAGTCCCTGTGCATGTGCGCCATCGACCGGGCCGTGACGCTGGACCTGGACGAGGCCTACGCCTGCGGCCGCGAGGCCGCGCGATTGGCCGGCCAGGGCCAGGGCGGCGTCATGGTCACCCTGGTCCGCGAGTCGAACTCGCCGTACCGTGCGACGACCGGGACGGCGCCGCTGGCCGACGTGGCCGTGCGGGCCAAGCCCATGCCCGACGCGTTCATCAACGAAGCCGGGAACATGCCGACCGAGGCGTTCGTGGAGTACCTGCGGCCGCTGGTCGGGCCGCTGCCGGAGTTCGCCGACTTGAAATACGTGCCGGCCCGGGCGGGGCAGTGACGCCCGCCGCGCCGCAGCCAACCAGACTCAGAAACATCAGCCCGGAACAAGGAAGGGATGCCATGAACAGCAAGTCCGAGAAGTACACGAAGTTCTCGCTGTGCCGCGAGATGATGGACGTGGTCGGCGTGGTCCGGAAGTTCGACGTGAACCGGACGGCCCAGACGGCCGACGAGATCGCGAAGGTGGGGCGGCTGTTTCTGACGGGCGAAGGCTCCAGCCGCATTTTCCCCGCCAAGAACGCCATCCGCAAGGCTCTGACCTGGGGCATGGACCTCCAGGTGGCCACGGATGGGTCGCGTCAGGCGGCTACGTATGACCTGTCGAAGTTCGCGGTCTTCGGGGCCTCGAACTCCGGCCGCACCAGCGAGGTCGTCACCCTGCTGCGGAACCTCGGACAGGCCGGCCACCGGCACCGCTACGGCCTGACGGCCAACGAGAAGACCGTCCTGGAGCAGGCCGCCGACCGGACGTACGTGCTGACGTGCGGCTGGGAAACGGCCGTGGCGGCGACCAAGAGCGTGGCCGAGCAGGCCTTGACGTACCAGGCGATCCTGAGCCGCATCGCCGGCCGCAACATGGCGGCCGATATGAAAGGCCTGGACAAGAAACTCGAGGCCGCCCTGTCGGTGCGCATCGACCCGCAGATCGTCGAGGCCGCCTGCACGGCCCCGACCATCTACTTCGCCGGCTACAACGACGGCGTGGCCGAAGAGCTGACGCTGAAGACCAACGAAATCACCCGGCGCAAGAGCGACTTCCTCGAAGGCACCTATGCCGTCCACGGCATCGAAGAGGTGATGAGCCCGAAGGACGTGGTCTTCGTGGTCGATCCGATCGAGGCCGAGATCGACAAGTTCAAGAGCGTCCTGGTGGACGGCGTGGGCCTGACGGTCGTGGCCATCGGGACCAAGCCGACGCCGTTTCCGACGATCCTCGTGCCGGACGCCGGCGAGATGACGCCGTACGTGTACCTGGCGGCCGGATGGAACCTGCTGGTCGAGATCGGCCTGGCCCTGGACATCAACCTGGACAAGGCCGAACGCGCCCGCAAGGTGGGCAACGAAATCGCCGGTTGACCGGTGTGATGCCGGAACCTCCTTCACGAGATGCCGACACCCGCCCTGCCGATCAGGGCGGGTGTCGTCTTTTTTCTCAGGATGTGCAGGATTTGCACTGCGGCCCGCCGCTCATGAGGCCGCGCCCTTCAGGGCCGCCGCCCGAGCCGCAAACGCCTCGGCCTCGCGGCGCACCTGTTTGACGAAGCTGTTGTCGTCCACCGTGCCGACCACCGCCTTCATCTCCTCGGGCGTCGCGAAGTGCATCGTCCGGAAGTGGCCCTGGTAGTCCTTGGCTCGCGACTGGTAGGTCCGGTCGGCAATCTCGTTTTGAATCGCGACGGCCCGGTCCAGCAGCCCGCGCCACCGCGCCGCCGTCAGATCGGCGGCAGTCATGCCCTCGACGTCCAGCAGACTCGCCAGCGCGTGCCGCGTCTTGTCCTCGCCGTAGCGCGCCCACAGCCGGTCGTACTCGGCGTGAATCTGGTTCCAATCGCCCAGGCTCGGGATGCGGTCGATCAGCGCGTCGAGGTCGGGCCCCGTCACCAGTTGCCCGCCCAGGTTGACCCATCGCGTAACGCGCGGAGCGGCCAGGCGCCGCACCATCGCCTCCAACGTCCGCGACGGGTCGACCTCCAGCCATGCCATCAGCGTCTTGACGCCGTAATACAGGATCATCTTGCGGTACTCGGCCCATGCCTGGCGCGCCTTCAGGATCACCGTCTTGCGGCGGGTGTTTTCCACCTGTTCGCCGAGCACCTCCAGGGCGTCCACCTCGACGCTGTCGGCGGCCAGCAGGCGGCGTCCCTCGGCCTGCGCCGTCGCGTCGTCGCACGAGCGATCGCCGGCCCGGCGCAGCCAGGCCCGCCCCACCCACCGCTCCAGCAGCTCCAACCCGGTGAACATCTCTTCCACCGTGTCCGGGGCCAGGTAATCGAACTCGATGTGCTGCACCTTGTGGACGCGGCGGTCGCGGTCGTGGAACTTCCACGCGTTGCGAGCCAGGGCGTACATGTTGTGCAGGAACCAGTAGGCCGGCATGACCAGCAGGCGGTCATGGGCCTCGTCGTTGCTGATCAGGCTGAACGGCAGCCGCACGTCCAGTTCGGCCGGATAGGCCCCCTTCGACAGGAGCGTGAACGACGCGAAGCGGCTGTTGTGCTTCAGGCTCGTGCACAGACCGGGCCAGAAGCCGCGGCCGGCCATCAGTTCGCCGTCGTTGGTGCGCGAATTGTGGTTCGACCCGATGGTCGCTCCGGCGGCGATGTTGCTCTGGCCCAGGGTCACCGCCGAGCACAAGAAGCTGTTGTTGTGATGCTGCTCGTGGGCCGGGAAGATCAGGTTGTTCAGGATCTCGCAGCAGGAGACGGTGCTGTTGTCGCCCATGTACGAGTTGATGAGCCGCGCGCCGTACTTCACCTGACAGTTGCGACCCGTGACGAACCGCACCGCCTTGACGCCGTAGAAGATCTTGCACCCGTAGCCCATGATGCCGTTGACCAATTCGCAGCCTTCGCCGATCTGCGACGGCTCCTCGCGGCTGGAGTTGACGGTCAGGTTCTTCAATTTGTTCGCGCCTTTGATGTACGCGTGGTCGCCGATCTTGACGTCCTTGATGATGCGGCAATCCTTGATGACCGTCTCGTTGCCGATCGTGCCGTAGAAGCCGCGGCGCGGATCGAAGCTGCGCTGGGTGATCGCCTTGAAGTGCTCCATCAGCGCGCTGTGGCCGCGGTATTTGCACCACAGCATGGCGTCGGCGGCGATCATGCCGTCGAAGGGCAGCACGCCGCGCGTGCCCGTTTCGTTCCACAGGTCGAGCCAGATGCGGACGCTCTCGGGCTCGCCTTCCTTGACGATGCCGTTGCCGAATTTCGCGTGGTTGCTGGTCTGCACCTCGTTGATATTGAGCAGGATCGTCTGGTTGCCGATGATGTAGTTGGCCAGGTAGTTGACGTTGTGAACGGCCACGTTGTCGCCGAAGTCGCACGAGATGATCTGGCTGTTGTACAGCCCGGCCGCCAGGCGCAGTTCGTGGTACTCCAGGAAGACCGGATCCAGCCGCCCGATGCGCACCAGCCCGCGGAAGTCGCACCCGTGGACGTGGTCGGGGCAGAACTGGTCCGCCACCAGAATGTTCGCCCAGTTGTCGCACGTGTTGCCGTTGCGGACCAGCACCTCGATTTCCTTTCCCGACAACGGCCGATAGTCCGACACCGGCCGCAACGCCTGCTGGTTCCGCAGATAGTACTCGTCGCAACCGGGAGGCAGGTACGGCCCTTCGATGAAATCGAAGCCGATTTTTTCCATCGGCACCAGGCGGATGTCGCTCATTAGACTCTCCTTTCGTTGCACCGCGTGTTGCGGGACGTCCGGTTCGCACCGGCCGTCGGGCGCTCTATGATAAATCGGACCGACCGCCCCCGCGCCTAGAGTCAATAGCCGCCCGGAGTTGTCTTCCGACGAGGTTGGCTATACAATATTACAGTGCGGCCTCCCGCGGAGGCCAATCGCGCTGGTGGTACGAGTCTGGGAAAGGGATGAGCATGCGTTGCGGATGGGCGACGTCTGCGGCTCTGGCCGCATGGACCGTGGTGTTTTTTTGCGCTTCGGCGACGGCCGAGGAGGTCGATTCCGGCTCCGCCCTGCGCGTCCTGGCCGACAAACCCGAAAAACCGCGATTCGAGTTGACCGATCGCGTCTGGCCCGCCAAGCCCGGCGAAGCGTCCGTCTGTCTCTGGGCGGACGACAAACTCGCCGCCGCCAGCATCACCATCGACGACAACTGGGCGCCCGACCACCCGTGGTGGATCGCCATGGGCGAGAAGACCGGATTCCGCTTCACGTGGTTCGTCATCACCGAGCGCGTCGGCGGCGGCCTCTGGGGCACCTGGGACGACTTCCGCAAACTCAAGGCCCTCGGCCACGACGTCCAGTCGCACACCGTCTCGCACCTGCACGGCCGACTCGACATCGAAGCCGAGTACCGCGACTCCAAGGCCGCCATCGAAAAAGAGATTGCCGGTCACCGTGTCATCGTCCTGGCCTACCCCGGCGGCAAGCACCCCGTCCAGAACGATCCGGCCGTCGCCGCCAAATACTACATCGCCGGCCGCGGCACCGTCGGCGCCCCCAACCAGGCCAACCGCATTTACTATCTTCTGACCAATAGCGCCACCATCAACGAGGAACTCGTCAACAAGATCCTCGACAAAGAACAGCTCAAGCGCGGACCCTATGGGTACTATCGCGGGTGGTTGTGCTCCCATTACCACGGCGTCCACAACGGCAAAACCGACGAAGAGAAACAAGCCAACGCCGAGAAGGTGGCGGCGAACCTCATGTATCTGAAGAGCAAGGAGGCCGACATCTGGGTCGGCCTGTTCCGCGAAGTGGTCCTTTACGGCCAGCAGCGCGACACGGCCACACTGAAGGTTGCCGCGGCCGACGACAAGCACATCCGCTTCGTCCTGACCGATCGCATGGACGACGCCCTCTATGACTTTCCGCTGACCGTGAAGGTCCGCGTGGACAACGCCTGGTCGGCCGTCACGGCGACCCAGGGCGACAAGCCCGTGGACGTCCGCCTCGTCGAACACGATGGCGGCAAGTTCGCTCTGGTCAAGGCCGTGCCCGACCGCGGCGAGGTAACGCTCAGGCCCGCTGCCCCGTCTCCAGCCACCGAGCCTCGGCCTCAGTAAGGTGTACGCCGTCCGCGGCGCACGAGTCGCGCAGGTGTTCGACCGTGCTACATCCGATGATCGGATAGACGGCAAACGGCTGGGCGAACAGGTAGGCCAGGGCCACGTGCGTGGTCGCGACGCGCTTGCGGGCGGCCAAGTCTCGAACACGGTCCAGCCGGGCCAGGTTGTCCTCGTTGTAGTAGTAGGCGTTCACTTTCTGGCCGGCGCGAGTCGGCGGATGCAGGATGCCGCGCCCGTAGGCGCCCGAGAAGAAGCCCTGGGCCTGCGACGAGTACGCCACGGCCGCCAGGCCCGTCGCCCGATGGTACGCATGGAGTGTCGCATCCATCTCGACCAGCCCTGGAATCTTCTGGCTCGCGGGATTCACACGCCCCAGGCTCCACCGCATCTGATCGGCCACGAATTGCGGCAACCCGTGCTCGCGTGCATACTGCTGCGCCGCGGCGATCCGCTCGGCCCGCCAGTTGCTGCACGCGATGTAACGAATCTTGCCGGCGGCCACGGCCTCGGCGAGCGCGCCCATGATCTCGTCCACGGGCCGGGCCGGGTCGTCACGGTGCAGATAATAGAGCGGCAACTGCTCCAGCCCCAGGCGCTGGCGGCTGCCGTCGATGTCGCTGCGCAGTTCCTCGGGCCCCAGACGCATGCGGTCGAGCGATTCCCAGAGCGGGTGCCCGCCCTTGGTCGCCACGGTCACCTGACGGGCCAGGCCGCGCGACTTCAACCACCGCCCCAGCCGCACTTCCGCCTGCGACTTGCCGACGTCGAGCCAGTTGCTGTAACTTTCGGCCGTGTCGATGAAGTTGCCGCCCAGTTCCACGTAGGCGTCCAACAGGCGGAAGCTATCGTCCTCGCTGATCGCGCCGCCCATGGGCACCGTGCCCAGACAGATCACCGACAGGTCCAGGTCCGTCCCCGGCATGAGGCGTCGTCGCAGCGTCACGCGCGTTCTCCTCAGCAGCGCTCGGCGAGCACCTTCCGCTCGTAGCCGGCCACGGCGTCCAGCCAGCTCAGCCCGGCCGGCACGCCGGCCTTCAGGCACAGGTAATCCCACACCGCGCCGAACGGCAACTCCTCACGGTACTCGGCCAGGGCCAGCTTGGCCGCCCCGTTGCCGGCGTACTCGGCCTTCACGGCCAGGGCATGCGGCTCGAGCATCGCCCGCAGCAGCCCCTTGCGCACCGTCCGCGACCCGATCACCCACGCCGCCACGCGGTTGAGGCTCGCGTCGAAAAAGTCCAGCGCCCAGTAGATCCGGTCCACCGCGCCGCCGCGCACCGCCTCGTCGCACACGGCCTTCACATCGTCATTCAGCCGCGTCACGTGGTCGCTGTCCCAGCGGATCGGGCGGCTCGCGTGAATCAGCACCTTGTCCACGAAACTCAGCGTGCCCGAGAGCTTGTCGGCCACGCTCTCGGTCAGGTGGAAGTGCCCCAGGTCGAAGCACGGCACCACCCCGCGCGACTGGGCATAGAGCAGATAGAACTCGTTCGACCCGACCGTGTAATCCTCCAGCCCGATGCCGAACAGTTTGCTTTCCACCGCATCGATGTTCGGCGGCATCTTCCGCGCGAGCACCTTGTCCAGCGATCCGATCAGCCGCTCGCGCGGACCCCACCGGTCGGCCGTGGCGTCCTTGCGACCATCGGGGATCCAGATATTCGTCACGCACGGACCCAGCCGCCGGGCCATCGCCTGGCCGATCTTGCGGCACGCGATGCAGTGCTCGATCCAGAACTCCCGAACGCCCTTGTCCTCGCTCGACAACGTCAGCCCGTCCTTGACCATCGGATGGGCAAAGCACGTCGGGTTGAAGTCCAGGCCGAGTTTCCGCGAGGCCGCCCAGTCGATCCACCGGGCGAAATGACGCGGCATTAGGGCGTTGCGATCCACGCGTTTGCCGCCCGTCTCGGCGTACATCGCGTGCAGGTTGAATTTCCATCGCCCGGGCAACAGCGTCAGCGCGAAATCGAAGTCGGCGCGAATCTCGTCGCCGTTGCGGGCCGCCCCGGGATAGTTTCCCGTGGCCTGAATGCCGCCGCCGTCGGTCGCACCGGCCTTGACCTCCAGCCCCTTGACGTCGTCGGCCTGCCAGCAATGAACCGAAATCGGCACCGCCAGCGCCGCCCGGATCGCCTTGTCGGTGTTGACGCCCAACGCGGCAAACCGCTCCTGGGCAATCTTGTACGCCGCCTCGATCTGCCGGGCCTTCAGCGGCTCCACCGCCGCCCCCATCGCCAACGCGCTCATGCCCTTGGTGGCCATGACTTATCCTTTCCCTATGACGGCCGAATCAATGAAATCCGAGCCACGACTCTATCCGAAACCACCCACCCGGTCAAGCCGCTGAAAACACCGGACGCGACCGCTCCCATGCGCCGCGTCAACTGAACGGGGCGACCCGCCACCGGGCCGCCCCGCGTACCACGTTACCACGTATTCCCAGGACTGCGCTGCTACTGGCCGATCACGACCGACTCGATGCCCAGGCAATTGGCAACGCGCACCAGCGCGCGGGCCCGGTGACCGATGCCCAGGGCGTAGTGATGCGTCGGCCCTTCGGCCATCCACCGCTTCAGGAACGTCCGAATGTCGGGCTTGAAGAAGCCGCGCGTGTTGGTGTTGCCCGTCGGCGGAATCGGCCCGTGGACCGACTCGCCTTCGGCGATGACGAACTTGAACCTGCCGTCGTAGGTGGACGTGATGCCCAACATGCTGATCGGACCTTCCTTCAGCTTGAACTCCACCGACGCGCCGCTGCCGGGTTTGCCGTGATACTTCAGCAGGCTGCGCAGCACCGGCTTGCCCTCGGCCACGTTGATGTGGTGCGGCCCGTCGTGGCCCACCAGCACGAAGCCCTCGTTGAAGTCGATCGGGTGGAACTCGGCGAAGCTGCCTCCGATGTCCAGCCGGTCCATGATCATCATGCCGACGCACGTCTTCAGGTCGAACTCGCCGCACATCGGGAACCCCGCCGCCGTCAGCAGCGAGTTGCCCACGATCAGGTTCGTGACGATCTTGCGCAGCTCGCTGTCGGGCGACGCCTCGTAGTAGTAGGCCAGACCGTCCAGCTCGTGCTCCTCGATGAACTTGTCCAGCGCCACAGCCACCCGCGCCGCCATGTTCAGGTCCGCATCCGTCGCCTTCGTCGTGATCGGGTCCGATTTCGGATCCGGGTAATCGAACAGCCGGTCGATCTCCTGCCGCTTGGCCTTGATCTGGTTCTCGGTGACGTTGCGATAGTGCCGCAGCAGGTCGTCGGCCTCCGTCTGGACAATGTGCAGCCCGAAATGCGCGCTGAACATCGTGTGGTCGGCCTGCATATCGTACATGTTCTCCAGCACGTGGCCCATGGCCCCGATCCGCGCGCCGCGCAGGTCGTGCAGCACCTTGGCCACGTCGCACCACTCGGCCAGATCCGCGTCGGCTTCGGCGTCGCCCTCCAGCACGCCCAGAATCATCTCCGGCGGCTTCTTGCCCATGCGCACCGACACGCCCGTGAACTCCGGCACCGAGCAGATATTGTCATTGCAGAGCTGCATGTACGTGTTGGCTTTCGCGTAGTCCATGGCCCTGCGCGGTTGCAGTGCCGCCAGCACGATCGGGGCGTCCACTTCCTTGTGAATGATGGCCCACGTGCTGCTGGTGGCATACGTCACCATGTCGCAGAAAACCATATCCAGATCCGCCGCCTTGATCTGACGAACTTTCGTGTAGGCCGACTTGGCATTATCGATCATGCCGAAATCGACCACTTCCACGCCGTTGGCCTCCACCTTGGCCTTGAACTTGGCGTGGTAGCCCATCAACTCGTCGAGCAACCCGTCAAACTGGGCCCAGTACGTGTCGTGCCCGACCGCAAAAATGCCGATCCGGGCGGTTCGCGGCTTCCTTCTCGGAATAAGCATGTGTCCTGTCCTTTCGTTGGCTGAAAAAAACGTCCGGGAACAATACCCCCCGCGACACCCTCTGTCAACGACAAACGGACGCTCCCCACATCCTCCGGTGATTTTAAGGGCGCGACCCAGCGATCACAGCCCTGTGGCATACGGGACCCAAAAAGAGGATGCCAATTCTACGGATTTTGGCCGGAACCTCTTGACGAACACCGAATTGGACACTATATTTCTGCAACTGAAAGGAAAATCGTAGCATGGACAACCTCGACCTACGAATTGCGGAATCCCTGGCCGGCGACGGCCGCCTCTCCAACAGTGAGATCGCCCGCCGCCTCAACGTCTCCGAGGGAACGATCCGCCAGAGGCTCAAGCGGATGATCGACAGCGGCCAGCTCCGCATTCAGGCCATGCTCAACGGAGAGTTGTTCCCTCATCGCTACCTGGCGGTGATCGGTCTGCAAATCGAGGGCCGCGAGCTGGAGAAGTGCGCCGAGGAGATCAACCAGCTTCCCGAGGTGCTGCGGACCCTGATCGTCACCGGCCGCTACGACCTGATGGCGTTTCTGCTGCTGGACAGCCATGCCGCGATGGTCGATTTCGTCACCCACAAACTGTCCCGCATCAAGGGCATCCGCGAGTCGGAGACGTTCGTCTGCCTGAAGAACAGCGACCCCTGGTTTGCCGTCAGCAGCCTCAGGGAGATTGCCGACGCACAGCCCGATAAGTGAAGCGCCGGATCACCCCGCGTGAGCGTGGGAAGGACTCAGCCATGATCGTAGGCATACCGAAGGAAATCATGCAGAATGAAGGTCGCGTGGCCGCCATTCCCGAGACGGTCCGGCGCATGGTTACAGCCGGCATGACCGTCCTTGTGGAAGCCGGGGCCGGCCTCGGCGCCGGCCACACCGACAAGGCGTACCGTCAGGCCGGTGCCCGGATCGTCGGCGATGTCAAGGCGTTGTGGGCCAAGGCCGACGTCGTCCTCAAGGTCAAGGAGCCGCTGAAGCATCCCAAATACAAGAAGTTCGAAGACGAAATGCTGGGCGAGGGCAAGACGCTGATCACGTTCCTTCATCCAGCCAACAGCCTGGCCACGGTCGAGCGGCTGCGCAAGCGCAACATCACCGGCATCAGCATGGACTGCATCCCGCGCAAGGCCGAGGCTTGGCCCATGGACGCTCTGAGTTCCATGAGCATCATCGCCGGGTACCGGGCCGTGACCCTGGCGGCCAATCACCTGCCGCAGATGTTCTGCGGCGTCGAGAGCGGCGGCGGCCGGACCACGGCGGCCAAGGTGCTGGCCATCGGCTGCGGCATGGTCGGCATGCAGGCCATCGCCAGCGCCAAAGGCCTGGGGGCCGAGGTCTTCGCCGTGGACATTCGGGCCGAAGCCCGCCAGCGGGCCGAACGCGCCGGCGCCAAGGTCGTCGGATTCGACCTTCCCGCCGAAGCCGCCACCCCCGACGGCCAGGCCCGCCTGCTCCCGGCCGACCTGCTCGACCAGGAACGCAAGCAGCTCGCCGAGATCGTGCCGCAGATGGACGTGGTCGTCCCGTCGATCCTCATCCTCGGCGAACATGCCCCCGTCCTCATCACGCGCAAAATGGTCAAGGCCATGAAGCCCGGCTCGGTGATCGTGGACGTCTCGATCGATCAGGGCGGCAACTGCGAATTGACCGAGCGCGGCAAAATCATCACCACGCCCAACGGCGTGACCATTGCCGGCGTCATGAATCTGCCGGGACAGGTGCCCGTGCATAGCGCGCAACTGTATGCCCACAACGTCTGCAATCTGCTCCTGGACATGTGGCGCGACGGACGCCTCGACCTGGATCGGCCGGTGGCTCGCGCCGCCACCGTCACGCGCGACAGGGAGATCCTCCACGAAGGTACCCTAAACGCCATGAAGAGCCTGGGCGGCAGGAAGCCCAAACCAAGCGCTCACTGAGGCCGATCGAGGGGACGCGTTCCTGAGGGCGAGACTGCGAGGCTCGCCTCCGCCGTGTTGTCCCACTCAGATTTGCCTTGACCGGCCCGGTGGGACGAATTAGTCTGCGTCAGCCATGTTCGCGACTGCGATCAAGCTTCTGTGGATTGCTGCCGGCGGGGCCGCCGGAGCCCTGCTCCGGTACGGCCTCGGCGGACTGGTCCACGGCCGTATTCCCGACTCCACGTTTCCCTGGGGAACCCTCGTCGTCAACCTCGCCGGCTGCTTCATCATCGGCGGTTTCTGGGTCATGGGCGACGAGAAGTCGCTCCTGGGACCCGAGATGCGGCTCATGCTGATGGTCGGCCTGATCGGTGCGTTCACGACATTCAGCACGTTCAGTCTGGAAACGATTCACTTGGTGGCTGCCGGCCGATGGGTGGCCGCCGCTGCCAACGTCGCCGCCAGCGTGGCCCTCGGACTGATCGGCGTCTGGCTCGGCATGACGCTGGCTCGCGCCGTCTGGAAATGACCCGTCGCCATCGCCACAGAGGAGGATCGCCATGCCGCTGGAAGGCCAAGAGGAGATCGAGCTGCTTCGCATCTTCATCGGCGAGGACGACCGCTGCGACGGACGGCCGCTCTACGAGGCCCTTGTCACGGAGGCGCGCCGTCGCGGCCTCGCCGGCGCCACCGTCCTGCGCGGCATCATGGGATTCGGCAAAAACTCGCGTCTGCACACCGCCTCGATCTTGCGGCTCAGCGCCGACCTGCCCGTCATCGTCGAGATCGTGGACCGCTCGGAACGCATCGAGGCATTCCTGCCCGAGGTCAACCGCATGGTCGCCGACGGCATGGTCACCATCGAAAAAGTCCGCGTGCTGGCCTACCGCGACCGCGGCACGACGCCGCCCAAGACTGTTTCCTGACGCCGCGCGACCGGGTAGAATCGCCCCTGCGACCTCCGACCCACGGCCCGTTTCGGGAACCGCAGACCATGGCCCAGTCGCCCCATCGCATCGTCATCGTTGGTCCGGGAGCCATCGGCACCGTGCTGGCCGTGCGCTTGAGCAGCGCCGGCCATGAGGTCCACGTCCTGGACCACTCGGCCGACCGCGCAGCGCGGTTGAACCGCGACGGGCTGCTCCTGGAAACCGAGACTGGACGATTGCGGGCTCCCTGCCGAGCGACCACGCGCGCCGCCGATCTGCCCGCAGCCGACCTGGCCGTCGTCTGCGTCAAGTGCCCTGCCCTGGCCGACGCCGGACGCCGCCTGGCGGAGTTGGCTCCCCCGACCACGCTCCTGACCATCCAGAACGGCCTCGGTGTTCTGGACGCCCTGCGAGAGGGACTCGGCCCCGCCGCGGCGAGGCACCGACTCGTGGCCTCGGTCACCTACCAGGCCGCCAACCGCGGCCCTGACGGCGTCGTCCGCCATGTGGCGAACCTGCCCACCCTGCTGGACGGATCGCCGCCGCTGCGGCCGCACGCCGAAGCTGCCGCAACGCTCCTGGGCTCGGCCGGCCTGCCGGCATCGGTCGAGGACGATCTGCGGCCCGCCCTGTGGCGCAAAGTGGCCGTCAACGCCGCCATCAATCCGCTGACGGCCCTGGCGGCGGTCCGCAACGGCCAACTGGCCGATCGCGACGACCTGCGCCGGCAGATGTTCGCGCTGGCGCGCGAGGCCGCCGCAGTGGCCCGGGCCGAAGGCGTCGCTCTGTCGGACGAACAGGCCGAGGCGGCCGCCCTCGATGCCGCCCGAGCCACCGCCGACAACGTCTCCAGCATGTGGCAAGACGTCCTCGCCGGTCGCCCGACCGAGATCGAGTTCCTGGGTGCCGCGCTGCTACGCCTGGCGGCCCGCCACGGTCTCGCCCTGCCCGCCACGGCCGACGTCACCGCCCGCGTGCAAGCCCTCCAACGCGCCTGAACCTCGCCGGCCGACCAGAGGCTCAGGCCCGACAGCCGTGACCGTGAATGGACCGCGACAACCCGATGCCGTGCACAGTGCGTCGGTATCAAGGCCGCTGCGGGACTGTCCCGCAGGCCGCCATCCTCAGACGCACCCGCGATGCCCTGCGCGTGCGGTTTTCCTTGCCCTTTGGGCGACGGCTGTTTAGCATACGCCCCTGACTGACGCAGACCAGCCCGGATGGCCGGGCGGCTATCGACGTCCGGGGAGTTTCATGGCGGCGCCTCTGACCTCCATTTCTCGTCGCACCGCGGTCCTGGTGCTCGTTGCCTGGATCCTGTTGGCCGTCGGGCTCGCCGTCGCCGTACACAAGAACGACGCCGGCGCCGACGACGGCACCAAGCTCTATCTGCCCGACAGCCGCCCCAGCCAGGCTGCCCAGCAACGCCTCCGCGACCTTTTCCCCGACCAATGCCGCTACTCGACCGCCCTGATTGTGCTGCACAGCGACGACGGCATCGACCTGGGGCAGCTCATCGGCCCTGACGGAGCGGTGGCGCGGCTGGTCGGCTGGATCCGCGATCCGGTCACGCTGCCCGACGCGGTGCCGGCGCAACGGGCCGAGCAGGTCCGCCGCGACCTGCGCGACGCCCCCGTCCGCAGCACAGCCACCGATCTGCCACTGTTCCATCAACTGACCTCCCGCCGCGACGACGGCGTCGTCACGAGCGCCATGGTCGCCGTCGGCATGCCCGACATCTTCACCGCCCGGCGCACCCAGGCGGTCGTCAAGGCCCTGCGCGGACATCTGGAGGCTATGCAAGCCGACGGCCGTCTTGGACGACTCCAGTTCGAGATCACCGGCGACGCCGGTTTCTACCTCGACTACAACGACGCCACCGCCCAGAGCGTGGAGCGGTCCACCGTCGTCACCGTCGTCCTGGTCATGGCCATTCTGCTGGCCGTTTATCGCAGTCCGGTGGCCGTGCTCGTGCCGCTGGTGACGCTGGCCGCCGCCGTCCATGTTGCCATGCGGACGCTCTACGCCCTGGCGCCGCTAGGGCTTCAGGCCGATCCGTCCATCGAGATGCTGGTCGTCGTGATCCTCTTCGGCTCCGGGACCGACTACTGTCTGTTCATCATCGCCCGGTACAAGGAGGCGGCCGCCGCCGGAGGCACGCTCGGCGAGGCCATGGCCTCGGCCCTGCGCGGCACGGGGGCGGCCATCCTGGCTTCGGCCCTGACGACCATGGCGGGTCTGTCGCTGATGTGCCTGGCGGAGTTTCGTGCGTTCCAGAAAGCCGGGCCGAGCATTGCCGTTGCTCTGGCCATCGGGTGCCTGGCCTCGATGACCTTGGCGCCGGCCCTCTACTTGCTGGCGGGGCGGCTGCTGTTCTGGCCCGCCCGTGGAGGCCCTGCTGCACGAAGCCTGACCGGCGGCCTGTGGGATCGCCTGGCCGCTGCCGTAACCCGACGCCCCATGGCCGCCACCGTCCTGGTCCTGGCGATCCTCGCCGCGCCGAGTGCCGCTTCCTTCACGGCCGCCACGAGCTACAACATCTTCGATGAACTGTCGGGCCACTGGTCCAGCGTCCGCGGATTCGAGATTCTCCGCCGCGATTTCAGTCCAGGCACGATGGGCCCGCTGACGGTCCTCGTCCGGGCGCCGGACGGCAAGGGCAATTTGCTTGAGGATGCCGCGGCCTGGGCCGCCATGAGCCGCGTGGCCGACCGTCTGGCCGCCGACCCCATGGTCGAGAACGTGTTCTGGCCCGGCCAGCCTCTCGGCCGCGATGCCGTGCGCTACCGGACACCCGACGATCTGGCCCGCAGCGGCCTGATTCTGGGGGCGGTCCGCGCCAACTACTACACCGCCGACCGGTCGGCGGCGAAGATGACCGTCCTGCTGCGCGAGGGCCCCTACACGGACGCGAGCATCGACGCGGCCGAACGCCTGCAACACGTTGCCGCGCGGGTCGCCGCCGAATCCGATCCCCCGCTCGAGACTGCCATCGCCGGTCCCTCGGCCACGCTGGCCGACATCCGCGACGCCAGCCGCTGCGACTTCGTCGTCGTTACAGCCGCCGTCCTGATCGCCGTGTACCTCATCCTACTGGCGGTGTTGCGACGGCCGGTGCTGGGCCTGTT
Organism: uncultured Anaerolineaceae bacterium; assembly: GCA_964500225.1. Taxonomy (GTDB): domain Bacteria; phylum Planctomycetota; class Phycisphaerae; order FEN-1346; family JAACEH01; genus JAAYDY01. The sequence goes on along the minus strand of CAZCOA010000003.1, from coordinate 97,325 downwards.
CCTCATTGGCGGCACGATCCTGAGCGTTACGGCCGCCCTCGGCGCCGCCGACTGGGTGTTCGTCGGTTGTTTGGGCGAAGCAGGGCTTGACTGGAAGGTCCGGTTCTTCCTGCTGGTGATCCTCGTCGCGGTCGGCGTGGACTATAATATCTACGTCTGCACGCGCATCGCCCAGGAGCGCCGCCGCCTGCCGCTGGACGAGGCCGTCCGAGTCGCCCTCCAGCGCACCGGCGGCATCGTCTCGGCCTGCGGGATCATCGTCGCCGGCACGTTCGCCAGCATGATCGCCGGCAACCTCAGCCTGATGATCCAGCTCGGCTTCGCCCTGGCCGTGGGCATCCTCGTGGACACGTTCCTGGTGCGGCCGCTGCTGGTGCCGGCCATTGCTCTGATGCTGGGCCGCGCGGCCGAACGCCGCCGCCAGAGCGGCGCCGACGACGGCAACACGCCTGCACCCGCGGCCTGAGTCGAAATACTTGCCTCCTACGGGAGTCGTCGAAACCGATGGAAACCGTCAGACTTGGACGAACCGAGCTTCTAGTCACGCGAACCGCCTTCGGGGCCCTGCCGATTCAGCGCATCCCCGCCTCCGACGCCGCGCGGCTCCTGCGGCGAGCCTACGACGCCGGCATCAATTTCTTCGACACCGCACGCATGTACAGCGATAGCGAAGAAAAAATCGGCCTGGCCCTGGCCGACGTGCGGTCAAAAATCGTTATCGCCACCAAGAGCCACGCCCCCGACCGCAAGGGACTGCTGGAGCACCTGGCCGTTAGCCTGCGGAATCTCAAGACCGACTACGTGGACCTGCTGCAACTGCACAATCCCGCGTCGCTGCCCGACCCGGACGATCGCAAGTCGGCCTACGCCGGCGCGGTCGAGGCCCAACGCAAAGGCATGACGCGCTTCATCGGCATCACCAACCATCGCCTGACCGTGGCCCGCGCCGCCGTGGAGTCGGGACTCTACGACACCCTTCAGTTTCCCCTCAGCTCGATTTCCAGCGACGAGGACCTGCGACTGCCGGAACTGTGCAAGGACCGCGACATCGGCCTGATCGCCATGAAAGCCCTGAGCGGAGGCTTGATCACCCGCGCTGCCACTGCGTTCGCTTTTTTGCGGCAATTCGGCAACGTCGTGCCCATCTGGGGCATCCAGCGCGAGGCCGAATTGGACGAGTTCCTCCGCCTGGAGGCCCATCCGCCGGCTCTGGACGACGCCATGCGCGAGGCCATCCAACGCGACCGCCGCGACCTGGCCGGCGAGTTCTGCCGCGGCTGCGGCTACTGCCTGCCGTGCCCCCAGGATATCCCGATTCCCATGGCCGCCCGCATGTCGCTGCTGCTGAGGCGGGCGCCCTACGAGCCGCTGCTGACCGATGCGTGGCGCGAGCAGATGCACCGCATCGAACAATGCACCGAGTGCCGCCAATGCAGCAGCCGCTGCCCCTACGGCCTCGACACGCCCAACCTCCTGAAGCGGATGCTGGCCGACTACGACCAGTTCTACGCCGCCCACCGGCCGGACGTCTGACCCGCGCGGCGGCGATTCCGCTGGAATTCCAACCGCGCCGACGGTACCCTTTGGCCGCCGGCAGCCTAGACATCGAGCGAGGCATCCGTAGTAGGAGCAACCGCAGGTGGGGTCCATGAGTATCCGACAACGAATTCAGGCGTTCGCCGCGATCGCAGGCATCGTGTGGACAATGACGGCTTGGGCAGGGTGCACGCAAACTCGCAGCAGAAAGCCGCCGACCGGTACAGTCGCCCCGCCGCCGTCCGCCACCGGCACGACTCCGGTCCAGCCGTCACCGGCCGCCGCGCAACCGCAGCCCATCCCCGATCCGTCGCTGCGGAACACGGCGACGGCGCCGGACGCCGTTGCCGCGGGTCCGGCCGCCGATGACGGTCGGTTCGCCACGCGCAGGACCGACGAGGCCAAGTATCCCGTCCGATTCGAAACCAATCGCAAGGCGATCTTTCGGTGCGGCGATAAGACGGCCGACCTGCCCGGCACCCTGTGGCTCGACGACCGGTGGGCCCCCGGCGGCGAACCTCGCATCACCTTCCGGCCGTGCATCGACGGATCGTTCCAGTTCTTCTACGGCGATCAGCAGCCGTGCACCTTCACAGACCCGTCCGGCACGCCCCTGAAGGTACTGCGATGCAGCCTCGAATTGGCAAGCGACGCCGAGGACGAGAACACCCTCGTGACGGTTTACAAACTCCATCTGGCCCGTTGACGCCCCTGAGATCGGCGATCCGGGCGGCAGCGAAAGTGCTTGCATTTCCCGGCCCGGCGCGATACACTAGCTTGTTCAGATTGGGCTTGGGCACTGGACGGAGGCTCCCTCGGGGGCCGTTGATCGAGGACGACTGTCGTGAAAGAAAAAATCCATCCGAAGTACGTCGAGTGTACGGTGACGTGCGGTTGCGGGAACACGTTCAAGACCCGCAGCACGCGGCCGCAGATCAAGGTCGAAATCTGCTCGAACTGTCATCCGTTCTTCACCGGGACGCAGAAACTGGTGGACACGGCCGGCCGGGTCGAGAAGTTCCAGAAGAAATACAACTGGGGCCAGCGCAAGGCCGCCAACACCGGCAGCAAGTAGCTGGGCTGACGAAGAGGGCGGACGCCGCTCCGGCCAAGGGGAGCGTGTCCGCCCTCTCCACATTTACCGGCGGGCCGTCTCTGGCCGCCGGCGGCATGCGAACCCCCGAACGCGGCACCTTGCACGTGGCAGGCTCTCCAGATGGCCGACAAACCGCACATCGGATACCTTGACTCGCTGGACGCCATGAGCCGACGGCTCGACGAGATCGACGCGCTGCTGGCGTCGCCGGAGATCGCCGCCGACGGGTCGCGGCTCCAGCCACTGATGCGCGAGCGCGGACGCCTGCTGCGGCAGGTGGAGCCGTATCGCCGGTACCGCGACGTCGCCCGACGCCGCCAGGAGGCCGAGCAGATGGCGGCCGAGACCGACGACCCCGAGATGCGGCAACTGGCCAACGAGGAAGCCAGCCAGTTGCAGAGCCAGGAACAGTCGCTGCTGGAGTCGCTGCGGACGATGCTCCTGGAGGCCGAGGACCGCATGGACGCCGGGAGCCTGATCCTGGAGATCCGTGCCGGCACCGGCGGCGACGAGGCCGCCCTGTTCGCCGGCGACCTGCTGGAGATGTACCGGCATTACGCCGAAGACCGGGGCTGGAAGTTCGAGGTGATGTCGGCCAGTCCGACGCCCCTGGGCGGATTCCGCGAGGTCATTGTCAACGTCGAGGGCGACGGGGCGTTCCGCGATCTGGCCTACGAGTCCGGCGGGCACCGCGTGCAGCGCGTCCCGGCCACCGAGGCCCAGGGCCGCATCCACACCTCGGCCGCCACCGTCGCCGTCATGCCCGAGCCCGAGGAACTGGACATCCAAATCAAAGAAGAGGACGTCCGCATCGACGTCATGCGGGCCGGCGGCCCCGGCGGCCAGAACGTCAACAAGGTCTCCAGCGCCGTACGCATGACCCACCTGCCGACCGGCATCGTCGTCATGATGCAGGAGTCCAAAAGCCAGCACCAGAACCGCGACAAGGCCTGGCGCCTGCTGAAGTCGCGGCTGTTCGACCTGTACGAGTCCGAACGCCGCGCCGCACGCGATGCCGATCGCCGACTCAAGATCGGTTCCGGCGACCGCAACGCCCGCATCCGCACCTACAACTTCCCCCAGAACCGCGTCACCGACCATCGCATCGGCTACACCGCCTACAACCTCGATGCGGTCATGGCCGGACACCTCGACGAACTGATCCAGGCCCTCCGTCTGGCCGACCACGAGGATCGACTGGCCCGCCTGGGTAAGGAGGCCGGCTCATGTCCGCCCCATGGATCAACGGCGCGATGATCGATTGCGTAAGGATCGTCGAGCGGTACGACTACTATCGCCGGCTCATCCCCCAGTTGGCCGCCTGGGGCTATAACACCCTGTTCTGGCATTTCACCGACGACCAGGGCTGTTCGTTGCAATTGCAGCGGCGGCCGGAGCTGGCCTCGCGCTACGCCCTGACGCGCGACCAGATGAAGCGGCTGATCGACTTGGCCGCGCGGCACGGCCTCCAGGTGGTGCCCGAGGTGGAGGCCCTGGGCCACACGCTCTACATCACTCACCTGAACAAGTACCGTCACCTGTTCGAAGGCTCGGCCACGCAGTTCAACGCCCTGTGCCCGTCGCACCCCGAGTCGCTCGAGGTGCTGGCCGACGTGCTGACCGAGACGGCCGAGCTCTTTCCGGCCCCGTACCTGCACGTGGGACTGGACGAAGTCCAGTTCGGCGACTGTCCGCGCTGCCGCCGCCGGGGGCTGCCCCAGTGGCGGCTCTTCGCCGACCACGTCCTGGCCGTTCACCGCATCGTCACCGGCCTGGGCAAACGGATGATCCTCTGGGGCGACCATCTGGTCAAGGACGCCCGGATCGCCCGCCGCGTGCCGCGCGACTGCATCGTCGCCCACTGGGACTACTTCATCCATCATCCCATCGAGGCCGACAACCGCACCCTGACCGACCTGGGGTTCCAGGTGCTGGGCTGTCCGGCCACCGCCCGCGTGTTCACGACGACGATGCCCGACGAATCGAACCTGGCGAACCTCCGCGAGTTCGCCCGCATCGGCCACGCCCACCGCGCCCGCGGCGTGATCGGCATGATCAACACCGTGTGGTGCCCCGAGCGGCAACTGGGCGGCTCGACGCACTGGGGCCTGGCGCTGGGGGCGGCCCTGTTCGCCAACCCCAAGGCCGACGAAGCCGCTGTGGCCGCGCGCTTCGTCCGCAACCGCTACGGCCTGACGCGGCACGCCTCGGCGGCGCTGGCGATCCGCCGACTGCACGCGGCAGCGCCCGGGCTGCTGCGGCTGCGCAAGGCCCTCGTGGAGAATTCGCGCCGGCACCAGTACGCCATCACGCCGCAGGACGTGGCCGACGCGGCCGCACGGCGCAAGGCCATTGCCGCCGCACGCCGCCGGCTCGAGGCCGCCCGGCCGCACGTCACACTCAACGCAAGCGAGTTCGGCATGTGGCTCCTGGCGGCCGACCTGTTGGATGAGCAACTCGGACGGTTTCAGACGTGGCAGGACGTCGTTCTGCTCGATCGTCTGCGCGTGGAGGCCGCGGCGCGCGGCGACTCGGTCCAGGCCCGGCAGATTGCCCGCGACATGGCCGCCGTGCTTCGCGACGCCGCCCGGGCTGCCCGACGCAGCGCCGTCAGGGCCGAACGCGACTGGAAACGCACTCGCCACGGCGACGATCCGCGCCGTTTCGGCCGCGACGGCTACGTCATCCAGAAGACGGCCCTGCCGGGTTTGCTCGATCGCACGGCCGGCACGCTCGAACGGTTGGCCCTCCGCGCGCGGCAAATCGCCCGCACCGGCCGCGGACGCCTCGGCCTCCCCCCGACCCTCGTGACACTCGACGAAAGGACATCCGTGTGACCGCCGGCAACGACCCAGCCTGGACGATACTGCGGCTGCTCGAATGGACACGGCGGTTCTTCGAGTCCAAGGGTATCGACGACCCGCGACTGGAGGCCGAGCTGCTGCTGGCCCACGTATTGAAGGTCGAACGCATTCAACTGTATGTGCAGCACGCCCGCACGGTTGCCGAGCCCGAGCTGTCCGCGTTTCGCGACCTGGTCCGTCGCCGTGCCGCGCGGGTGCCTACCCAGTACTTGCTGGGCGAGGCCCATTTTCGGCACCTGGTACTGAAGGTGACGCCGGCCGTGCTCATCCCGCGGCCCGAGACGGAACTTCTCGTGGACGAGGCGCTGGCGGTCCTGCGTCCGCGACGCCAACCGGCCTGGGCGTACCGCGACGGCCGGTTTGTGGACCGGCGCGACGCCCAGGCGGGGGAACGCGTCGATGGCGGCGCGCCGCCCGCACCCGCGGAGCCGCGCGTCCTGGACCTGTGTACCGGCAGCGGTTGCGTGGCCCTGGCCATCGCGTCGGAGTGTCCGTCGGCCCGCGTCACGGCCACCGACCTGTCGCGCGACGCCCTGGCGGTGGCCCGCGAGAATGCCGCCCGATGCCTGGCGGCCGACCGCGTGACATGGCTGGAGGGCGACCTGTTCGCGCCGTTGGCGCTGCTGCCGCCGCAGGATCGCATCTTCGACCTGATCACGGCCAATCCCCCCTATGTCCGCGATGCCGACATGGCCGGGCTGATGCCGGAAGTCCGCGACCACGAGCCGCACATGGCCCTGGCGGCCGGCCCCGACGGCATGAAGGTGATTGACCGCATCCTGGCCGGTGCCGCGGCGCACCTGGCCGACGGCGGGCACCTGCTCATGGAAATTGGACACGACCAGGCCGACCGCCTGCGCGAGCGGCTCTCGACCGGCGTCGCAGCGGGAATGGAACTCCTGGAAATCCGCAAAGACCTGTCGGGCCATCCGCGTATCGCCCATCTGCGACGAAGTCCCTGACGCGCAGCAGGCAGGTGGGGTCATAGTGCAAGCCACGGGGCCATGTTCATTCATTGTCCGCAGGGGCGGTGTGTTATTCGGCCTTGCGCGAGGGCAACTGTCGTTCAGGATCGGCGGACGGGGATTGCGGGTCGGCGCCGGACAGGGTAATGAGGTCGTCGAAGGTGCGTCCGCGGGGGGCGGCACTGTGACCGCGACGGCGGAGTTGGTCCTTGAGGGTAATGCTGATATAGCCCAAGCCCACTACGAGCCACAGCGGCAGCGGAAGCAGGGGACCGTCCCGCATCGGGCCGGCGAAGGAGCGGCCGTCGGTTGGGGCGCGATCGCCGTCGCGCGGGCAAACCGGTTCGGCCGCTGCAGCCGTTACCGACAGTATGCACAATCCAACAACAGCCAGGGACATCCAGCGTTGCATGAACTACCCCTCGGTGCGTGGTCGTCAGGACCACGGACTGTCCCCGCGCCCGGCCTTTCTCGTTACCCCTCGCTGCGACCTGGTGTGCCGGCTCACCTATGTAACGATAAGGCAAATTGCATACCGCGAAAGTCAAATCTCCACAACGGAACCTATGGGAGTTTACTCAAGGCGTTGCAAATAAACAAGTTAAGTCGCTTTTGAGTTATGTTAATCTGGGTATTCTGGGTCATCAGGAAATCCGGGGGGCGTTGCTTTTCCTCAACACCTGTTGCCCAAAAGAATCGTGATCAATCCGTAACCCGATTTTCGGCAATCAGTTATCATCACGAGCAAACACGTGGCAAACCGCACGCAAGACCACGAAACAGCACCCGGCTTGAGCGTTTCAGGCTTCAAAACGACTGGTCTGCGCGCGCAGGGTCGTCCACGCGGCCGGCGACGTATTCGGCTATGGCTTGCCGATGCCGGGCCATCATCCGAAGAAACTGGATTCCCACTTCCCGAAGGTCCGCGTCGATCGGACTCTGGTCCACGTAGGCCACGCGGCCATGGCATTGGACCATTTCTTCGCTCTCGGGCAGTTGGAACGCCAGGCGGACTTCCGTCCCCTCGGCGATCGGATTGGCCGTCAGCACGCGGACGCCCCCGGCCGACAAGTCCATTGTCGGTCCGACGTGCTCGACGATCACGCGGCATTTGATTCGCTGGTGCTTGCGCTTATCGGTCTTGATCATGGCTTATAAAGCTCCCGAAGGATTTTTCGGACGTTGCGGCGGCGTCACCCGTCGGCCACGGCTGCGCCGGCCGCAGGCATGGCCGCCCTCATCGCCACGCGAAGCATTTCGGTCTTGGCCTGATTCTCCAGATCGTCCAGCGGCGGCAACCGAAGCTCCAGCATCGCAGCGATATCCTGCAACTCCGGCCGCAGGCTTGTAAGAATGACATCGACGTGGCCCGGCTGAAGCGTGAAATACCGGCGGAACAGGTCCGCCAGGGTCGCCACGCGTTGCTCGATCGGGCCGCGGATCAGCATGTCGGCGATGAGGCTGGCGGTCATGATGACCACGGCGATCGAGAACTCCGGCCTGTCCGGGTCGAGGCTGGAGATGTCGCAGTGGGCGCCCACGGCGGCCACGAGCGTCTCCGAGAGGCGCCAGCGGCTCAGCAGCAGCGCCGACACGTCCGCGTGGGTGACTCCAAGGGCCCGCGATTCGATCACCGACAGATCATCGGACGTCATGCGATAGCGTTTCATGACGACTGCGTACCGCTCGGGCTGGGCCCGGTGCAGGAACGGACACCCGATGTCGGCCAGCAGCGCCCCCACGAACGCCTGGTCGGCCTGATCGCGGACCGAATAGTGGGCGATTCGGCGTGCGGTTATGGCGGCCGCCAGCGATCGGAGCCAGAACCACGGGAAATCGAACTGTTTGTCGGCCGCGCGTTTGCCGGCCTCGACCAGCGAGAAACTGAGTGCCAGGACGGTGGTCGCCCGGATGCCCAGCCGCACGATCGCCTGCGGAAGGCTGGTGATCGGTTTGTCGAGCCCGTAGTAGCTGCTGTTGACGAACCGCAGCACCTTGGCCGCCAGGGCCGGATCCTTCTCGATGACGCGGGCCATTTGTTCGATCGACACGCGCGGATTCTGCGCCATGCGCAGCACCGACATGGCCACTGCGGGCACGGTCGGCAATTCGAGACGATCATCCAGGAGTTTCTGAAGGTTGAACGTATCTGGCTTCACAACGGCGACCCCGCCCCCCGGTACAACATTGCCGACGGCCCAAGCCCGGGTGCGACGACAGTACGGGCGCGGCCTTGTTGTGCGGCACAACAGTGTTATCGTGAGTTCGCATCGGCCTTCTTGAAGCAAACTCGGCACGAGTTCCGCCACCCGCGGCGTTTCAGCGTCTCGATGGCGGACGCCCCCGGACGTGCGCGCAAGGCCTGTCACTGAATGGGCCCAAGCATTCCGTCGCGGACCCAGGCGACCAGTTGCCGCTCGGCGGGAAAGACATCCTCTGGCGCCGCCGGCAGATTCAACAAGGCGGCCAATCGCGCGAACTCCGTGGCCCATGGCTGGGCCAGCCGATCCAGCGCCCAGCCGCAATGCCCGGCGTGTCGCTCAAGGGAGGCCACGGCGGGACGGAGGTCATCGGGTGACCAGTCCGGGGCGGCGATCGCCGCGGCGGCCAGTTCGGCGGCCACTTCCACGGCGGCGGCCGTGCGATATGCTGCATGGTCACGGGCGAGGCAGTCGGCGGCATGGTGTGCCGCCACGGCTTCGACCAAGTGGGCGGGCATCTGCCACACGAGGAAGACCAGGCGACTGACATCGCAGTGGCCGACAGGCAGGAGTCGTCGCTCGGCCTCGTCCAGAGCACGTCCGCCGTGGGCCTCCTGGATGGCGGCCGCGTAGTGCGACGGGAAGGCTTGCTCCAAAATGATGCAGCCCACATCGCTGAGCAGGCCGGCGACAAAATGCTCGGTGGCCTGAGGCGTGTCGTGGCCAGGGACCAGCCGCTGCGCGATCATGCCCGTCAGAAGGCTTCTGGCCCACAGACGCCGTGCCGAGTCGGGCGGCATGCCACTGTTGCCATGCACTGCGTCAATCATACAGAACGCCTGAACCATCAGTTGCGCGGCGGCCGCGCCGAGCTGTTGGGCGGCCTCCTCGACGTTCGAGGGAAAACACGCGGGAAATCGTCCGGCAGCAAAACGCAGCAGGCGGATCGAAAGCGTCATGTCGCCTGCGATGGTCCGTGCCACATGAGCCGCATCGGGCTGCGACGAACGCGCCAGGTGCGATATGAGCAACGGCGGCGATGGGATAAGGGTCTCGCCCTGCCGCCCCGTCGGCGGCAAGTGTGGCATGGTGTTCATGTTCCCCCCAGTACAATAAAGCTCCTTATATCTTCGATGTATGTTTGTCCACATATCGTCTATGCAGGCATACATCTTTAAGTGATTTTCAGTGTTGTCGCATTGGGCACGGCCCTGGGACTTGCTGACGGGGCGCGAACGGGACGGAGGAAGTTTTGGGGTTGCCCGCCGGCAAGCGGAATCTGTACAATCGAAGGGTGGTGGGCGGACGGTATGTAGGCGAAACGGTCATGTCCGAGGATCGTGCGTGAACGGGCCCAAGACAGCCGTGGTCGTATGTCTGCTGGCGTCGCTCTGTGCCTTAGCGCCCGGGTGTCGTCATCCGTTGGACACGTACAACCAGGGTCGCAGCCGCCTGATCTCCGGGCGCGCGCAGTTGGTCGGGGGCGATCGGGCTCTGGTTGCGCAAGACTTCGACCGTGCCGCAGAGGCCTACGCCGCGGCCCGCAGCACGCTGACCGCCGCCGTCGGCGACCTCTCGGCGGCCGAAACCAGCATCGAAAGGGAAATCCGCCACCAGGACCTCCAGGGCACGCAACTCGGCCCGCGTCCCATCCCGGCCGACGACCGATCCGTGCTCATCGGCGCCCGCACGGTCCAGGTGGACCGCTACTACGTGGACAGTCTGTACGCTTATCGCCAGTCGCTAGCCCTGGCCGTGGCTCTGCGCGGCTTGGCCCTGACGCGCGAGGGCGAAAGTGCCTATCGCGCCGCGGCCTATCAGCTTCGCCTGGCCGACGAGCTCTACCGGTCGCGTCAGTTCAACGCCGCGCAGCAGTCGTACGATTATTGCGGCAAGACGTTCCGCCTGGCGAGCGAACGGTTCGCCGAGGCCGAGCGGTTCGTTGCCGGGTGGATCGCCGACGGCGAGCGCCTGCGACAGGCCGCCGCCCCGGGCGTCTGGGACACCACCGGCGCGGTTCGTGCCTTCGCCGAGCGGCGGCTGAAGCAGGCCGACGCCTACCTTGCGGCCACGACGGCCCGGACGTCGCTGGCCGGTCGCATCGTGACGGCCTACCAGGGCCGTCCTCCCGGCGACCTGCCCGAGGTCCGCATCGAGCCGCTGCCCAACCTGCCGGAGGTCATTCGCTGGGTCGTCGAGCCCCCGCCGATCCCGTCGGCCGAGGCCCGCTGACGCCACCTCCGGATTCACCCGGGCGACGTCACGAAAAGTCCCAGCGGCAGGGCCGCATTTGTTTCGCGAATATTCCAAGACTATAGAAACAAGGCGGTTCCGATCCGGACCAGGGTGGCCCCTTCCTCGACGGCCACGGTGTAATCCTGGCTCATGCCCATGCTCAGCTCGGTCAGCGGGCGTCGATAGGCGTGGCTCTCGTTCAAGCGGTCGCGCAGCTCGCGAAGCCTCCGAAACACCGGCCGCGACAACTCCGCATCCTCCGCCAGGGGCGCCATGGTCATCAGGCCGCGCACATCAATGTGGGACAGGGCGTTTGCTTGGCATAGCGTTTCGGGCGTTTCGTCCGGATGCAGGCCGTATTTTTGCGGTTCGCCTGAAATGTTGACCTCCAGCAGCACCGGCACCGGTCCGAGCGACGCCGCGGCGGCCCGTTTGTCGATCTCCTCCAGGAGTCGGAGCGAGTCGGCGCTGTGAATCATGGCGACCGCCGGGAGCACATCGCGGACTTTGCGCCGCTGGAGGTGGCCGATCATGTGCCACCGCGGGGCCAGCCCGGCCTCGGCGGCCAGGGCGGCGCGCGGCACGAGTTGCTCGACGCGGTTTTCGCCGAGGTCGGCGACACCCAAGGCGACCAAGGCGGCAATTTCGTCCATGCCGACGGCCTTGGTCACGGCCACGAGCCGCACGTCCGCTTCGGAGCGTCGGCTTCGTGCGGCGGCGTCGGCGAGATGGTCGCGAATGCGGCTAAGGTTGGTCTGGATCCGTTGTTGCAGGGCCGTCATGGCGGCTAGCTTATCGGCGGCACGCCGGCAAGTCAAGGCGGGCCGAAGCGCGGGTGGACGCGAAGGGAGTTGGCGACAAGGGGGCGGCCGGGCGGGGTTCACGGGCGGCACGAGACTCGCCTCGTCACGCCGCATGTCGTGGTTTTCAGTACTGGCGGATGCCGTCGCGAGGCGGCGAGGCGGCAGAAAAAGCGTTGACGTAACCCCATTGCATGTGTTAGGTTAATGCCTTCCTGAATCGCCGTCATGGGGGCATGCGAGCGTGAACGTTGCAGTGGATCGCAGTAGTGCCGCGGATTCCAACGAACTGGAAGCGTTCATCAACAGCCTCACGGACGAAGACAAGATGTTGTTGCGGCTCAGGGAAGAGCTCTACGACGGGCGATGGGACGCGATGTTGGCCGATCTGAACGACCGGCTGGGCGGCAAGCCGTACATTTTCCGCCTGGCCAGCCGTATCCAGGACGACATTGCCCGCGTGGAACGGCTGAGCCGGTTTGAACGCAAGAACGGCATCAACCTGGCCACGGCCCTGTGGCCGGACGAGTACGGCCGCTGAGCCGGTGGCGCCTCAGGCGCCGGCGGCGGCTCATGCGGCCAGTGGTCGGCCTCAGTCTAAGGAAAGGTTCGAGACTATGAAGAAGGCGACGGTCCTGACGTTGGTGTTCGTGGCGGCTTGCGGGCTGGGCGTGAGCGGTTGTCGCAAAGCCGCCGTCGAGACGCCGCCGCCCTTGCTGGCCGAAGAGCTGGCCGGCGGCGACCTGGTCCAGTTCTGGAGCGCGACGCTGCCCCTGAACAAGGGAGAAACACTGAAGCATCTGTACTGTCGTCGCGGCAACCTCTACACCGTCAGCAGCACCAATCAACTCCGTTGCATAGACTCATTCTCCGGACGTATCAAGTGGACGGTCAAGCTGTGCGACGCCGACGTAACACCATCGGACGTCGGCCAACTCGGCGACGAGGTGGCCTACGTGGCCGTCATCGACAAGCTCTACGGATTCCTGACCGACACCGGCAAGCCGCTGCCGCCGCGCGACCTGAAGATGGCTCCGAGCACCCGCCTCCACGTGGCGCCGCCGTTCATCTACTACGGGTCGCACGAAGGGTGGATGCTGGCCGAACACGCGACCCACCGCGGCCAGAGCTGGGACCGCCTGATGCATGCGACGATTCTCAGTGCGCCGGTGGCGGGCAACGGCCTGGTTTATTTTGCCAGCGAGGACGGCGAGGTCGTGGCCAGCAACGGCAGCCGTAGGCAGGTCCATTGGACTTTCAAGGCCCGCGACGCGTTCGAGGCCGATCTGAAGTTGTCGGGCACACAGGGCTTTGTGCTGGCCGCGTCCCGCGACTATAGCCTCTACGCGCTGAACCCGATCGGCGGCCAGCCGGCCTGGGTCTGCACCACCGGTAACCCGATTCTCCAGGCCCCGATGGCGTTCGGCAACCGCGTGTACGTCATCACCGAGCCGCACGTGATGCTGGCCCTGAACGAGCTGGACGGCGAGCGGCCCCTGTGGTCCGCCGAGAACGTGGACCGGTTCCTGGCGGCCAGCCCGCGAGCGCTGTACGTGTTGAGAAGAGACGGGAAGATTGCAGCGCTGTCGCATCAGGACGGGTCGGTGCTGTTCACGTTGGACGCCCGGCGCCTGGACGTGTTCGCCCTGAATGAGATCGACGGGCAGTTGTTCCTGGGAACCCGCGACGGCACCGTGATTGCCGTGCGCGAGATCAAGGGCAAGTACGATGACCAGGAGGCGGCCAAGACCTCGTCGGACGGGAAAACGGGCGAGGCGCCGGTGCTGATCGAATAGACGCGCCGCCGTCAGGGCACACACGAGCATCCCTCGCGGGGTTGCCGGTTGGGCCGCGTGCGATGGTCGAGAAGCCAAGGATGGCGGGATGCCAACGTCCCGCCATCCTTTTTTCGTGGACACCCCGGAGGCCGAGACCATGAATATAGGGTTCCTAACGGCGTGCCTGAGCGGCGTGAGTCTGCCCGAGGTGGCCCGCTGGGCTGCCGAAGCGGGGTTCACTTCCCTGGAGGTGCCGTGCCTTGGCGGCAGCGGCGGCGGATGGTTCGATGGGCCGTCGCTGAATCCCGGCAAGGTGGACGACGCGGCCGCCGCGGAGATCGAGCAACTGATGGCGTCCACGGGGCTGGCCGTCAGTTGCCTGACGACCAGCGACAACCTGCTGGAGCCGGACGACTCGCGGCGCCAGCGTCACTGGCATTTTCTGGTCGAGACGATTCGCGCGGCGGGGCGGCTGGGCGTGCGGACGGTGTCGTGCCGCGTCGGGCGGAATCCGTCGCTGCGCATCGGCGAGTGCATCGCCGCCTGGGGCCGCCTGGCGGCCGGCGCGGTGGCCGAAGCCGAGGAGTGCGGCGTGCGGATCGCCGTCGAGAATTCGCCGCTGGTCGGCTGGCAGGCCGAGGATATGCCCGGCAACCTCGCGTTTGCGCCCGAGCTCTGGGAAAAAATCTTCACCCATGTCCATAGTGACGTGGTGGGTCTGAATTTCGATCCTGCGCCGCTGGTGTGGCTCGAGGTGGACTACGTCGAGGCCGTCACGGATTACGCCGAGTCGATCTTCCACGTCCGGGCCAACGACGTCGAGGTGTTCGCCGACCGCCGCAGCGACTGTTCGGTGTTACGGCCCAACGGAGGCTGGTGGCGGCGGCGGTTACCGGGACACGGCCAGGTGGCCTGGCCGCGACTGATCAGCCGCCTCCAGGAGAACCGCTACGACGGGGCGCTGTCGATCGCTTACGACGACCCCGTGTTCAATGACTCGCCCGAGGCCGTCAAACGCGGCCTGGTGTTCGGGCGGCGGTACCTCGAACGGTACATCGTCTGACCGGCCGTCGAGGACGTGCGCACAAGCCGGCATTCTCAGGCCGGGACACCGAGCCGCTTGGACGCGCCGTTGCGCCGGCGTTTGCGGTGCGTCTCCACCACGGCAATTGCCCCGAGGATCAGCGCCAGCCCCACCAGCGACGACCACGACGGATACTGCCGGTGGAACACCGCCATGTACGTCAGGGCCAGCACCGGCGTCAGGTACGACACCACGCCGGTCCGTGCCGCGCCGCCCAGTTCGATCGCGCGCAGCCACAACACGTTGTTGACGCCGTTGTTCACGCAGCCGATCGCGACGATGATCGCCACGCACGGCCACCGGGAGAAGACCACGGACGGCCGCAGATCGTTCCAGTACCACAGCGCCGACCCGACCAGGCCCGCCAGGACGAACAGGAACATGCTCGACAGCGGCTCGAAACGGTGTTCGCTCGACCACTTGCGTCCGAGGGTGCTGAACAGGCCCCACGACACGGCCGCGCCAAATGCCAGCAGACACCCGGCCACGGTCGCGTCGCCGACCATCGCGCCGAGGAACTCGCGCAGAAACAGGCCGGGCGGCCCATTTTCCCAGGCCTCGGTTACCTGCGGCGACTGGAACCCCTGGGCCACCTGGATCAGGACGAAGCCCAGCAGCCCGCACGCCCCGCCGACCCAGGTGTACACGTCGGTGCGCTCGCGCAGCACCACGACGCCGAACAGGATCGTCATGAGCGGCCACAGATAGTTGATGACCACGTAGGGAATGACGTCGCTGGTGTTGCTGCCGTAGGCCTCCGAGAGCAGGGCGTTGTAGAGCACCACGCCGAGCATGCCGCTGGCGACAATGGCCGGCACGTGGCGAAGCCGATACTGCCGCAGGGCTTGCCTGGACTTCGGCCGCGATAGCGTGATGGCGGCCAGGGTGATGGCGGCGAAGAGGATGTCGAAGACGACCACCTCGCCCGGCCGCAGGCCCTGCTGAAGCAGGTAGGTGGTCATGGTGGCCGTGGCGGCCCAGGTCGTCAGCGTGATGCCGATGAGCAGGGGAAAACTGTTCCAGAGTCGATTCATGGTCCTGCGTCTCGGGGGGGCATTTCCCATCCCACGGATACGAAGCGGGCACTCTACCCTTGCGGCCGTCGGCGGTCAATACCGTCGAGGGGACGCGCACGAGTCGCGCCACGGCGGCCGGTCCCGCGGCGTCGTGCCGGCGCATGGCGTCTGCGCCCACACACGCGGCGTCCCTCCGCGGACGGTTTTAACTTGAACGGCCCGCGCGATCAGGTACGATTTGCGGTTCGCAGCCGGTTTGCTGTCGTCGCAGAGCATCTGAGGCGGAGCGGGCCGGTTGTGCGGTCGCATCCGCGGGGGCAATGGGGGCCTCCCTGTCGGTTGCCCTCTGGTTTCAGGATGAATGCCATGATGAGATGGTTGGCCGTCGGCTCGGTTCTGGCCGCTCTGCTTGCCGGGTGCAAGCCGCCCGACGAGGCCGTCGTCGAACAGAAACCCACGAACGTTGAGGTCCAGGTGGTGTTGCCGCGGCCGATGGTGGACCGGCTCGTGATTCGCGGCATCATTGAGCCGTGGGTCAGCGTTCGCCTGTCGGCCGAAACGGCCGGCCGCCTGGTCTATATCGGCAAGGCCGAGGGCGACGCCGTGACGTGCGGCGAGCGGCTGTTCGGCCTCGATAAGGCCGTCCTCCAAGCCAATCTGGCAGCCGCCGAGGCCCGGGCCGAGTACGCCGTCGTCGCCCACCAGCGCGCCAAGACCATGTTCGCCGACCAGGCCGTCAGCAAGGATGAACTGGACCGCACGAAGGCGGAGATGGATGCGGCCGTGGCGGCCGTGGAACTGGCCAAGGCCCAACTGGCCAACGCCGACGTGCTGTCGCCCATCGACGGCTTCTTCGACGCCAAGCTGGCCGAGATCGGCCAGTACATGACTCCCGGAACGCCGCTGGGCGACGTCGTGGACACCCGCCGCGTCAAGATCATCGTCCAGGTGCCCGAGAAAGACGTTTCGTTCGTTCGCGTCGGGCAGACGATACCGCTGGTGGTCGAGGCCCTGGGCGACGAGCCCCGCCTCGGCAAGGTTATCTTCATCAAACAGGTGGCCGATCCCCAGACGCTGACCTTCCCGGTGCATCTGGAGCTGGCGAACGACGACGGGCGGATTCGTCCGGGCATGATCGCCAAGGTCCAACTGGTGCGGCGCGAGATCCCCGGCGCCGTGGCCGTGAACATCTTCAGCGTGGTGCGGCACGACGGCGGATACCGCGTGTTCGTCGAGGCCGACGGCACGGCCTACGCGCGCGACGTCACGCTCGGCGTGTTCGACGGCGTGTTCGTGCAGGTGCTCTCGGGCCTTCAGGTCGGCGACCGCCTGATCGTCAAGGGGCAGCGGGAACTGGTGGACGGGGCGAAGGTGGCGGTGGTTGAGACCGGCGGCCGCGGCGACGGTCGCCTCGATGCGCAGGCCGCCGATCGGACGCAGCCCGAGGCGGTCCTGAACGGCGCGGAAGCGCCGGCCGGCGCCTGCTGTCAAGGAAGCCCAAGCGAATGATCATCTCCGACACGGCCATCAAGCATCGCACGACGGTCGTCGTGCTGATGATCCTGATCGCGGTCGTCGGCGCGTACAGCTACGTCACGCTGCCGCGCGAGGCTGCTCCCGACATTCAGATTCCGATCATCATCGTCACGACCACCTATCCGGGCGTCGCCCCGGGCGACATCGAGAACCTCGTTACCAACGAGATCGAGAAGAAGCTGAAGAACCTCAGCGACGTGGACGAGATGACCTCGACCTCCACCGAGGGCGTCTCGACGGTAGCGATCAAGTTCATGCCGAACACCGACATCGACGACGCGCTTCAGAAGGTGCGCGACAAGGTGGACCAGGCCAAGCCCGAGATGCCCAGCGACATCGACGAGCCGTCGATTGCCGAGATCAACATCTCGGAGTTTCCGATCATGCTGCTGAATGTCCACGGCCCCTGCGGCCTGGTCAGGCTCAAGGAAATCGCCGAGGACCTCCAGGACGACATCGAGAAGATCGAGGGCGTGCTCGAGGCCCAGATCACCGGCGACCTGACGCGCCAGATTCGCGTCGAGGTGGATCCCTACCGCCTGGCGGCGTACCGCATCCCCGTATCCGAGCTGTTCGCGCGGATCGCCGCCGAGAACCAGAACGTCTCCGGCGGCACGATCGACATGCCCGACGCGAAATACTCGGCCCGCGTCGAAGGCGAATTCGCCGACCCGCGCGAGATCTACGACCTGATCATCGATTCGCGCGACGGACGGCCCCTGTACCTCAGCGACGTGGCCGTCGTCCGCGACACGTTCGAAGACCGCAAGTCCTACTCCCGCTTCAACGGCACCGAGAGCATCACCGTCTCGGTCGTCAAGCGGGCCGGGGCCAACATCGTCGATATCGCCGACCAGGTGCGCGACATCATCGCCCGGTACCGCGCGCACCTGCCCGAGGCCGTCCAGATCGACGTTTCCCTCGACCAGAGCGAGTTCGTGCGCATGATGGTTGCCGACCTCGAAAACAACATGCTCTCCGGCCTCATCCTCGTGGTCCTCGTCCTGATGATCGTCATGGGCGTCCGCAACAGCATCCTCGTGGCCCTGGCCATCCCGTTTTCGATGATGATCACGTTCGCCGCGCTGACGGCCCTGGGCATCACGATGAACATGATCGTTCTGTTCAGCCTGATCCTGGTCGTCGGCATGCTCGTCGATAACGCCATCGTCATCGTGGAGAACTGCTACCGCCACATGCAGCAGGGCATGCCGCGCGTCCAGGCCGCCATGAAGGCCACCAGCGAAGTGGCCTGGCCGGTCATCACCTCGACGCTGACGACCGTGGCGGCGTTCGTGCCGCTGCTGGCGTGGCCCGACATCATCGGCGACTTCATGAGCTACCTGCCCAAAACGGTCATCACTGCCCTGCTGGCGTCGCTCTTCGTGGCCATGGTCATCAACCCGACGCTCTGTGCGATCTTCCTCCGCGTTCGGCGCGGCAACCATGCGCCGGCGCCTTCCGCCGGGGACGCCCCGTCGTCGGGCGGCCTGGGGCAGGGCATTCTGGCCGTTTACGAACGCATTCTCTCGGTGGCCATCCGCCCGTGGGTGCGCGGCCTGATCGTGCTCGTCGGTTTCGCCCTGCTGGCGCTGTCGGCGGCGGCGTTCTTTGCACTGAACGGCAAGGTCGAGTTTTTCCCGACCGGCGACCCGCGCACCGCCCGCATCAACATCACGATGCCCGTCGGCACGCCCCTGGACGTCACCGACCAGGTCGCCCGGCGCATCGAGGAGCAGGTGCTGGCCTATCGTTACACCGATGGGTCCGACCCCGCGCGCAACGTCAAGTTTGTGACCACCGATGTCGGTCGCGGCGGCGGCGACATCTTCAGCGGCGGCGGCGGCACCGACTCGCATCTGGCCGTCATCTCCGTGGAATTCATCGATTACCTGGACCGCCGCGTGCCGTCGCGCGACACCGTCGAGAAGCTGCGCGAGGCCCTGAGCGGCATGCCCGGCGTTCAGATCCAGGTGGCTGTCGAAAAAGAAGGTCCGCCCACCGGCAAGCCCATCGAGATCGAAGTCAGCGGCGACAAGTACGATGACCTTCTGCCGCTGTGCGAGCGGATCAAGAGCGTCGTGCGCGGCATCGCCGGCGTGACCGACTTGGACGACGACTACGATCCGGGCAAGCCTGAACTGCGCATCGTCGTGGACCGCCAGCGGGCGGCACTGATGAACCTGAGCACCGGCACGGTCGCCACGTCGATCAAGGCGGCCGTCAACGGCATGGACGTCAGCAAGTTCCGCGACGGCAACGACGACTACGACATCGTGGTCCGCCTGCCCGAGGCCTACCGCCGCACGATTAGCGATATCGAGGCCCTGACCATCGCCGGCCCCGGCGGGCAGCCCGTGCCGCTCAGCGCCGTCGCCCGCGTCGAGTACACCTCCGGCCTGGCCGCCATCCGACGCACCGACATGCGGCGAGCCATCACCATCACCGCCGACGTGGTCAAAGGCTACAATAGCGCCGAGGTCCTCAAGCAGGCCATGGCCGCCCTGCGCGACGTTACGCCGCCCTCCGGCTGCTATATTGCCTACCGCGGCGAGAAGGAAGACATGCAGAAGTCCGGCGACTTTCTCCTGAAGGCCGGCGTCGTCGGGATCCTCGTCATTGCCATGATTCTTGTCAGCCAGTTCAACTCCGTTCTGCTCCCCCTGATCATCATGCTTTCGGTGTTGTTGTCGTGGATCGGCGTCTTCTCCGGTCTTGCCATTACCGGCCGACCGTTCGGCCTCATCATGACCGGCCTCGGCATCATCTCGCTCGCCGGCATCGTGGTCAACAACGCCATCGTTCTGATCGACTACATCAACAAGCTGCGCGACCGCGGCATGGACGCCGTCGCCGCGGTGCTGCTGGCCGGACGCACACGCCTGCGGCCGGTGCTCCTTACGGCCATCACCACCCTGCTCGGTCTGGCGCCGATGGCCCTCGGCTGGAACGTCGATATTCGCGGCATGACCTTCAACACCAACAGCGAAAGCAGCCTCTGGTGGGGGCCCATGGCCGTCGCCGTCATTTTCGGCCTGGCTGTCTCCACGTTACTCACCCTGGTCGTCGTTCCGGCCGTGTACATGATGGTGGACCGGCTGCGGCAGCGGTGGGACCGCAAGCATCACGACGCCGCCCGGGATCTCTGACCGCCGCGACGCGCGCCGACAGCGAATCAGGAACCAGCCCCGTGAGACAGGTAACACTCGGCAAGACAGCCCTGACCGTCAGCGCGGTCGGTTTCGGCGGCATTCCCATCGGCCGCCTGACCGACGAGCAGGCCGTGACCGTCATTACCGCCGCCATCGACGCCGGCATCACCTTCTTCGACACCGCCTACAGTTATCCCGAGAGCGAACCGCGCCTCGGCATGGCCCTGCGGCGCCGCGACCGCGACGGGATCGTTCTGGCCACCAAGGACGGCTCCACCGATGGCGCGATGTTTGCCCGCCACGTCGAGGAAAGCCTGCGGCGGCTCGGCACGGAGTACCTCGACCTCGTGCAGTTCCACAACGTGGCCGACCGCGACACGTGGCAGGCCGTCATGGCGCCCGGCGGTCCCTACGAGGCGGCCTGCCGCCTCCGCGACCGCGGCGCCGTCCGCCATATCGGCGTCACCAGCCACAGCATCGACCTGGCCGCCGAGATGATCGACTCGGGACGCTTCGAGACCGTCCAGCTTCCCCTCAACTTCGTGGCGCCCGAGGCCGCGCCGCTGGTGGATCGCGCCGCCTCGCGCGGCGTCGGCTTCATCGCCATGAAACCCTTCGCCGGCGGCATGATCGAACACGGCGACCTCGCCTTGCGCTATCTCCAGCAGTTTCCGTCCGTCGTGCCGATCCCCGGCATCGAAACGCTCGACGAGCTGGCCGTCGCGGTGCGGCTCTACAAGGACGAGCGCCCCCCCACCGACGATGAGCGACGCCGCATGGACGAGCTCGCCGCCGAGATCGGCAAGGTCTTTTGCCGCGCGTGCGGCTACTGCCGCGGATGCCCCCAGGAGATCGCCATCCCGATGATTCTTCGCGGACGCAGCTTCGCGCGGCGAATGCCCGCAGATGCCGCCCAGCGCGCCTTGCGACGTCACATGGCCCGCGTGGACCGTTGCACCCAGTGCCGCCAGTGCGTCCGCCAATGCCCCTACCGGCTCGACATCCCGACCATGCTCCGCGACGCCCGAGAGTGGTTCCGCCAGTGGACATCGACGCGCTGACCACGCCCCTGCCCGTGTCTCGGCCGATGGCCCTTGGCCGCAAGCGGCCGTGCCCTGTCGCGGAGCGATGGGGTTGGCCGCCGGGGACGATGTGCGTCCGGCGCATCCCAGGCGTCCGACAACTGAGGGATTTTGTCGTTTTCGCCGCGATCGAGGCCGTATACTCTACACCCGGCGACGGTAGCGGTTGCCTGTGTGCGTGGTCCTGTCAGGGTCGATTCGGATGCACCGCAATATGAAACCGGTTCAGCGGCTGGCGCTCTGGGCCTTGGCGGCATGGGCTGCATCCCTGTGCCCGTGTCGCCCGGCGACGGCACAGAACGCCGCCGTCGCACCGCAGGCGGCCGAGCAGCCCACACTGCCCGAGGGCGACGCCTTCGTGCCGCAGATGAACACCAACACGGCGGCCGACCGCGACCTGCGCGTCGCGCGCGACCTGGCCGCGGCCGGGGCCTACGTCGAGGCCTCCCAGTGCTACGCGGCCCTGGTCGCCGCCCACACCGACGTCATCGTTCCAGCCGACGAGCACCTTCATCTACCCCTGTGGCGTGCGCTCATCGACGATATTCTGGGCTGGCCGGCCGAAGGACAGCGGGCCTACCGCGAGACCGTGGCCGAGGAGGCCCGCGCGGCCTGGGACGCGGCGCGGCGGCAGGCCGACCTGCGGGCCATCGAGACCGTCGTGCACCGCTGGTTTCTGAGCGACGTCGGGGACGATGCCGCCGTGGCCCTGGCCGACCGGTGCCGCGAGGCGGCTCAGCCGGCCCTGGCCCTCTATTACTATAAGCTCGTCCTGGACAAGCACCCCGCCTGCGATCTGCCGCGACGGGCCCTGTGGCTGCGTGCCGCCCTGGCCGCGCGAGCCGCCGGGGTGCCCGCTCTGGCCGCCGACCTCGCCGACGCCCTGGCCCGTGCCGAGTCGTCCGGCGCCGAGGACGCGCCGCCCCCCGCGGCCGCCGAGTGGATCCGCCGACCGACCGACCCGGCCGAGAACCCGGTCACGCCGTCCTCCGGCGGCGGATTCCGCAGCGACACGCCCGCGGCCGATCCTGCCGCCGTCATCTGGCAGAACACCATTCTGCGGACCCTCGACGACCAGACTGAGCAGAGCTTCCAGGCGCAGTCCCGCCATTTTCAGCAGGGCACCGTCACCGCCGTGCCGCCGGTGATGCCCGTCGTTCACGACCGCGTCGTTTACGTCGCGCACTTGCACGTTGTCCGGGCCCTGGACGCCGACACCGGCGATCTTCTCTGGCAATTCGATACCCGCCAGGAAGGCTCCCCGGGCAGAGACGGGCCCGTCCTGGAGTGTCAGGCCCGCCAGCCCCTGGTGGCCGGGGGCGTGGTCTATGCTCCGCTCGAGGACGGCAAGAGCAACAACACCGGCGTCTTCATGCTCAACCAGGGCCAGGGTAGCATACACACGAGCCTGTACGCATTGGCAGCCGATTCGGGGCGGATGCTCTGGCACTGGGACCCGCAACGTGCCGGGCTCGAGTTCGGCGAGCTGAGCATTGACGGCATGCCCGTGGAAAGCCACGGCGCCGTCATCGTCGCCCTCGGGACGCCCGGAGCCTTCTACGGCGAGGCCCATACCGCCGCCCTCGATGGCCGCACGGGCAAGCTTCTCTGGTCGCAGCCGGTGGTGGGGTATCCGGCCGGCTACATCGGCCAACAGAACCCGTGGTCGTTCAGCACCCGCAACGTTAGCGCGTCGGTCGCGGTGCGCGACGGGATCGTTCTGGTCAATGCCCTGGGCGTCACAGCGGCCCAAAGCCTCCTGAGCGGCCGCGTGCTGTGGGTGCGGACGATGGCCGACATGCGTCAGATTCCGTTCGAGCGGACGCAACGGGCCTCGGCCGGCGGCGGGCGACTCGTCCGCGGCATGCCGCTGGCCCGCCTGCCGCGCGTCCTGGCCGACCGCGACCTGGTGGTCTCCGGCTGTATCCTGTCGCCGCACTTGGAGGCCTACCACTGGATCGACGGCAGCCTGGCCTGGCGGCGACCGTCGGAGGACGCTCCGTACCTGCTGGCGCTGGACCGCGGCCGCGGCGTGGCCTGGGGCGCCAAGGTCCTGGTCTTCGACCTCGCCACCGGCCAAGCCGCATGGCCGCCGCTGGCCCTCGATGCGCCGCCGGCCGGCGAACCCGTCCTGGCACGCGACACGTTGCTCGTGCCCAGTGCCACGGCAATCATAGCCGTGGATCTGACCGCCGGACGCATCGCAGGCAACACGACTCTGCCGGCGGGATTCTCAGGCGGCAACCTCGCCATCGGCCCGGCCGGCCTGCTGGTGGCCACGGATCGTGACCTGGTCAACTATCTCGACTGGGACACCGCCTTGCGGCAGTTCACCGACGCCGCCGCGGCACGCCCTGACGACGCGCGGCCGTGGATGACCCTCGGAGCCGCCGCCCTGCGGTTCGGCAAGACCATCGAGGGACTCGACTACCTCGACAAGGCGCTCGACCGCGTGCCCCTGGACGAGCAGGCCGCCGAACTGTACCAGCTCTACGAGGACTTCTACCTGCACTGTCTCGGCGGCGGCGACACGACGCTGGCGCCCCGGGTGGCCGACCGCCTGCGCGACGCCGCGCTGGACCCCGACAGCGCCTGCCGCCAGGCCATGCTCCGGGCCGAGGCCGCCGAGGCCCAGGGCGATGCCCGCGCGGCCATCGGCGCCCTGCAGGATATCTTCGACGGCCACGACCTGCGGCACGTACAGATGACGTTTGTGGCCGGAACCGGCGTCTCCGGCATCCTGGCCGAGCGGCAGATCGAGCGGCTGCTGGCTCGCCACGGCCGCGCCACGTACGCCCCCTGGGACAATCGCGCGGCGGCAGCCCTCGATGCTGCTCGCAAGGCCCGCGACTACGACGCCTTGATCGAGGTGGCCTGTCGCTGGCCGAACAGCCTGGCGGCGCCGATCGCCCTGGACGAGGCACTCGCCATCGTCATGGCCCGCGACGACCTGAACGAGGCGAGCCGGTTGCTGGCGCGCCTGGTCCACCTGACGCCCGACGGAAAGAAGCGTCGCCGGTATCTGGCCCTGGCCGCCCAGGTGTCCCAGCGGCTAGGCTTGACTGCTCAGGCCGAATTGCACGCCCTGGCCCTGGCCGCCGCGGCGACGCCCGACGCAGCAGTCTCGTCGCTCGACGGCGGCACCACGACCGCGACGGCTGTCGCGGCGTCCGTCGCCCGCGGCCACCTCGTCGGAAGGACCGAACCGTTGCCGCCGGCGGCCGACGGGCCGTATCGTCTGGCCTGGAGTCTAGAACCGGACGACGAATTCGCGCAACTGGCCCCCGTGCTGTGCGCCGACCTGCCTGCATCCAGCCGCGTGCTCTGTGCGGTCCATGTCGGCGACCAGGAGGCCCTCGTTCTGGCCAACCGGAGATTGGCCACGGCGGTCCGCCGCAGCGACGGCGCGCCGCTCTGGACGTTCCGTCGCGAGTTGTCCGAGCAGGACGCTCGAAGCAGCCGCTTCGTCCTTGGCCGCCATGCCCTCTACAGCCTCGAACGCGGCGCAATCGCCCGCATAAGCCTGGACGACGGCACGTTGCAGTGGCGCGTGGCGCTTCAGCCCGCGTGGCGGTACCATGCCGCAAGCCGGCCGGCGACCCTGACCGGCGCCCTGCGCTACGGCGACGCCGAATTCACCGGCGGCGCCGACGAGTTCGCCGCCAACGTCACCGAACTGGGCGACACCGGCGACGTCGTGGCGGTGGCCACCGGCTCATCGTTCTATCTGCTCGACACACGCGACGGCTACGCGCTGCGGACCGTCGGATACCCTCAGGGCCTCAATGGCGGCATGGCCCGATGCGGTCGAAGGGCCTGGGGGATTCCCGTGCGGCCGACGGCCATGCGGCAGCGCGTCCTCGTCTGGGACATCATCACGGGCGACCTCGAGAGCGACACCGCGTTTGACGAGATGCTGAATCCTTATAGCGCCCCGTGGGGGGCATCCCGCTGGCCCGTTTTCACCGACTCAGGGACCACGGTCACGGTCTTCGACGCCGAAACGGGACGCTTCGGGCCGCCCCTTGCTCTCGGCGACTCGCAGATACAATGGTTCTATCAGAGATCCGCCTTCGTGGACGGCGATGTCCTGACATTCATCCATCCGGCCGATGGCCTGAAGGCCGTGGACCTGTCCAATGGCCGCACCCTCTGGACCTTCCAGAACGATGTCAGGCAGCCAATCCAGTTCACCCCGGTGGACGGCGGGCGGCTGCTGGTCCGATGGGACAAGGGCCTGGCCCTGGTGCGACGCAGCGACGGTCGCCAACTGTGGCGGCTCTCGGACCCCACGTGGCAGCGCATCGGCGTGCCGCAGGTGTTCGCCAACCGCTTTCTCCTGAGCGTTAACAAGAAAGTGGACGACAAGGTCACCGGCTATCAGGCCCTGCACGACCTGGAGACCGGGCAACGCACGTTCCTGCTCGATCGCCCGGACGGAACGCCCGTCGGCGCCGTCCATGCCGATGCCGCAGGCCTGCTGGTGCGTGGCGGACCGAACGACCCCATCGAACTTTGGGTAAGCGATCCGGCCGGTCCCTGGACTGATCGCTCCGACGACGGGGCTCCGACCGCCAACAAGCAACAGTGACCGCCCAATGTCGCTCCCTTCTCCGTGCGTCGCGTTGCCCGGAAGCCAGGCCCCCTGCCCCCCGCCCGACGTGTCGCTGCACTCCGGATGGGGCGCATGATGGACTTGAAAAACCCCGGGTTTTATCTATGATAAGGACTTCAAGCCGTGCTGCGGACGACGGAAGGCCGTTGTCGGCTCGCAGGCGGCTGTGGCGAAGATCGAGACCTGCGGCACGCCCCGAGCGTTCCGCCCAGAGGGGAGATGGACCATGGCAGACCAGTTGGCTTACCTGATGATTACGCCGTACAGCCTTTCCAAGAGCCGCACCGGGGCAATCATCTCCCGCGTCATCAGCCTAGTGCAGGCGGAATTGGTGGGCGCGCACATGTTCAGCCCGTCGGACGCGTTTGTGGACCGGTTCAAAGCGGGTTATGAGAAGTGCATCGGCGACGATCCGTTCTGCGAGGTTCTGGTGTCCTACGTAAACGAGAATCTGCGCAAGGTCAATCCGCTGGGCATCACCAACCGGACGATGGTGCTGCTGTTCCGGGGCGAGAACGTGGTGGAGCACCTGCGGCGCGACGTCGTCGGGTCGGCCCGGCCCGACGTGGCGGGCGACACGGTGCGCGGCAGCTTCGGCGACTTCCTGGTCTATCCCAACGGCGAGGTGAAGTATTTCGAGCCGGCCGTCCTGTGCGCCCACGACGAGGCCTGTTGCCGCAGCCAACTGAAGGTCCTCAGCGACTTCTCGGCGACCGACGGCGGCGTCATCGAGGATGCCGTCAAGTTCAGCGATCCGACCAACGTCGAAACGAGCCTCGTCATTCTGAAGCCCGACAACTTCTACAAGCGCAGCCGCCGCGCGGGCAACATCATCGACATCTTCTCCAAGACCGGCCTGTTCATCGTCGGCGCCAAGGTGCTGAGTATGTCGGTGGCCCAGGGCGAGGAGTTCTACGGGCCGCTGAAGGACATGTTCCGCGAGAAACTCGTCGGCCGCGTGGTCGAGACCGTCCACGAGCGGCTCAACGGGGCCTTCGATTTCGAGGTGCCGCTGGAGGTGTCGCAAAAGGTCGGCGCCATGCTGGCCGACCTGAACGCCGTCACCGAGTTCAGCAAGATCGTCGAATACATGACCGGCGTGGACCCGCGGACCGTCAGCGCCGCCGAACGCAACGCCCCGGGCAAGATGCAGTGTCTGGCGCTGCTGTATCGCGGCAAGAACGCCATCGAGAAGATTCGCAAGTGGCTCGGCGCTACCGACCCGTCGAAGGCCGACATCGGCACCGTCCGAAGCGACTTCGGCCGCGACCTCATGCGCAACGCCGCGCACGCCTCCGACAGCGTTGCCAGCGCCGAACGCGAACGCAAGATCATCGGTCTCTGGCGGACCGAGCCCAACAGCGAGTTCAAGCAGATCATCGACGCCTACCTGGCCCAATAGACCCCTCGCGCCGCCAGGCGCAACGCTGTCGGGTGGGCGGCAGGTCAGCGGAGGAGCCCCGCCACAGGGGTTGTGGTCGTGAGATGGGCAACTTCCCTCACAAGCACAACCGTTCAGGTCCCAGGGGCAACGAGGAAAGGCGACTCCCAAAAGGCAGCAACAGAAAAAAGGCGGCAACGACCGAGGGGTAAGAAGCCGTTGCCGCACACAGACACCTTCGCCTGCCGCGGACCGGTGAGATCCGAAGCATGCGGGTTTCTTACTGTAACTATAGCCTCAAAATCGCGGAGGGGCAAAAATAAACCGCCCTGGCGGCTTCTCCGAGGGAATGTTATCCCGACATTACAGGCCGTCCAGCCGGTGTCCCATCTTCTCTTTTTTGGTTCGCAGATAATCCAGGTTTTCCTGCGTCGGCTGGGCGACCAGGGGCATGCGGCTCACGATTTCCAGTCCGTACCCCTCCAGCCCGATGATCTTCTGATCATTGTTCGTCAGCAGACGCAACCGCGTAATGCCCAGGTCCGCCAGAATCTGCGCCCCGATGCCGTAATCCCGCAGATCGGGCGGAAACCCCAGCGCCACGTTCGCCTCGACGGTGTCGAGCCCCTTCTCGGCCTGGAGCCGGTAGGCGTGGACCTTATTGACGAGGCCGATCCCGCGGCCCTCCTGGCGCATATACACGACGGCCCCGCGGCCCTCGCGGCCGATCATCTGCATTGCCATCTGAAGCTGCTGCCCGCAGTCGCACTTCAGACTGCCGAACACGTCCCCCGTCAGGCATTCCGAGTGCATCCGCACCAACACCGGATCCGCCTCCGGCCGATCCGCCGTCCTCACGTCGCCCATGACCAGGGCCACGTGCGGCAGGGGATCCACCAGGCTCTCGTATGCAATCATCGTCCACTGACCGTCGCGCGTCGGCAGCGGGCTCTCGGCCACGCGCTTCACGAGCCGCTCCGTGCGCCGACGATAGCGGATGATGTCCGCCACGCTGATCAGCTTCAGCCCGTACCGGGCACAGAACACCTTCAACTCGGGCACACGGGCCATCGTGCCGTCGTCGTTCATGATCTCGCAGATGACGGCCGCAGGCTTCAGACCTGCCATCCGGGCCAGATCCACGCTGCCCTCGGTCTGCCCCGTGCGGACCAGGACGCCGCCATCGCGGGCCCGCAGCGGGAAGACGTGACCCGGCCGGGCCAGGTCGTCCGGCCGGCAGTCCTCGCGCATCATCGTCTGGATCGTGTGAGCCCGGTCGCCCGCGCTGATGCCCGTCGAAATACCGCGTCGGGCGTCCACGCTGACCGTGAACGCCGTCCCGAACGGCGACGTGTTCTCCGGGGCCTGCGGCGGCAGGGCCAGTCGGTTCGCGTGCTCGTTCGTGATGGCCACACAGATCAGCCCGCGCCCCCGCGACGCCATGAAATTGATGATCTCCGGCGTCACCAGCTCGGCCGCACAGACCAGGTCGCCCTCGTTCTCGCGGTTCTCGTCGTCCACCAGGACGACCATCTGTCCGGCCCTCAGTGCCGCCAGGGCCTCCTCAATACTGGCAAATCCCGTGTCCATGCCGTTAAGTATACCGCATTCCCGCCCCGCGGACAACTCCGAGAGCTTTGGCGGTAGCTGGACAACGGTTAACCCGCCACCGCACCAAGGGTTGACAGCCAACGGGCTTGCGGCGATAGTATGGTTTCCGTGTCACGCGGCGTGGCGTCGGACGCTGTCGCCGGGCGGGGCGTTGCCTGTCCGGCGGACGCAGACATGCGGCAAGACCGAACCGTGCAGAGAAAGGCAGGAGCACTATGAACCTCAAGGGATCCAGGACCGAGAAGAACCTTCTGATTGCGTTTGCCGGCGAGTCGCAGGCCCGCAACCGCTACTCGTACGCCTCCAGCCAGGCCCGCAAGGCCGGCTACGTCCAGATCGCCAACATCTTCGAAGAGACGGCCAACCAGGAGAAGGAGCACGCCAAGCGGCTCTTCAAGTTCATGAAGGGCGGCGACGTGGAAATCACGGCGGCGTATCCGGCGGGCGTCATCGGCTCGACGGCCGAGAACCTCCAGGCCGCGGCCGCCGGCGAGCACCACGAGTGGACCGATATGTACCCGTCGTTCGCCAAGGTGGCCCGCGAGGAAGGCTTTGAGGACATCGCCAAGGCCATGGAAGCCATCGCCATCGCCGAGAAACAGCACGAGAAAAGGTTCCTCGGCCTCCTGGCCAATATCACCAACGGCACCGTGTTCAAGAAAAACAAGCCCGTCGTCTGGCGGTGCCTGAACTGCGGCTACGTGCACACCGGTGCCGAGGCCCCCGACCTGTGCCCGGCCTGCGCCCATCCGCAGGCGCACTTCGAATTGCTGGCGGAGAACTGGTGAGTGCTCGGCCGGCGCCGGGGCCGTGATATCGTCAGGGGCGGCTCGCCTCCGAGATCCGACTCGGACCGGCCGCCCCGTCGTTGCGCCCGATCTCCTCGCGCAGCGTGTCGCGTGCAGGTCGCGTAACGGACCCGACGCGGGCGAAATGAGGTTGTCTTTCCGAGCGGACATGGTAGTCTTGTGGTCGCGAACATGGCACGACCCGCGGCGAGGTCTATGGCCCAGGCATCTGTCCAATTTCGCAAGATCGTCGTCTCGGCGGCGCCGGTCGCGCTGGCCGTCGTCGTCGCCGTGCTGGCGGTGGTGTTCCGCGATCAGTACCACGCCATGGCCGAGCGGCACTACCTCCTGTTTCACAGCTTGGCCGAGATGACGTCGGCGGCCATCGGCGTGTCGCTGTTCCTGGTTTTCTGGAACGCCCGCGAGTTTCTCCGCAACAACTACTTGTTGGTCATCGGAATCGCGTATCTGTTCGTAGCCGCACTGGACCTGCTGCACGCGCTGGCCTACAGCGGCATGGGGGTATTCCGCACCGCCGGCAGCAACCTGGCAACGCAGCTCTGGGTCATCGCTCGCGGGCTGGAGGCCGTGTCGCTGGTGGCGGCGCCGTTGCTGCTGGGGCGACGCATCCGGGCCGGCGCGCTGCTGACCGTCTATGCGCTCGTCACGGCGGCCGCGCTGGCCACCGTGTTCGTTCTGGACGTGTTCCCGGTCTGCTTCGACGACGCCGCGGGCCGGCTCACCCCCTTCAAGATCGCCGCCGAGTACGTCATCTGCGTCCTGCTGGTGCTGGCGGGCATTCTGCTCCTGCGGCGAAAACAGCATTTCGACCGCACGGTGATCCGGCGGCTCCTGCTGGCCCTGCTGGCGACGATCAACGCCGAGGTCCTCTTCACCGTGTACGGCGACCCCTACGGCCTGCCCAACATGCTCGGGCACCTGCTCAAGCTGCTCTCCTTCTACATGGTCTATAAAGCCCTCATCGAGACCGGGCTGACCAAGCCCTACGGCGTCCTGTTCCACACGCTCCGCGAGAGCCAGGAAGCCACCCGGCAATCCGAGGCCAAGTACCGCAACCTCATCGAACACGCCGCCGACATGATCTTCCTGCACGACTACGACGGCCGCATCATCGAGGCCAACCGCCGCGCCTGCGATGCCACGGGCTACAGTCATGCCGAACTGACGCGGATGAACATCGCGGACCTGGATCTCGGATTCCAGCACGAGTCGCGCCGCAGCGAACTGAGACTGTTGACGTCCGGTCAGGCTTCGGCGGCATTTGATACGACCTTCCGCCGCAAGGACCGCTCGACGTTTCCGGTGTCGGTGCGTGTGGCGTCGCTGGAGCAAGCGGGGCAGCCGGCCCTGATCGCCATTGCCCGCGACGTCAGCGCCCAATACCGCATGCAGGCCGAACTGGTCCGCCGGGCCGACCAGATGGAAACATTGGTGCGCGAGGCGCATCACCGCATCCGCAACAACCTCCAGTCGCTGATCGCGCTGCTGGAGCTGGAACGCGACCACGTGGGTCCCGACGGCGCCGAGGCCCTGGACCGCTGCATGTCGCGCATCCGCGCCGCCGCGATGGTCCATCGCCTGCTGACCACCGAGGCGGCCAGCGACGTGCCGTTGATGGGGCTGCTGAAGGGCCTGGCCGAACTGGCCAAGGCCACCTACCTGGGCGACCGGGGCCTGCACGTTGAAATCGGCGTCACGGGCCGCAACCTCGAACTGTCCAGTAAACGCGCTACCGCCCTGGCCATCGCGGTCAACGAGCTAATGTCCAACGCCATCCTGCACGCCTTCGACGGCCGCGACCACGGCCGCATCACCATCGACGTTCAGCCGGCGGACATCCCCGGCCACGTCGTCGTCCGTGTTGCCGACAACGGCATCGGGCGCCCCGACGGCGACCGCGAGGGCACCGGCCTGGCGCTGATCCGTCAACTCGTGGAACACGACCTGGGCGGCCGTTTCGAGTTGCACAGCGGCCCCGAGGGATGCCGGGCGCAGATCATTTTCGCGCCGGGAGGACTGTCATGACCGAACAGCCGTCCGCCACGCCGATCGAACCGGCCCAGTGCATTTTCGTCGTCGAGGACGAATCCCTGGTGGCCATGGGGCTCCAGCGTATCCTGAGCCGCGAACTGAAGGCCGACGTCCACCTGTTCGCCACGGCCGAGGCCGCCCTGGCCGAGCTGGAGCGCCTCCAACCGGACCTGGTCCTGATGGATATCAAGCTCGGCCCAGGCATGGACGGCCTGGCCGCGTCGCGCGAAATCATGGAGCGACGGCCCTGCCCCGTCATCGTCACCACCGCCTTCACCGACGACAAATATCTCCAGGAGGCCGTCCAGTCGCATGTTTTCGGCTACCTGGTCAAGCCGATCGTCGCGCGTCAGTTGCTCAGTGTTATGACCCTGGCGCGCAGCCGGTTTGCCGAGTTCCAGCGGCTGCGCCAAGAGAACGAGACCCTTCGCGACGCCCTGGAGACGCGCAAGCTGGTCGAGAAGGCCAAAGGCGTCCTCATGCAGAAGAAAGGACTCACCGAGCAGCAGGCCTACGATGTCATGCGGACTCAGAGCCAGAAACAGTCCAGGCCCATGCGGGACGTCGCCCGCAGCATCCTGGACGCGGCCGATTTTTTGTGACCCCGCGCACGGCGGCAACACACGGTCCGCAAACGAGTTAGGGAAAAAACGCGGATTTTTTCCGATTTCTTCTTGGCTCGGACCGTTCTTCCGATGTACTATTCAGATGGATTGGCCGACGAGGGCCGATCCGTCATAGGGCCCCGATGACGGGCGCCCATCAGGCGTAACAAGGCGACGGAGCCTTTCTGACAGCACAGTCTGTCGGAAAGGCTCCGTTTTTTTGCCCATGGTCACAGTTGCCGGAGGCAACCATGAACGAGCGCCAAGATCGGCACATTTGTCCGGAATGCGGCACCCCGATGGAAGCCGGAGAAACGGTGGCTTCGTGCGGGCACCTGTCGCGGTGGTGGAAGTGCCCGAACAAGTCGTGCGGCACGTCGTGGCTGGTGCCGGTGCCCGCGGTCGAGGTCGAGGCCGTGCTGACGCAGATTACCCAGTCGTCCCTGGACGGCTGGCTCAACGATAGATCGGTCGGCCATCTGAACCACCACATTTCCATGACAAGGGGGTAAGACCATGCGACTCAGAGTAAGACCGCTGGAAAAGAAGAACCTCCGCTGCCTGAGATGCGGCAAAATGATGTGGACGGATGCGGCCCATCGGTTCTGTCGCAAGTGCCGACGCCACAACAACGAGGTCTTCGATACGCACACCTATTCGCTCACGGGCGACTCCCGTGAGATGGCCGGCTGAGGTCCGGCCGCACCGTCTTTGGGGAAGACCTGAGCACACATGGACGGGGGGAGGCCGTCGCGGTTCTCTCCGAGGCGGTTCCTCCCGCCAGGAATTCATACGGGGCCAACGCTGGATAGCCCCAGGCTTCGATACGCCATACGGTCTCATGGACATTGCGGGAAGGCTCGCAGCAAGGGCGACCGGCCCCTTGGGGGAAGGTCCGTCAGGCGGCGTGGGAGAGATTCCCCGGCGGATTACTCCCACCCGCCGCTGCGGGCTGCCTCGCGGCCGAAGGACCGATACCGCATTTCCCTGGTCCTCACCGTAACGATCCCTTGTTGCCCAGCAGCCGACAGAGCCGCCCTTGCCAAAGAACCGCCTTCTACACTGGGGAAAACCTCATTGTAAGTAACCGCTGCGTAACTTGACGGCTACCAGAGGGTGACGTACGATGCGCCGCGTTCGCCGCAGTGTCGTGCGCGGACGAGGTGAGCCGCTGTGTCGTTGACGAGCTCGCCACATGGGTCCGGCGGATGCACCCTGCCGGCCGGCGTGCCTGTCATCGGCCGGTCGCGGCGTCTGCGGCCGCAGGGGCTGAGGCAAGGGGGTCGTCGTGACGGTCCAACCTATCGGCATGGCCATCTGGGGACTGCATCACCAGCATCCGCGCTGGTACTGGCCGCTGTTTCGGAATCTGCCGCAGTTTCGCCCGGTGTGTCTGTGCGACGCCGACGCGGCGTTCCTGGCCGGCGAGGAGGCGTTCTTCGGTCTGCCCGGGACGACCGATCCGGCCGCGATGCTCGCCCGCGACGACGTGGAGGCGGTCCTGATCTTCCTGCCGCACGCCGAGATGCCGGCCGCCGTGAAGCAGGCCCTGGCCGCCGGTAAACACGTCCTGGTCGAAAAGCCCATGGGCGCCACGCTCAAGCAGGTGCGGCAGATTGCCGCCATGGCGGCCCGGACCGACCGTAAAGTGACCACCGGCTATTGCTGGCGGTTTGACCCAATGGCGCGGCGGATTCGGCAGTGGATCGCCGACGGGCTGCTCGGTGAGATCATTCATTTCGAGGGCCGTATGACGGCCGGCGGCGCGTGGCGGTATGTTCGCGACCACGCCCCATGGATGCTTGATGCCGCGCAGGCGGGCGGCCCGATGCAGAACCTGGGGGTCCACTGGATCGACCTGTTCCACTGGTGGACGGGGCTGGACGTGGTGGCGGTCCAGGGCCGCACAACGCGATTCGGCGGCGAGCCCGAGCGGACCATTGAGGACTGCGCCTACGCGGTGCTGGAGTACGCCAACGGTGCCACGGGGCTGCTGGACATCAGTTACAGCGCGCCGCGGTCGTTTCCGCAGGGCCGCGACCTGTTCGTCTCGATTCGCGGCACGATCGGCATGGTCAACTGGGCGCCGTCCTGGGGCGGCGACGACCACCACGTGCTGCTGGTGACCGAGCATCCGTCGGTCGGCGACCGGAAGGTGCAGGTCATCAAGGAACCGACGCCGCAGGTGCCGGGCTACTGCGGACAGATGGGACTGGACTACCTGGCAGACTTCGCCGAGGCGATCCGCACGGGCCGCGAGGTGAGCATTCCCGTGGCCGACGGCGTTCGAGCGACTCGCGTGGCCGAGGCCGCCCTGCGCAGCGCCGCCACGGGGCGACGCGTCCGGCTGTGAGCGCACCGGGGGGGCCCTAGACACAGCATCCGCGCGGGGCCGGCGACCCCGCCCTACATGTCGATTGGAGAAAAGCCGTGGCAACGAAGATTGTCGTGACGGATTATCTCGAACCGGATTTCCAGTGGGAACAGCAGGAGCTACGCAAGCGCGGCCTGGATTTTCAATGGGAGGCTCACCAGGCGAAATTCGCCAAGGAAGACGAGCTGGTGAAGCTGATCGGCGACGCGGAGATCGTCATCGTGAACATGGCGCGGATGACGTCGGGCGTCATCAGCCGCCTGAGCCGCGCGCGGCTCATCATCCGCCACGGCATCGGCTACGACAACGTGGACACGGCGGCCGCCACCGCCGCGGGCATCCGCGTAGCCAACATTCCCGATTACTGCGTGCAGGAGGTGGCCGAGCAGACGCTGATGCTCATCCTGGGAGCCGTGCGGCACCTGCCCGAACAGCGCCTCAGCATGGAGCGCAGCGTCGCCAAGGGACAATGGGACTTCTCGGTCGTGCGGCCGGTGTTCCGGATGAAGGGCAAGACCCTCGGCATCGTCGGCTGCGGGCGCATCGGCAGCACGGTGCTCGGCCTGGTCGGCGGCTTGGGTATGAAGGTCCTGGTCTGCGACCCGTACCTGAGCGCCGAGCGGCAGGCCGAACTGGGCATCCGAACCGTGTCGCTGGAGACGGTGCTGGCGGAGTCGGACATTGTGACGCTTCATACGCCATTGAACGCCGAGACGCGAGGCATGATCCACGCGGCGGCGCTGCGGAGGATGAAATCGTCGGCGGTGCTGGTGAACACGGCGCGAGGTCCGTTGGTCAACGATGCCGACCTGGCCGAAGCGCTTCAGAAAGGGGTGATCGCCGGCGCGGCGATCGACGTGTACGATCTGGAGCCGCCGAAGCCCGACCACCCGCTCCTTAGCGCGCCGAACTGCCTGCTCACGCCGCACCTGTCGTGGTACAGCGAGGAATCGGGCTGGAGCATCCGCGAGAAGATTCTGGAGGACGTGATTCGCCACTTGGAAGGCCGCCCGCCGCGATTCACGGTAAACAAAGAGGTGGAAGGACGGTTGCGGACGTGACGCCGCCGCGGGGCAACAGCCTCCCCGCCCCTTGCCGGATGCGGCGTCCGGCCAGGCCGGTCGATGAAAGCCGAGCGGAACGCACATGGACAATGCCCAACTGACAACGACGCTGGAGGCCCTTCGCGGCGAGGTCCGCGACCTGTTGTGCCGACTGATCGAGGTGCCCTCGACGCGCGGCGGCGAGGGGCCGGCGCTGGCCCTGATGCGCGAGACCCTGGCCCGTTGCACCGACGAGGCCCGCGACGTGCCGATCCCCGAGTCGATCCAGGACGACCCCGACTATGCGTTCAAGCTGCCGGGCATTACCTACGCCGACCGGCCGAACGTCATGGCCGTGCGCCGTGGCACGGGCCGCGGTCCCACGCTGTTTCTCAACACGCACCTGGACGTGGTGCCGCCGAGCGTCGGTCAGGAGGCCCCGTATAAGCCGCGCGTGGACGGCGACACGGTGTACGGTCGCGGGGCCTGCGACGCCAAGGGCCAGGCCGCGACGATCTATGCCGTGATGCGGGCCCTGGACGCCCTGGACGTGCGGCTGCCCGGCACGGTCGAATGTCATCTGGTGGTCGAGGAGGAAAACGGCGGCAACGGCACGCTGGCGATGATCCGCCACCTGGAGGCCGCACGCGGGACACGGTGCGCCGAGGGGTGCCTGGTGCTGGAGCCGTCGAACCTGCGCCTGATGCCGAGCGTGCGCGGGGCGGTGTGGTTCCAACTGAAGGTGTACGGTCGTCCGGGCCATAGCGGCACGCCCGGGTCGAGCGTCAGCGCGCTGAAGAAGGCCGTGGCGGCCATGGCGGCGCTGGAGTCGTATCACGACCGGCTTCTGGCCGCGAGCCGCGGCAACCCGCTGTTCGACGCCTTCGCGAACCCGATGCCGGTGACGTTCGGCGTGTGCGAGGCGGGCAACTGGCCGGCCGCGGCGCCGAGCGAAGCCGTCCTGAAAGGCGTGTTCGGTTTCTTGCCGCCGAAGTCGCGGCACGAGGTGCAGCAGGAGATGGCCGCGGCGCTGAAACAGTGCGGCGACCAGTGGCTGAGCGAACATTTTGAGCTGACGTTCCCCATGCTGAACTCCGACGGCAACGAGCTGGACCCGGGGCATCCGCTGGTGGTGACGATGAAAGAGTCGCTGGCGGCGTCGGGCGTCAAGCCCGAGCTCAGCGCCCTGACAGGCTCGTGCGACGCGTGGTTCTACGCGAACCAGTTGGAGATTCCGACCGTGGTGTTCGGCCCCGGCGACCTGGGCGCCGCGCACGGCAAGGACGAGCAGGTCCGCGTGAGCGACATTCTGAAGGCGGCCGAAGTAATCGTGCGGACGGTCGCGCGGCTGAACGGCCTGAAGCTGTAACTCTCCATCCTGGGGTTTGCCGGAAAAATCGAACGGAGCAACGAATCATGGCGACGATGCAAGCGCTGGTCAAGACGGCCAAGGGCGTCGGGAACATCGAGCTTCAGCAGCGGCCCGTGCCGGCGGTGACGCGCGGCGACGACGTGCTGATCGAGGTCAAGGCGGCAGGCATCTGCGGCACCGACATTCACATTCTGCACGACAACTTCCCGTACTGGCCGCCGGTGATCCTGGGCCACGAGTTCTCGGGCCAGGTGGTCGATGTCGGTCCGGAGGTGACGACCGTGAAAGTCGGCGACCGCGTCATCGGCGAGCCGCACACGAAAGCGTGCGGCAAATGTTACCTCTGCCGCACGGGCAACCGGCAGATCTGTCCGGCGAAGCGCAGCCCCGGGTGGGGCATCGACGGGGCGTTCGCGCGGTATCTGGTAATGCCCGACGTGTTGCTACACCGGATCCCCGACACGATGAGCTACGACGAGGCGGCGCTGGTGGAGCCGTCGGCCAACGTGGTGCAGGACGTGTTGTTGCGGTCGCGCGTGGAGGCCGGGGACGTGGTGGTGGTGACGGGGCCAGGTCCGATCGGGCTGGTGGCGGCGATGTGCGCCCGGGCCGGCGGCGCGAAGGCCGTGGTCATCGTCGGGACGGACAAGGACGAAGAGCTGCGCCTGCCGACGGCTCGCAAGCTGGGGTTCGAGCATGCGGTGAACGTGCAGCGGTCGGACGTGGCGACGCTGGTAGGCGACCTGTCGGGCGGCCGCGGGGCGGATATGGTGGTGGAGGCCAGCGGGGCCGAGCCGGCCATCAATCAGGCCGTGTCGCTCATTCGCAAACAGGGGCGCGTGTGCGTCATCGGCATGACCGGACGCAAGACGATCCACTTCGCGTGGGACGCGGCCATCTTCAAGGATTGCCGCATCGACTTCCACATCTCCACCGGCTACGAGTGCTGGGATCGCACGATCGCGCTGATGGCCTCGGGGCAGATCGACGTCAAGCCGCTCATCACGCACCGCGAGCCGCTGGCAAACTGGAAACAGGTGTTCGACGACGTGGAGCACCAGCGCGGCCTGAAGGCGCTGTTGATACCGTAACCGCCCTTGCGGCGGAAGGAGCACGCGGAATGACATCGAAACCGTTGCGTTTCGCCCTGGTGGGCACGGGGTTGGTGGCGGACTTTCACGCCCGGGCGATCCTCGAGTCGCCCCAGTGCGAACTGGTCGGCGCGACCGACATGAATACGGAGCGTCTGGCGAAGTTTGCCGAGAAGTACGATTGCGAGGCCATCGCGTCGTTGGACGCGCTACTGGCGCGGCCCGACGTGGACGTGGTGAGCATCCTGACGCCCAATGCGACGCATGCGGCCCTGGGCGTGCGCGTGGCCGCCGCCGGGAAGCATTGCCTCGTCGAGAAGCCGCCGGACATGACGCTCGAGAAAACCGACGCCCTTATCGCGGCGTTCGACAAGTCGGGCACGAAGCTCGCGGTGTGCCTGAACTGCCGCTTCCGCAAGGCCCTCGTGCCGATCAAGCAGGCGCTGGCCGAGGGCCTTTTCGGCAAGCTCCTGGCTTGCGACGTGTACATGAAATGGTACCGCCCGCAGGACTACTACCACATGGACGCCTGGCGCAGCAGCCGCGAGCACGGGGCCGGCGTGACCGTACAGCAGGCGTTCCACTACTACGATCTGGCGTTGTACCTGATGGGTCCGGTGACGCGCGTCTGGGCGCGCATGGAGAACCTGGCGCACCCCGGCGTTCCGGTCGAGGACACGACGCTGGCCCTGATGGACTTTGCCAACGGGGCGCGCGGCGTCCTTCAGGCCTCCACCGCCATGTTCCCCGGCAGCGACCTGCGCATCGAGATCAACGGCTCCAAGGGCACGGCCACGATGGTCGGCGAACGCCTGGTGCGAATGGAGTTCCAGGACAAGCGGCCCGAAGACGCCGAGGCCCTGACCATCGGAGCAGCCCAGGGACCTACCGGTGCCGGCGGCGCCGCGGCCTTCCAGCACCACGAGCACATGTACCTGATCGAAGACCTCTGCGACGCCATCCGGCAAAACCGCGACCCGCGCGTCACCGGCCGCGAAGGCCGACGCACGCTGGAGCTGGCCCTGGCCATGTACGATAGCGCCGAAACCGGCCGCTGGATTGAGCTGAAGGGCTGAAGACCGGACCATGCGGGGCGACGTGTTCGCCCGTCAGGCGCGGAGGCACATCCCCCGCCGCCCGGCGCCGAGGCCGCCCAGCGCGCTACACAGGTCAGTCGGTCGGACCTTGCCAGAAGTCCTTCTCGGTGAATCCCAGCGACGCCAGGTGATCGCCGAACTCCTCGGGCCACCGTTTGTAGTCGGCTTCGTGCGAATCGCTGCCGGTCGAGAAGGTGCAACCGGACTCGCGCAGCATCGCCAGGTAGTCGCCGTACTGCCCTCGCCACCGATCGCCGCCCTTGTCGGAGAAGACGATCGAGGCGTTGGCCTCGACAATCTTGCCGTTCTCGCGCGCCGCGGCGGCAAACTCGTCGTGCATCGACCGCGGAATGATCGAAAAGTCCTCCAGCCACGGAAACGGCACGACGTCGCCGTTGGCCTTGGTGTACTTGTCGCGCCACCACCACGGGTGAGCAATGATCGTCACGGCGGGATGCTCGGCCAGGAACATGTTCTGACGGTGATAGTCGCGGACCATGGCGTCGGGCTTCATCTCGGCCCCGAGCGGCCAGTGGGCGCCGGCGATCACATACCGGATGCCCAGGCGCTCGACTACCTCGTCGGGCAGCACCAGGTCGAGTCGCCCTGGCGGCCCGCCGGGAAACCAGCCCCAGATGTTGCCCTCGCGGCGCGTCCGCTGGATGTCCCAGTCGCGCAGGACGCTGGCCTCGACGGCAAAGGCGATGTGGTCCTTCTCGGGCAGGGCATCGTATTCGCGGCGCGCCGTCTCCAGGTCCGGGATGTTCTGCTCGGTGAAGATGTGATCCGTGACGCCCCAGCGGGTCACCTCGGTCGCGGCAATCCGTTCGGCCAGCCGGGCCAGCGCCGCCTCCTTGTTGCCGCACGGCGAATGGCGCGTGTGTACGTGCCAATCATTGTGAATCTGCATCAGTCGTCTCCAAGACTTCCCCCAGCGCCGACGGCTTCCGCCGCACGGGCGACCGTCTTATCCTATCCCGACTCCCGCCGCCAATCAAGCGCGCCCGACTCGGTATGCGGCGGCGAGTCAACGGTTGTCGTGCCAGGTGTGCGATGGTAGGATACTGCGACCATGAGCGTTGAACACACGATTCAGTTTCGGGTTCGTTACGGCGAGGTGGACCAGATGGGCGTGGTCCATCACAGCCGGTACCTGAGCTACTTCGAGATGGGCCGCGTGGAGTTGATGCGGTCGGTGGGTTTGCCGCACGCGACGCAGGAAGACCGGGGCGAGCCGCAGTCGATCCGGAGCGTGAACGTTCGATACGTGTCGGCGGCGCGGTACGACGACATCCTGGAGCTGACGACGCGGGCGACCGAGGCGCGCGGAGCGCAGGTGGTGTTCGAGAGCCGCCTGTGGCGGATCGAGCCCGGCCCGCGAACGCTGGTGGCCGAATCGACGCAGGTCGCTGTGGCGGTGACGCCCGACGGCAAGGTCCGCCGCCTGACGGCGCACGAGCTGGCGGCCCTGGGCGCTCCGCCGCGCACCCGGGCGGCCCGATCGTAGGGGTCGCCCCAGCGCGACGGCTCGCTCAGTGGACCGTCCCCGCACGCCAAGGCGGCCAGTAGCGCAGGGCCACGACGCCCTGGACGCTCTCGGCCGGCAGGAATCCCCAGAATCGACTGTCGTAGCTATTGTTGCGGTTGTCGCCCAGCACGAACACGTGGTCCGCCGGCACCGTCACCGGGCCGTACGCGAGGGCGGCGGGATGGCGGACGTACGGTTCGTCGAGCCGTTGCCCGTTCACGTACACGCCGTCGAACGGCCGCACCTCGACGGTGTCGCCCGGCAGGCCGATGATGCGCTTGACGTATTTTTCGTCCTTGCCCGACTGCTCGGGCGGCACAAACATCACGATGTCGCCGCGCGCAATCTGGCGCCACTTCAGCAGCGGTTCACCGTGCCGCTCAATTTTGTGCCGCGGGCTGAACGGGTTCTGGAGACCGTAACCGAGTTTCCAGACCAGGAAGCGCTCGCCTTCGCGGATCGTGTCGAGCATCGACCCGGTCGGCACCACCACGTTGGCCACGACGGTCGCCTGAAGAATCAGGTAGGCGATGAGCATGCCGGTAAAGAATCGCATATCCTTGACCAGCCCGCCGCCACGGACGTAATGGGCTAGACGCCCCTTGTACTGCTGAAGAAGTGATGCCATCGAATGGGACCCCCTCGCGGCGGCAGCCTCGCCCGTCACAGGCGCCAACCGCCCGCGGACCAGAGTATACCCATCCTTGGCGCGGCGGTCAAACGACGCCGCCTGACAATCGGCCTTGTCGCCCTTTAGAGGCGGACGGCCCCAGGATGGACCTCGACGGCCGGAGGCCGGGCTGTCTCCCCTGCCCTCTCCGGCCAAGGACCGCCACCGGCGCCAGTATCTTCTGGAGCTCCGGTCGGCCCGCGCCTCCCGGGCCGGCCCGCGCTGGTGCTTGCAGATAAGGTGGCTTTATGGTAGAAAAGCGGACTATTCGTACAGTAAGGCAGCATGCGTCTGCCGTGGATCGTCCGTCGGCGGGCGTCGTCGCCGGGCGGTACTGCGGCGGCAGGACATGGGACTTCGGATAGCCGAAAAGGGCGTACTGACGTGAAGACCGACGATATCAGGCAACGGTACCTGGACTTTTTCGCCAGCCGCGGGCACAAGCTCATCGCCAGCGACGGCCTCGTTCCGACGAACGATCCGACGCTGCTGTTCACCGGGGCCGGGATGAATCAGTTCAAGGAAGAGTTCCTCGGCCATGTGACGGATTTCACGCGGGCCACGACCTGCCAGAAGTGCGTCCGCACGGGCGACATCGACAACGTGGGCGTCACGCCGTTCCATTTCACGTTCTTCGAGATGCTCGGCAACTTCTCGTTCGGCGACTACTTCAAGCGCGACGCCATCCGATGGGCCTGGGAGTTTCTCACCGAGGAGATGAAGTTCGACGCCGGCCGCCTGTACGTCACGATCTACAACGACGACGACGAGGCGTTCGACGTCTGGACCAAGGACGTGGGCCTGGCGCCGGACCGCGTGTACCGTTGCGGCGAGCACGACAACTTCTGGCCGGCCGATGCGCCGAGCCTAGGGCCCAACGGCGTGTGCGGTCCGTGCAGCGAGATCTACGTGGACCGCAAGCCCGGCCCGCCCGTCCCGCCCGAGGGGCCCAGCAGCGATAGCCGTCGCTTCGTCGAGATCTGGAACCTCGTCTTCACGCAGTTCGACCGCCGCGACGGCGGCAAACTGGTGCCCCTGCCCCAGAAGAACATCGACACGGGCATGGGCCTCGAACGCATGGCCGCCGTGATGCAGGACGTGCCGACGGGTTACGATATCGACCTGATGCTGCCGATCGTCCAGGCGGCGGCGAAGCTGACCGGCCGGACGTACACCGTCGGCGACCCCGGCAAAACGGGACAGCGTCTGCGTCGCATCGCCGACCACGTGCGGTGCGTGACCATGGCAATGGCCGACGGGGCCCTGCCGGACCGCTACGGCCGCGGGTACGTGATACGCCGCCTGATCCGCCGCGCGGCCCTCGACGGCCGCCATCTCGGCGTGGCCAAGCCGTTCCTGCACAGGCTGGTCGAAACGGTCGTGGCGCAGATGGCGCCGACGTACCCGGACCTGCGCGAGCGCGTCAAGACGATCACGAGCATCCTGCGGGGCGAGGAACAGCGGTTCGCCGAGGCCCTGGACAACTCCAAGGGCATCCGCGAGTTCGAGGATGA
This sequence comes from uncultured Anaerolineaceae bacterium, assembly GCA_964500225.1. Taxonomy (GTDB): domain Bacteria; phylum Planctomycetota; class Phycisphaerae; order FEN-1346; family JAACEH01; genus JAAYDY01. Next base: position 54,239 of record CAZCOA010000003.1, on the reverse strand, counting down.
GCTTCGCCGCGCCGCCGACGGCGACAAACGCATCGACGGCCAGCGCATCTTCTACTTCGTGGACACGCACGGCCTGCCGCTGGAGTTCATCGACGACCAGTTGGCCGGCGAGGGCGTGGCCTACGACCGCGAGGCGTTCGAAAAGGCCATGGAGGCCCGCCGCCAGGAGAGCCGCGCCGGCAGCAACATCAGCGACGAAACGATGATCTTCAAGGGCGTCGCGCTGACGCCGGAGACGTTGACGGCCCTGCGCCAACTATCGACGACAACCGAATTCGTCGGCTACGAGACCACTCAGACCCAGGCCCGGATTCTCGCGTTGGTCGGCCCGCAGTCACTGCTGGAGCGTGCCGAGGCCGGTCAGACCGTGACGGTCCTGCTGGATCGCACGCCGTTCTATGCCGAAGGCGGCGGCCAGGTGGGCGACACCGGCGAATTGATTGGCCCCGACGGTCTGCACCTGCGCGTGGGCAACACGTTCAAGGACCACGAGTTCCACCTGCATGCGGCCGAGGTCGTGACCGGCCAGGTGCGGCCCGACATCTGCGTCACGGCTCGCGTCGATGCCGCCCGACGCCTGGACATCGCCCGCAACCACACCGCCACGCACATGTTGCAGTGGGCGCTGCGGAAGGTGCTCGGCGAACACGTTCACCAGGCCGGCAGCGAGGTGACGCCGGAGCAACTGCGGTTCGATTTCACGCACACGGCGGCCATGACGGCCGACGAACTGGCCCGTGTGGAACGCCTGGTCAACGAGCGCATCTTCGAGGATGCTCCCGTCCAGTCGCAGGTGACGACCATCGACGAGGCCCGCCGCGCCGGGGCCATGGCCCTGTTCGGCGAGAAATACGGCAATGAAGTCCGCATGGTCTCCGTGGGCGACTTCTCGCGCGAGCTGTGCGGGGGCACGCACCTGCAGCGCAGCAGCCAGGTCTGTTTCTTCAAGATTGCCGGCGAGGGGTCCGTGGCGGCCGGCGTGCGGCGCATCACGGCCCTGACCGGCCGCGGCGCCGCCGAGCATGTCGTCCGCGAAGAGTCGCTTCTGGACCAGCTCATGACCCGCCTGAAGGCCAACAACGCCGAGTCGGCGATCCAGCGCGTCGAGGCCCTTCAGAACGAGGTCAAAACCCTGAAGCAGGAACTGCACAAGGCCCGCAGCCTCACCGCCCGCAACGAGACGGCCGACCTGTTCGGCAACGTGCAGGACGCGGGGGGCGTGCCGTTGGTCGCGGCGGAGATTCCCGGCGGCGACGCGACGGCCCTGCGCGAGGCGGTGGACCTCGGCCGCAAGAAACTCGGTTCGGGCGTCTTCGTCTTCGGTTGCCGCGAAGGCGACAAGGCCACCCTCGTCGTCGGCGTGACCAAGGATCTGGTTGACAAGGGGCTGAAGGCCGGCTCGATCATCAAGGACCTGGCCGCGGTGGTCGGCGGCGGCGGGGGCGGACGGCCCGACCTGGCCCAGGCCGGCGGCAAAATACCGGAAAAACTCCCCGACGCCATCGCTCGGGCCGCCGAGGTGGTCGCGCGGCACGCCAAGGCGTAAGCGTCGAACACATGTGCCGCACCGTGCGTGGCCCGGCGCGGGGCCATACCACGGGTCTCCATAGGGCGGGGCGCCTCGCCTGCCCCGTCAGGCACGATAATGCGACAAGTCGCCCGGCCACATTGCGCTTGACCGGGCGTACCGGACCCATAGAATGCCGGGGACGGGCTCGGCGCGTGCCCCAGAGGCGGCAGCGCCCCATCAGATCTCAGGGGAGCAGCACGTGAACACTGGCGACAAGACTACCGTATTCGTCACCGGGGCCACGGGGCTGGTCGGATCGCACTTGACGGAGCATCTGGCCGCCCAGGGCGTGCAGGTGCGGTGCCTGGTTCGCTCGAACAGCCGGACCGAGTTGCTGGAGCGGCTCGGCGTTCAGCGCATCGTGGGCGACGTGACCGACGAGCCGGCCCGGCTGCGCGAACTGATCGGCGACGCGTCGCTGGTGTTTCACTGTGCGGCAATGGTGGACGATTGGGCCTCGCGCGAGGCCATGGTCCGCGTGAATGTGGAGGGAACGCGGAACCTGCTGGAGGCCTGCCGCGGATTGCCCGGCCTGCGGCGGTTCGTCATGGTCGGCAGCATGGTGGTCCTGGGCATGGGGCCGCAGATTCACTTCGACGAAACCGCCCCGATGGTCCACACGGGCGACAATTACAACTACACGAAAATCCTGTCCACCGAGTTGGCCATGAAATACGCCCGGGAGCACGGCGTACCGGTGGTCGTCTGCCAGCCGCCGTATATTTACGGACCGCGGGATCAGCAGTTCTTTCCGCGCCTGTTCGAGGCGCTGAAATCGGGGCGGTTCAAGTACATCGGCGACGGCAATCAGCCGCTGACGCTCGTCTATGTGGCGAATCTGGTTCAGGCGCTGCTGCTGGCGGCCGCCAAGGACGGCGTCCAGGGGCACCTGTTTTTCGTCACCGACGGCGAGTCGTTGACACGGCGCGAACTGGTCGAAATGATCTGCGAGGAGATGGGCTACCGCAAGCCGACGGCCTGCGTGCCGGTGGCGGTGGCCCGGGCGCTGTTGCCGCTGGTGGAGTGGCTAGGCAAGATCCGCGGCAAACGGCCGATTCTGAACCGGTTCCAAATGAAGTTCCTGAGCACGCCCATGACGTTCAACATCGCCAAGGCCCGCACGGTGTTGGGGTATGCCCCGGTCGAACCGCCGCGCGAAAGCCTGCGGAAAACCATCCGCTGGTACCGGGAACACCACAAGGAAATGTTGCCGGGATGACAAGTTGGCTGCCGCGCTGTGCCGCGCCGGCCGGGTCACGCGACGCCGGGAAGTCAAGAGGTTATTCACAATCGCTTGACGTCGGCGACATGCGGCGGAGCGAGGAACCGCCCAGGCGGCCACCACGGCAAACCAAGGGGCCCAGCGGTTTTTTACGCCGTCCCAATCCCATTATTATTAATCACTTATAGCCCGCGCACAGCCAACCCGGAAAAAAACCGGACAGGATTCGGCACTGGGTTTGCTTGCTTCCGGTTAAGCCTCTGCGGGCTTTTCCACAGGTTATCCACGAAATCCAGGCTCGCACGAAAGCAGCCAAAAATACTGGAAAAACTGTTGGTTTGCTCCCCCAAGCTGCCGCGCCGCGGCCCCGGCAGACGGGGTGGGCACGATCCCGGGCTTGGTGGCGCCGTGGGAGCTTACCATTTCTCCCAGTCCGGCACGTAGTGCGGCGCGTTGGAGTCGCCGACGTAGCCGACAGCGTATTCTTCGTTCAGCAGCACGGTCGGTTCGACGGATTCGACGTGGCCGTCGGCGAAGCAGACGTTGGCACGGCCCATGTGGCGGAAGCACAACGTGGTGTTCGGGTTTTCGCGCCAGCTCCCGCGAGAGAAGACCCACGGCGGGTCAAGGAGACAGTTGTTGGTGGGGGTTTGTCCGCCCCAGACCATCAGGGTATCGGCAAGCATAAAGACCTTGGCGGCGTCCTGGATAGTGTGTTGCGAGCGCCACGGACGGTGTTTGATGGACGAGGCCCAGCCGGGGGTGGCCGCCGGCGACAGGTAGTAGCCATTGTAGCCGTAGGTGGTCGTGGGGGCCCCGGCGGCGCCTTGCGGCTGATAGGATCCCCAGGGCTGCTCGGGGCAATCATAGAGACCGTCGAGGTCGCCGGCGTCGGCGTCGAGATACGGCCGCAGGAGTCCGCGGCTGAAATCGGGCGGATTCCCGTTGGCGCCCCAGAAATACCGTGGCGGCCGCTCCTGCCACCACGCCAGCGGCGGGTACATGCCGCGATGGTCCATGCCATAGCCGATGCAGGCGGCGCCGAGGGCCCGCAGGTTGGCGCGGCACTGGACGTCCAGGGCCATGGAGCGCCCCTGCCCCAGCGCCGGCAACACAATGGCCGCCAGCAATCCGATGATCGCCACGACAATCAGAAGCTCGAGCATCGTAAAGGCGCGCCGCCGCCGCACAAACGGCCACCCGCCGGGCACGCCAAAGGCAACAGTCGATCCGGCCAAACGAAAATCCCCCGCCTGTCGCGCAAACGGGGGCCATGCGAGAACGGCATCGTTCGGCAACCCGAACACCATCGGGCAGCCGGTCGGCCATCGCAGATACGCCCCTTCACGCATCCAGGCTCGCAGACTCCGGTGAAGGTCATGGCAGCAGGTTCCTGGCTCGCGGGTCGGCCTCCGGTCACGCCTTCCCAGGCCTCATCGGCCCAGTGGCTGCGTCAGTGACCTTCGTCGCCGCTCACAGTGACGGCCTCGCGCCGGAATTGCACCGGCTTCCCTGCGCCCGGCCACGGATACGCGGCCGAGTGCGTGCAGTATAGCACCGCGGCCGCACCGGTGCAAGCTCAAGCCACAGACGCGCAGCCGGAGCGGGGGCGCCTAGGTGTCAAGGCCGGCGAAACGACGGGGGTTGCCCCACAGGGCGGCACGCTGGGCGGCCTCGGACAGGGGCAGAGCCTGGAACCGGGCCAGTTGCTCGGCCGGATCGGCCCAGGGGGTGTCGGTGCCGAACAGGAGCCGCTCGGCGGGATGCCGCGACAGGATCGCCTCAAGAATCCGCGGCGGGCACTGGCCGAGGGTGTAGCTGGTCTCCAGGTAGATCGGCAGACCGGCGACGTGGCGGAGCACCTCGTCCCACCGCTGCCAGCCGCCGAGGTGGCAGGCCAGCAAGCGCAGGTCAGGCACGGCCTCGTGCAGGCGGCGCACAGCGATTGGCGAGGCCAGGTCGTCGCGGTCGTAGGCCAGGTCGTATCCGGCGTGGACTTGCATGGCCAGGCCGGCGGCCGCCGCCCGGCGGGCGATGCGCAGCGTACGCGGGTCGTCCAGGGCACAATTCATATATTGTGGGTGAAACTTCAGGCCCTTCAAGCCGGCAGCCGCGACGCGATCGACCTGGGCGTCGAGGTCGGGGCAATCGGGATGCACCGAAGCGAATGGAACAATGCGGTCGGACGCGACGGCAGCGGACCAGTCGGTGATTTTCGGCGTCTGCTCGGGCCGCGTGGCCACGGAGCACAGCAGCGCGCAGCCGATGCCGGCTCGGTCCATGGCCGCCGTCAGGCCCGCCACGGTGCCGTCGAACACGGCGCGCACGGGCATCCAGCGTGCCCCGGCGGTCAGCTTGGCGACGGCGCCCGAGGCGATCCGGTCGGGAAAGGCATGAGCATGAGCGTCAATGATGTGCGGCAACTCGGCGGATGGGCGAGCGTCTTTCAGCGGGGTCACGACCGTGGTTCTCCTTCCCGTACGTTAGGTGCATTGTGCATTGCGGCGGGCGGTGCGTCAACGGGCGGGAAGGGTCTAGGCATTCGGCATGCCTGACGGGGCAGGTGTGGCGCCCCATAGGCGAGCGTTGGTCGCTTGCGGCTGGGGCGGATAGCACAACACATGTGCAGTGCGTGGACAGGGCTTGGGCAGGCGCGGCGGGTCTGGCGGCGCTTGCGAGGTTGCGAGGCGGCCTGACAGTACTGAAAACGTGTATTTTATTCATTATTCCGTAGGATGGCCACGACGGCATGTTTCTTGCGCGCCCCTTGAACGCGCTGGCGGGGCCGCGCTGGGGGTTTGCTTGCAGATCGACGGCCTTGGTGCGTATAATGAGCGGCCGCGCCGACGGCGAGCCGTCGCGCGGCAACGAGGTGTTGCAGCCCAACTTGAAAAGGAGGACGATCATGCGACGAATCGCGGTTCTGATGCTTCCGTTGCTGATGGCGGCTGGTGTGTTGGTGGTGTCGTGCACGCGGGAACCCAAGCCGGCGGCGTCGAAATCAACCGGAAGCAGCAACGAGACGTCGCAACCGGCGGCGGCCCCTGCGGCAGAGTTCAAGGAGGCGGCACCGGCGCCGGCCTCGGCGGCCGATCCGGAGTACGTGGCGCCGGGCACCCAGGCGGCGATTGACAAGGCGATTGCGTACCTGCGTCGGACGCAGCAGGCCGACGGCGGATGGTTGCCGATGGAGAAGGCCGAGGCCACGGACATGGGCATTTCGAGCGTGGCGACGCTGGGGTTGCTGCGGGCGGGCGTACCGGCGGACGACCCGATGATCGTCAAAGCCGTGAACTACCTGCTCAAATTCCAGAAGGACGACGGCGGTATCTATGACAAGGAAGGATACCGCAACTACACGACGTCGATCTGCCTGATGGTACTGAAGGCCACAGGAGACAAGAAATACGACGAGGCCGTGAACAAGGCTCTGGCATTCCTGAAGGATTTGCAGTGGGACCAGGGCGAAGGGCTGGGACCGGAATCGGAAGACTTTGGCGGCGCAGGGTACGGGACCCATAAGCGTCCGGACCTGTCGAACACGCAGTGGTTCGTCGAGGCGGTACGGGAAGCGGGACTGAAGCCGGACGATCCGGCGCTGAAGAATGCGCTGGTGTTCGTCAGCCGCACGCAGGCCACGGAAGAGGCGAGGTTCATCTCGCTGCCGGACGGGAGCTTCATCTATACGCCGCACGGCGGTGGAGAATCGAAGGCGCCCGAGGTGGTGCTGCCGAGCGGACAGAAGGGGCTGAAAGGATACGGGTCGATGACGTATGCGGGGTTCCTGAGCCTGATCTATTGCGGCCTAGACAAGCAGGATAAGCGCGTGCAGGCGGCGCTGAAATGGTTGGGCGACCACTGGACGCTGGAAGAAAATCCCGAGCTGGGCAAGCAGGGATACTACTATTACCTGATGATTATGGGCAAAGCGTTGCGGGCCTACGGCGAGCCGACGATCACCGACGCCCAAGGCACGAAGCATCCGTGGCGCAAAGAGCTGTCGGCGAAACTGATCCAGTTGCAGAACGAGGACGGGTCGTGGACGAACGACGTGGACCGGTGGCACGAGGGCTACAAGCCGCTGGTGACCGGATACGCGTTGACGACGCTGGACGCGTGCAAGGCGAAGCTGTAGGTCCGAGGGATGGGCGGTCCGGACCGCGCTAGAGCGAAGGCGGAGTCTCCGCCGAAGGAAATGGACACGATGCGAATTCGAGGATGGGTGACGGCAGGGTGTGCGGCGTGGCTCGTCGCGGCAGCGGTGGCCTGGACGGCGACGGCGCAGGAACCGGCAGGTGCGGCGTCGGAATCGGGCGGGAAGCCTGCGGCCGCGGAGTCTGCGGCAGCGCCGAAGACCGCCCAGGGCGGCGCCGACGTGGTCGGCGCAGGCACGATGGTCACGCCGACGCTGGCCGCCGAGAAAGAGAAGCCGCCGCAGTTGACCGAAGCCGAGAAAACCGCCGACGTCATTCGTGCGGCCAGTCTGCCGCACTTGGTCATCAACCGCAAAGACAAGACCGTGACCATCGACGGAACGATCTGTCTGCGCGAGGGGTACCTGGAGTTGTTCGCCTGTGGCAACCGCGTGCGGGAACACGAGGCGATCGTGAGTCTGAAGGCCCGTCCGTTGCACATCAACGTGGCGCTAATGTTGTTGGGCCTGAAGCCGGGCAACGCCGTAACCGTGGCATCGGACGGCACGTTTCTGCCGCCTGCGGGACCGCTGATGCGTGTGTTCGTCGAATGGGAGGCCGACGGCAAAACGGTGCGCAAGGAAGCGCATGAGCTGATGAACGATGCCTCGACGGAAAAGCAGGCTCAGCCGCAGAAGTGGGTGTTCTGCGGCGGCGTGATCGACGAGGGGCATTTCCCGGCCGACTACGAAGGAACAGTGATCTGCGTGTCGAACTTCGCCACGGCCATCCTCGACCTGCCCTACGAATCCAGCGACCGGAACACGGAACTGCTGTTCATGGCACGGACCGAAGCGCTGCCGCCACTGGGCACCGAGGTCAAGGTGATTCTTCAGGCGACCGGCGAGGAGGTCAAAGGCAAGAAACTGGCCTGGACCTTCGAGATCGACAAGGACGGGTCGATGACGCTGGAGGGGGCGGCCTCGTCGCTGGAGGACCTGAAGGCGCGGCTCGCCGCGCGCGACAAGTACGTGCGGACGGTGTACATCATGGTCCATCCGCAGGCGCAGGTGGGCCTGGCGATGCAGGCCATGCGGACCGTGAGCGGCGAAGGACTCAGCCCGCAACTGACCGAGAAGGTGGCGATCCAGTCGTCCGAGTCGTGCGGCACGCCCAAGAGCAGCGGCGACGCGCCCCCCGACGGCGGCCGCGACAAGCAGAAAGAGCCGTAGCGGGCGCCCGTTCTGCCGATAGACACTGCCGCGGCGCGGCCTCGAACCCCGGGGCCGCGTCTGTCTTTCTGTGCCTTGCTTGACACTCGCGCGGGGCTGTGCTATCGTTGCCCCGACCGGAACCGTGCAGCGCAAGAGGCAGGAGACATGGCATGAGCGAACCCATCGTGGGATTGATCGGCGGCAGCGGGTTGGGACAGGCACTGGCCGACCAGTTGACGGGCGAGGCCCGCGAGGTCAGTACGCCGTTCGGACCGCCGAGCGGTCCGGTGCTGATGGGCCAGATCGACGGCCGCCGCATCGCGTTTCTGTCGCGTCACGGCGAGGGCCACATGCTGCGTCCGAGCGCCGTGCCGTACCGGGCGAACATCTACGCCCTGAAAAAACTGGGGGTGACGCACATCATCGCCTCGGGCGCCACGGGGAGCCTCCAGGAGGAGATTCGCCCGCGCGACCTCGTCATCTGCGACCAGGTGATCGACAAGACCTGGGCGCGGCCCAACACGTTCTTCGACGATTTCGTGGCCCACATCGAGTTCGCCGACCCGTTCTGCCCGTCGCTGCGTCGGGTGCTGACGGCCACGGCCGAGAGCATCGGCCTGAAGGTCCATCCGGCCGGCACCTACGTCTGCATGGAAGGGCCGCAGTTCTCCACGCGGGCCGAGTCGCGCATGCACCGTCGCTGGGGGGCGCACTTGATCGGCATGACGTGCATGCCCGAGGCCAAGCTCGCCCGCGAAGCGGAGATCTGCTACGCCCTGGTCGCCATGGCCACCGACTACGACTGCTGGCGCGAGCACCAGGGACACGCCGACCAGCAGACCCTGCTGGCCGAGATCATCGGCAACCTGAACGCGGCGACGGCGGCGGCCCTGCGGCTCATCCGGGCTGCCGTGCCGCGCATCGGCGCCGACGAGGCCGCCGACGTCTGCTCCTGCCGCGATGCACTGAAACTGGCCATCTGGAGCGACCGCAAACGCATCCGCTCCGCCGCGATCGAGAAACTGGCCCCCATCGTCGGCCGCTACTTCGACGCCTGAGGCTCCCGAAGCGGCCCCTTGCCGACACGCCGCGCCGGCGATCCCGAACTGTCCGGCCGGCTTCCGCGTGATGCCGCGTCTGCGGCAATGGTTGACAAACCCCCGCCGCCGGGATACCGTTGAATCGACCGTCGGAACCGCCGCGGAAGTCCCGGCGGACCGATCCCGGAGACCGATGCCATGAAACGCTTGCTTCACCTGATGGCCCAGGGGCTGGTCCTGGTTCTGCCGCTACTGGTGACCGTGTCGATCCTGATCTGGCTGGGGCAGATGGCCGAGGGATTGCTCGGCGGACTGCTGAAAAACCTGCTGGGCACGTCGCCCGACGCCCGAGAACCGCAGGTCGGATGGCTGGGGATCGAGAGCGTGTACTACGTTCCGGGGATGGGGATTGCCGCCGGGCTGGTGCTGGCGCTGGCCATCGGGATCGTGGCGCGATGGTGGCTCATCCGCAAACTGGTCGCATGGCTGGAAGGGTGGTTCCAGCGGATACCTCTCGTCAAGACCCTCTACGGCGGCATCAAGGACATGCTCGGCATGTTCGGGGGCAAGAAGCAGTCGTTCTCGCGTGTGGTGCTGGTGCGGCTGCCGGGAAGCGAGCTGGATGCGCTGGCAATGGTGACACGCGAGGACGTGACCGGTCTTGCCCAGGACGCCGACGGCCGCAAGAGAATGGCGGTGTACGTGCCGATGAGCTACATGATCGGAGGGCTGACGTTTGTGGTGCCGGCGGACCAGGTGCGTCCGGTGGCGATGGGCGTGGAAGAGGCGATGCGTTTTGCGATGACGGCGGGCGTCAGCGCGGGCGCCGAATCGCCAGCCCCTGCCCCCCCATCGTCGCCTTCGGCCGCCGCAGCGCCATGATGATCGCGTGCAACATGGACTCCACGGGCGGCGACAGCCAGGCCATGGTGCTGCACGAAGTTTTCTCGGCGCCGGTGGCGCTGAGCGGCAACGGGCCGGGCTGGATGCTCTGACGGAGCGACGCGGCCGG
>CAZCOA010000003.1:0-43948 GCA_964500225.1 uncultured Anaerolineaceae bacterium | reverse complement strand
CGCGGCCGGCGGCCTAGACTCAGGGGATGGGGGACGGCTCGTCGCGCCGGCAAGGACCGGCACGACTCGGAACCGAGAACGCAAGACCATGTCCGAGACGATGATTTCGCGCGATCGCGTGCTGGCGGCCGCCGAGACCGACAGCCTGTGGGGCTTTCACACGCGTGTCGTCCACTACGAGGGCGGCTCGTACGGCGAGTTGTGCTACAGCCCGCTGGCCGGCAAGGACGAGATTGCCGACATCGACGCGCACCGCTGGCCGGGCCCGGACGCCGTGACGTTCGACCATTGCGCCGCCGAGATCGCCGCCCACCGCAACCGCGCCATCGTCGGCACATTCGGCTGGGGCGCCTACTTCCGCGCCACCTGGGTCCGCGGCATGGAAGACCTCATGATGGACATGGCCCTGCGACCGCGGTACGCCGAGCACCTCATCCGCACCATCGCCGACTGTGTGTTGGCCCCCCTGGACGGGCTGCTGGCGGCATGCGGCCCCGAGCTGGACATCGTGTACATGGCCGACGACTACTGTTCGCAACTCGGGCCGCTGTTCAGCCCCGAGGTGTTCCGGCGGATGATCGTGCCGTATCTGCGAGCGGCGACCGACCGGGTCCACCGGTACGGCAAGAAGTTCCTGCTGCACTGTTGCGGGGCGGTGCGTCCTCTGCTGCCGATGATCATCGACGCCGGCGTGGACCTGCTGGAGCCGATCCAGATTCGTGCGGCGGGCATGGACCCGCAGGGGCTCAAGCGCGACTTCGGACGCGACCTCTGTTTCTGGGGCGGCCTGGACCTTCAGCACGTCTTGTGCAAAGGCTCGCCGCAGGACGTGGCCGACGAGGCACGGCGATTGATCGACATTCTCGGCGCCGACGGGGGTTATATCTTCGGACCAGGTCACACCTACATCCAGGTCGATGCTCCCGTGGACAACATCCTGGCCATGTACCAGACCGGCCGCACGCACCGTCTGCCGACGCGCCGCCGGCCGAACGAAAACAACGTCGGGCCTGTTGCCCCGACCGATGAATGACGCCAATGGGATGGGAGAACAAAGGAGGATTCCATGAGAACGCTGACAGTGGGGCTGTTGGCCCTGACGTGCGGCGCGTGGTGGGCGTGCTCCGCGTCGGCCGCCACGGCGGACTTCAACGGCGAGGACGCCCTGAGCGGCTGGACCGTCGCCGGGGACGTCGCGGCCGACAAGGAGAAGAACCGTGAAGGCGCCGGGGCGGCGCTGAAGGTGGGCCCGGGCGGCAAGGCCGTCTGGACGCTGCGCGACGCCGACGGCAGCGGCAAGGTGGAGATGTGGGTGTACGAGAGCGGCGCGGCGCCGGCCAAGCCGAAGGAGCCTGGGCACGGATCGCTGTGGGGGCTGGCACAAAAAGACGGTCGCGTGGTGGCCGTCGGGTCGCTCTATGCCCGGTACCTGAGCGGCGACACGACCTACTCGGTGGGCGAGTGGAGCCTGACCGATCCCAAGCTGAAGCCGTGGCACAAGGTGCAGTACCTGGGCGTGAAACGCGAGGCGGGCTGGCACAAGTGGACGTTCCAGTTCGATGCGGCCAAGGGCCTGTCGCTCCTATGCGACGACAAGCCGATCAAGCGGTACGACTGGAACCAGTCGCAGGTGGGCGGCTTCGTCGGGGTGGTGGTCCTGGGCGACCAGACGGCCGACCGCAACCAGACCGTCTGGGTGGACGACGTGACGGTGGAACTGGGCGGACCGATGCAGGTGCAGCCGACGCCGCCCCCGCCCCCGCCGCCGGTGGTGCCGGAGGCCGACCCGGTCGTCGAGAACTTCAAGGGCATCCGGCCCGAGCTGGTCGGCAAACATCCGCGCGTGCTCTTCGACGCCGAGGGACTCGAAACGATCAAGGCCTTCGCCGCCAGCGACGAGGGCAAGCCGTTCTGGGACGACCTGGTGGCCTACGCCGCGGCGTGCAACCCGCCGAAACAGGCGACGTACTTGAACGACGCGACGGACGGCCAGCGGCAGGGCCTGTGGAAGTCGCCGACCATCGGGCTGCATTATCTGATCACCGGCGACAAGCGGAGCTTCGAGCGGGCCAAGGGATTCCTGGAGCACTTCCTCGCCCAGGAGCACTGGGAGACCGGCGAAGAGACCGATAGCGGCATGAGCGCCGCCAACATCATGATCGGCGCCGGGCTGCTCTACGACTGGCTCTACAACGACCTGGAGCCGCAGTTCCGCCAGAAGTGCCGCGACAAGCTGCTGCTGCACGCGCGGCGGATGTACTACCGCGGGCACCTGGGGGCCGCCGGCGGGCCGGGCTACTGGAAATCCGATCCGCACAACAACCACCGCTGGCACCGTAACGCCGGGTTGACGATGTGTGTGCTGGCGGCCGCCGAGAACCGGCCCGAAGAGGGCTGGATCCTTCAGAAGACCTTCGACGAAATGAAGTTCATCGCCGACTGGCTCCCCGAGGACGGCACGACGCACGAGTCGCCGTCGTACATGGTCTTCGGCGGCGCGCATCTGGCCCTGGGCATGCAGGCCACGGACCGCTGCTACGGCACCTCGTACCTCGACCTGCCGTTCTTCAAGAACACGCTCATGTACCGCATGCAGACGCTCACACCGGGCCTGACCGACACGTTCGACTACGGCGACAGCGGCGGCACGGGCGGCTACAACTCGTATCACTGGCTCTATGCGGCCCATTGCCGCGACGCCGACCTGATGGACGGCCTGCGCGAAATGCTCCGCGCCAACATGCGCACCAACGACAAGGGCCGCCAGGTCAACGAGGCCTTCCAGTTCGGCTGGATGGCCCTGGTGTGGTACGACCCGACGCTGACCGGCGGCTCCATCGACAAGTTGCCGAAAACCTACTACTTCGGCGACATGGGACTGTTTTACGTCCGCGACGGGTGGAAGGCCGACAACGTGGCGGCGTTCTTCAAGTCGTCGCCCTACGGCGGCTTCAAACTGAACAAGTACCGCAACGACAACGAGTATAAGTACCTGAACGTGGCCCACGACGATCCGGACGCCAACCAGTTCCAGATCTTCACCGGCGGCCGCAAGGTGGCCCGCGACGACGGCTACTCGTACATGAAGCTCACGAGCGGCCATAACACGATCCTGGTCAACGGCGCCGGGCAGATCGGCGAAGGCGAGCACTGGACGCAGCCGGGACGCGGCGGCGTGAAGGACATGACGACGCTGGCACGTCCGACGACCTTCAAGGACGCCGGCGACGTGGTGGTGGCCGAGGGCGAGGCCGGCGGTGCGTACAAGGACCTCGACCGCTTCCGCCGCACGCTCATCTGGGTCAAGGGCCGCTACATCCTGCTGCTCGACGACATTCGCGCGAAGCAGGAGTCGGACGTGACGTGGCTGGTCCAGTCCCAACAGGTGGAAACGGCCGATGCGGCGGCGCTGCGGTTCCGCCTGCGGACGGACGAGGCGACGTGCGACTTCCAGTTGGCGGCCGACAAGCCCCTGGCAGCCGTCGTCGCCGACTCGACCGCAAGGAACCGTAACGAGCTGATGGGGCTGAAGCAGCTCCAGGCGACGGCCAAGGCCTCCGCGGTGCGCATCGCCGCCGTGTTCGATCCGTGGCATCGCGGCAACCTGGGCGTGGCCCTCCAGCCGCAGGACGATGGCAGCGCGAAGGTCGTCGTGACCGGCCCCGACGGCACCGACACGTGGACGTGGCGGCCCGCCGACGGGCAGTGGACGCCGGCGTCGCTCGCCGGGCAACTGGCCGGCGGCAAGACCGTGACCGTGGGCCCCGAAGACAAGGCCCCCATTCCGCACCTTCCGTAGCAGCAACAAAAACACTGGACGCCGCGCGACGCGCGTGGCACCATAAGCAACTCGTTCCGGGGACACGGCCGCAGAATGGCGTCCGGCTGTGTCCCCGGATCGTTACCCAGCACCGGATGCCGAGCCGCGCCATAGCCGTCGTGCCTGATGCCGAAGAACCATGAAGCCAAAAACCGTCAACCTCATCCAGCTCAACGTGGCCGTCCTCCTGTGGGGCGGCACGGCCGTGTTCGCCAAGCTCATCCCGTTGCCGTCGTCGCACATCACGTGTTTGCGGTCGGTCGTGGCGGCCGCGGCCCTGCTGGCGTTCATGGCGGCCACGCGGACCCGCTTCCTTCCGGCCCACGGACGCCACTACGGCATGCTCCTGCTGCTGGGGCTGCTCATGTGCCTGCACTGGGTCACCTACTTCCAGGCCCTGAAGGTCTCCAGCGCCGCCGTGGCCATCCTCTCAATGCAGACCTATCCCGTGCTGACCGCCCTGGTCGAGCCGCCCGTCTTCGGCGAACGCATCCGCAAACTCGACGTGGCCGTCGCCGCCATGGTCTTCGTCGGCGTCGCCGTCATGGTGCCGCAGATCAGCCTCTCGCACGCCACCACGCAGGGCATTCTGCTCGGCGTCGTCTCGGGCACGTTCTTCATGTGCCGCAATCTCATCACGCGCAAGTACGTCCGGGAGTATTCCAGTTCGGCCCTGATGTTCTGGCAGGTGCTGGTCACGGCCGTGCTGCTGGCGCCGCTGGTGATCCTGGCGCCGCAGGGAGTGTCCGCGCCGAAGACCCTCGGCCTGACGACGCTGCTGGGCGTGGTGTTCACCGCCCTGCCCCACACGCTCCATTCGGCCAGCTTCCGCCACTTGAGCGGCAAGACCATCGGCATCCTGGGCGCCCTGCTGCCGCTCTACGGCGCGATCACGGGGTACCTGGTCCACGGCGAAACCGTCGAACCGCGCACGGCCCTTGGCGGCGCGATCATCCTGGCGTGCGTCCTCTTCGAAACCGTCCGCAGCGTGCGGACACGGTAGCGATGCGATGCGGTGAGCGGGGGGACTCTACGCTCCGTCACCATCCGGCGACGGCGCGCGTGGCGTACTCCTCGAAGAGCTTCAGGTAG
Organism: uncultured Anaerolineaceae bacterium; assembly: GCA_964500225.1. Taxonomy (GTDB): domain Bacteria; phylum Planctomycetota; class Phycisphaerae; order FEN-1346; family JAACEH01; genus JAAYDY01. Next base: position 39,036 of record CAZCOA010000003.1, on the reverse strand, counting down.
ATGCGGTAATTCTCCAGCGGCACGCCGGGCGGCGTCTGGTGGTCGCAGGAGGGAAAGTAGCCGCCCGAGGCCATCACCGGAAGGATCCGCTCGAACTCGGCCCGCATAGCGGCTTCGCCCTTGGGCATCGTCATCTTGTCAAACGCCCCCATCATCTTCAGGCCGGGATATTTCGCTCGCAACGCGTTGATATCCACGCCCGCCTGCCGCTCCAGCGGCTGCACGCCGTCCAGGCCCACCTCCAGCAGCCACGGTATCGCCGGATCCATCTGACCGTCGCTGTCCATCATGGTGATTGCCCTCATGCGGGCGATGCGCGGCAGCACCAGGCGATAGTACGGCGCGATGAACTCGTCCCACAGCTCTTTCGAGAGCATCGGACCATGGTTGTAGGCCAGGTCCTCGGCGAAGTTGATCATGTCGGGCTTCAGAATCGCCTCCACCCGATCCAGACAATGCAGCAGATGTTCCACGAGCCGCTTATTGATGTCGTGCATCAGCGCCGGCTCGTCGTAGAAGGCATACAGGTGCTGCTCGATGCCCAACAGGCGCCGCGGGAACCAGAAGAACCCCTCCATCATGATCCAGACCACGGTGTCGCCCGAAGCGTGACGGTCGGCCCAGCGGCGCAGGTCGTCGAGGTTCGACTCCGGTTCGGGCCAGAGGTGCTCCTGAAACGCCTTGTACTCGTCGCGGCTGCGCACCAGCGGCGCACCGTGCGACGCCGACGCGGGAGCACTGCTCGAAAGCGAACGGATCCACGTCTGCCGCCAATCGTCCAGGCCGAAGTATTCGGTCAGTTCCCAGCTCCGCTCGCGCGTGAGCGTGCGCGGCAGGCCGTCGCCGTACCAACGCTCGATCGTTTGGTCCCACCACGGCGCCCACTCCAACAGCGGCAGACGATCGATCGCCGTCCGGTTCACGACGCCCCAGAATCTCTCGCGCGGTTTCACGGGTTACTCCTCGTTCGCACCATCGCGACCCCATCATCATACCCGCCCCGCCCGGCCGGACTTGTGAAGTCGGTCACATTCTTCTTCATCCGAATCGCCGCCGGCGGCGCTTCCGCTCCTTGAAGTCGGGCCCCGCCGCCCTATAATGGCATCGGTCCGGCGATCGGCGTCGATCGCCAAGCCCTGGCCTTGTCGCGCATAGCCGCGGGAGCCTCGCGCATGAACAGCCGCCAACGGCGAACCGTCGTCGCAGTCGTCGTGCTCGTCGGCGGCCTGGCCTGCCTGACCGCCGTGATGCTCGGCCGCGGAATCCATCTCTACATGGGCGTGGACGAGTTGATCGCCTCGGGCGACCAGTACGTCAACCGCGAGATGCGACTGGCCGGGTTGGTGGCCGAGCCGCCCGCCATGCAGGCCGACGGCTCGGCGCGGTTCGCCGTCCAGGCTCGCGGAGCGACCGTGCCGGTGGTGCTGGCCGGTTCGCTGCCGGCGAACTTGGAGCCGGGCCGCGAAGTGCTCCTGGACGGGCGGCTCGGGGCCGACGGCGTCTTCCGGGCCCACACGCTGCTGACGCAGTGTTCCAGCCGTTACCGCCGGCGGATCGATGCTACGGCCCCCTCGGCGCACGACGGCCAACCACGTTCCCAGACAGACTGACCCGTTGCGGCGGCAACCATGCTGATTCCTGTCGGACAACTGGCTCTGTACTTGGCGGCCCTGCTGGGCGCGATGGCGCTGCTCCTGGGCCTCCTCGGGGCCGCACGACGCGACGCCATGGCCGCACGCCTTGCCCGACAGGCCACGGTCGCCGCTGCCGTGGCCGTCGCCGTCGCCGCGGCCGCTCTCCTGGTCGCCCTCGTCCGCTGCGATCTGCGGCTCGACTACGCGGCCCGGTACAGCGCCTCGTGGCAACCGACGATCTACCGCCTCAGCGCCCTGTGGGCAGGCGAGGCCGGAAGCCTCCTCACCTGGACCGTCCTGGCCCTGACCGCGGCGGCCGTCTTCGTCGTCTCACGCCCGATCACGCGCGACGCCGCTGCCGCCGGCGCTCTGGCCGTCCTCACGCCGCTGCTGTTGACGATTCTACTGATCGTCGGCTCGTCGCCGTTCGTCGCCGCCGACCTCATCCAGCCCGACGGCGCCGGCATGAACCTACAACTCCAGACGTGGTCCATGATCGTCCATCCGCCGCTGCTTTTGGCCGGGTACGCCGTGCTCACAGTCCCCTTCGGCATCGCCCTGGCCAACCTGATCTCCGGCCGCCTGGACGCCGGCCTCGAGTCGTTGCGACGGTTCCTGCTTGTGGGCTGGTCGCTCCTGACGGCCGGCATCGCCTTCGGCGCCTACTGGGCCTATGTCGAGCTCGGTTGGGGCGGCTACTGGGCCTGGGATCCCGTCGAGAACGCTTCGTTGGTCCCGTGGCTGCTCGTCACCGCGGCCCTGCACACGCTCTCCCCCGCGCGACGCACCGGACGCCTTCTCCGCACGACGCTCGCTCTCGTCGTCGCGTCGCTTGTGGCCTGCGTCCTGGCCACCTACATCACGCGCGGCGGCGTCGAGGCCGGCGTCCACGCCTACGCCCGCGGCGCCGTCACCGACGCCTATCTTGCGTTCGCCCTCGCGGTGCTCTTCCTGGCTGCCGCGCTGCTCGTGCTGCGCCGACCACGAGCCGCCGCCGGCACCGCCGACACCGCGCCCGCGCCGTCCCACGCGGGCCGCTCCGTGTGGCTCATGGCCGCCGTGGCCGCCCTCCTGGCGGCCTTCGCCGTCGCCGTTTTCCTCGGCACGCTCGGTCCGCAGGTGCTCTCGCAACTCGCCGCGCGCCGCTACCAGATGGGCGTGCCGCAATGGAACGTCCTGGGCGCCGTGTTCGGCCTTCTGCTGCTGGCGGTGCTTCTGGTCGGCTCATGGGTCGCCGGGGGGCTCGCCTGGAAAGGCCGCCGCACGACCGCCGTCGCCCATGCGGCCTACATCCTCCTCGTGGCCGCCGTCGCCGGATCGCACCTGGTGCGCGACAACCTGACGGCCGTCGTCGCCGAGGGCCAGACCGTCCGCTTCGCCGGCCACGGCTTCGCCTGCCGCAACATCATCCTGGCCGACGACCCCGACCGCGGCACCGCGACGCTGCGGGTCGAGTTGGCCGTCTCGCGCGGACAGCGACTCGTGGCCACGCTGCGCCCGGCGCACATCGCCGACCGTCGCAACGAAAGCCGGCGCGCCGACGTGGACCTGATGACGGGCCCCCTCCAGGACCTCTACGTCAGTCTCAACGCATACGATCCCCAGCAGCGCACGGTTTCCCTGTCGCTGCATCGGACGGGCCTGGTCGTGTGGATTTGGGTGGCGTCGGGAATGATGACGCTGGCCGGCCTGGCGGCCGCCGTGCGACGGCCGACCGCAACGCAGAAAGGCGGGCCGCAGCCATGACACGCCACGCTCTGGCCTTCGCCGTGTCGCTTGCGATGTGGGCCGCCCTGGCCGCCACGGCCGCCGCACAACACCCCGACGACGCGGCGCCGTCGCCCGAGGCCGGTCGTGCCGCCAACGCAGCACACGCAATGCAGGAACGCCGCTGCACCGTGCGGGTGCGCGTCGTGTCGTCCGACGGCCGCGCCGCTCCCGAGGGCATCCCCGTCGAGCTGACGGTCATGCTCAGAGAAATCGCCGCACAGCCCATGACCGCAACCACCGACGCCGCCGGCACGGCCGAGTTCGTCGTCGCCGTACCGCTCGACCGGCCCCAGGGGGCGCTGTGCATGGCCGCACTGCGCTACGGAGGGGTTGTCTTCGTCAGCGAAGCCGCCGCCGTCGGCGCCGATGCGATGCCGGAACCGCTGGAGCTGACGCTTCGCGTGTGGCCGCCGTCGGGTCGCGTGCCCGCGTGGAGCTATCTCGTCCTGGCGTCGCTATGGGTCTTGGCCGTCGGACTGGTCGCTTGTCGCCGATCCGACGGACAGTTGACCTCGTGATCGGTCCCCTGCGATTGCGCATCGAGGCTTGTTGCAGCGGAGACGGCGCAGTACCATAGCGCCCATGGAAACGCTGCTCGACATGCGCGGTGTGTGCCGCCGCTTCGGCGACCGTGTCGCCGTGACGAACGCGACGCTCACGCTGACAGCCGGCCGGTCGCTCTGCCTCGTCGGTCGCAACGGCGCCGGCAAGAGCACCCTGTTGGCCCTGGCCGCCGGCGTCCTCGCGCCCGACGCCGGTGCCGTGCTCGTCTGCGGGCGCCCCGTCGCCGACGATCCCGAGGCCCGCCGCCCCCTCGGCTACATGACCGACACGCCTCAGGTGTACGAGGCTCTCACCGGCCGCGAGAACCTGACGTTTTTCGGTCGCCTCTGTGGCACGCCCGATCTGGCGGCGCGCGTCGCCGCCCTGCTCGACCAGGTGGGCCTCTCGGCTCGCGCCGACGAACCCGCCGGCGACTACTCCGCCGGCATGCGGCGACGGCTCGACCTGGCTCGTGCCTGCCTGGGCTCCCCGCGGCTGCTGTTGCTCGACGAACCGGCCATATCGCTCGACGACGACGGTCGCGAGGCCCTCGCCCGTATTGTCGCCGACGTGCGACGCGAGGGCGGCGCCGTGCTCCTGACCGCCCACCACACCGACGATGCCGCCGGCCTGGCCGACGAGTGCCTGACGATCGAAGCCGGCCGCCTGGCCGACGCCCTCTCGGCCGATCCGGCCCACCGACCCGGAGGCCGGACATGAAAGCCTTCTGGGCCATCGTCGCCAAGGACCTCCTGACCGAGCTGCGACTGCGGCAGGTGTTGCCGACGATGATCGTCCTGGCGCTGGTCTTGACGACCGTCTTCGGTCTGGCCGCCCAGGACGAGGTGCGACGTTCGCCGCAGACGGCCGCTTCGGCCCTGTGGCTGGCGTTTGTCTTCGCCGGGCTGCTGGCCGTGGAACGCGCGTTCGCCTCCGAACGGGAGAGCCGCACCATGCCCGCCCTGTTGGCGGCGCCGATGTCGCGGCAGACGTTGCTGGCGGCCAAGTGCGTCTCGGCAGGGGCCATGCTCCTGGCGGTCCAGGCCGTCATGCTCCCGGTCGCCCTGGGCGTGTTCGAGTTCGCCGTGCGCGGGCCCGTTTTGCCGCTCGTGGGCGTGTTGCTGGCCGGCGACGCCGCACTGGTCGTCCTCGGCACGCTCACCGGCGCGATGACGGCTCCGTCGCGCGTCCGCGGGCCGCTGCTATCGGTCCTTGTGCTCGCGCTGCTGGTGCCGATGATGATCTTCGCCGCCCACGCGACCGCCGAACTGGCCGCCGCCGGATGGACGCCGCGCGCCGCCTCGCTCCTGGCGGCCATGGCTGCCGCCGACGTGGTCTTCGCCGCCGCGGCGTACCTGCTCTGCCCCTGGGCCGTCGAAAGCTGAGGATGCCCCCATGCGATGGATTTCGGCAACAATCGGATGCGCACTCCTGACGGCCGCCGCCGTGTACGCCGGCGCCGTCTGGGCTCCCGCCAGCCAGGAAGGCGGCGACGCCTATCGCATGCTCTACGCCCACATCCCCCTGGCCGCTCACACCCTGCTGGCCTTCACCGTCGCCACGGCCGCCGGCGCCGTTTACCTCGCCCGACGTCACGACGCCGCCGACCGTCTCGCCCGTGCCGCCATGGTCTGCGGCGTCCTGTTCGGTGTCGCCATGATGCTCTCCGGCATGATCTGGGCCAGACTCGCCTGGGGCCAGTGGTGGGACTTCCGCAGCCAAAAGCTCCTGTTCGCCCTGCTCCTGTGGTTCCTCATGGTCGGCTACTTCCTCATCCGGGCAAGCCGCCCGAACGACGTGCGACAGAAGGCCATCGCCGCCGTTTACTGCCTCGTCGCCTACCTCGACGTGCCGCTGGTCTACTTCTCGTCCCGCCTGGTCGCCGGCGACGCACACCCCGCCTCCATCGCCCTGGACCACTGGCAGATGCACGCCGCCCTGGCTGCGGCCTTCCTGGCCGCCACGGCCGTCCACGGCCTTATGCTGGCAGCCCTCCTGCGACGCTCACGTCCTAGCCGCAGTACGCCATAAACGCCACCTCGCCACAGCCGGATTTTGGGGGGGGTTACCGGAACCGTCCTTCCTGATGTATAATTCAGTTGTATCCGATCTGAGCGACTGCCTTTAGTATGCGCCGATTTCGGCTATCCCTGATAGTTGCATCAGTTGGGTAGCCATCAATTCGCGACTCATTTCCTAACAGGGCAGTGGCGGGAGGTAACAGCGATGAAGACGCTATGGACAGCGGTCGTGCTGTGTCTTGCGGCCTTAGTATGGGGTGCGGACCTGAGGGCGGCCGCCGACGGCTGGATGGAGCCGGACAAGCTCTTACCGGCCCTGAAGAAGGCCGCCGACGACGACGTGCCGGTGTGCATCCTTTATATGGACGACACTACCAGTTGGGTTGGTCAGGCAAAGTTTCTGAACATGCCGGGTCTCGAGGGGTTCATCCGCGTCAAGCAGTACGACGGCCGCTGTGCCGAGGAATACTACATCCTCCAGAATCAAATCCCCTATACGATCTGGATACCTTCGCTCTGGCTGACCGACGGTGAAAACGACCTGATCGGCTACGTGCCCAACGACGGCAACAGCCGCCAATGGCAGGCGACCCTCAGTCAGGCCAAGTCGGTGATGAAGTGGAAAAAGTCGGCGCGCAAGAGCCTGGAGACCGTCGAGAAGACCATCGAGATCGGTCCGTTCCCCACGATCCTGAAGACCTTGGACGACGTGGAGGAAATGGACAAAAGTACACGGCCGCCATCCGCGCCTCGTACAAGGCCCAGCCCATCGAACAACTGAAGAGCCGCCTGACGTCGCCCGACCTCGCCCCCGGCGAGAAAGAGCGCATCGAGCAGCGCGTCGCCAAAGCCACGCAGATGTTCTTCCACGACCGCGTGCGCAACCTCCGTAAACAGGCCTTGGAGAATGTGGACAAGACGTACGCCCGCTGCGAGGAACTGTTCTATGGCGGCAGCCCGAAAGAGGCTTTCGACGCCCTGAAGCCCCTGACCGGCGGCAAGATCAACCCGGTGATCGACAAGAAGGTCGCCGTACTGCGCGAGAAGATCCTTACGGCCATGCGCACCGGCGAGATTCCCAAGCGTGACGGCGCTGAAACGCCGGCTGCGGAGACGCCCGCCGCCGACACCAAGCCCGAGACGGCGACCGAGTCTGAGACCAAGTCCGACGGCAACCAAGATAACAAGGATACGGACGAGCAGAAAAAGGGCAACAAAGAAACCCCGTGAGCATGCAGGGTGGGTCTCCCGGACCTGCGCGGACGTGTGTCAACGCACGCGAGCCGCGCACCTCACCAGCTCCCCATCCAAACACTGAACCCCACTGCCTGCTCGCAGGCAGTGGGACTCCATATGTCGGCCGGGGGCGGCACGCGTCGAACGCTACCGGCCCGCTTCCTCCAGTCTTCACTTGCCGCAGCATCGCTTGTATTTCAGCCCCGACCCGCACGGGCACGGATCATTGCGTCCCACGTCCCCGCCGCCCGCGGCCGCGGCACGCACCTGCCTCGCCGCACGAGCCTGACGTTCAGCCATCGCCTGCCGCTCGCGACGAATCCCCTCCGCCAGTTCGTCCAGCTCGGCCCCGTGACGGTCCAGAAACTGCCGATACCCAGCGCATAGATACGACCGCCCGCGGTCCGGGTCCCCCGGCGACGGCGGCGTCTGACGATCCTTCGGGCACCCCCCATAGCACAAAGTCAGATGCCGGCACTGGCCGCACTCTTTCGAAAAGGCCCCTTTGAGTCCGCCGAATCGCTCGCGACGCACGCAGTCGTGAACGTCCGCCAGATCGTCGCTCATCACGTTGCCCAGCCGCCACGACGGCTCGAAGAAAAAGTCGCACGGAAACAGGCCGCCGTCGGGCTTCACCAGCAGATACCGCCCGCACCGCTCATCCAACGTGCATAGCGTCCCCTGCCCAAGCACCTTCCGCGACAGCCAGTGGTCGAACGTGCGGATACCGATGTCGCGGCGGCCGCTCTCGCGATATGCTCGCCACAGGTCGCACAGAAACTGCCCGTAGCCCTCGGGCGTCACGCTGAAGTCGGTCGCGCGGCCGTCGCTGCCGCGCTCCACGCACGGAATATATTGCAGGTGGCGCCACCCCTGCGACAGTTGCCAGCGAAAGATGTCCGCCGCACGGTCCTGATTGCCTCGATGCACCACCGTCAAGATGTTGTACTGAACGCGATGCTTGTCGAACAGGGCCGCCGCGCGCAGGGCGTTGGCCAGACTGCCGCCGCCGCGGGCGTCCACGCGCTGGGCGTCGTGAATCGCCGCCGGCCCGTCGATCGACAAGCCCACCAGAAACCGGTACTCCGCCAGGAACGCCGCCCACGACGCGTCGATCACCTGCCCGTTCGTCTGAAGCGCGTTGCTGACCACCTGCCCGTCGCCGCCATGCCGCTTCTGAAGCTCGATCACCCGGCGGAAAAAGTCCAGCCCCGCCAACGTCGGTTCGCCCCCCTGCCAGCAAAACACGCTCACCGGCAGCCGCAACGCCAGGTACTTGCGGATCATCGTTTCCAGCACGTCGTCCGGCATTCGCCACGGCAACGACCGGTCCGGCTCCAGACCGTGCGAGTAGAAACAGTACCGACAGGCCAGGTTGCACCGCGGCCCGACGGGCTTGATGAGCAGTTGGAATGGTTCGATGCGAGCGGCCATGACGCCATTATAGGCGCCCGGCCGCCGAGGGGCCACCGCGATGCCGTCGCGCAAGAGGTCTCAGTGCCCCGGCTGCCGGATCAGGCCCCGCGCCACCGTGCAGTGCGGACACTCGGGGTTGTCGCACAGCAGCGCCCCCGGGTCGCGGCGAAGCCACTCCACCGCCACCTCCAGCATCGCCAGGGCCGGAATCGCCCGCGCGCGGCAGGAGCCGATCATCGTCTCGCGCTGGAGACCGCGTTCGCGCAGCAGCGGTTCGATGGCGACGAATCCCGACGAGCATCCCGGCCGTTCGCCGTTGACCATCCGCACGTGCTCCACGCGACCGTCCTCGGTCCGCATCAGCGCCACGTCGCCCCATTCCTTGCGGTACGGCACCTGAACATAAGGCACCTCGGCCAGCACCTCGGCCAGATGCAACGTCGTGTTGCTGCCGTGGCCCACACCCAGTTGCAGAATCACCCCGCCCCACTGCGCCGCACGGTGCAGCGGCGAATCCACCCCCACCGGTCCGCGATGCAGATGATCCGCCAACAGCGCCGCCGCCCGGTCGCCCCAGGCCGCATCGCTATGCGTCGGATGAAGACTGCGAAGCACGTCCGGCTGCTGCCAGAACACGTTGGGAATCCGTCCCGTGTACGCCAGGCTGCGACGCACGTCGAACGGCTCGGCCCCGGGGCGGCCGATCATGCACAGCGTGTGCGTCGGCATCACCACCAGCCCCGACCGCGTGACCGCCTCTTTCAGCGCGGCAATCACCGTCTCGGCGCCGCCGTCCACGTAGCCGAAGCTGCGCAGCGAGCTGTGAACCACCACGATCGAACCCCGCCCAATGCCCAGCTCACGCAACCCTTCCACAATCATCGCGCGGGTGACCACGCCTGCCTCCTGCCGATCCAGCACATAGCTCGGGTCCACAGACCCGACGGAACAGTCACGCGACGGGATCGCGGTAACCGCCGGGGTGAATGTCCAGAATGTCCAGTTCCACCGATTCGCTGTTGCGGAACCGGTTGATCCGCGGACGGAAGGCCACATCGAGCGACTCGGCCCGGGCGACGGCCGCCTCCATCGCTCCGCCGCGCCACCAGACGGCCCGACGGCTCACGCCGCCCTGGGTCAGTTGCAGCAGCAGATGGGCCCCGCCCTTCCCCATACGCTGCGGGGCGGTGGCCATTGCACAGCCGCGCAATGCAAACGTCGGACGCGGGTTCCCCTGCCCAAACGGCTCCAAACGCTGCAACTCGCGCACCGCCTCCACGGTCAGCGACGCCAGGGTCGTTTCGGCATCGATCGCCAGCGACGGCACCAGGTCCGCCGGTTTCAGTATCCGGCAACCGTACGCCTCCATCAGTTCCGCCAGTCGCCCCACCTGGCCGGCCTCCAGCCGCAGACCGGCCGCCATCGCATGGCCGCCGAACCGAAGCAGTGCCTCGCTGCAATGCTCCAGCGCCTCGAACAGACTGAACCCGGGAATCGACCGTCCGGACCCCTGCCCGCGGCCGTTCTCCAGGGCAATCAGGATCGTCGGTCGGTGATACTGTTCCACCAGACGCGACGCTACGATGCCGATCACGCCCGCGTGCCATTCGGGCGACGCCAGCACGATCGTCCGACGGTCGCCCAGGCCGCCCTGCTCGTCGATCATCGCCACGGCCTGCGCGAAGATCTCGCGCTCCACGTCCTGCCGCCGGCGGTTCACCTGCTCCAGCTCGGCCGCAATCGCCGACGCCTCATCCGCCGTCGCCGACGTCAGTAGCCGCAGCGCTTTCCTGGCCGACCCCATGCGCCCCGCCGCGTTCAGCCGCGGACCAATGATGAACGCCACGTCGTGCTCCCGGACACGCTCGTCGCGCAACCGGGCCGACTCGACAATCGCTTCCAGCCCCACGTGGTACCGACGATGCGACAGCGCCTTCAGCCCCATCGACGCCAGCGCCCGATTCTCGCCCACCAGCGGCACCACGTCGGCAATCGTCCCCAGCGCCGCCAGGCTCGTCGCATCCGTCAGAAACTTCTGGAACTGCGGCGAGCACGTCTTGTCGCCCGTCAGCGCCAACCCCACCGCCCAGGCCAGCTTGAACGCGATGCCCACACCCGCCAGGTCGCGGAACGGATACGTCGAACCCGGCAACTTCGGATCCACCACCGCGTAGGCCTCGGGCACGTTCGCCTCCGGCTCGTGGTGATCCGTAATGATCAGGTCCACCCCCAGCTCGCGAGCCAACAACGCCTCGGCCGGACTCGTCACACCGCAATCCACCGTCACGATCAGCGTGTGTCCCTCGTCCGCCAGTTGGCGGATTGCGTCGCAGTTCAGACCATACCCTTCCTCGATCCGGTGCGGCACATACACCGTCGGCACCCGGCCTGCCAGCGACAGGCACTGGTACAGCACCGACGATGCCGTCAGCCCATCCACGTCGTAGTCGCCGTAGATGGCCACCTTCTCGCCGGCACGCACTGCGCGCACAATCCGCTCGGCGGCGCGCACCAGCCCCGGCATCTGTTCCGGTCGGTGCAGCGCCTCGTAGCCGCAGTTCAGAAACCCACGACACGCCTCCGCCGTCGTCAGGCCGCGGTTGACCATCACCTGAACCACGAGCGGACCGGCACCCACCTGACGGCTCAGTGCGGCCACGGCATCCGATCGTGGATAGAATGTCCATCGCTTGGGCATCGGCCGTGCACCTGACATGGAACGATCCGGCGAGCCGCCGTCCGGCTACCCCTGCCGCGACCGCTCAACGGACCCTGCCCGTTGCAATCACAGAACTGACCCATCCGCAGAGTGAGAGACCCGGCCCCCACGCGCTTGCCTCACGCGAAAAACTCCACGGCCCGCCTGAAGATCCGCAAACCGTCCCCCTCGTCCTTGGCCCCCAGCCGCGTCCACTGCGGATGCTGGTACCCCGACACGTGCCGCTCCGGATGCGGCATCAGGCCGAACACGTGGCCCGTCGCGTCGGTCAATCCCGCGATGTCGCCGAGCGACCCATTCGGATTGGCCGGATAGCCGGGGGCGTCCTCGCCGTTGGGCCCCACGTACCGCAATGCCACGCGGCCCAGACGTTCCAGGGCCTCCCGGTGCGCCTTGTCGCGCGGGATCACCTTGCCCTCGCCGTGAGCCACCGGCAAATACAGCCGTTCTCCCTTGCGCAGAAACACGCAGTGATCCGTGTCCACCCGCAGGTGAACCCATCGGTCCTCGAACTTCCCCGAATCGTTGTACGTCACCGTGGCGGTTTGCTCCATGGGCGGTTCGCCCTCGGCCACCGGGCCCGGCAGCAAGCCCACCTTGACCAGCACCTGGAACCCGTTGCAGATGCCGATCACTAGCTTCCCGCTGTCGATGAACGCCGCCAGCCGGTCACGCAGATGAACCACCAGTTGCGACGCCAGCACGCGGCCCGCGCCCAGGTCGTCTCCGTAGCTGAACCCGCCCGGCAAACACAGTATCTGGTACTCATCAAGCAATCGCGGCTCGGCAATCAACCGATTGACGTGAACGCGCTCCGCCACGGCCCCGGCCTTGCCGAACGCATACTCCGATTCCCGATCACAATTCGTCCCTGCGGTACGAAGCACCAATGCTTTAGGCGGCATGAATCGTTGTTTCCTGTCTGTGCTGGATTCGCCCTAGCCGCGCCGGCGCGGCCATGCCATCCAGCCTGTCTATCCTGACCCGACTACCAGTCCAACGGACGCAACCACGACCGACGCAGCGCCTCGATCGACTCGTCGATCACCGCCTCGCCCTTCAGGCCAATTATCTTCAGGCGGCCCGTGTCGTTCACCGTGCCGATCTGCGACCGCACCACGCCATAAAGTACCTTCTCGAACTTCGAAGCCTTCAACCGATCGACTTCCACCAGAAACCGCGTCGTCGATTCGCTGAACAGAATCTGCTCGTCGCGCGTCACGTCGCCGTCGCGCTGCACCTTCGACAACACGATCTCCGCCCCGAGACGCCCGGCTATCGCCATCTCTGCCGCCGCCACCGCCAGCCCCCCTTCCGACAGGTCGTGGCACGACCGAACCAAACCGCTGCGGATCGCCTCGTGCATCGCCGCAAACACCTTCGGCGCCGTCGTCAGATCCGGCATCGGCGCCCGGCGGCCGATCTTCCCCTTCTGGGCCCAGTAATGCGATCCGCCCAATTCGTCCTTCGTCACGCCCACCAGGTACAGTACGCTCCCGGCCTCCTTCAGGTCGCTCGTCACCGTGCAGCGAATGTCGGGCACGATCGCCATCGCCGAAATCAACAGCGTCCCCGGAATCGCTATCGTCCCGCCGGCGGTCTGATACTCGTTATTCAGGCTGTCCTTGCCTGAAATGAACGGCGTGCCGTACGCCTTCGCCACGTCGTAGCACGCCTTGGCCGCACGCACCAGGCCGCCCAGCCGGTCCGGCTTCTCGCAGTTGCCCCAACAGAAGTTGTCCAACAGGCTCGTCTGCGACGGGTCGCCGCCCACGGCCACCACGTTCCGCAACGCCTCGTCGATCCCCGCCGCCGCCATCGCGTACGGGTCGATGTCCGAGTATTTCGGATTCATGCCGTTGCCCACGGCCAACCCGCGCGTCGAACCGTACACCGGCGCGATCACCGCCGCGTCACCCGGACCGTCCTCGCCGGCGCCCACCAGCGGCTTGATCACGCTCGTCCCTTGCACCTCGTGATCGTACTGCCGGATGATCCAGTGCTTCGAACAGACGTTCCACGATTTCAGAATGGCATGGAGATCCTTGCCGTAATTCTTCTTCCTCGACGCCCGCGGCTCGTCGTGGCTCGGCGCCGTCCACGTCGCCGTCCGACGCTGCCGCGGCACCCCGTCGTGCAGGAACTCCATGTCCAGATCGCCGACTTTCTCGCCGCCGTAGAACAGCTCCAACCGCCGCGTATCGGTGAACTCGCCGATGACGGTCGCCTCGACGTCCTCCGAAGCAAATAGGGCCATGATCTCCTCGAGATGCTCCGGCGGCACGCTGATCGTCATCCGCTCCTGGGCTTCGCTGATCCAGATTTCCGTGTAGCTCAGCCCCGCGTATTTCAGCGGCACGCGGTCCAAGTGAACCCGCGCGCCCAACTGGGCCCCCATCTCGCCGACCGACGACGACAGCCCCCCCGCTCCGCAATCGGTGATCGCCGAGTAAAGCCCTCGGTCGCGCGCCTGAAGCAGCGCGTCGAGCATCCGCTTTTGCGTGATCGCATCGCCGATCTGCACCGCGTGCGAGAACTCCGTGTCGCTCGTCTCCGTCAACTCCGCCGAGCTGAACGTCGCCCCGTGAATGCCGTCGCGGCCCGTGCGCCCGCCCACCACGACCACCAAGTCGCCCGTCCGCGCACGCTTGAACGACTTGTCCTTCGGCATGATCCCCACCACGCCGCAGAATACCAGCGGATTGCCCAGGTACCGCTCGTCGAAGTACACCGCTCCGTTGGCCGTCGGAATGCCCATCCGGTTGCCGTAGTCGCGCACCCCGCTGACCACGCCGCGCATCACCCGTTTCGGGTGCAGCACGCCCTGCGGCAACGTCTCCGGATCCGTATCCGGCGGCGCAAAGCAAAACACGTCCGTGTTCATGATCGGCCGCGCCCCCAGACCCGTGCCCATCGGGTCGCGGATGCATCCGCCGATGCCCGTCGCCGCGCCGCCATAGGGCTCGATCGCCGACGGGTGGTTGTGCGTCTCCACCTTGAAACACACGTTGTGCTCGTCGTCGAAACGAACCACCCCCGCGTTGTCCTCGAACACCGACACGCACCACGGACGGGCCAACTCGCGCGTCGCTCGCGCAATGGTTGACTTCAGCAGGTTGTCGATCGTTTCCGTCCCGTTGTACTCGATGATTCCCTTCATCGTCTTGTGGACGCAGTGCTCCGACCACGTCTGGGCCAGCGTCTCCAGCTCGATATCGCTCGGCTCGCGGCCCAGGCCCCGGTAGTGGTCCCGGATCGCCCGCATCTCCGCCAACGACAGGAACAGGTGGCTCTGCCGCGACAGCCGCTCCAGCTCCGCGTCCGACAGATCGCGGATCGGCACCTGACGCTTCTGGAACACATACGGCCGGCCCTCGCGGAACTCGAACGGCTTGCCGTCGGACACCACGTCCTCGATGCAATCGTTCGCCAGCACGCGCCACGCCAGCTTCTCCAGCGTCCGCTCGTCGGGCGAACCGTCGATGTAGTACCGCGTGCCCGTGTGCGCCGCCTCGATCGCCAGGCCCAGATCCCTCACCGCCGACACCAGCGACCCGGCCACCGGATCCATCACGCCGGCCTTGCGCGTCACCAGCAACGCCTTACGGCCGGCCACGTGCTCCGGCGCCTCGCCCGACCACGCCCCACCGTCGGCTCGCAGACGGTACATCTCCGACACCGGGTCGGCCATCAGCGCCCGCGCCGCCCGCTGTGCTTCGGCCGCCGTCATGGCCGACTTCAGAAAGTACACGCGCGACGAGGCCACGTCCCGGATGCCCTTCAGGTGAAGATCGGCCGCCTGCGACACGGCCGCACGACCCACGGCGTCCTGCAACGGCGGACGCGGAAACACTTCAATCTCGTAAACCAACGGCAGGCTCTCCCATAGAAACCATCCGCCGGACCCCCCTGGCCCGGCGCCTTTGCAAGCCGGAATTATCACGGGAATCGCCTTCCGCTTCAAGGGCAAAGCCAATTCCCACTAACGCCAAGGACCAACTGCTAAGGGTGGCATGGCCGGTCGCGGGCTCTTCATGGACACACACGCACAGCCATACCACCCCACACGCAGCCAGAGCCGCCACGAGCTTTCCGCGAAGGACGGTAAAAATCGAACGCCGGCAAGCCTCCCTCCCCCGCGCTCAACGGAAACACGTGGATTCCCCAAACCGCCAATAAATCCGAAATAAGACCCCCTTCAGGCCCGTTGAAGAATCAGTGTTGCACGCCGCGCAACACATCTGTTCCAGACTCCTTCAGGAGAACGTCGATATGGACTCCCTGAAAACGCTCGCCCTTGCCACGGCCGCCTGGGCCGCCCTGATGCTTGCCGGGACGTCGCCCTCGAACGGTCCCGTCGGTGCCGCCGTCGCTCGCGCCGACGACCCAGCCACCGATCCCGCGCCCTCCCCCCCGCAACCCACGAAGAAGATCGACGACAGCCCCGGCGAACTCTTCCCCGGCGTCAAAGGCATCAGCGGCGCGGAACTTGCACGACGGATTGCCGAGTCCGAGAAACGCAAGAACGCGCCCAAGCCCTCTGCCCCGGCCGCCCCGACGACGGCCGCGCAAGACTCCGCACCGACGCCCCCGGCCTCCGCCTCGCCGTCAGCGCCGACGGCCCCGACGCCGTCGCCGGTCACGGCCGAGCCCGTCTCGGTCCCGACACCGGCCACCGCAGCCACACCCACGACGGCCCCGGCGCCCGATGCCGCAAGCCCGACCCAGACGCCCCCGGCCCAGCAAACGCCCGAACTCTCCTACGCCGCGCGATTGTTCCTCAAGCAGTGCCAGGAACGCACCGACCGCATCGACCAACTCATGCAAAAGGCCCGCATCTACCGCAGCCAGGCCGAGGCGGCCGCCGCAGCCGTCGGCAACGAAACCAAGATCCAGTACTACCTCCGCAACAAACCCGATACCGCCCTCACCGAGGTCCGCGACTATGCCAACACCCTCATGGCCGCAATCTCTGTTTACCGCTCCCTTTACGAGATGACCCGCGACGCGCTGGCGTTCGCCGTTGACAAACGTCCCCCGGACGACCTGGGTCCCGACGGGGCCGCCGCCACCGACGCCAACATCGCTCGCCTCCAAAACAATCGACGCGAATGCCTCCTCGCCGCCGCCGAACTCTTCACCCGGCTGCGACGATTCGATGCCGCCGAGAAAATCTACGCCGTCCTTTTCGACAGTTACCCCAACCACGCCGACGTGCGCCTGTCATACGACGCCATGTGCCGCACACGAGACATGCCCGACATGTGGGGCCCCTTCTGGGAAAACGGCCCCGGCGGCGGACGTGGCGGACGCGGTGGTCATTGACATACGGCCCGGGCCACGCCCCCGGTCGCCCTTTTCCCTCCGGAATCCGCCTCATCCCGGATTATCTCGACGAGCGCCCATATTGAACGCACCTTCTCCTGCCGCCGTGGTATAATGCGGTTTAGACCTTTACCGAAGGGAGTTCCGATTAACGCTCTGTTGATTTATCCCGAGTGCCCCGACACGTTCTGGAGTTTCAAGCACGCCCTGAAGTTCCTCCGCAAACGCGCCGGCTCGCCCCCCGTGGGCCTCCTCACCGTGGCCGCCATGCTCCCCGAGCAGTGGTCCAAGCGTCTGGTGGACCTTAACGTCACCACGCTGCGTGACGACGACCTCGCCTGGGCCGACTACGCCTTCCTCAGCGCCATGACCGTCCAACGCGACGCCGCACGACGGATCATTGCCCGGTGCCGCGAAGCCGGCGTGAAAGTTGTCGCCGGCGGCCCCCTCTTCACCATCGAGCACGAGCAGTTCCAGGGCGTGGACCACTTCGTCCTGAACGAGGCCGAGGTTACCCTGCCCCCCTTCCTGGACGACCTCGCGCGCGGCCAGGCCCAATCCGTCTACACCAGCACTGAATTCCCCGACCTCCAGCGCACGCCCGTGCCCCTGTGGCGACTGGCCGACCTGCGACGCTACGGATGGATGAGCCTTCAGTCCTCCCGCGGCTGCCCGCTCAACTGCGACTTCTGCAACGTCACCTCGCTCTTCGGCCACAAGCCGCGAACCAAGACCTCCGCGCAGATCATCGCCGAGCTCGACAGCCTCTACGCCCTTGGATGGCGCCGCGGCGTCTTCTTCGTCGATGACAACTTCATCGGCAACAAGCGATTCCTGCGCGAGGACCTGCTCCCGGCCCTCATTCGATGGCGACGGACGCATCCCGGCATCCCCCTGAACACCGAAGTCTCGATGAACCTCGCCGACGATCCGGAACTGATGGCCCTGATGGTCGAGGCCGGCTTCGACACCGTCTTTGTCGGTCTGGAAACCCCCGACGAGGCCGGGCTCGCCGAGTGCAGCAAGAAACAGAACCAGGGACGCCGCCTCGTCGCCGACATCAAACGCATGCAACGCGCCGGACTCCAAGTCCAAGGCGGGTTCATCGTCGGATTCGACAGTGACGGCCCGTCCATCTTTCAGCGGCAGATCGACTTCATCCAGTCCAGCGGCATCGCAACCGCCATGGTCGGCCTCCTCCAGGCGATTCCCGGCACGCGCCTCTACAACCGCCTCAAGAGCCAGGGACGCATCCTCGGCCCGACCTCCGGCGACAACGTGGACGGCACCACCAACATCCGCTCGATCATGGGCGCCCAGCAGCTCCGCGAGGGCTACCAGAGCATTCTCAAGCACATCTACGCCCCGAGACACTACTACCAGCGCGTACGCACGTTCCTGCGCGAGTACCGCGCCCCCGCCGTCACGGTGCGCATCCAGCTCGACGACCTCATGGCCTTCCTGCGCTCCGTGGTCCGGCTCGGCATCCTCGGACGCGGACGCTGGTACTACTGGCGCCTGCTCGTCTGGACCCGCCTGCACCGGCCGGAGCTGTTCTCCCTGGCCGTCCGCCTCGCCATCGCCGGATACCATTTCCGCAAGGTTTGCCGCCAACACGTCCTGAAACCCCTGCCCGGCGGCACCGCCTGACGCCCGTCAGAGCAGCAACCCCTCGCCCTGTCCTGTGCCATGTCTGCCCCGTCAGACACGATCAACGCCCACGAAGCCGCCTCGCGCGAAGCACCCTCCTCTCGACCCTCTCCCTGAACGCAGACAGAGACGCCCCGAGCGCACCCGAGAGACGGCAAGGGTCGAACGGAGCAGACCCTCCAAACTCGTCACGTCCTCTCCCCTCAAGGCAGAGTAAGTAGCGACCGCTCACGGAGAATCCCCGAAAAACCGAAAGAAAGGCCCACGGTCGCTAGGGCCGCGGGCCTGTCTGAAAGGAGAAGACTCTTGCGCGGCGGCCGGCCGCGCCAATGTCCATCCGTTACTGCGTTCGCTCCGGCTTCCGGGCGACGGTCTCCTGCGACCGCAGCGCCTCGATCAGGGCCTGCGCCTGGCGGCGCGTCCGGAACAGCCGCCTGATCATCTGGGCATGTATCGGCGACACCGATTCGAAGAACGCCTGCTTGTCGGTCACTTGGTCGTACGCCGCCAACTCGCTGTCGATCCGGAACTTCATCTGCTCGGCCAGGTTCAGCGCTCCGGCCGGATCGGTCCGAGCGGTCACCTCCAGCACCTGGCACGGCCGCGTCAACGCCAGCAACGCCGGGTCATACAGCGGCCCCAGCAACCGGTCCCACAGCCACACGTGGCACAGCCGCGCGTTGTTGGCCAACCGGTCGCACACCTTCTCATACGCTTCTTGCCCCAACTGCTTGGGGTCGAACCGCGAACTGATCGCAAGGTGCAGATCCCCCTCGATCGCTTCGGCCCGTGCGGCCAGACGCCCATGCATCGGCGACGTCGCACCCGCCGGCCGCGACGCCCCAAACATCTCTGTTCGTTGGTCCATGGCGAACATCATCAGTTCCTCCCCCTGGACACTTCTATCGGCACAATCCTTCCGGCCGACCCACCCGGATTCGGCCGTGTGCCTGCCGTATTAAACGTATGACGCGCGAAGCCTATTCCCGCAAAACCGTGAGGATTCCGTGAATCCTCCCTTCTGTTGCCGCCTTGACAAATCCGCCCAGGGCCTTATCCTGAACCCCGGTCAATCGTGGACTCCTCTTAAGGAGACGGTGCATGAGAGCGTTCGCTGCGGCCATAGTGCTGGTCGGCTTGACAACTTTGGCGGGGTGCGGATCGAGCGGCGACGACGCAGCCCACGCCCCCACGACGCCCGCCGACTTCGTCCGCGCCATGAACCGCGCCGCCTACCTCGGCCGGCCCGATGCCATGATCGAGCTCCTCGACGACGAGGCCCGCAACCAAAAGGGCAAACAGTGGATCGCCCTCATCCAGCGCGTCGGCCATCCCCAGGCCCTTGCCGCCCTCGGCCCCATGCTCGATGTCAAAAAGACCAGGGACGAGCTTGAGACCATGGACACCGCCGCCTTTTTCCAGTACCTCCAGGCCCACGCCCCCATCATCCTGCAACGCCTGCTCGCTGTTTACGTCACGTTCGACTATGAAGAGAACGGCCGCGTTCTCGTGTACGCCACCGGCGAACAGGGACAACCCGTCTGGCTCGCCATGCAGCGCGACGACAACGGCGGCCTGCGACTTATGGCCGAGCAACAGGTGCCCGCCCTCTACGCCGCTCTCGGCAAGAAACTCCAAACCGCCTACAACGAACAGCGCAAGGCCCAGTCCCAACCCTGAGACCCCCTCGCGGCACAGAGCTCGGGCAACCACTTAGACGCCGGCCCCATAGGGCGGGTTCCCCACCCCTGGTCCCATGCGCACAGCGATTCGCGCGGCGCGCCACCCAGCCCATCAGCAAGCATCGGGGCGAAACCCCCTTCTCGCAGGAGGCTTCGCCCCGGGTGTGTCACGCCGACCACTTGCTATTCGATCCACGCCTGCATCACGCGCCGCACCGGAATGAACCGCGGGTTCGGCGCCTTCGGATAGCTCGTCGCATTCTCCAGTTGCGCATCGGTCGCATTGCTCAGGTCCGGATCGTCCGGTCCGCTGAACCGCATCGGCGGATACGCCGTCGCCGGCACGCGGTCCAGCACCGCCACGAACCGACGCACCCCCTCCACCCGACCGCCGTCGGTCTTGATGCTCGCCGTCCCGTACACCGCATAGCAATCGCTCTGCACCGTCGCGAAGTTGCTCATGAACGTGTACAGGTAACACTGTTCCGCAAAATCGTCCGGCGCGCCGTTATCATCGTCGTCCCACTTGTCCGGCTGCGGTGCAAAATACGATCCGGTCTTCGTGAAGATCTGGTTGCCGTTCCAGTATTCCGAGTGGACCTGCTTACGCAGGAGCACGCCCGGATGCGTATAGTTGTACGACAGCCGCGCAATGCAATCCGCCACGTCCCACGGCCCTTTCTCGCGCCGCGCCAACTGCATCGGCAGCATCCCGCGAATCACTTCCGGCGGAGCCGTACGAAGGTTGATCCGGCCGTGCAGGTACAGTTCCGGCCCCATCGAGTCGATCGGGTTCTTCCCCGAATCCTCCTGGAACCCCGTGTCGTTCTCGTCGAACACCGCCTCATTTGCATCCATGACGTTATTGGCGTTCTTGTCGTCGAAGTCTCCGTCATTGTCCACCCCGTCGAAGTACGGGTTATTCGGCATGACGACGCTGAACAGCCGCTGGAGCAGCTTCTCCTCGCGCGAGGCGCTGGCCCCCTCGGCCCCCATCGGACTGACGTACCCCTTCACGTCGCTGGCATCGGTCGTCCCGAGCTCCTCCATGATCTGCGTAATGGGCTTGTAGTCGCTGTAGTCCGTAGCGGTGCCCACCGTCGGCCCCACCCGTAGCACGCGGCACAGGTCCCCCACACGCGGAAACGACAGTTCCTCGCCCTTGTGCAACCCGCGCTCGCGGTTGGTCTCACTCACCCACGCGTCTTTCGTCAGGCTCCGGTTCTCGATGATCCGAACGAGCTTCTGCGGATTCGTCGGGTTCAGCAACTGATCCGGTCCCACGCCGTCGCACGTCTGGTTCCGCTTCTCGTATTTGCTCGTCCAACCCGCGAAAAACGTCTTCGCGTTGCCCGCTCGGTCGAACCCCGACCGGTTCAGACGCTGCCACGACTGCCCCGCCGTGATCGTCTCATACCCCCCCGTGGCCGTCTTCAGCGTCAGACGATCAATCACGATCTCCTTGGTCTCATCGCCCTCGGTCTGTGCAAACAGCAGCACCGGCTCCAGGTAGTCCATCGGTTGCGTCGCACTCTTGGGCACCTGGATTACCCGCGACAGGACCTCGATCGTCGCCGGCTTGTCGTCCGGCGCCGGGGCAATCGCCGCAGGCAGCGAAATCGCACTCACGGTAGTCCCCTTACCCACCGTCAGACGCGTGTACGATTCGTTCAGCTTCAGCCCCTCATCATTGATCCCATTGACCGTCCGTTTCTTGTACGGATTGGCCAACTCCACGAAGACCGTGTACGTAATGGTCGTGTCGTCCTCGCTGTCCTTGCGGATGTAGTATTCCGTGATAAACGGCTGACGGTCCACCCCGTACACCGTGTACGTTCCGCCCGAGCCGTACGTGCCCTTCAGCGCCGTCGGCCGACAGTTCGTGTCCCGGTAGTCCAGCACGTTCACCAGCACCTGGTCCATCAGCTTCCGCTCGGTCCCGTCGTTCTTGAACCCGCACGCCAGGAACGCCTTGCGAATCTCGTCCTTCGTGCAACTGTCCAGGTCCACGCGCGGCACCACGCGGTCGCGGCTGTCGTTGCTGATCCGCGGACGCGCCGCACTCACCCAACTGTAGCACGTGAACAACGACTTATAGAACATCGGATCCGCCGGGCCGCCCCCCGTCGCGGTCTGACCGTTGCGGCCGAAGGTCCGAGGCATGATCTTCTCCAGCCGCGTCTCCCGCTCCGTCCCCCGAAGGTCCAGTATCTCCATCATGTCGTCGGCCAGAAACGGCTTGTCCCTGTTCGACGCATCCTTGTGCGGATTGAAGAAGTTCATCGTCAAGTCGGCATTGCCGCTGGCCGGGCCCGCCGGCGTCTGCCACCGCCCGTACCCGCCGGCCACCACCTGCCGATACTGCAACGTCGAGTCCCCGATGGCCGGCCGCACACCCGCGTCGTACGACGTCGCGACGTAGTTCGGCGCAATGTCGCTCACATAGTACCCTTCGTCGTCAAAGGACTGACCGCCGTTGGAGGCATCGTGAATCGCGTCCCCGTGGAAGTTCACGTTGTACCGAGCGCACAGGTCCACGATCGTCAACGCCACCTCGATCGTCCGGTTCCGCGTCGTCCGGTACGTCAGCGCCGGAACCACCCATCCGTCCGGAACCATCGTCCCCGTCGTGTCCGACTTTCCCGGCACCGGCAGGTTCGCCCTCAGCGGCAGGTTGTACCACGTGCCCGTCGCCCCGCCGCCGCTGGTCTTGGCCAGCCCCGGCATGTTATGCGCCGAGGCGGCCAGCCGGCCCTGCTCGTCCGGACGGGCCACCGCAATGTGCGTCTTGCCGCCGGCGGCCGCCGGCATATCCACCACGCCGTCGCTCATGGTGCCGTCGAGCTTCGCCCAATAGATCTGGCTCCAGTACTGATTGGTCAGTTCGTTCTCAACCCACGTCAGCGACCCGTCCACCGCCATATCCAGTTCGGCCGACTGCCGGAACCCCTGCGCCGCGAATCGGTCGATCCTCGCTACGCTGATCATCGTCGCCCCGATGATCGCCAACGCTGCCAGAAGTCCCAGCGTCACCACCAACACCGTACCGCGATGATGTCTTCGCCCGTTCACTGTGTCTGCCTCCCACGCTTCCGCTTCGCCTGCACCGCCGGCCCGTTGAAGAAACCAGAGCCCGTGCCGCTCAGGGCGTCGTCAGATAACCCGCCGGAATCGTCCGCAGACCCCCGCGCGGACCCACCACGCGGAACACCTGCCGGAACACGTCGCCCCGGTACTGATAGCTGCCGTACGGCTTCTCGGACAGCGGCGTCTGGTCGTTGTGCGGATGCACCACCACCGTCACGCGAAGCATCTGCGGCACGAACGGTTGGTTCGCAAACTTCGGATTCGGACGATACCCGCACCACAGGTACTTCGTATCCACGGGGCCTTCCGTAGTCGACCCGCCGCCAAAACCCGTACTGGCATTGAAGTCCAGACGGCTCGTGTAATAATTGGCCCCCGATCCGGGGCCCGTGTACTTCCGCATCCCCTGCGACGGCGCCAGCGTCGCCCGCTGCCATTTGAACTTTGACCCGTCCCAGCCCCAGAACTCGACGATGAACTGGCTCACACGCTCCGACAGCACGTAGTTGACGCTCGGCTGCGGCATGTTGCTGCCGAAATCCACGTCGATGATCTGCGCGCTGCTGCTGCCGTAATCTCCGCTCGAACCGACCGCCAGCGGCGTCAACCGATAGCTCGGACTGGCCGAAAACACGTTCTCCGCTTGCATCATCAGGAACGTGTGCTGCCCCGCCGTCGGCGTCGAGTTGACCCGCAGCGCCGCCGCCGTCATCGTCGGCCCGCTCAGAAACGCCTTGCGAATCAGGCACACGCTGCGACCGTCCGCGTGCTGCATCGACCCCGCCCAGGGGCTTACCCTGCTGCCGTCGCTGCGACGCGCCGGCCCGTAGAATATCTCCGCCGCCGCACTGTCTTGCGGGTTGTTCGAGCCCGTCCCCATCTCCTGGAACCGGCCCACCGCCGTGAAGTACAGGCAATCGAAGTTGCACCACCGCATCGTATTGGTCGAGGATTTCTTGAAGTACTCTCCCGTCTTGTCGTCTCGCGTGTCCTCCGGGTTCAGCAGCATCGACGGCTGAATGTAGAGGTATCCCTCCGGCGACAGGGCCGCCAGATCCTTCTGGAGCACACTGAAGATCGCACGCCCCACGCCGTACGCGTCGCTCGTCGCCTCGGCCAGCGACGTCGAGTCCGTCGCCATCTTGAACACCTGCACCACGCCCAGCAGAATGATCACCGACAGGCTCATCGCCGCCATGATCTCCACCAGCGTGAACGCAGGCCCACTACGCCTCGCGCCGCCCTGTCCGTTTGCCGTCTTCATGGTTCGTCCGTCCAATCCCAAAGGTTACCCTCCGTCGGCGCTCAGCCCGACAGCAGCCCGTAGTACACGCCCACCACGTTGCTGAACACCGGACACGTCGTCCCCGACGGAATCTGCCCCGGCTCGTCGGCCAGCTCAAACCACGTCGGATCGGTCGTAGGCTGAATCTTCGTCACCCGATAGCAGAACCCCGTCTTCAGGTTCAGGATGTAGTTGCCTTCGGCCATGAACTTGATGTCGGCCGTTCTTCCGGAACACCGCACCTGGCCCGCCGCGCAGCTGACGTCGCGCACGCGACGCGACGCCGGCCATGCCTTCGTCGGCGACGACGCCGTGTGCGCTGCCACTTCGTCCGCCCACGTGCTCCCTTGCACGTTGGCCTTGCTGTCCGCCGGCGTGTACAGCTCCGGACCGGCATCGGTGTACCGGCACACCACGATCGTCACGCGGAACAACGGCAGTTCGTTCGCCCCGAAATTTAGCCGCGTCAGGAACGCCCGCCACACCAGGTCGCCCCCGACCGGCGGCCACATCAACGAATAGAAGGTCTTGCCCAGGCCGTCCTCGTCCGTCTTGGCGGTGTAGGGGTTGTTGCGCGTCTCGTCCTCCACCAGCACCTCGTCCGATGGGTAGCCGTCCGGCCCACCGCCGCCATAGGCCGCACGCGACGGGTTCCACACCCGGAATGCGAAATCGGAATGGTTCAGGTGAATCGGCTGTGTGGGACTCGCGGTGGTGAACAGCCCGAGGTTCTCGCGCCGCCGTGCTTCCTTGGACATCGTGGCAAATCCACTGAGAAGCGTTTTCCACTCCGTGCTCGTCTGCCCCAGGTTGTACATGTTCTGGAACAGGTTCTGACTCCGCATGATCTCCATGGCGCTTCGGGCGGCCATGGCGGCTTGGGTGTCATCGATCGACTGCCGCATCTGGTCCAGTCCCACCGGAAACGCCGCCGCCACCATGATCAGGCCCAGACCCATGATGAGCACCGTGGCCAGAATCTCCACCAGCGTCAGACCGGCCCCGACCTTCCGCCCTGCCGATGTCGATGTCATCGCCATCGCATCTCTCCTGTCCTCTCGCCGCCGCCTGCCAAACCGTCGGCCCCGTCCCGCTTCCGACGTAACTCCTTCACTGTAACCGCAATAGACCGCAACGTCCACCGAAATTGCCGGCTCCCCCAATCAACCCAAAAGCCTCAACAAGACCGCGTTCCAACGGCTCCGGCGAAGTCCCGATGCCCAACGGCGTCCGCAGGCCGCCTCTTTCGCCCCCAACGCCCACCACCCGGTGCCGCCGTGGCCCACGCCGCCGAACCGGCCCGCCACGCCAAACGCCCATCCCCTCTGCCATGACAACTTAGTGGGCAGCCCACTCGTCCTACTGCCGCCCCGAAATGCGATTCTTGCCGCTTGCCCCACACTCGCCCCCCTCAGCGCAGCCAATCTCTCGCATTCCGTACTCATTGTAGATTGCGGTCGTTTCCGCAGGCAAGCGCTTTGCCACCCCGAACCACAACAGGCCCGTGGACTACCGCCTCAGGGCCATACTGCCCCCTTAACCCCTTTCACAACACTCGAAGACCCTGTGAAACTCCCGAAAACACCTACAGGTGCGCCCTGAACACCAAATGTCCATCCCAAAAAATACGGCTGAAATCGCCAATAACCGAGGTTCCTCGACAAGAATCCCGCCTTGACCCGCAGTCCGACCAACGGGGGCTCTACAAGACTCCGTTTGTAACAGGGTATGGCAGGACCACGCGCGTCATGGGCTCGCAGCGCATCCCTGCCACGGCAAGCCTGGCCAAATCCACTTGCCCTTTGACTCACCCATCCGTCGTCCCCCCTCCCTCCGCCCGGTTGCTTGGGGAGACCGTCAAACGGCCGCCCCCGGACGCCATAAGGTAAGGATCGCTCTGCCACGCTTCACAGATTGTTGGCGCATGGTGGGACCGTCGGACAGCCTCGGCTCCCCGTCAGGCGTGGACGCCGTGCTCCGAGGGCCCTCCGGCCCCGCCGCCTACTTCTGCGCCGTGGCATACAGCAGGACGTTCTCGACAATCATCTGCGCCGACGGAGCGTCGTAGCCGATATTGCCGAAGGCCCTGAGGTTGGCCTGGCCGTACATCAGGTCGCGCGGACTATAGACGCCGACGAGCCGGTCGCCGGCGTAGAGGCCGTAGAGCTCCAGCCGCAACGGCGACGTCGCCTTGGCCAGGGTGTGGTACGTGAACTTGACGCCCTTGGCCAGGTTGTGCCCCGTGGCGGCGCCCATCGAGCCGCCCACAATCGGATGATCGTCGGGCAGTCGCTGCACCGTCCAGCCCATGTTCCCGGCGAACACCATGAACGCCTTGTGGAACCGTTCGTCGCCCAGGCACGCGTCGGCCAGCACAAAACCGCCCTCCGCGAGCCGCTGCTTCAGGGCCTCGCGCTCGGCGTCGCTCAGGGTGATGCCCGTGCGGCCGGTGAGATGGAGCAACGCCGTCTGCGGCAGCGCGGCGTCGCTCGGCGAGGCCGGCTCGGCCGCCGTCAGGCTCGTGCCGCACCCGCCGTTGACACGGGCTACCAGTTTCTCGATCAGACGGTACCGGGCACTGACGTTCCAGTCGCCGCCGTGCTTCAACAGGGCCACCGCCAGGTCCTGACGCGGGCCGACGACAAGTTGCTTCAGTTGTGTCGCCTTGTTCTTATTCTGGGTCGCCCCCATCAGCCGGCTGCGGATCTTCGCCCGGTCCGTGGCGTAGGCGTAGAGGTTGTTGCCGAACTGGAACGCGTCCGTGCGCTTACCTACCTGGATGGTGTTCCACGCACACGACACGTCGTTCATGGCGAAGAAGATGAACGTCCGCACGCCGTCGGCCATCTCCATCAGCCCGGGCACCTGCGACGTCATCTGCGAATCGGCCGTCCAGATGGGATGATCCTTCTCGATGTTGCGGAACTCGAACTCCGGCCAGATTTCCTCCGCCACGGTCTTCCACCAGCTCCGCACCGTCGGGTTGCCGCAGGACGCCTCGAAGAAGATCGTGCCTCCGTCGTCCGTGAACGTGCGGAGCTTCTTCTTGTGTTCGTCGGTCAGCGGCACCATGCTCTCGGGGCTAAGATAGAGGATCGGCGAGTCGTGCCACTCGTCCACCGGCGCTTCCAGGTTGATGATCTGCCAGGCGAAGGGCTGTTCCTTGACGTTGCCGACATAGTTGGCCAGGTTCTTCAGATCCTGTGGATGGAGGTTCCAGGCCCCCTCGAACTGAACCTTGTTCATGAGAATCGGCGCGCGGCCCTTGATCAGAAAGAGCATCGCCCAGGCCTGTCCCGGCGGGGTGTTCCAGTTGCCGTCGCGGATCACGTGGCCCCAGGCGCCGTTGGCTTCCTGCCGCGCCAGGAAACGGCTTGCTCCCTCGGCAAACCAGTTGTACTTGCCGAAGTACTTGATCCCCGACGCCAGCCCCACGCGCTCGCACGAGTACAGCCAGTAGTCCGGCCAGTTGTTCGCCTTCGGGTTCTCGTCGGGCGTGAACCGCTCGCCGAGCCACGCCAGGGCCCGGTCGATCGCCTTATCGACCTTGTTCTCCTTGTAGTTGCTGCGACCGTTGC
Source organism: uncultured Anaerolineaceae bacterium (assembly GCA_964500225.1). Lineage (GTDB taxonomy): Bacteria > Planctomycetota > Phycisphaerae > FEN-1346 > JAACEH01 > JAAYDY01. The sequence goes on along the minus strand of CAZCOA010000003.1, from coordinate 11,090 downwards.
GGCACGGGCACCCCAGCCCCGGGTAGAGATAATCCCGTATGATGAACAGCGAGGCCACCCCGGCGGCCGTCATCGACCCGTACGTCGGCAGCGCCTGATCGGTCGTCCACGGCCACGCGTTGTTGACCTGCCGCCCGTAATGCCACCCGCCGTCCTTCCATTGCTGGTCGATGTAAAGCTGCATGGCCTTCATGAACGGCTCTTTCGGCAGTTCCAGGCCCGCGTTGACCGCCTCGCCCAGCCCCAGCATGCAGATCTGCACGTTGGAGAAGTCGGCGAACCTCGGCCCGCCCACCAAGCGGTAGCCCCAGCCTCCGTCGGCCGTCTGGCCCTTGATCAAGGCCTCAGCGTCCTTCTTCAGGCACTCCAGCACCAGCTCGCGCGTCTCGCGGTCCACAATCTTCAGCAGTTTCCCGCACGCCTGCATCCGGAACGCCGTCAGGTAACTCTGCGAATCCGACTTGGTCAGGTCCTCGTCGAGCATCGCCTTGATGCCCTTCTTCATCACGTCGCTCGTCGGCGAATACTCGGCATACGCCAGGGCCAGCATGCACATGACATTGTTGGCGTTGGCCTCGCGGCCCAGCTTGCCGATGGGCCACGAACCGTCGGGTTTCTGCATCCCGACAATGTATTCGCACCCCTTACGGATGGCTTCGTCAATCTGATCGTCCGTGATCTCTTGCCCGCGCACAGTCCCTGCCGCCAGGGCCAACACGCCCACAAACGCCACAGCCAGAAACATTCGGTTCATAATCGCCCCCTCGATTCGATAAACCGGTTTGCATGTCGTTCCATTATAACCCGAGCCACTACGGATACCAGACGCAACGGCCGCTCAGGACGACGGACCGCCGGCCTCCCGTCTTTTGCGCCTTTGGGTCCAACGCAGCACCAGAACGCCCGCCTCATACAGAATCCACATCGGCACTGCCAGGGCCACCTGGCTGAACACGTCCGGCGGCGTCACGATTGCGGCCACAACCACCAGGACCAGCACCACGTGGCGGCGGTAACGCGAGAACGTGGCCACATCCACGAGCCCCGTCCGGCCCAAAAACAGCACCGCCAGCGGCATCTCGAACATCAGGCCGAACACGAGCATCAGCACCATCACGAAATGCACGTAGCCGCCCAGCAGCGTGCCGGGCTCGATCGTCGAGACGTCGTGACCCCACGCGGCCGCAAACTCATTGTATTGCCGGGCAAATCCGTACAGAAACGCAATCGCCACGGGATAGATGAGGAAATAGAAAAAGGCCGCTCCGGCGAAAAACAGCACGACGCTCACGGCCCCGAACGAGCGGACGTGCCGTCGCTCGTGCTCATACAGCCCGGCGGCCACAAAGGCCCACAAATGATAGATGGACCACGGCGCCGTGAGGATGCAGCCGGCAATGAGCGACACGATCATGGCCGTGACGAAAGCGTCGTAGGGCGACGCCAGATTGAACTTCAGCGGCGGCGCGTCCAACTTCAGAAACGCCGGATAGGGCGGATTCAGAATGGCATAGACCAATTGGCCGCGAAGCAAAAAGAAGCAGACGGCGAACCCCACGGCCGGGCCGACCAGGGCCGCCAGCACCCGACGCCGCAGCTCCTCCAGATGCTCGCCGAGCGACATGCGTTTCTCGTCCGGTGTCGGCAAGTCGGTCTCTCCTGACGGACGACCCCATGGGCTCACATTATTCATTATGGCAGCCCAATGGCCCGCCGCCAAGCCTGCCTCCTGAACAACAGCCGGCCCCGATCCAGTCGAAGCCGGCCGTCAGAGTCCCCTGGTCGCCCCGTCGGCCCGGCAGCTCACGCCTGCGACAGCGGGCCCGGGACGGACGGGGGGATTTCGCGATCACCAGTGCTTTTCATGGCCCCTGCCGCCGGGGTAGTTCTTCTCTTCCTCTTCCTCCTCGTCCTTGCTCTTGGCGGCTGCGGCCTCGGCCTCCTTGGCCTTCTGCTCGGCGAGCCTGGCCTGAATGTCGGCGTAGGCGCTCTTGGCCGCCTCGATGCCTTTGGCGATGTCCGGGTACGACGAATCAATCGTGCGGGCCTTCTTGAAGAACTTCACCGCCGCCTTCAGGTTCTCCACCTTCATGCCGGCGGTCTCGATGGCCGCATTGCCGGCCTTGCACAGCATCTCGCACGCCTTGTTCTTGTACACGTCGCCGTAGTTGCGCAGCAACGTCAGCTTCACATCCTGGTCCTGGATCGGTTTGGCCAGTTTCTCGACGTCGCCGGCCGCCCGCAGGAAAATGCCCGAGGCGTTCTCGTAGTGGCGGATGGCGGCCTCTTTCTTGACGCCCTTCTTCTCGCCCGACAGGGCTTCGTCGCCCAGCTTGGCCGCCTCGTCGCCCTTTTCGGCCGTTTTCTTGATGATGTCCAGCCGCTTCGTCTGCGTTTCGTCCAGGGCGGTGCTCAGGTCCACCTCTTTCGATGGGGCTGCCGCGTCCGGATCGTCTTTCTTCGGTTCCTCTTTGTCGCCGGTGCCCCAGTCGATGTCGAGGTCCTTGTTGACTTTTTTGTCCTTGTCACTCGGGGCCGCATCGTCGGCCCACACGGACCCCACCGACACCAGACTCACCAGCAGCCCAACGGCCGCCACGATCACCAGGCGGTGCCTGCTTTCCATAATCCGTCCTCCAAAAAACATTGTCGCACAGAGACAACCCTCTGCGCCTACCGGTTATAAACGTGCACCAACTTCCAATATTCTATATTCTAACGAATCCGTCGAAGCCGGAGAAAGACAAAATCGTACTATGTCGTGGGCGGCCCCGGGGCGGATTCCCGCCTTTCGGCGGCGGACGAACGGTGGAAATGCCTGCCGTGCGCGGTAGAATGGCGGCGCAGAGCGTACTGCACAGGAGCTTGCCATGCCCCGATTCTCCCGACATCGTGCCGTGAAGGCGTGTCGCCCGATGCTGCTGGCGGCGGCCGTCGCGGGCCTGGCTGCCGCAACGGTCCGGGCCGACGATCCGGCCGCCGAGGCCCTGCAACGGGCCGAGGCACTCCAGCAGCAACGCATCGACCTGATTCGCCGTCTCGAACCGACCGTCATCAGTATCTTCCGCGTCGATTCGCGCAGCAACGAGCTGTCGGCCGGCTCCGGCAGCGGCGTCATCATCAGCAGCGACGGCTATGCCCTGACCAACTTCCACGTGACCCAAAAGACACAGACTCTGCGCGTGGGCCTGCCCGGAGGCAAAGTCCTAAACGCCCGCCTGTGCGGCGTGGATCGCACGGGCGACATCGCCCTGATCAAGATCGACGCCGACGAGCCCCTGCCCTGTGCCGAGATGGGGTCCAGCGCCGAACTGGCCGTCGGTCAGTGGGTGGTCGCCCTGGGCAATCCCTTCATGCTCGCCACCGATTTCCGGCCCACGGTCAGCCTCGGCGTGGTCAGCGGACTGCACCGCTACCTCGAAGGCGGCGGCCTTTTCCACAAGGACCTGATCTACGCCGACGCCATCCAGATCGACGCCGCCCTGAACCCCGGCAACTCGGGCGGGCCGCTATTCAACCTGCGCGGGCAACTGGTCGGCATCAACGGTCGCATCGCACCCCGCCGCGTTCGCGGCATGGCCGTCCGACGGGTCAATGCCGGCATCGGCTTCGCCGTCCCCATCGATTCCATCAAACTGTTCCTCGACGACATGAAGGCCGGACACGAAGTGGACCGCGGATATCTGGGTCTGGACGAAGTGGTCCCGCACGAGGGCGGCCTCCTGGTCAAACGCATCGGCGAAGGGACCCCCGCCGAAATCTTCGGCATCGACGTCGGCGACATCATCCTGAGCGTGGACGGCACAGCCGTCCGCGACCCCGGACAGATGCGCAGTCTCCTGCGCCGCCTGCCCGCCGGCCGCCGTCTCGACGTCGTGCTGCGACGCGGCCCTGTCACGATCACCCGAACCGTTCAACTGGCCGGCATCCAATCCGTGGCCGCGCTGCGCCAGGCCGAAATCGAGGCCGCCGACCTCTTCTCACGAAGCCTGTTCCGCAACGGCCGGCCCGACGACGAGGACGAAGAAGACGAGAACGACGAGGGCAACGGCGACGCGCCGCAGCCCCAGAAGGACCACTCGAATCCCGCCGACGCGCCCTCGCCCGACGCGCCCCAGAACGGCGACGAACAACCGCAGAACTCCAAAGCGAACCACAGGTCGCCGGCCCCCGAAGATTCGGACTCCGACGACCCGAGCCAAGGTGAACCATGACCGCCACCCGACAGCGATACCCCGCCGCCGCAGCAGTCCTTGCGTGGGTCGCTCTGACCACGGCCGGGCACGCGCAGCCCTCCTCCGCCGCGGCAACCGCCGACGCCAACCCGTTCGCCGTCCTCTACGCCGACGTCGCTCCCGCGGTGGTCCGCGTGGTCGCCGACAATCACTACGCCAGCGGCCTGATCGTCTCCGCCGACGGCCTCGTGGTCACCCACGCCGACGTCGCCGTCGCCAACATCGTCTCGGTGTATCTGCCCGACGAGCCGGCGGTCCAGGCGCGGCTCCTGGTACGCAACCGCCGCCTCGGCCTGGCCGTCCTGCAACTGATCGCCGATCAGCAGAGCGGTGCCGATGCCTCCGACGCCCCGGCCGTTCCCGACAATGCCGCTGCGGCCGACATCGACATGAAACACACGCCGAAGCCTGCCCCGACGGCCCGCACCTGGCCCGCCGCCCGACTCGGCACCTCCGCCGAAACCCAACTCGGACAGTGGGTGGCCACGGTCGCCTACCCCCTCGGATCCGATGAAAGGCAACTGACCTCGCCGGCCATCGGCACCGGCCTGCTGTCGGCCCGCGGCAAGTTCCCCACGCAACTCAGGTACAAGGACGAGTTGCTGCTGACGGATGCAGCGGCCAATGCCGGCAGCGAGGGCGGCGCTCTGGTGGACCGTCGCGGCCGCGTCATCGGCATTCTCGTCCGGCCGCAGCACCACCGACAGACCAACACGGCCATGAACCTGGCCTTGCCGGTCGAGGTGCTCGACCCGCTGCTGAAAAAGGCTCGCGAGAATCCCGACCCGCCGCGCGACGAGGCCCGCAAACCCGCCTTCCTGGGCATCGTCAGCGACCAGGCGGCCGACCACCGATGCCGCATCGCCGAGATCGTCAAGGACGGCCCAGCCGACAAGGCCGGCCTCAAGGCCGGCGACATCATTGTCGAGGCCGACGGCGAACCCGTCGCGTCGTTCGACGATCTGCTGGACGCCCTCGACGAAAAACGTGCCGGCGACACGATCCGCCTGACCGTCGAGCGACAACGCGCCGACAAGGCGCCGCAGCGACAGGAATTCACGGTGCCCCTCGGCGAGCGGCCCGAGCGCCCGTAGGACAGGATCAAGCCAGAGGAGTGGTGTTGCCATGAAACGCGGAATCCCGGTCGCCCTGCTAACGATGGTCCTGGCCGCGCCGTGGTGCGCCGCGGCATCGGAGCAGGACACGAACGATTCGCTGGCCGACCTGGAACTGGTCATGGGGCGGGCGATCCGCCGGGTCGCGCCGTCGGTCGTCCGGGTGAAAGTGCTCGCCCTGAGCCGCGAGCAGCAGAAGGCCGCCGAAGCGCTTTCGTCACAGCCGCCGTCGCCCGCGGCGACCGATGACGACACGCCGACCCAGAAGCCCGCGTCGGACGAAGGCGGTGGAACGGATACGCCGCCCGGCAACGCCGACGCCGTGGCCGCCCTGCTGAAGGCGCCGCCGACCGACGACCGCTGCCGCACCATTCAGAGCGGTCTAATCGTCTCGCCCGACGGCGAAGTCATTACAAGCCTCGTGAACGTCGGCGACCAGAAGGCGGGCCTGTTCGTCGAGTTGCCCGACGAGACCGTCTATCCGGCCCGGCGCCTCGGCCAAGATTCGCAGCGCGATCTGCTGTTGCTGAAGATCGAGGCCCGGCAACTGCCCGCACCGCCGACCGGCGCCAAGACCGACCTGGCGGTGGGCCAGTGGGTGATGGCCCTGGGACGGACGCTGCCTGTACCGACGCCTACGGCAAGCAAAGGCATTATCAGTGCTCTGGGACGCCTTGCGGGAGTGGCGATCCAGACCGATGCGAATGTGTCGCCGGTCAACTACGGGGGACCGCTGGTTGACCTTCGCGGTCGCGTCGTGGGCGTGGTGGCCGCCGTGGGGGTCCGCGGCGCCGACAGCCGCGCCGACCAGTGGAGCGACAGCGGCATCGGATTCGCCATCCCGATCGACGACGTCCTGGCGCGGCTACCGGCCCTGCGGGAAGGCAAGCACCTGGAGCCGCCGTTCCTGGGCATCGAGTTTAATATGGTACGTCTGGAACAGGGAGCGAAGGTGATGCGCGTGATCGCCGGCACGGCCGCAGCCGCCAGCGGTCTGGAGGCCGGCGACGTGATCGTCGAGTTCCAGGGCCAGACCATCGAGACGCCGTTCCAGTTGCTGCACGAGATCGGTTCGCGATCCGTTGGCGACACTGTAACCTTCAAGGTCCAGCGCAACGGCCAAGTGCTGACCCTGACGGCCACCCTGGGCGCCCGACCGGAAATCTACCGCAACTGACGCTGCGACGCATTTGCCGAATCCCACCCAAGCCCCCCGCTGCCGCGCACCGACACCGCACGCCAACATCGTCAGCACCGGCGACGACGACGAGAGCTCCCCCCCGGGTTCTCGCCCGTCGCCACCGGTGCCTTATCCAACAGCGCCACGACCTTGGCCCTGACCTCGCGTGCCATGGCCAGTTGCCAACCTGCCAATTGAACCAGCCCGTCGGCATTCATTTGCAATTCGTCCAGCAGCTCCCGCGTCACCGGCCCCTGCCTGTGCGTTCCCTGGCTCATCGCGCCAGCCCTCGACACTGTGTCCGTCCCTGAATCCTTGCGCAATCCTCTTGCAATCGGCCACGACCTGTGCTTAGATGCGAATGGAAAATTCGCAACAACAAACACTATTCGCAATAAGGCGCGATGTCAAGGCAATTATTCGCAGTTGCGATTATTTTTTTGCCTTGTGTCCTGTTGCCGTCGGCATCACCATGAATGCAACTGATTCTCCACAATCCATTTGCGACCGACTTCGCGAGGCCCGCGAAGCTGCCTTCGGACCGCGCGGCCGGGCCGCGTTCGCCCGCGCCCTCGGCCTCAGCCCCTCCACGTACATCTACTATGAGAAGGGCCGTATCCCGCCGCCCGACGTGCTGGCCCGCGCCGCCGCCGTTGCGGCCGTGAACCTCGAATGGCTCGTCACCGGTCAGGGACCGCGCGAACCCGCCGCACGCACCGCGACCGCCGAGGCCGCAGCCGGTCTTCCCGCCCATTTCCAGGCCGCCGTCCAGCGGTTCACCGACAAGGTCGGTCCGCGCGACGGGGCCGTGGCCGCCCTGCGAGGATTTGCCGATCTGCTCCGCGCGGTCGATGCAGCCATGCCCAAAACACCACCGCCGTCCGACTGGCAGCCGCAACGCGTAGCCGACACCGACGGCATGATTCCCATCCTGGGCCGCACAGCCGCCGGGCTTGTCGGACGCTACGAAGATCTGCTCGGCGAGGCGCCGGCCGTGTCGGTGGCTGACCTGGCCCGCCGGGCCTTGGGCCTGGACGTGCACCGCCGCGCCGCCGCGAGCGTCGAGGCCGACGAGGCCGCCCTCCAACGCGAGGCCCTCGACGCGGACCGCCCGCCGGCGCTGGTCCAGTTGAACGAGCCGCTGCCGTCGGGCATCGTCGAGTTCGTGGACGCCCCTGCCCTGCGGCGGCGGTGCCCCGAGGCATTCGCCGTCCGCGTGGACGGCGAGAGCATGCAACCGCGATTCCGCCACGGCGACGTGGTGATTGCCGTCCCGTGGCGCCCCGTTCTCCCGGGCCAGGCCGCCCTGGTCCAGCTCCGCGGCCGCGTGGGCCTGACGCTCAAACTCATCCGCCGCGAAGACGCCGGCCCCGGCGGCCCGCACGTCTGCCTGGTGCCCATCAACGAACGCTACGACACCGAACGCGTGCCCGAAACCGAGATCGAGTGGATGGCCCCGGTGCTCTGCTCCGTGCGGTTCTGATCATCCGCACAGGCCCGGCGGACACAGTCTCCACACGCACCGGCCATGGAAAGGGCAACAACACGTTACGGAAGGCCGCTTGCTATCCCGCTCAGCAGGGCGATGGCGGCCGTGGCGGCGAGAACGACCGCCAGAAACACCCACTTCAGTAGCCGCAGACGACGGTCGTAGCGGCGGACCAGGTCGGGCCGGCCCACCGCTTCATGGACGAAGCGGATCCGCCGCGCGATGCCGAAATGGCGCCAGCTTCGGGCCCGCGTGGCCATGCCGTTGAGCATCGCGATCAGTTCCAGCGACGACGCAAACGCCCACGCCTGGTGACCGCAGATGTAATAGGGGTCGGCCGCGGCGTCGGACTCGGGACGATGAATCGCGCAGCCGCCATCGATCCAGCGGCCGGGGCAATCGACGGTCCGGGCGGCGAAAAGGTCGCTTTGCCGCTCGAAGCGTCGCGACAAAAACCCAAAGAAGCCCAGCCAATAGCCCGCCAGGAAGACAACGCCTCCGCCCAGCGTCACGACGCCCGGCAGTCGGAGTGCATCGAGCGCCGAAGCCACCAGCGACATGCCCACGCCGCCACCCACGGCGACTACGAAGAAAAAAGGAATGTGACGGAACCGGGCGTGGCCGAGCTCATGGGCGAAGACGGCCTCGACCTGAACCGGTTGCAGCGACTCGATGAGCGCGTCGGTCAGAAAGACGTAGCGCACGAGCCGCCCCAGGCCGGCGACACAGGCGTTGACCATGAGGCCTTCGGTTCGCCAGACGAGGATATCGCGCACATGAACGCCCGCGCGGCGGGCGGCCGCCTCGAGGCGTTGCCGCAGCGGCCCGTCGGGCAGGCGGCTCGTGGACCAGACCATGCGAAGCAACCATGGGCTCAGCACGTAAACCAATATCATCGGCGCGGCAAGGACAACCGTTTCGACCTCTGCCGACAGGCTCCCCCAGACGACCACGGCCACATTGTGACAGGCCAGAACGAATCCGTAGGGCACGAGAAAAACGAGCCACTGGGTTCGCATCTGAAACACCAGGTATCGGCCGAGCCGCACCTGCCACCGGCGGCCGCTCCAGCCGATCTCGGCGGCACGACGAACGGCGGACGACATGCGATAGCCGATCACCCAGGTGATCAGGACGAGCCACAGGTACGGCGCCAGGATCAGCAGTCGCTGTGGGATCCACAAATCGGTGCCGCGCCACGGCGGCAGCCACGCGAAGACCGCCTCGGCCCACCCGCCCAGGAATACAACGGCCGCATAAAGAACAATGGCCAGCCAGGCGTACAGCGCCATCGCGCGACCGTACCAGGCAAAGAGCGACTCGATGTCGGTCGTGCGCCGGATGCGGCGAGTCAGGCTGCCCCACAGGCCGAGACCCACCGCTGCGAGAAACGCCGTGGCCACGGCGGACGACCACCAGGCCGCCCCGTGGAAACCGGCCGACGAATCCTCGGGAGCCGAAACCAACAACGATAGCAGAATAGCCGCCAGCAAGCGAATCGGCATAAGAGCCCCCTCACGACACGGACTGCACGGCCTGATCTTACGGCATCGGTCAAACGCGGACTACTCGAAAATCGCATCCAGGCCACAGGGGACGGATTTCGTGCAATACCCTCTGCGTGCGGCCGTTGTGATATCGTACCTGTGATGGGTCCGGTCGATCCGCAGTGGGTGCCGTCTCTTAAGGAAAGGATGAGAACATGAAACGCATGGGATCAGTGGTGGTGATGGGTGTGTCGATGTTGCTGGCGGCCTGTATGGCGGCCGCACAAGACGGGCCTCCCGGCCCGAGGCCGGAGGGCGAGCGTCCTGCCTTGGCGCGACGGGAACGGTTGGGGCCGATGGGGCCGCGGATGACCCCTGTGCGGATGAAGGAGTTGCTGGCGCAGCTTGACTTGACGAGCGAGCAGAAGGAGAAGATCGCGGCCCTTCAGAAGGCGCTGGAGGAGAAGACGGAAGAGCAGCAGAAGGCCCTGGCGGAGCTGCGCACAAAGCGGCAGGAAGCAGGCCAGGACCAGGAAAAACTGGCGGCCGTGCGCAAGGAAACCGCTGAGCTGGTCGCCAAAAACGAGGCCGATCGCAAGAAACTGATGGACGACATCATGGCCGTGCTGACGGAAGAACAGAAGAAAAAGTTCGAGGAGCTCCAGCGGCCCGCCCCCGCGGTTCCGGCGATAGTCAAGATCATTGAGGACAAGGCCGAGGAACTGAAGCTCACGGACGAGCAGAAGGAAGCCGTGAAGAAGCTGGCCGAGGAATACAAACCGGCGGAATCCACTCCCCAGCAGCGTGAGGCCATGGAAGCAACACGGAAAAAGATGCGGGAGCTGCGCGAGAGCGGCGCGTCGCAGGACGAGATTCGCAAGGCCATGGAAGAGATGCGCGCCAACCAGATCGAGGAAACAGTGAAGGCCGAGCAGCAGGGTCGCGAGTTCATGGAGAAACTGGCCAAGATTCTCAACGAGGAGCAGATGAAGACCGTCAAGGAAGCCGCACAGGCCCAGGCCGAGCGGCGGCCGAGGCTGGAAGGCGGAGAACGCGGATTCCGCATGCGCCGCCAGGGCGATCAGCCCGGCGGGCCGAGCACGACTCCGAATAGCTCCGGCAGCAACGCGGCAGACTAGGCTTCCTCCGATGCGGACAACCTCTCGGGCGCGGCAGCCACAACGGCCGCCGCGCCCGAGTCGTTTCCGCGCCGGCGACCATGATATGCGGCACACAGGGCGACGGCGTAGAGATGCCAAGGCACATCGTACTTCCTTTGACCGAGTGCGACGCATACGATATGGAGTCGGGGAAAAGCCAGCCGAGTCCCCTTAACCGTGACCCACTATCCGATGCGGCCATAAAAGGGCGGTTCTCGATCCCCACCCCGCTCCATCCCGAGACAACGGAAGGCGGCTCCGCACCAGCAATAAAAGAGAAACGGGGCCTTCCTCTGAAGACCCCGTTCCCCTTGTTCAAGCGTGGCCTTGCGACCGGCCACGCCGGCGTGGCTCTACGCTTACAGCATGCCGTTCAGGATGTTGATCAGGATCGACAGGTCCGTCGGCTCCGGACCGCCGTTCT
>CAZCOA010000002.1:34475-169072 GCA_964500225.1 uncultured Anaerolineaceae bacterium | reverse complement strand
ACGTTCCTGGCGGTCGGCGCGATGCGGTCGGCGGCCTCGACGGCACAGAGTCGCACGTAGGCATCGTCGTGGCTGGCCTGGGCGAGCACCGTGGGTAGGTCGTCCTTGTGTCCAAGCAGGCCCAGGCCCTCGACGGCGGCGGCGCGGTCGAACGGGTCGTCGGCTGCCTCGGCGGCGTGCGTGATCGGCGCGAGCATCTCCTTGCACCCGGTGCGGGCCAGGGCGAAGGCGGCCTTCATGCGTCCGAATTCGGTGGAGTCCTCGGCCGCCATGCGCCGCACCAGGGCCACGTGGTCTTCCGTGGGCGAGGCCAGCAGGAGGCTCACGGCCGCTTGGCCGCGCACGTAGCGGCTGCCGTGGGTCATCAATTCGCGGAGCAATTCGCAGGCCTCGTCGTTGCCGAGCATTTCGGCGACGGCGGCCTTCATCGCCAGGGTGGCGGCGTCGCTGCACCGGACGCCGCGGTCGCCGGGGCGGCGAAGGGCTTCGACGGTGATGCGGCCCTTGAGGGCCGCGGTCTCGGGCAGGTGGTTCGGCAGGCGGAGGATCGCGACGCCCCACCAGACGAAGACGACATCATCGTCGCGGTCGGCCAACTCGTTCAGATAGGGTGCACCGCGGGGGTCGTTCATCGCTAGCAGCGCCACGGCCGCCGCGCCGCGGACCGAGCGGCACGCGTACCAGAACCAGTCGTCGGCGACGTTGGGATGGTCCACGAGGGCGGCCAGGGGATCGCAGGCCGACGGATCGCCGATCCGGGCCAGAGCGGTCAGACCGGCCACCTTCGTGTAGAACGGACTCTCGGTCACGTAGCGGATCAGTGGGGCGACCGCTTCGCGGCGGCCGACTTGTCCCAGGAGCCTGGCCGCGTGGGCCGCCACCAGAATGTCCTCGTGGTCCAGTGCCGCGGTCAACCTGTCAAAATAGTCGGTCACGTTTCCAGCCTCGCAGCATTCACGTACGACCATGTCGCGGTCGCCGTTCGGCCGCGCCCGGAATAACAAACGCGACCCCGCCGCGTCGCGGTCGCCTATCCCGTGAGGTAAGCACGCTTCGTCGTGTCGAGCAAGATGTGCGCTGCTTCAAGTGCTGCTTCAGTGCCGTGCCGCACCCGATCCCTGTGGCGGCCGGCCTGCGGCTCAGGCCTCCTTGGCCGCGGCCTTGTGCTGCAGGATGTTGACCACCGTGGCGTCCACGCCGCCCATGCCTTCGAGGGAGATGCGGCTGAGGTTGCGGATGGATTCCTCGGCGGACTGTCCGATGACGCCGTCGGCCGGCGAGGCGCCGTGGCCTGCCAGGGCCATAAATGCCGAGCGCATGGCGGCATCGGTCCCCGAGACGATCTTCAGCGAGCATCCGGGCTTGGCGCCGTCGCAGATGATCCCGCACAGGTCGCCCAGGATGTTGTGCACGGCCAGGGTGATCTTCGCCATGTCGATGCCGACGTGCTGATACACGATGGCGACGGAGGCGGCGATGCTCGCGGCGATCGCGCAGCCGCACACCGCCGACAGCTCGCCGGTGAACTGCTTGATATAGGAGTTGACGGCGTGGCCGATGGCGATGCTTTCCTGGATTCGCGGCAGGTCGATCCCCCGGTCGCGGCCGACCAGGTACGGTAGCAGAATGGTCATGGTGCCCTGGTTGCCGGATCCGCCGCTGGTCATGACGGGCTCGGGCAGGCCGCCCATGCGGGCGTCCAGAGCCGAGGCCACGCGCGTCTTGACGCGGAAGAACAGGTCGTCGGCCATCAGACCCTGCTTCATCATCTGGTGCAACTGGAACGCATTGCCGTGCAGGTCGATGCCTTTCTCGGCAATGGCCAGGTTCATGTCGATGCCGCGCTGGATGTAAGCGCGCTGCTGCGGCGTGAGGCGGAGGGCTTCGCCAAGCACCTCCTCGAGCGACAGCGCCTTGAGTCGTTCGCGATAGGCCAGATTGGTGGCGGCGGCGGCCGCGGTCGGCAGGGGACCGCCGTTGAGCTGGAGACAGGCCACATGCGTATGCCCGCCCGAGACGACACACCGCACGCGCGACGCGCCGGACGTCACTATGGCCTCCACGTACAATTCCCGTCGGCGCGCGTCACAACGGTAGGTGACCCGGCCGGACGCGAGCATCTCGACCGCGTGCGACAGCACCTCTGGTGTCACGTCGCGAAGGATCTCGAGGTGCAGCTCGGGCCGGGCGATCAGGGCACCCATGGCGGCCGCGATGGGGTTGCCTGTGCGCCCGCCGCTGTGAGGGATCGTCACCGCGGCCCCGTTCTTGTACGTCGCCGGGTCCACCGTCAGTTCGATCCGCTCCGCCGGCCTAGGCAATTCCGCCGCCGCGGCGGCACAGGCGAACGCGCAGGAGATCGGCTCCGTGCAGCCGACGGCCGGAAACACTTCGTGGTCCAGAATCTCCTGGATGAGGCTCATGGCTGCCGCTCCTGCGGAATGGACTGGTCTCCGGCGCCCGTCCCGCCCCTCGTGCGGGCCGAAGAGGCTGCATCGCGTCGGCTGGGCGAAAGCACAAGTATCGCAGCCCCAGTCCGGTCTGTCAAGCGCGCCGTTGCGTGGAGCAGGGGGCCGGGGGCGTTTGTGCATCGTACAGGTGGAGTGTTACAGCGAGGCGACTCACGGTTGCTGAATGGACGGGGGGAGTGTAGTATGGATTTTCGTGCGTCCGCGGCCGTTGGGGCAGGGACAACCGGCGGCCGGAAGTGCCGCTTCGGGAGCAGGGCATGTTTCGTTCGCCGGGACTGCAGTTTCGTCTGCTGGGCTTTCCTGTCCGCATCGAGTGGACGTTTTTCCTCGTGGCGGCCCTGTTGGGCATGCGCGGCGCCTCGCTTCAGGGCATCCTCGTGTGGGTTACCGCTGTGCTGGTCTCGGTGCTGTTGCACGAATTGGGCCACGCCCTAGTGGTTCGTCGCTTCGGCATCCATCCGGAGATCGTGCTGTATGGCATGGGTGGCCAGACGCGCTACGTTCTCTGGCGACCGCTGAGTCACTGGCAGCAGATAGCCATCAGTGCGGCCGGGCCGGGCACCGGACTTCTCGTCGGCGGCGCGATTATGTGGTCGATATGGCAGTTGGGGGTTCCAGAGCAACCGATCCTGGGCTCGCTGCTGTTTTATCTGATCTGGACCAACATCGTCTGGGGCCTGGTGAACCTGGTGCCGGTGCTTCCGCTGGACGGCGGCCACATTATGGCCTCGATCATACACTTGGTGCGCGGCACGACGCGGATGGAACTGCCGCTGGCGATTTCGGTCGTCTGCGGCGCGACGGCGGCGGTCGTGTTGCTGTATTTTCATCTCACCTTCGCGGCCATCTTGGCGGGGGTGTTCACGTACCAGAACTTGATGCAGGTTCGTGCCTCGGGCGCGGGGCTGACCCGGTCGGAGGTCTGCGTGATCCAGATTGTGCTGGTCCTGATGGGGGGCTTGCTGATGGGCGGGTATTGGCTGCTTCATGGCGGGAGCCTGTGAGATTGTGACCCAGGTCACACCCGCCGCGACCCCGGTTGCTGTATTCTTACGCGACTCTTTGCACAATCCGCTGAGTGCTCGGCCGGTTTCGGCTGATCGGCCGGCGTTCCTGCCTTTGCGGGCCGCAGACCGCAGGCGGCCTCTGAACGACAGGATTGTCATGACGCGTCAAACCATGTGGCAACAGAACTTGCCGAAGAACGACTCATGGGAGGTACATCGGGATATGGGCATTGTGGACCAGAAGAAGGGGACCAACGTGGAAGTGGACGTCAGCAAAATCAAGACCGTCGCCGACGAGATGCGGGCCTATGCCTTGATCGCCATTCATGCCGCAGGCAGCGGCCATCCCGGCGGCAGCCTGTCGATCATGGACATCGTGGCCTGTCTGTACATGCATGTCATGAATCACGACCCGAAGAACCCGACGTGGGAGGACCGCGACCGGCTGTTCTGGAGCGCCGGGCACAAGGCGCCGGCTCTGTACGCGGGTCTGGCCCGCGCCGGGTATTTCCCGATGGACGACATCGTAACCCTTCGGCGTTACGACAGCCCGTTCCAGGGGCACCCGCACTGGCTGAAGCTGAGCGGCGTTGAGATGTCGGCCGGCAGCCTCGGACAGGGGCTCGGCATCGCCGTCGGCGACGCCCTCGCCGCGCGACTCAACGACAAGAGCTATCGCGTTTACTGCATCATGGGCGACGGCGAACAGCAGGAAGGTTCCATCTGGGAAGCCGCCATGGCGGCCGGGCACTATAAGCTCGACAACCTCTGCGCCATCCTCGACAAGAACGAGCTTCAGATCGACGGCAAGGTCAGCACGGTCATGGGCATCGATCCCATTGCCGACAAGTACCGTGCGTTCAACTGGCATGTGATCGAGCTGGACGGACACGATCCGAAGCAGATTCACGATGCCTTCGAAGAGGCTGCGAAGGTCAAGGGCAAACCGACGGTTCTGATTGCCCACACCGTGAAGGGCAAGGGTGTCTCGTTTATGGAGAACGTCGCGGGCTGGCACGGCAAGGCCACCAACCGCGAGGAGCTTGATAAGGCGCTGGCCGAACTGAATGTGCCGGGTCTGACGAAGGCCCGTGTGGACGAGCTTTTGAAGAAGGCGGCGGAGTACCAGGCGAAGGTTACCAAGCGGATTGACGCCCAGGTGCCGGTGTTCAAGAAGAACTACTGGTGGAACAGCGGCAAGGACATGAAAGTTGTGATGGATCCGACGCGGATGGGCTTTGGCCGGGGGCTGGCCGAGGCAGGGTCGGATGAGCGGGTCGTGACGCTGCACGCCGACATCAGCGACTCGATCAAGATCACGGACTTTGAGAAAGCGGACGCGAGCCGCAAGAACCGCGTGTTCAGCGTGGGCATTGCCGAGCAGAACATGATGCAGGTGGCGGCGGGCCTGGCCAAAGAGGGCAAGATCGCTATTACCGGCACCTATGGCGTGTTCGCCAGCGGGCGTCCGTGGGACCAGATTCGCACGACGATCTGCTACGGGAACCTCAACGTGAAGATCGCCGGGGCCCATGGCGGTATCAGTGTGGGACCGGACGGCGCGACGCATCAGGCCCTGGAAGAGATCAGCGTGATGGCCTGTCTGCCGAACATGCACCTGTCGGTGCCGGCCGACGCCGTGGAGACGAAGAAGGCCGCGCTGGCGGCGATCCTGGACGTCAAAGGGCCGGTGTACCTGCGGTTCGCCCGCGAAGCCACGCCGGTGGTAACAACCGACGACACGCCGTTCGAATGGGGCAAGGCGAACGTGATCCGGTATCGTCGTGCGGCCGAGCAGTTTGTCGATGCGTTCGAGACCAAGCTGGCATCGTCCTACGTGTCGGAAGACGAGGATCTGACGATTGCAGCCTGTGGTCCGATGGTGCCGGAGGCGATGCGGGCGGCGTGGATCCTGAAGGAAGAGTACGGTATCGAGACGCGCGTGCTGAACATTCATACCGTGAAGCCCTTTGACGTGGCGGCGGTGGTGGCCGCGGCGGAAGAGACCGGCTGTATCCTGACCGTCGAGGAGCACCAAGTGGGCGGTTTCGGGAATATTGTGGCCGGCGCCGTGTTTAGCCGCAAGGATGCCGCGCAGCCGCTGAAGCTCCAGATGATGGGTGTGCCCGACACCTTCGGCGAGAGCGGCGAACCCTGGGAACTGATGAAAGTCTTCGGTTTGACCGCCGAGCACATCGTTCAGAAGGCGCTGACGCTGTTGGGCAGGAAATAGAAAAATCGGCGGAACGTGACCGGCTCCGGGCCTCCGTAGCCGACAAACCGCGACGTGACGAAAACCCGCAGGGCGCTCCGGCAGGACCGGGGCGCCCTGTTTGTTGCTGTGGCAGGCAGAGGTTCGCAGGGGGCGATAGCCGGGAGATGATTAGTCCCAGGTGTTGCGGCTGCCGGGCAGACCGGAGCGGCAGCGAGTGATCTCTTCCGGCACCTCGATCGGCACGGTCGTGAAAGGTTCACCGAGGCTGTTGGTCGGTTGCTGCGTGAAGATCGGATCGTGCGTCTCGACGATGAACCGAAGCAGCCGCCGGTGCAACTCCTGACGCACCTTGGCATGCTTCGCCTCACCGGCCAGATTCGTGATTTCCCACGGGTCGGCGTCCAGATCATACAGTTCCTCGCCGTGGCCAAGGTAGAAGACGTATTTCCATCGCTTCGTGCGGACCATGCGGATGGGCGTCACGCGGCGGCCAAGCATGGTCAGTTCGCCGAAGACGGCCTCGTGGTCCGGCAGAGGTTCGCCGCGAGCCGCTGGAAGAAGGCTGCGGCCGCACAGGCCGGGCTCCGGTTCCAAGCCGGCCAGCTCCAGCACCGTCGGGAACACGTCGAGGTTCGTGCACAGGGCGTCGCAGACCGATCCGGGCTGGAAGCCTTCCGGGGCGCGGATCGCTCCGGGGCCGGGATAGCCGGGTCGGGGCGGCATGAGGATGAACGGAACTCGCATCTGGCAATCGTACATGAACGGCCCCTTGAATCCCACGCCATGCTCGCCGCCCAGGTCGCCGTGGTCGGCCATGAACAGCACCCATGTGTTGCTGCCGAAGCCACCCATGACCATTTCTTCGAGCAGCTTGGCGATGTCGCGGTCCACCTTCTCAACGCGACTGCGGTAGAACCGGCGATAATATTCCCACCGCTCGAGGCTCCAACCTTCGCCCCGTTTGTAGTCCCGTTGCGGCCAGGGTTTGGTCGAACGGTCGTCGTCGCAGTTGGGCCACGGTTCCAGCTCGACGGGACACTCCTGGTTCGGGTCCAGGAAGTAGATGTCGTGCGGATTCAGCAGGGAAACCACGTGGAAGAACGGCCCCTTCTGGACGATCCAGTCTCGGTTGCGCCAGAACCGGCACGCCTCGATCACGGTGGATTCGTCGAAGCTGTTCTCATAGACCTCGTCAAAACCGAGCTGATGCAGGTCGGTGCCCAGGTGGCTCTTGCCATGATAGACGGTCAGGTAGCCGGTTTGCTGCATCCGATGGGCCAGCGTCGTGATGTTCTGGTTCATCGGAGCACTGGGGTTTCCCAGATTGCCGGTCATGTCGATCTCGCTGGGCATGCGGCCCGTGAAGATCGACGCCCGGGCCGGTGTGCAGATGGGGCACGTGGTGAACATATGGCTGAACGTGACGCCATGGCGGACCAGGGTGTCCATGCCGGGCGTCACGGCGTCGAACCGGTTGACATGGGCGGCAATGGTGTCGTAGCGCTGCTGGTCGGTAAGGATCAGGACAATGTTGGGGCGTTGCTCCGGCATACTTTGGGTCTCCCATCCTGCGCGCAAGTAGTGTTGCACCATCGGGGCGGCCGTTCCGGGCGACCTCCTCGGGTGCGACCCCGAGGGCCACTATAGGGCATTCGCGTTGCCAGTCAAGGGGTGGAAATGCGGTCCCGGAAAACTGCGGCGGGGGCTGGTCGGCCGAACAGGAATACTGTAGAATGGTCGTTATTATACAGGCGGCGGCAACGACCGTGGTAGCCGCGACGCCTATGTGCGGCGGCCGGATCGGCAGGTCCAGGCATGATCGCACGAGGATTCCAGCCGGAGTTGCGGCTCCGGCGCAGAGAGCAAAGGCAGGTAATGGGATGGGCAATCACAGAGTGGCATTGGTGACCGGCGGCAGCAGGGGCATCGGCGCGGCGATCGCGCAGCGCCTGGCGGCCGATGGGTGCGACGTGGCGGTGTTCGATGTGTTGGACAGTGCCGAGACCGTGGCGGCCATCGAAGCGACGGGCCGCAAAGGCCTGGCCGTCACGGGAGACGTGACCCGGGCGGCCGATCGCGCCGCAGCCATCGAGGCGATCCGTTCGCGGTTCGGCCGGCTGGACATCCTGGTCAACAACGCCGGCGTGGCGCCGAAGGTCAGGGCCGACATTCTCGAAGCCACCGAGGAAAGCTACGACCGCGTCATGACGATCAACGTCAAGGGGCCGTACTTCCTCACGCAGGCCGTTGCCAACTGGATGATCGAGCAGGGCAAGACGTCGCCGGATGTCTGGCGGTGCATCGTCAATATCTCGTCGGCCAGCGCCTACGCACCGAGCACCGCGCGCGGCGAGTACTGCATCAGCAAGGCGGCTGTCAGCATGGCCACCAAACTTTGGGCCGCCCGGTTGGCCGAGTTCGGCATCGGCGTGTATGAGATTCGCCCCGGCATCATCAAAACCGACATGACCAAGGTGGTCACCGAGAAATACGACAAGATGATCGCCGACGGGCTGACGCCGATCAAGCGGTGGGGCTACCCCGAGGACATCGCCCAGGCCGTGGGCGTCTGTGCCCGCGGCGACCTGAAGTTCTCGACCGCCGAAGTCATCAACGTGGACGGCGGGTTCCATCTGCGGATACTATAACGCACGCATCGGTTGGTTTTCGTGCGCCTCAGACGATGATACCGGCGGCTGGGGATCTGCCGCCCGGCTTGGCTGGATGGGTTGCGTGGCTGCAAGCAGCCACGGTCGTTGATCCTGTGGAGCGATCATGAAGACAACACACGTGACGATCAAGGGCAAGGCCGTTCCGGTGACGGCCGCCAACACGGTGATTATCGGAGCCGGGGCCGCGGCGATGAACTGCGCGGTCAAGCTGGTCGAGTTCTGGCAGTCGCGCGGCGTGGCCGATGCGGCCGACAAGGTGCTCGTGGTGACCGGCGGTCTGCCGCTGGGCGCTAGCCGCATGAGCGGCTCGGACAAGCAGACTTACTACAAGATGGGCACCAGCCCGCGCGTGCCCGACACGGCCGTCGAGTTCGCCAAGGCATTGACGAGTTTCGGCTGCTGCCACGGCGACAATGCCCTGGTCGAAGGCATCGGGTCGCTGCGCGGGTTCTACCACCTGGTCGAGGTCGGCGTGCCGTTCCCGCACGATCCCTGGGGCGCGTTCATCGGCTACAAGACCGACCACGACCCCTACGAGCGGGCCACCTCGGCCGGACCGAAGACCAGCAAGTTCATGAGCGAGTGTCTTCAGCGGAAGGCGGAGCGGCTCGGCGTGCGCATCGTGGACAAGCATCCGCTCGTGCGGTTCATTGCTGAAGGCTCGGGCGCCGCGCGGCGGATTCGCGGCGCCGTGTGCATCGACCGTTCGCGCGCCCGCGGCGACGATCCGGGCCTGGCCGTCTTTGTGGCCGAGAATTTCGTTTTGGCAGCCGGCGGTCCCGGCGAAGTCTATCGCACCACGGTGTACCCGCGCGGACAGTACGGCATCCATGCCCCGGCGCTGGAAGCAGGCCTGGTGGCGTGTAACCTTACGGAGAGCCAGTACGGCCTGGCCAGCATCAAGTTCCGCTGGAACGTCAGCGGCACCTATATGCAGGTCGTGCCGCGCATCTATTCCACCGACGCCGCGGGGGGCGACGAGCGGGAGTTCCTGGTCGATTATTTCCCCGACATGACCTCCATGGCGACGAACATCTTCTTGAAGGGGTACCAGTGGCCTTTCGACGCGCAGCGGATCACCAACCACCAGTCGTCGCTGGTGGATATGGCGGTCCACGTCGAGACGGTGATTCGCGGCCGACGCGTCTTCATGGACTTCCTGCGGAACCCCGTGGGCGCGAAGGGCTGGGAGACGTTCAGCATCGACCGCCTAGGGCCCGAGGCGCTGGATTACCTCCGCAAGACCGGTGCACTTCAGGAATTGCCGATTGACCGTTTGCGGCACATGAACCCGCCGGCCATCGAGATTTACGCGGAGAACGGGATCGACCTGACGCGCGAGCCTTTGGAGATCGCCGTCTGCGCTCAACACATGAACGGCGGTTTCTCCGTCAATGCGTGGTGGGAGAGCACCGTGCCGCACACGTTCGTCATCGGCGAAATGGCGGGCACGCACGGCGTGAAGCGCCCTGGCGGCAGCGCGCTGAACGCCGGCCAGGTCGGCGCGAGCCGTGCCGCCGAGTACATTACGCACGTGTACGGCAGCGACGAACCGGACGCATCGGCCGCGGCGAAGGTGGCCGAGCGCGGGCTGGCCGAGACGACGCTCGTCGATGAGTTGCTGAGCCGCCGCACGACGGCCAAGGTCACGGCCGCCGAGGTGATGGCCGAGATCGGCGACCGGATGACCCGCTACGGGGCGCACCTGCGGAGCCGCCAGGGCGCCTCCGGTGCGCTGGCGGCCGCCAAGGCCCAGTACGCGCGACTGCGGGCCGAGGGCGTAAAGTTCGATTCCATGGCCGACCTTCCCGAGGCCGTGATCGCCATGCAACAGTGCCTGACGCACGTGGCGCTGCTGAAGGCCATTGTCGCGATGTTCGAGCGCGGGGCCGGGTCGCGCGGCAGCCATTGCATTCTCGATCCCAAGGGCACGCCCATGCACCCGAAGCTGATCGACCCGGAGACCGGCGAGCCGCTGCGGTTTCTGCCCGAGAACGAGGCTCTGCGGTGCGAAATCGTCGAACTGTGGTTCGACCCGAAGGCCGCCGACCTGTTCGCGTGGCGCACGGTGGAGCCGCGACCGGTGCCCGACCGGCAAATCGCCTTCGAGCCCGCCTGGACCGAGTACCGCGAAGGAACGATCTACAAGGTGTAAGCACTCCATGTCCAAGCAAGGTCCAAGGGATGTCGCCGCAACCCATGCGGCGGCATCCCCTGTTGTTGTTCCGATGGCGAGGAAGGAGAACGCCGCGGAAACCTTCTTGCCCTTATTGCCGCAAGCGGTTTAATGGTGGCGTGCTGCGGAGCGGCGCTGCTTGATGGAGGGCGGTTAGGAGGCTGTGCGATAGCGTCTGTGAAGGACTTCGTGCGGCCCCGTGGTACCACGACGTTGTCGCCACCGACGGGGGTAAACCACGCGAAGGGCCGTAGTGGGGCAGGAAAGGAGCGCTCCGTGCCGTTGTCGATTTGCGTGTACAGCAGTTCGAGCGATCACCTGGACGCGGTGTACTACGAGACCGCGCGCGAATTGGCGCGGCTCATGGCTGCACGCGGACACACGCTCGTTTACGGCGGCGGCAACAACGGACTCATGGGGGCCATGGCCGCCGAGATGCAGCGGACCGGCGGCGGACGGATCGTCGGCGTCATCCCCATCGCGCTGAAGGAGGCCGGTTACTGCCTGGAGACCATCGACGAGGTCATCGTGACCGACGGCATGCGCGACCGCAAGGCCGTCATGGAAGAGCGGGCCGACGCCTTCGTCGCCCTGCCGGGCGGCTTCGGCACCTTCGAAGAGCTGCTGGAAGTGATTACCCTCAAGCAACTGCGGTACCACGCCAAGGCCATCGTCATCCTCGACGTGGACGGCTACTACGATCCGCTCCTGGCCCAGTTCGAGCGAATGTTCGACCGCCGCTTCGCCAAGCGCAAGTTCGCCCAGCTCTACCACGTTTCGACCGACCCGGGCGAGGCCCTGGAGTACCTCGAGCACTACGCCCCCGACCCGCCCGCCACGCGCCCCGGCATCGACAAATGCCTGCCGGACCCCTGACGGCGCCCCGTGCGGGCGTCGAAATATCGTCCCTCCTCATCGCGGCAGGGGAGGCATGCCCTGCTCGGCTCTGTACTTCTGCTCCTGCGCCAGTTCCTCGGCCGTCAGGCTGTCGGCGGTCTTCTGATAGTACCAACTCACCTGATCGTCGCGCCAGGCGAAGTTCGATTTGCCCGCCGTCAGGAAGGCTCTCTGGCCCATGTGGCACGGCTCCGGGCACCACAGAACGAAGTGGTCGTGATCGCCGGACACAAGCCGCTCCCCGGCAGGATTCACGGGGCTGTAGACATAGGGCCGACCGCAGCATCGGCACGAGCCCAGGGAGGCTACAGTGTTGCCGTCATTATCTCTCAGTGCCGCCCGGTCACGGAAGAACCTCGCCCCGTCAGCTTCTCCGACCGACGCTTCCTCAAACTGCACCGTATAAGCAGCATCTCTGAGCGTGCCCCGGCAAATGACAAGCTGCCATTCTTGCCAGAATTCCCAGGCAGCACGGCCAGCCCACAAGCCACCCGCCAGCAGAATCAGGGCACCGATTCCGAGGGTGATACGTTTCAAGGGCTTCATCGCAGGCTGTCTCCACGGATGGTCAGCTACGGAGTGAGAGGATTGTACACGCGACTCTTCCCACTCCAGAAGGTTGTTGAGAAATCCGGATCGATCTTCTCCGCGTCTATCTCGCAGGGAGTACATTGCTTCAACTTGTCACCATCCGCGGCGACATCAAGGGCATTGAGAATCAGGTACTCAACTTCGGGAGAGTCGCCCGTCACCCAGGGGTTTGGAGGCAATTCGACCTTGAGTTCTGCCCCCTTGATCGCCGAGTTCATTGCGTCCGCGGTGAGTGGCTTCGTTGGATCAGCCAGGAACCCGGCGATGGATCTTCCCAGGGCATAGGCGCCGTGCTCAAATGGCCCCTCGGGCACTCCATATCGCGGTAGGTTGTAGTACTGGCCTCCGGCCTCTGTTGCCCAACCCGTCCCAACCATCTGACTCACCATCGCATAGAGGATGCGATTGAGTTGGCCTTGCAGTATGCATTTGCCCGCCAGTGTAACGGTTCCTTCGCATGGCTTGCCGACAGGGCACCCTTCCGTTGTGCGTTTGGGAACCAGATCCATCTTGATCCCGTTTCGGTGCATGAAGCCCAAGCCATCCACTTCTCCCTTGTCCTGGTCGGCCACGCCTTGCATCCGCACGGCGATCACCAGTGCGGCATTGAAGAGGGCTTCGTCCACGCGCGGACCGCATACGCAACCGCCGTCCTCGCTGCTGAGGCCCATCGGATCGACGTAGCCGGACGGACTGCTGCGCACGTACTGATACAGGCTCATGCCGTCGCGATACTGTGCCACCGGATCGCGCCGGGTGAACTGGGGTGACGACAGGTTGCGCGTCAGGGGCGATTCGTTGGGCGTGCCCACCGGGTCGCGCTGCATGAAGCGGCCGACGGTGGGGTGGTACACCCGGTGGCGGGCCTGGGCATCGGAGGCCGTCGCCGCGAGGGCGAGCAAGGCCACGGCAACAGCCGCAAGAGTGCGTGTGTGTCTCATGATGAGGTTCCTTTCCCGGCGTTGCTTCGGTCCATTGAACCTGATGGTCCTCTCCTTGTCCAGCCCCTCTCGGCACGCGCGGGCGCGGCAAGGCGTGCGGCATGTCTGACGGAGCACACTGGCCGCCCCCGGCGCAGCTGAGGATCGTTTCATGTCGCAGCAGGTCTTCTTCTTTTGCCAGTAGCACCCGAGTGGGGTTCTCTGTACCGGGGCGAGTGCTATCAGTTCTTCTTCTGCGGACGCCCGGTCTCGTTCTTCAGGTACGGCAATTCGCACCGCAGCACTTTGGCCGTCGAGACGATTTCCACAGCGTTGACGACATAGCTGCCGAAGCTTGGCGCCCCGATCTCCACGGTGACGACCTGCGGGTACCCGCCCGGGAAGGGACGGGTCGCCAGGGGAGCTAGCGGGTCCAGAATGGCGATGCGGTCGCCTTTGCGGAAGCCGATGAGTGTGTGGCCCAGTTTGTCCTTCCAGTACCGTACCGGGACGATACCGGTGACGCCGGCCGCGGCGGCGACGGCTCCGTGAATCTGACAACCTGCGATGCAGTCCACCAGCTTGCTTTCCAGGACGTCGCGCAGGTTGACTACGGGTTTGTTTGCATTGTAACCCGCGGACTTGTAGAAGGCGTGGGTCAGGGCATGGGCTTCCTTCATCCTCTCCTCGGCCGTCGAACCGCGACACTGGGAGGCCCACTCGAGAATCTGCGGCTGATAGGCGTTGTCGCTACGGTCCGCCGTGGTCATTGCGCCGGGCGTCGGGTGCAGCATCTGCATAAGGTCCTGGGTGTCAGGACGTGGGGTTATGGCGAGCGATTGCGCGATCCGCGTGGCCAGGCCGCCGTGGGTCTCCATGACCGCCGCCTGATAGAAGCACAGGTCCACGTAGCTCGCCAGGTACGGGCGGCTCATCATGTCCGCGAGCACCGCCTGGGCGCGTTTTCTCGCCGTGGGGGGCACTTCGGCCATGACCCGCGCCAAGCCCGCACGAGCCGTGAGCGACAACGCCCGGGTATCCAGTTTTTCGGCGGGCTTGGGCGACCTTTGTTCGCTGTCGGACGTGCGACTGACCGACGCCGTCCATTCCAACACCGCCGCCTCGCGCGACAGGTGT
Organism: uncultured Anaerolineaceae bacterium; assembly: GCA_964500225.1. Taxonomy (GTDB): domain Bacteria; phylum Planctomycetota; class Phycisphaerae; order FEN-1346; family JAACEH01; genus JAAYDY01. The sequence continues at coordinate 154,986 of CAZCOA010000002.1, read as the reverse complement.
TCCAGCTTCGCCGCCAGCGGTACGTACTTCTGGTTGCGCTGAGTCATGACCTCCTGGATCTTCCGCTCATGAGCCAGCGCCGCAATGTCACGGTCCATGGTCACATCAGCCTGGCGAAGCTTGGCGATCTCCTCCTTCATGGCCGCCAAATCGGGCTTGTCGGGTGTCGTTGAGATCTCGTTGCCGACGGTCGTTGCGCCCGTCACGACGGCCCAGCCGCGTCGCTCCGCCTCGGTTGCCAGCAGAATGTCCTCGACGCGGCTCTGAATCGCCGCCGCCTCGTTCAACCGTGCCTGAAACGAGTAGCACAGCGTTCGCGGCGCTATGCCCGGTTCTTTGACCCACTCGGCGGCTTGCCGGACAAACTGGCACTCCAAAGCCAGCCAGCGGTCCAGATCCGCCAAGTGGTCCAACCGGCCCGCCAGCTCGTCCAGGCACGCCGCCGCCAGCTCGGGCGACGCGGGTTTTGTCCTCAGCGCGGTGGACGCCAGAGCCAGCAACGCCTGGAGTTCCGACGCTTTGGCGGGTGCCTCCAGGCCGGGCCACGACGCCGCCTCAGCCTCCGTCGGACCCAGTTTGGCCACTTGGGCCGCCAGCGTGCGGGCCGTCGCGGCCGCCGCCTGCGCCTGTTCCTGAAGCGTTGCCGCCTGCGGCGCCAGGCCGTTGACCGTTTCGAGCAGTTGCTGAAGCATGTTCGGATCGCGGTTGTAACCCAGCGCGTAGGCGACATCAAACCGTTGCGACAGGTCATTCTCGCCGGAAAACGCACCTCCCACGTGCCACAGCGCCGCCGGCATCGTGGCCGACTTCTCAATCGTCTTATTGCCCAGGTACGCCTGCCGATGTGCCTCGGCGACCCGGGCGGTTTCGGCCGACAGCGACGCCAAGGCCTCTGCCGGGGCCGCAGCGGACACTTTCTTCGTCTCGTCGGCGACGGCTGACGCCGCTAACGCACACACCAGACACACTTGCCACACGGTTCTCATGGTTGTTTTCAACACGGTTGCACTCCTTAGCTGCCGGGCCTTCCTGCGGACAGGATTATCATACCGTTACGGACACAGTTTCATATGGTTTTCTTTCCCTTTCACCGCCTGTACGTGTCACTGCGGCGCACATCCGCTGTCTGTAGTTACGAATGACGCGGACATGATTCCCAACAGAACAGATGCTTGCCGCTGTGTCCAGATTCGGCATAATGACCGCCCGACGAGTGGTGGTCTTGGGGGAGCGGGGCCTGCGAGCTCGAGGCCGCCGACGGATGGTGGAGGATCGTTGTGGAACTGAATCGCCTGTACCACGGTGACTGCATCAAGGGCATGGCCGAGTTGGACGAAGGGTCGGTCAACCTGGCCTTCGCCGATCCGCCCTTCAACATCGGTTACAAGTACGACGTGTACGAGGACCGCATGGCGGCCGAAGAGTACCTCGCCTGGACCAGGCAGTGGGGCAGGGCCCTGGTCCGCACGCTGCATCCCCGTGGCGCGTTCTGGCTGGCCATCGGCGACGATTTTGCCGCCGAGCTCAAGCTCATTTTTCATCGCGAACTGGGCCTGGTCTGCCGCAGTTGGGTCATCTGGTATTACACCTTCGGCGTCCACTGCACGCAGAAGTTCTCGCGCAGTCACACGCACCTGTTCTATTTTGTTCGGGATCCCAAGCATTTCACGTTCAATGCCGATGCCATCCGCGTACCGTCGGCGAGGCAATTGGTGTACGGCGACGCGCGGGCCGATGCACGCGGGCGTTTGCCCGACGATACGTGGATTCTGCGGCCGCAGGATGTGCCGGAGGGGTTTGCCGCCGACGGCGACACATGGTATTTCCCGCGCGTGTGCGGCACATTCAAGGAGCGGGCCGGCTGGCATGGCTGCCAGATGCCCGAACAGTTGCTCGGTCGCATCATCCGGGCCTGTTCCAACCCCGGCGATCTGGTGCTGGACCCGTTCGGGGGCAGCGGCACGACGCTGGTGACCGCCAAAAAGCTGGGCCGCCGGTTCGTGGGGTTCGAGTTGTCGAAGAACTATGCGGCCCAGATCGAGACCCGCCTGGCGGCCGTGAGCGTAGGCGATCCGTTGGTCGGTGCCGAGAACCCTCTGACGACGGCTCCCAACACCGCCAACGGTCGGCGGCTTCAGGCCCATGTCGCCGGCCGCGAACCGACTCGCACCAAGTCCACGCGGCGCAACCGAAAAACGTCGGGAGGCAACGCGCCGCCGCGCGCTTGAGGATTCGGGTTCTTCGCACCGGCTGCTACATGCCGAACGTTAGCCGCGTGCCGACGCCGCACTCCAGGAAGCTTGCCGGAAATCGTTTTCGCAAGAACTCCGTCGCCTCTACCCCGGTGCAGTGGCTTGGACCGAGCGTCCCGATGCCGAATCGTTCCAGGGCCGCTGCCGTCCGGTCCAGCCGCTCGGCCGATGCGCCGACCAAATGTGTGCCGCCCATGACGGCCACGATGGGACGCCCTCCGGCCAGTTGCGACACATCGTTCAGCGTGTTGACGATGCCCGAATGCGCGCAGCCCAGCACCACGACCACCCCCGTCGGCCCGTCGATCCAGACCGCCTGATCGTCTTCGATCGGGTCGGGCCGAGATGCGGCGGCATCGAGGAAAAAAGGTCCGCCGACATCCTCGAAATCCGTTCGTCGCGGCACGGCGCCGGTCGCGTGGACGCCAGGGACGACCTCCGTCGGCCCCGTGGTCCAGGCCATCCTGCGTCCGCCGGCCCTGACGGCGTCGGCCGACGGCCCCGGCATGCGGATCGATCGCGGGCCGCGACCCGGGTGGCAGCTATAGTGCTCGCCCAAGGCCGCCGGATGCGCATAGATAATGGCGCGTGGGGCTGCCTCGAGTGCGGCGGCCAGCCCGCCCGTGTGATCGTAGTGTCCGTGGCTGAGGACCACAGCCTCGGCCTCGCCGATAGGCACGCCCAGGGCTGCCGCGTTTCGCAGTACCAGGTCGCTTGCCCCGGTATCCAGGAGCACGCAATGCCCGTCGGCTTCGATCCACGCCGCCCAACCGTGTTCGCTCTTCAGTCCGGCCGCACCGCTACCGGCCGCCAACGCGTTGTCCACCAAGACCGTGATGGTCAGTCGCTTCACCATGGTTCCCAGCCTACCTGCGCCGCCGAGCCGTTGTCAACCCCGGCGACACGAAAGGCCGGAAGGATATTGACGGACCGGGTTCGGATCAGTAGCATGTGTGGCCGTTCAGGACGCCGCAGGACACCACTGGAAGGCGTCCTCTTTTTTATTGCGGTCCCAGCCGTCGCAGGGCAGGGGCTGGACGGTGGAAAGCCGGTCCCGGCGCGCAGCCGGGGTCGAGATCGGGGCTCTCAGGGCCTCAAGGAACGCATGAGTCAGACCAGCGATCACAAGACGTCTTCGACCGATACTCCGGGAGTTACCGTCGTCTGCCTGAACTACAAGGGTGAGGCCGTGCTTGCGGATTGCCTGGAAAGTCTGCGGCGGCAGACATACCCGAACTTGCACGTCATCGTCGTCGAGAATGCCAGCGGCGACCGCAGTGCCCAGATCGTCCGCGAGCGGTTTCCTGAGGTCGAGTTGATCGAAAACGCCGAGAACCTGGGGTTTGGCGGCGGCAACAACGTCGGTCTGGCGGCCGTGCGGACGCCGTTTGTGGTGATGCTCAACAACGATACGGAGCTCGATCCGGAGTGCATCGCCGAGATGGTGCGTGTGATGCAGTCGGATCCGACGGTCGGGGCCGTGGCCTCGAAGATTCTGCTGAAGTTCAACGATCTGCGGATCGACGCCGCGGGGATCGAAATCTGCCCCGACGGCCTGGCCCTGGGCCGCGGCCGCTGGCATCCGAAAGAGGACTACGCCGACGAAGCCGAGGTCTTCTTCGTCAGTGACTGTTGCGGCATGTACCGCATGGCAATGATCGAGTCCATCCGCCTGAAGGGCTTTGGCCGTCAGGGCTGGGAAATCTACGACGAGGACTTCTTCGCCTATGCCGACGAGACCGACCTCGGGTGGCGTGCCCAGTTGGCCGGCTGGTCGTCGCGGTATGCCCCCAAGGCCATCTGCTACCATTGCCATTCGGCGTCCACCGGGAGCGTCCACCCGCGCAAGGTGTATTGGGTCGAGCGCAACCGCATCTGGGTGGGTGTGAAGAACTTTCCTCTGTGGCTGCTGGGCTGGGGGTTCTTCTACATGGTGGCCCGTTACGGCTGGCAGGCCTGGGGGGTGTTTTCCGGAAAAGGTCGTGCAGGGGAGTTCCGCAAAGAGTATAGTGCTGTGCGTTTGGCCTTGGTGCTGGTGAAGGCCTGGCTGGGGGCCCTGTGGGGCTTGCCGCGCATGTATCGCAAGCGGCGGGCGATTGCCCGGACCCGGCGAATCAGCGCGTCGCAGATTCGCGATCTGTTACGGCGGTTCGGCATCCCGGCCAAGAGCGTGGCCCTTCGCAACTGATGTCTGGAGACAAGAGCATGATTCCCGTATTTCGTCCGAGTTACGGCCAGGAAGAGTTCGATGCCGTTCGTGAGGTGATGTCCAGCGGGTGGGTGGGGCTCGGTCCCAAGACCCGCGAGTTCGAGGAGAAGTTCCAGGCCTATCTGGGCTCGGGCTACGCCTCGGCGCTCAATAGCGGCACCGCGGCCCTGCATCTGGCTTTGTTCATGGCCGGCATCAAGGGCCGCGAAGTCATCACCACGCCGATGACCTTTGTTTCGACCAATCACGCCATTCTCTACTCGGGCGGCATCCCGGTCTTCGCCGACATCGAGCCCGACACGTGCAACATCGACGCCGACTGTGTCGAGAAGCTCATCACGAAGAAGACCCGCGCGATCGTCGTCGTTCACTACGGGGGCCACGCCTGCCGCATGGACAAGATCATGCGGTTGGCCCGCAAGCACAAGCTGCTGGTCATCGAGGACTGCGCCCACGCCGCCGGCGGCGAGTTCAAGGGCAAAAAGCTCGGCACGTTCGGCGACTTCGCGTGCTTCAGCTTCCACGCCGTCAAGAATCTGGCCACCGGCGAGGGCGGCATGCTCGTCTGCCGCCGCAAGGCCGACTATCAGCACGCCACCCGGCTGCGGTGGCTCGGCATCAACAAGGACACCTGGAGCCGCGAAACCAAGGTCAAATACTCATGGTACTACTTCGTCGAGGAGGTGGGCTGGAAGGCGCACCTGAACGACATTCCGTCGGCCATCGGCATCGTGCAACTTCGCCGTCTCGATGAGACCAACGCCGCTCGGCGCGAGCGGGCCGAACGTTACAGCCGCGAACTGGCCGACCTGGACTGGATGACGCTGCCCGTCGTGCAGCCGAACACGGCTCCGGCGTGGCATAACTACGTTATCAAGACCGAACATCGCGACGGGCTGAACGCCTGGCTGGCCCAGCGCGGCATCTCGACGGGCGTCCATTACATTCCCAATAACCATTATCCGATGTACGAACGCTGCAAGGGCAAGACCCCCGTGTGCGAGAAGGTCTGGGCCACGTTGTTGACGTTGCCGCTCTTTCCGGACCTGACGGCCGAGGAGCAATCGCGGGTGATCGCAGAGATTCGCGCCTTCGGCCGCGACAAGGGCCTGAACACTTAGAACGGACCATGACCGCCTTGACCGAAGCAATTGACACCGCTGCTGCCGTGCCGACTCCCGAGCGTGAGACGGTGGCCTGCCCGCTCTGTGCCGAAAGCGCCGCGGCCCCGGTCCTTCGCAAGCAGGACCGTTACGGCTCCAACGAGTGGTTCGACGTCGTCCGCTGCACCGGCTGCGGCCTCATGCGCGTCAACCCGCGACCGCCGGGGGCGGCCATCGCTCGTTATTACAACGACACCTACAGTTGGAAGGCCGATGAGCCCGTCCAGGGCCTGCTGCCGCGCATCATTCACGGGGCCGAGCACTGGTACCGTTTCCACCTGCTTCGGTACGAGGCCCGCAAAGTGATGCGATTCTGTCGCCCGAAGCCCGGCGCCGAGGTGCTCGACGTGGGCTGTGGTTCCGGCGACCGCCTGCTGGTGTACCGTGAGCTCGGCCTGGAGCCGTACGGTGTCGAGATCAGCTCGGCCGCCGCCTATGCCCGCGACCACCTGGGGCTGCGGGTTCGGTGCGGCACGCTTCGCGCGGCCGCCTACGAGAACGACCAGTTCGATCTTGTTACCCTATACAATGTGCTGGAGCACTTGCACGAGCCGAACGAGGAACTCGACGAGATTCATCGAATTCTGCGGCCCGGCGGATGGCTCGTCATAGAAGTGCCGAATGCCGATTGTCTTCAGTTTCGTCTGTTCGGATCGCGGTGGTCGGCGCTCGATGTGCCGCGCGATCTGACGTACTGGACCGTGCCGCGCCTGCGCCGCATGATGGAAAAGCATCGCTTCGAGGTGGCGCGCGTTGATCAGTGGACCAGTTGGTTGCATCCGCCGATGATCGTGCTGACGCTGTGTCCGGGGCTGGACCCGCGCCGTGTGTGGGCCGAGGCCGCGGCCGGCGGCGGGCAGGGCATCGTCAGTCGCGCCCTCTGGGCAGTCCTGACCCTTCTGACGCCGCCGATCACGTTCGTCGAGAGCCTCGTCGGCCGCGGCAGCAGCATGGTCTTCTACGCCCGTAAGGCGTAGGCGCGGCACACGAGCCGCCCGGCTGCCCGACAAGCGACGTGGTACGAGGTCTGTGAACCGCCATGGCCGAAACGCCGCAACAGCAGTTCCATCGCGTCCGGTATCATGTCCTCCGCGAGGCCATGAAACGGTTCATTCGCAGTTTCGTCCCGGTTCGCATCCTCGTCAACCTGTGGCTCATGCTCCGGACAGGGTCGATCATTCATCCGCTGGCCCGCATCGACTGGAACGTGACTATCGGCCGCCGGTGCTTCATCGGCAAGGCGACCATCGATACCCTTGGCGGCAACGGCCGCATCGAGATCGGCGACGGTTCGATCATTTACAGCGAGTGCGACCTGATATGCCACCACTGGAGCCGCCTCATTATCGGCCGCGACGTCCTGTTCACGCGGAAGGCCTCGGCAATCACCGGCGGACACAAGTTCGCCGACCGCGACGCGACGATTATTTCGCAGGGCATCGCCACGGCCGACATCGTGGTTGAGGACGATTGCTGGATCGGTTACCGCGCGACGCTTCTGCCAGGTGTTCGCATCGGCAAAGGCACCGTAGTGGCGGCCGGGGCCGTCGTGACCAAAGATCTGCCGCCCATGGTCGTCGCCGGCGGCGTGCCGGCCAAGGTCATCCGGCAGCGGTAGCCCAACGCCCGACTCCTCGGCGTCGTGTCCGAGTACCGTCGGGGCAGACGGCCATGGCAACAAGCGGGACGGGTATCGGGAGCATTACTACGGTGGGACTTATTCTTGTCTTTATCAACTTCGTTCGCGTTACGTTCTGGCGGCTCGTGCTGTGCGTTCGTGGCGGCGGTCGCATCGGGCGCGGCTGTCGCTTCCAGTCCGGCGTCGTCCTGGCCTCGGCGCGCGGGCGGCCCATCCTCATCGGCGACCACGTCCAACTCATGCGAGGCGTGGTCCTTTCGACCAGCCAGTCCGGCAAGATCGTCCTCGGCGACAACGTATATATCGGTGAATACGGCGTCATCACCAGCAACGCCGAAATCCGCGTTGAACGCGATACGATCATCGCGCCGCACGTGGATATCGTGGATTTCAATCATGGCACCGATGATCTGAACGTCACTGTGATCCACCAGCCCGTGGACGCCGCGCCCATTCACATCGGCCGTGACGTCTGGCTCGGCGCCAAGGTCACCGTCATTCGGGGCGTCACTATCGGCGACCAGGCCGTTGTCGGCACCGGATCGGTCGTCAACCGCGACATCCGCCCGCGCGGCGTCGCCGTCGGGATCCCTGCTCGGGTGATCCGTACACGCGGCGAGCCGCGACAGAAGGACGCCGCCGACTCGTGAAACGTTCCCGCGCACAGCTTCTCTGGCTCGCCGTCGGCCTGGGCCTTCTGGCCGCCGTCATCTACTGGAACGATCCGGTCGCCATTGGGCGGGCCTTTCTGGCTGCGATGGGCCGCCCCTGGCTCCTGCTCGGCGCGATGGGCCTCTTCGCCGCCACGCAGGCCGGCTTCTATCTCAAGTGGCACCTCATCAGCCGACTGGCCGGCGCCGACCCCGACGCCCGCCAATCCCTCCGGCTTTTTGCCACGCTCTATCTCGTGGGCACCTTCACGCCCGGCCGCGCCGGCGAACTCGCCGTGCCCCTGATGATGCGCGGCGGCGCACGCCTCACCGGCGTCGCCCTCGTCAACCGCATCCTCGAAAGCTCCGTCACCGTCCTCATGGGCCTCGTTGCCTTTGTTATGGTCGTCGCCTCCGGACACACGATTCTCCATACCGTCGTCTTGGCTGCCTTCCTGGGCCTTTTTGTTCTGGCCATGGTCGTCCTCAGCCGGCGCCACCTCACCGAGCGGCTGCTGAGCGCGGTGCGTTTTTGCTTGCGGCCGGTCGCCAGGCTGCGGCCCGTCGCCTGGGCGATGGCCAAGGAGCAGCAGATCGAAGCCCATCTTGGCCCGTTCTACGAGGCGAACGAACGGCTCCTGCGGCTACCCAACGTCCTGCTCTTCTGCGGCATCATGCTCGCCATCTGGCTCATGATGGTCGCCGCCAACTACCTGCTTATCCTCGCCACGGTCGGCGACGTCGTGGCCGCTTCGCACGTCCTGGCTGCGATTGCCGTTTCGGCCGTTGCCATGTTCCTGGCTCCGGTGCCCGGGGGCGTCGGCGTCTGCGAATGGGGCGTCATCGCCTTTTTCCAGCGACTCGGTTACACGCACAACTTCGCTCCCTTTCTTCTGCTCAGCCGAATCGGCCTGTACATCGTCATCGTTCTGTTTTATCTTGTTGGCGTGTGGCTTGGCCGCGAACTGCCGCCCGGCGAGCCGCGCGCCGAGTCCTGATCGGCGGCGACACGTCGAGCAGACCACGCCGCCCCGTCGGCGATACGATGCCGAGGCCGAGCAACGGGGGTTGCTGCGCAAGGAAAGGAGGTGTTCCGTGGCAGAGGTCATCGTCCTATTCGATTCCCGCGGCGGCAACACCCGCGTCGTCGCCGAGTGTATTGCCGAAGGGGCCGCCATGGTTCCAGGCGTGACGGCGCGCCTCATGGCCGCCGCCGACCTCGACGTGCCCGCTCTGGCCGCCGCCCAGGCTATCGCCATCGGGTCGCCCAACTACTTCTCCTACATGAGCGGGCGCATCAAAACCTTTTTCGACCTGACTTACCAAAACGCCGCGTTCAAGGGCAAGCCCTTTGTGGCCTTCAGCACACACGCCGGCGGCGGGGGCATCTGCGCCACGATCGAAAAGTTGGCCAAGTCCGTCGGCATGACCCAGGTGGCCGACGGCATCGACATTCTCAACGCGCCGGCCGGCAACCAGCTCAAGGACTGCCGCAAGCTGGGCCAACACCTCGGCCGCGCCGCCGCTAATGCCTCACCGACCGCTGCCGAAGGCCGCGGATTCCCAGTGGACGGCGTACCCCGGTAGGGGGATAATGCTGGTCTGGTTCGGCACGGCCTCGACGCCGGGCCGCCGAGGGCACGATCCGGTGACACAAGGAGGGACTTCCATGACACGCGGCACAAGGTTCCTGGCGGTTGCAACGGTTCTGGCGACGATTCTCGTCGGATGTTCGTCGAAGAAATCGGGCAGCCAGTCTGGCGGAACGACGCCGGCGGCTTCCACAAAGACTCCCGATGCGGCCGAGCCGCAACGGGACGATGCGGCTTCCCCGGCCGTTGCGGCGACCGTTGCGGGCGGGAAAATCCGCACGGGCATGACCTACGACGAAGTCGTCGCCCAGCTCGGCGAGCCTACGACGAAGATGGCCTTCGGGGAGATGCTTCAGTGCGCATGGGAAAAAGACGGAATGACCGCCGTGGTCCAATTCCAGGACGGCAAGGCCATGGCCATCCACTACGGCGGCGAGTCTGGTGCTGAGGTCGCCGACGCCGGCAAGGTCAAAGCCAACTTCTCGAAAGTCAAGATCGGTATGAGCGAGGACGAGGTGGACAAGTTGCTTGGCCCCGCGACGAATTCCGGAGGCGCCGGCACCGGCGACACCGCTTTCGCCGTCAAGCAGTGGGTAGCCGGCGACAACGTCTATGTTGTGACGTTCATGGACGGCAAGGTCCAGATGACGCACACGGAAAGCGGCAAATAGGGGGTTGCCGCGAGCGGGTCGGCTCGCAACTGGCGGGCGGTTTCCTATTGCACGTCGTGGCGACGACGGGTAGACTCGTTACCCATCAGGCAGTCTCCCTAATCGCATCTGCTCAATTGGTCGGAAGGAGAACGTGAATGCGGCCCCTCAGCTCGGCGATGCTCTTCAGCGCCACCCTGCTGGTCCTTGCGGCCGGCTGCGATCCCACCCCCGAAACCTATAGCCTCGAAGGCCATCGTCTATACAAGGCCGGCGAATACCGCCAGGCCGCCGCGGCGTTCGAAAATGCGATGCACCTCGAGCCCAGGAACGCCACGCACTATTTCAATATGGCGGCGTCGCTCGAGGCCAACGGCCAGGTGGACGAGGCCATCCAGGCGTATTGGATGGCTACCCGGCTGGACCCCGGCCTCGTCGAGGCCCATGTGAACCTGGCCCGATGTTGGATCGCCCTCGGCAACCACGACCGGGCCATCGAGGCGTACAAGCGCGGCTGCGAGCTGAATCCCCTCTCGGCCGTGCCCTACTACCGCTTCGGCCAGTACTGGCAGGAGCGCGGCGACATGGCCCAGGCCGAGGGCTGGTTCCGTAAGGCCGTCAGCCGCAACCCCAACGATGCCCAGGCTCATCATCTGCTTGGCGAGTTCCTGATTGCCGCGGGCCAGCGCGAAGAGGGCCTCGTCCACTATCGCAAGAGCCTGGAACTTCAGCCGGTCAACCCCCAGGTGGCCCAGCGACAGTACGATCTGGTGGAAAAAGACCGGGTACCGGAACCGACGAAGCCGGTCCAATGAAGATGACTTGTTGCGGCGAATTAGACCGACGAGCAAGGCCGGCGTCCCCGGCGGCCTTGCTCCGTGTTTGTGTGGTCTCGCTGGTCGCGGCAGCAGCCGGCGCAGGCTGGGGCCGCGACGCCCATGACCTCATTACGCGCGAGGCGCTGCTGCTGTTGCCGCCGCCCCTGTCGGACGAGCTTGGCCAGGGAGCCGCCCTGGAGAGCATCCTGGCCAAGGTCATGGGCCCCGACCGGCGAGTCGTTCAACTCAAGGCCGAGGCCCGGCGACTGCAAGATCAAGCCGACGCCGCCAATGAGCCGCACAAGGCCGAATTGGGTTCCCAAGCCAAGGCCGCATGGGCCAAGTATCACCAGGAACGGAGCAAACATTTCTTCGACATCGATGCCATGACCGACGAGCCGCCGCCCTATGCGTCATTTCCGCGCGACCGGCGCCAGGCGGCACTGAAGATCGCGGAGTATCTCTGGCGGCACGATCCGCGCCAGGCCGCCGAACTGCTCGGCGAGGATCCGGACCAGGCGGTCGCGAAGCTCGACCCCGCCGATCGTTCACGATGGCCGCAATTGGGCGAGGCCGCCTTGGCCCGTCACGGCACCCTGCCGTGGGTCATCCGGGACCAGGTGACACGACTCGCCGAGGCCTTTCGCCAGAAGCGCCGCGACCGGATCGAGGAAGCCATTGCGGACCTGTCGCACTATGTCGGCGACCTGCATCAGCCGCTGCACACGACGCGCAACTACGACGGTCAGATGACCGGCAACCGCGGCATCCACGCGATTTTCGAACTTTATCTGCCGATTCGCCGTAAGGCGTTGTCGCCGGAGGAGTTGGAGCGGCTGCCGGCGGAACTCCTGTCGCCCTACGACGTGGTGGACGACGTCGTGGGGGCGGTGATCGAGCAGACCGGCCGCAATGCCGAGTGGGCTGCCCATCTGTTGGCCGCCGATACGGCAGCCCGCCGTCACAGCGGCGTTACCGACGAGGACATCGCCTATCTGAAGGGGCTGGACAGCGACGCCGCCGACGAGTTGTTCCGTCGCAAGGACGCCCAGGACCTCGACGGGCGGCAGCGGCGGCTGCTGCGACACGTGGATGAGCTCGGACGCATTCTCTGTGAACAGCATAACGACCTCGTCCGCTTGGCCATGGGCCGCGCCGCGTCGATGCTCTCGTCGCTGGTTTATACCGCCTGGTTGCGGGCCGGACGGCCGGACCTGGCGACAATGGCCGGAAATGGCCCCGCGGACGACGCCAAGGACGCCAATCCCAACCCGATCTCCTTCGATTTCGTCGTTTTCGGCGCCATGGCGGCCTTGTTGCTGGCAATGCTCCTCCGCCGCCGACCGCCCACCCCGCACTTGTAGAGGCTGCATGAATAGAAAAAGGGCCGACCCGTTCGGGCCGGCCCTGTGGTATGTTGCAGCGTCGCAGGTCAACGGCCTGTTGTCAGGCCTTTAGTTCCGGAATGTCCACCCACGCCCGTTTCTTCCACGATTCCAGGCCCTTTTCGGCCAGTTGCACGCCCTTGGCGCCTTCCAGCAGCGACCAGCGGAACGGCTCGTTCAGCACCACGTGGCGCAGGAACAGCTCCCACTGCACCTTGAAGGCGTTGTCGCAGGGGAGTGTGTCGGGCACGCGTTGCCAGCCACCGAAAAAATCCACCGGATTGTCGATGTCGGGGTTCCAGATGCACCGCGGCGTGGCGCTGGCGTGCTGCACGACGCAATCGCGAAGCGTCGCCACGGCACTGCCCTCGGTGCCGTCCACCTGTATCGTCAGCAGGTCGTCGCGCCGCACACGGACGCACCACGACGAGTTGAAGTGTGCGATCACGCCGCCCTCGAGCTCGAACGTCGCATAGGCTGCATCGTCCGCCGTCGCCTTATACGGCTTTCCGTTTTCGTCCACGCGCCGGTCGATGTGCGTCGCTCCCAGGCACGACACCGACTTGACGTTGCCGAACAGGTTGTCGAGCACGTAACGCCAGTGGCACAGCATATCGACGATGATGCCGCCGCCGTCTTCGGCCCGGTAGTTCCACGACGGTCGCTGCGGCGGCACATGCTCGCCCGTGAACACCCAGTAGCCGAACTCGCCGCGAACGCTCAAAATACGGCCGAAAAAGCCCGTGTCGATCAGCAATTTTAGCTTCACCAGCCCGGGCAGCCACAATTTGTCCTGTACCACGCCGTTTTTGACGCCCGCCTTTTTCGCCAGCAAGTAGAGCTCGTAGGCCTCGGCCGTGCTCGTCGCCGTCGGCTTCTCGCAGTACACGTGCTTGCCTGCGGCTATGGCCTTCTTCACGCTTTCGGCGCGGCGGCTGGTCGTCTGCGCGTCGAAGTACACCGTGTAGTTCGCGTCGGCCAGTGCGGCGTCGAGGTCCGTAGACCAGTTCGCGACGCCGGCCGACTTGGCCAGCGACTCGAGTTTGGCCGGGTTGCGGCCCACCAGCAGCGGGTCGGGCATGATCCGCTCGTTGTCGCTGATGCGGACGCCTCCCTGATTGCGGATGGCCATGATCGACCGCAGCAGGTGCTGGTTCGTACCCATGCGTCCAGTCACGCCGTTCATAATAACGCCCACGCGGTGTGTCTTGACGTTGTCCATCATCCGAATACCTTTCCTTTTTCTAACCGAATCTTGCGTGCTGCCCGTCCCAGTGGACGGACGATAAGCTTGCAATCCAGTTTGGCCTGGAGGCCATGTCAAAACGGGCTTAGCTTGGCCTCAGGCGTTGGGTTTCTCCGTACATTGCGGCCAGGCGCCTTGCGGCAGCGGAGGCGCCTCGACCCCCGCCCGCGGCAACGTGCCGTCCAGCTCCTGACGCCAGTGGGCCACGTCGCCCGCAGGACCATAGCAATAGATGAACTTCAGCGGTGTGTCCCCCACGTTGGTCAACTGGTGATACACCCCCGAGGGAATGTACACGGCCTGGCCGGCCGTCAGCGGCTGCCGCTCCGCGCCCAGGCACATCTCGCCAGTGCCTTCCAGGACGAAGTACACTTCCTCCTGCTCCTGATTGTGCCAGGGCACCTGGCCGCCCCGGGGCTCCAGTGTCACGAAGCCCAGCGAGAAGTGCTTCGCCTGAATCGGCGCCGCCCCGCCCGCCACGTTCTGCGTCCGCCGACGCGCTGGATACGTCCGCCCCGCAATCTTGCCCAAGTCGCTGATAATCATTGTCTTAATTGCCTTTCTGTCCACACGGCACCCAATCGGTGCTCCAAACGGAAGCGCCATTATATTATGTCCCCTGCCGGAGGGCAAAGGTTGTTGGGTAAAAATCACACTTGCCACCGTGGAGTTATACAGTTCCAGGATGCGTTATGGCTTGCCAGTGCTCCGCGACGCTTGTCCCGCGGGACGGCATCTGTTAAGGTGTGCGCGAATGTATGTCGTGTGCGGCCGTCCAACACGTCAGGAGATGTTCATGGCGTCTTCGCGTTTGTGTTGTTCCCTTGTTCTGGTATCGGCCCTCTGCTCGACGGCTATGGCCGGCGGCGGCCCGCACAATGTGCTGATTGTCGCCAACGGCCGCTCGGCCGAGTCGGTTGCCGTCGCCAACGCCTACCGCGACGCCCGAGGCGTTCCCGAGCGGAATCTCTGCCTGGTCGATCTGCCGACCGAGGGCTTCCGGGGCCGCAGCGTGATTTCCGGGGACGTGTATGAGAAGGCGATCCGCGAACCGCTGAAGGCCTTCATTCGCGAGCATCCGGCCGGCGACCGACTCCATTTCGTCGTGCTGTGTCCCGATCTGCCGCTCAGGGTGGATTGCGGCGGGGCCATGAAGACGCGGAGCATGGCCGCACTGCTGGCGGGCTTGGCTTCGGACGGTCTTATTCAGAAGATTGTCAATCCGTACCTGGGCCGGAGGGAGGCCTTCGAGCGTTTTGCCGCGACCATCGCGGCCGACGAGCGTCCTCGCCTGGTGACGTGGCTTCGCGGCTACGAGCCGCGGGACGCCCTGGAGCTGGTGCGGCGGAGCGTCGCCTCCGACGCCACGGCGCCGCAGGGCACGTTCTACTTCGTCCAGAGCCCGCATGTGATGAAGTTTGATGAAGCCGTCCGGCAGCTTCAGTCGCGGGGAATCGCCGCACAGGTGTTCGAGACGGATAAGCCCGTCAACGGCGCCGACGACGTGGCCGGCTACTTCAGCGGCGGCGCCTACAGCGGCCTGAAGTGGAAGGACGTTTCCTCGAACACTTACCGCCCCGGTGCTCTGGTGGATATGCTCCAGTCCTACGGGGCCATCTGGAATAATTGGCGCACATTCGGTTACAACATGCAAACGCCCGTCGCCTGGCTGATCCGTTGCGGCGCTACCGGCGTTCACGGCACCACCGACGAACCCTTCGCCGACTCGTTCCCGACCAGCGGATACCTTGATGTCCTGCTCGACAATTACCTGGCGGGCTGCAACCTTGCCGAAGCCTACTGGTCGGGCATCCGCTACATCGGCTGGCAGAACGCCGTCTTCGGCGATCCTCTGTGCGCTCCGTATGCCAGGCGCGCGAAGGTGACCTGTCGCGTGACGATGCCCGTGGCGGATTCGCCCCGGCGGGTTCCGATTGTCGAGTTCGACATTGCGATGCCCGAGGGAAAGACCTTGGGGGAAGTGCGGTGTTTCGTCGATGACCGGCCGGCCGGAACGTTGGCTGCGAGCGACCTGACTGTCGGGGACGACGGCCGCCTCAGCGGCAGCTTCACGCCTGACGTCACCGCCCCCGCCGACGCCTGGCGGCGCGTTCGTGTGGTGGCCGTGGATGCTTCCCCGGCCGCGGTCCAGGGATGGGCCGTCGTGGACGTCCCGTGCGGACACAGTGAGCGGCTCGTGCTGGCCCGGGCCGCATCGTCTCCGAACGCTGCGCTCGCCGCCGGCGACGCCGTCGATCTGACCGCCGCCATGACGCCGGCCGATTCCACCGCGGTGATCGACCTGTTTGCCGGCGACCGCCGCCTCGGGCGTTTTGCTGGCGGGCGTCTGCGGCTCGACACCTCGCCCCTCGGGCCCGGCAGGCACACCCTCCAGGCCCGCGCCGCCGATGCACAGGGTACGCCGCTGGCTCATAGCAACTTCCTGAGTCTGGAACTGGCCGACCCGATCCATGTGGTGGACTACTGGCCTCGCGGCACGTTGGGTAACCGGCCCCTGATGTACCTGGTGTACGACCGGTTGCCTGATCCGGCCGGGGCCGCGGCGGCTGTCCAGGCCCGATTTGTCCAGAGCGGCCGACCGCCCGTGCCCGCTACGACCCGTCCGGCGGGGCAGGTGCTTGCGGTCGAGGCCGCATCGCCGCTGAAACCCGGCGTCCCGTGCCGCCTGGAAGTGCGATTGTCCTCCGTGGCCCGGCCGTCGCGCGATTTCTTGCTCGAGTTCACCCCTTCGGACGATCCGCGGCTCCTGGCGGGCCTATCGGGCGAACTCGAGTACCGCAACACCGTCAAAGGGCTCACCAGCAGTTCGGCCTCCGGCATCGCCCCGATCTACAAACGTCCGGCCCTGGTGGTCTTGGGACCGGTGGACCTGTTCGGCGAACGTCAGGCCGCCCTGGCGTCGCTGGGTGCGTACACGGTGTCCGGGCAGATTCACGTCGCAGCCGAGGTCGCCAAGGACGGCAACGGCGCCGGCCTGGGCGTCCATTACAGTGACAACCGGAACTACTGCTTCGTACGCCTCCGCAGTGCGGACATGGTTGTCGTCCAGATGCTGGCGGGCAAACAGACGACGCTTCAGACCTGGCCGCTGCCGACGGCCGCCGCGACTCCGTTCGACCTGAAGCTCACGGTTCAAGGACCGCAGCTGACGGTGACCCTGGGCGGGCAGGAACTCGGCTCGGTCATGCTCGACCGGTCGCTGCCGCCAGGGCTGCCCATGATCGACCTCGGCGCACCGACCGGCGTCAAGGCGATGCAGGTGACCGTCCGGCGGCCGCAGTAGCCGCGGGTTGCGAGCCTCCTGGCACCCGGGGGGCCATGGAATTTTCCCATGTCGCCGATGCCTTGACTTCCACTGCCGGTTCGCTATACTCTCTCGCTCCAGAGTCATTGCTGGGGATTGGTGTAATGGTAGCACGGCTGACTCTGGATCAGCTAGTCGGGGTTCGAGTCCCTGATCCCCAGCCAGAACACAAGGGCCCGCAAGTCAACGACTTGCGGGCCTTCGCCGTTTCCGGTCAGGAGGTCCGGTCAACAACTCTGACATTCCCGCACGGCTGGCACATGGGAAAGGGTTCGTCCGGCCTGTCGGTTAGTTCTGCGGTCCTACCGACTTCTACTTGTCTTTTCCTGAATGTCGGCGTCCCTTGGTGCATCAGAGCCGGTGACCGCGACAGGGTGACGTCCGGATACATCCACCTCGGCCGGGGGCCGTCACAGGTGTCGGGTCTTCCAGCGGCCGCTCGGCCTCGGAACTCGTCACAAGGCGGTGACAAACGTCTTGCATCCGGCGATAGCACATAGTATTCTCATGCGTCAATAAACGCGGAGCGCGTGGGGACGTGCTCCGGCGTCGGATGTCGCCGTCGGTTCAAGTCGCACATATCCGATTGCCTTAGCGGGAGGGCCTGCCGATGACCCCGGCACGTCGCGTTGCCTGCGGCATGCGTTGGATCCCAGTCGTCACACTCGCGGTGGCAATGGCCGGGCTTGGTTCCCTGGAGGTCCGTGCCGACGACGCCGGTCGGACGCCGTACGCCTGGGGCCTGAACGATATGGGCCAGCTCGGAGACGGCACGACCACCGACCGCACGTCTGCCGTCCGTGTAGCATCGCTCGGCGACATCGTTTCGGTTGCCGCCGGAGACAGGCACTCATTGGCCGTGGATCGTCAGGGCAATGTCTGGGCCTGGGGGATGAACAGCTACGGCCAACTCGGCGACGGGACGCACGTGCTACGGCATACACCTGTCCAAGTCGCCGACTTATCTGGCATCGTGGCTGTCGCGGCCGGATGGTATCACTCGCTGGCCCTGGACGGCGAGGGCAATGTCTGGGCCTGGGGCCGCAACGATAAAGGGCAACTCGGCGACGGCACCACCACATCGCGCGCGACGCCGGTCCGGGTGGCCGCTGTGGCCGACGTGCAGGCCGTGGCGGCCGGGTACAAGTATTCGCTTGCCGTCTGCCGCGACGGCACCGTCTGGACCTGGGGCCAGAATACCTACGGCCAACTGGGCATCGGATCGGCCGACGACAGCCCGACACCGCGCCGCGTGACGCTGCCGGAGGTGGTCATCGCGGCCGACGCGGGCTATGCGCATGTGGTTGTGGCCACAGCCTCCGGCCAGGTCTGGACCTGGGGCCAAAATAGCAGCGGCCAACTCGGCGACGGCACCGTCGAAACGCGCCGATCCCCCGTGCTGGTGCCTTCTCTCGCTGGGGCCGTAAGCGTCTCGTGCGGCTCCAGTCACAGCGTCGCACTGCTGGACGATAACACGCTCTGGGCCTGGGGCGCCAACGCCTATGGTCAGTTGGGCAACGGCGTCTCGACGGCGTCCGTCCTGCCGGTCCGGGTTCTCCTCGATGCGACGGTCGATCGTGTGGCTTGCGGCGGGTATCACACTCTGGTTGTTGATGCGCAGAAGCGATTGTGGGCCTGGGGACACAATGCAGAGGGCCAGCTCGGCGACGGCACCACGACGGATCGCCTGTTGCCCGTCGTCGCGGCCGCGCCGAGCAACGTGCTCGCCATCGACGGGGGAGCCGGTCACAGTCTGGCCGTCGAGGCGTCGCCGACAGCCGTCGTGACCGTCGAGAGTGAGGACCGGTGGGTGTATCAGAACATCGCCGGTTCATTGGCACGCGGCGGGCACAAGGTGAGGATCGTAGCCGCCGTGGACGATGGTGAAACCAACTCCAGCTACACGGTCACCGTGACCAAACGCCCCGGCAGCGGCCCCGGCGAAGTGACGGTTATCGACGATCCGGAGGGCAATCCCCTGGTCAAGTATGTGCTGGGCAGCCGCCACACCGACGGTCAGACGGGTACCGGCGAACTGGTGCTGGATGTGGTGGTCACGGGCGACGTCGGCGGACAACAGGTTTGCCACGTGCCGCTGATGGTGCGACGACTCGGAGACATCGACGGCAACGGCGGTGCCGAACCCGGCGACCTCAGCGCCTTGATTTCCGCCTTGAACGGCATGGCACCGCAACACATTCCCGCACGGGCCTTCGACCTCGACGGCAACGGCGGCGTCGAGCCGACCGACCTGTCCCTGCTGGTGAACATCCTTAACGGCAGGCTGAACGACTGATTGGTCGCATTCGGCGGATCGTGGGATACTCCAGAACTCCTGCTGGTTCGGCGGGCGGGGGCCGATATAATCTGACGGTATGTCACGACGAACGCTTCCGCGACCGGGAACCTCGCCTTATCGCTCCATGGCGGTGCGCGCGGTGTGTGCTGCGGCGGTGGCCGTGATCGTGGCGGCGCTGCCGGCGCCGGCGGCCGCCCAGGTGACCGACGAGCAGGTCCGTCAGTGCGTCGATCGGGCGGTGGCGCGGCTCAAGAAGGGGCAGCGCGCCGACGGGCACTGGGGCGACATCCTGGACAGCTACGGCGGCGGCTATGGCGGCATGACTGCCCTGGCCGTGCTGGCGCTGGTGCAGGCGGGCGTTCCGCTGGACGACCCGGTGGTGGCACGGGGGTTGGCGGCGCTGGAGCGGATGCCCAACGCCGACACCTATGCCGTCTCGCTTCGCGCGATGGCCTTCCTGAAGGCCGACGAAGTGAGCGGCAAGCCTGCCCATGCGGCCCAGGTGCGCGAGGCCGTGGCCTGGCTCTCGGCCGCGCAGACGCCTCTGGGCACCTGGGGCTACAACCGCCGCCTGGCCCAGTCGGGCGCCCCGGATGCCTTGATCACCTACACCGACCATTCGAATACGCAGATGGCCTTGTTGGCCCTGTACGAGGCGTCGCGAGCCGGATACCCCGTGGACGAGCAGGTCTGGAAACGCAGCGAAAGCCACTACGTCCGCGCCCAGAATAAGGATGGCGGCTGGGGGTACCGCATGGGGCCCAACTACAACTCCTATGGGTCCATGACGGCGGCCGGACTGGCCAGCCTCATGGCGGCCGGCTCGCGGCTGCACGAGGGGCGGCGGTTCAAGTGCGGCACGCCCGAGCGTACGAAGCTGTGCGGACAGTACCGTCAGAACGAACCGATCGCCCAGGCCTTGGCGTGGCTGGACAAGCATTTCTCGGTCAGCGAGCATCCGGGGCTGCCCGGCTCGTATCACTACTATTACCTGTACGCCGTGGAGCGCGTGGGCATCATTGGCGGGTTGCGGACAATAGGCGGGGCGGACTGGTTCCGCGAAGGGGCGGCGTTCCTGGTGGGGCGACAGTTGCCCGACGGCGGTTTTGCCCGCGTCGGCAAGACCCAGGGGGCCGCCTTCGAGTACGACATCGCCTTCGCCATTCTCTTCCTGACCAAGGGGCACGTGCCGCTGCTGGTCAACAAGCTCCGCTGGGGACGCTCCGGCGACGACTGGAACATCAACCGGTACGATGCCGAACACTTGACGCGATGGATTGGCGACCGGCTCAACGGCCGGCCCGTCGGGTGGCAGACCGTGAGCTTCGGCGATCCGATCGAGCGATGGCTCGAGGCGCCGTTGCTCTTGGTGACCGGACGCGAGTCGCTGGCCCTGACGCCGCCGCAGAAGCAGAAGCTGCGCGAGTATGTCGAGCAGGGGGGCGTCGTCGTGGCGGACGCCTGCTGCGACGGCAAGGCCTTCGCCGAGTCGGTCCGGAGCCTGGCGGTCGAGTTGTTCCCGGAGCAGACGCTCGAACCGCTGCCGGCGACGCACCCGGTGTACCATAGTCTGGAGAGTCTGCCCGACACGTGGCAGATCGAGGGACTCGGGTTTGGTTGCCGGACGCCGCTGCTGTTGTCGGTGAAGGACCTGACCTGCTGGTGGGAGCAGTCGGACCAGCCGGACAGTGAAGCGGCACTGAAACTGGGGCTGAACCTTGCCGCCTACGCGACGGCTCGGCAGCCGCTGCGCGATCCGCTGTCGCCGGTCGAACTGGTCCGGCAGACGGCCCAGGTTAAGGTCGAGCGCGGGGCTCTGTACATCGGGAAGGTGCAGCACCAGGGGGACTGGAACAGCCGCCCGAAGGCCGTGGACCGGCTTCTGGAACTGCTGCGGACGGAGGCGGCCGTCAAGGCGGCCGACCGAGCCGTGCCGGTGCGATTGACCGATGCCGAGGCGGCCCAGATGCCGGTGCTCTACATGGCGGGACACCGCGACCCGAAATTGACTGACGCCGAGAAGGCGGCGCTGAGACGTTACCTGGATCGTGGCGGATTCCTGATGGCGGAGGCTTGCTGTGGGGAGAAGGCATTTGACGCGGGGTTTCGGACGCTGATGGAGGAACTGTACCCGGATCAGCCGCTGGAGCCGGTGCCGGCCGAGAGTCCGCTGCTGAATGGGGAGGTGGGACGCCGCATCGAGCGGGTGACGCTGACTGGCCCCGCGGCCCGCACGACGCCGGAGCTGGCCCACCCGAGGTTGGAGGGCATCCGCTCGGGCGACCGGTACTGTGTGGTCTACTCGCCCTATGCGCTGGGGCCGGGACTGGACGGAATGACGACGTTCCAGGCCAGCGCCTATGCGGCCGAGGACGCCCGCCGGATTGCCGTCAACGTCGTGCTTTATGCCCTGAACTTTTAACGACTTATCCTTGGCGCAGGCCTTGCGTTGGGGTAGACTCCAACAGTGGACAATTCACCCCTATCACGCTTTTGGGATGGCGGAGGTTATCCGATGACACGTCCACGGGCATTGTGGTGCGCTGCGGCCTTATTGGCGTCGATGATGGCGGCCCCGTCGGCATGGGCCCAGTCAGGGATCGAGCCGCCGCCGACGGATGCGAAAATCGAGGAGGCTATTGCCGAAGCCTGTCAGACGCTGAAGAAGCTCCAGAAGCCTGACGGGGGCTGGGTGGAGTACCCGCAGCACGAGGGGGCCACGACGTCGCTGGCCGTGCAGGCACTTCTGCTGGCCGGAGAGCCGTACGACAGTGTTACTATCCGCCAAGCCATCGAAGCGCTTGGTGCCGCGAAGGTCACGCGGACCTATGTCATGGGCTGCCGCGCCATGGCCTATGCGCAGCTGGTCCGGCACTATCCGACCCTGCGGCATCGACTGGCCGCCGACGCCACGTGGCTGGCCCGCAACCAGCACGACGACGGCATGTGGGGCTATCTCGTCAAGGCCGAGAACAAGGGCCGCGGCGACAACTCGGTCACCGGGTTTGCCGTGCTGGGGCTGTGCGATGCGTCGATGGCCAACTGCGAGGTGAGCGACTCGGTCTGGGCCAAGCTTTTCCGCCACTACACGACCACCCAGACGCCTGATGGCGGCTGGACCTACCAGCCCTATACCAAGGCCAAGCCGACCGATCCCGATCCGGAGGCGTCGGTTACGATAACGGGCCCGTCGCTGGCCAGTCTGATGATCGCCAGCGACCAGTTGCAGCGCACGGCCGGTTGCCCGTGCGCCAAGGGCAAGAGCAGTGGCGGCAAACTCGACGACACCATCCTCGACAAGGGTATCCAGTGGATGGTGGATTACTTCGAGGGCAAGAAACAGTCGCATGCCGAGGAGCGGTGGCTGACCTACTACCTGTATGGCCTTCAGCGTGCCGGCCAGGCCTCGGGCCTCAAGACGTTCGGCAAACACGACTGGTACAAGCGCGGAGCGGCGCAGATGTATCGCCTGGCCAAGACCTCGGCCCTGCGTCCTCTGGTCAAGTCGATCGACCTGCCGGGCGAGAAGCCGGACCCGAACTTCAAGCCGCCGCAAATCATCACGATCACCGACTCCAATGGCAAGGAGAAACAGTACGTTGCCGATCCGGCGGGCATCGTGGACCTGTCGTTGGCGATCATCTTCCTGGTCAAGGGCAACGCCCCGGTGCTGATGAACAAGCTGAAGTACGACGGCGAGTGGAACCGTCACCGCCGCGACCTGGCGCTGCTGACCCTGGAAACGGGCAAACGCCTCGAGCGGCAGTTCCGCTGGCAGGTGATCGACATCAAGTCGGACACCAAGGACTGGCACGACTCGCCGCTGCTGTACTTGAGCGGAGAAGAGTCGCTCACGCTGTCGGATGAGGACAAGCAGAAGCTCAGGCGGTTCTGCTTCGAGGGCGGGACACTGCTGGTGGAGGCCAACTGCGCCAACAGCGCGTTCTCGCAGCAGGCCCGGGTGCTGATTGCGGAGCTGTGGCCGGACTGGCCGCTGAAACCGCTGGCCGACGACCATCCGCTGTACAGTTGCCAGTTGCCGATCGAGGCCAAGGGGCTGCTCGAGGGGGTGGACGACGGTGTGCGGACGTTCTGCCTGTTCACCGACAAGGATATCTCGTGCGCCTGGCAGATGCAGGACACGGTGAACCGCAAGGAGGCGTTCGACCTGGCGGTGAACCTGTACGCGTATGCCACGGACAAGGCTCCCGCGCCGGCGAAGCTCCAGGACACGATCGCGCGGCTCCAGGAGAAGCAGCGCCTGATGGACGAGTGGGAGAAGGCCATGGAGGCCGAGAAAGAAGCCGCCAAGAAAGAGAAACGCGCCGTCAGGTCCATTCCCAAGCCGTGGATCGAGAAGGAAGAGGTGGTGAAGGTCTCGAAAGTCAAGACGGGCGGTCGGCAACTGGTCAACATGCAGTGCCTGGCGCACAAGGGCAATTACCAGTTGGGTCTTCACTACCAGATGCTCGGCCTGATTATCAACGAGTTCCAGACGGAGGCCGGCGTGACGATTGCCATGGGAGATGCGTCGCCGGCCGACCAGATCGATGTGGGTATGCCCGACGTGTTGGTGGTCCGCGGCGGGGCGGCGATGGAATTGACCGACGCCGAGAAGGACTATCTGGCCGACTACATGAAGAACGGAGGATTCGTCATTGCCGAGGCCGCCATGGGCAGCAAGAGCTTCGACGAGGACTTCCGGAAGTTCATCGCCGACGCCGAGGGACTGGACCTGGTGCCGATGGAGGCCGGCGATCCGTTCTTCAAGGGGGACATGGACGGTTCGTTGAAAGGCCTCGAAATCGACAATCCTCGCTTCAGCCGCGCCGTCCGCGAGGAGCATCCGGATATCAAGACTCCGATGATCCTGCGGATTGTCGCGGGGGGCCGGACGGTGGGCTACTACAGCCCGCTGGATCTGACGTACAGTGCGTCGGGCTACGGGGCCTACAACCTGCGCGGGTATGACAAGACGACGGCTGTGAAGATGCTGGTCAATATGCTGCTGATGACCACGCGACCGGAGACGCCCTCCAGCCAGGGTGGCGCGACCGGCGGCCCAGCCAAGCCGACGAAGTCGAAGAAACCGAGAAAATCGTAGAGTGCCATTGTCTGTCAGTAGGCGGCGCGTTTGCTACCGGCTGGAGGTGCGAGTTGCCGGGGACGGCGTGTCCCGGCATCCATGGGCTTCCGGCGTGCGGCCCCCGGGCAATCCGGGGGCTCCCTGGACGTTCTATCATTTCAGAAGAGAAGTGCGGCGAAAAATATAGGGCTGTCATGTCGTCGGTCTGTGTCGCTATAGGCACGGAGGGTGGGGGATCCTACGATGGTAACGATGAGGCGGCATCCGGCGGTGTGGGTGATGGCGGCATTGGCGTCTTTGGCGGCCTGGTCGGGGGCGGCCCGGGCGGACGCGACGGGACAGAAGGTGGACGAGCACGTCCAGAAGCTCACCGAGTACCTGCTGAGCCAGCAGCAGGCCGACGGCACTTTGAGTCAGTTGGGGTCGGATGGGGGCGGGGTTGCCGAATACCGCGCGGCGGTGGCGATGCTCGGGCTGGGGTTTGCCGGGCTGACGGCCGAGGACGATCGCGTCCAGCGAGGTCTGGACGCCCTGATGTTCATGAGACCGGATACGACGGATGCCCTGGCTCACCGGGTTTCGGCTCTGGTGTGGCATCTGGAGGGGATGAAGCCGGCGCAGCGCAAGAGGGCGCAGGAATGCATCCAGAAGGCCGGGCTGCAACTGATCGCAGCCCAGGACGGCTCGGGACGATGGAATTACCATCTATCGCCGACCCCGCACTGGACCATGCGGGCGACATGTATGGTTGCGCGTGCCCTGATCGACGCGCATGACGCCGCCATACGCATAAAGGGCAGTATCTTTGAAGCCGTCGTCAAGAATCTGGTGGATCACCAGTTGGCTAGCGGCGGTTGGGTTCCCCATCATGGGATGATGGGTATGGGCGGCCGGGATCCGGTCCGCGCGGCCGACACGGCAGCGGGCCTGGAAATACTTCTAAACGGCCGTCGGGTGGTTGCTCCGGACGCCGGATGTCCGTGCGGAGGTCGCGGCAAATCGAAAGAGGGATGGGGCGGGATAGACCTTAGCGCCGACAGGGCCTTCCGTTGGCTTGCCCAGAATTTTAACCCGGGTGAGAATACCGGTCATCAGGACCCCCACTTTCTCCGACGCTACTGGCTCTATTGCTGCGGTCGCGCAATGATGGCCGGCGGTTACAAGTACCTGGGCGACCACGACTGGTACAAGGAAGGCATTGCCGAACTTCTGACTCGCGGTTTTCCCTCCAATGACAGGGGCGATTGGCTCAACATTGTCGAGGCGGCCTACCGCATCGGATTTCTCAGGATGTGCCGCGAGCCGCTGCTGGTCAACAAACTGGAGTACCACGGCCAGTGGAACCAGCATCCCCACGACGCCCTGAGCCTGGCCATGATGACAGGCAAATTGCGAGGCAAGCCGCACCGCTGGCAGAGGATGGAGTTGACACGCGATCTGACGGATTTTCAGGAGGCGCCGCTGCTGTTGATCAGTGCCGAGGACGATATTCTGCTGAACACCAACGAGAAGAAACTGCTTCGCCGATACACCGACACCGGCGGGACCGTGCTGTGCGAGGCTACCTGTGGCAACGCCAAGGCGTTGCGGTCGCTGGAGCGGCTGATCGGCGAGGTCTGGCCCGAGTGGAAGCTGACGACACTGGAGAAGGACCACGCCTTTTGGACGGCCGACGCCGAAATCAAGGGGCGATTGCCGGTGCTGCGCTGTCTGCACGACGGGGTGCGACCGTTTCTCTTTTTTTCGACGCAGGATCTGACATGCGGTTGGATGGCCGCGGATGAGAAGAAAAGCGCTGCCGCGCTGCAGACGGCACAGAACATCGTGGCAGTGGCGACCGACCTGTCGCCGTTGCCGGGCCGCTATGACGATCCAGAGCCCGACGTGGCGGCGAAGTATCCCGGCCGCCAGTTGAAGCGGGGCTCACGCGAGAAAGTGACGCTGGCCCGGCTGCGGCACGGCGGCCGCTGGGATGCCGGCAGGAACTATGGGCTGTGGGGGCTGCTATCGGCCGACTTGGCGGCTCGTGCGTCGCTGACCGTTGAGGAACTGGATCCCGTGGCCGTCGGCGACGCGGTGCCCAAGGACCTGACATTTCTATATTTGACCGGGCGGGGCCCGGTGAATCTGGGCGAAGGCGGGACCGAATGGCTCAAGACCTATCTGGTCGGCGGCGGCTTCTTGCTGGCCGAGGCCACCTGCGGTGACGAGGCGTTCGACGCGTCGCTGCGGTCGCTGGCCGAGGCGGCCGGTCTGACCCTCAAGCCGCTGGAGCCCAACTCGCCCCTGATGAGCGGCGACCTGTTCGGCGCCACCGGCTATGCCATCGCTAAAGTCAAACTCACCCGGGCCATGGGCCGCCAGGGCGACGACCAGGCGGCAGCGGCCGACCCAGTTCTGTTCCGTATCGAATACGAAGGCAAGCTGGTGGGCCTGTACAGCCCGCTGGACATCATGTACTCGCAGTCGGGATACCGCGCCTTCGGGATTCGGGGCTACTCGAAAGCCGACGCCCGTGCCCTTGCTACGAACATCGTATTGCTCATGAGTGTAAAATAACCTCATAATTGCACGTGGCATACAGTAGCTTTTTTCCGCCCACCTATGCTATATTACGCGCATGGTGGAAGCGCGGAACTTCTGCATCCATAGGTGTTTAAGGTGTCGAGTGGGCCCGGGCATCCAACCACCCGCCGTCACGGCAGCCCACCTGCGATGGAACAACCCCGGATACGCGAAAGGAGCAGCGTTCTATGAACCCCACAAGAGCCCTATGTGCACTATGGGTTGCATTGTCTGTGATGGTGATGTCATTGCCTGTCGGGGCCCAAACGCCGACGTTCACCGACGAGCAGGTGGATCAGGCCATTGAGCGCGGCGTACAGCATCTGCTGGGGATTCAACAGCCCGAAGGCGGGTGGGGCGACTACAGGTCTGGCGATGAGCATTTCCGCCACGGCTACGACGTGTGCGGCCTCATGGGACTGGCCTATGGCGAGTTGAATGTTCGCGATGATCGACTCCAGAAGGCCCTGAAGGTCGTCCTGGAAGCCGAGGTGGACAAGAACTACGTGTACGCGGTCCGGGCAATTGCCCTGTCGCGGCTCTATCCGCGGCTGCCCCGCGAGCAGCAGGAACTGGTTCTGAAACGGCTGGAGAAGGACGTTGAATGGCTTTTGAACGCCCAGAGCAAGGATCGCGGCTGCTGGAACTACGGCGGTACCGGCACCGTCTGGGGCGATGCGAGCAATACCCAGATGGCGATTCTGGGGCTGTACGAGGCGTCCAACGTGGTCCGCGAATTCCCGATGGACGTCTGGAAGCGGGCCCTGGACTTCTATCTGAAGACCCACCGTCCCGACAAGGGCTGGAACTATGCCCATCTGAGCAGCATTGAGACGATGGACAGCTATGGCAGCATGTCGGGGGCGGCGGTGGCCAGCCTGTTCATCATCCGGGACATGCTCTATCGTGGCACGGGGTGCCCGTGCAAGAACGGCAAATCGCCGCGCCAGGGGCTCGAAGTGGACAAGGCTATCGAGGAGGGAATCGAGTGGTTGGCGGCCGCCTTTGTGGTGGATAAGAACCCCGGCCGCGGGGCGTGGTACATGTATTGGCCGTTTTCGTGTGAGCGTGTGGGGCTGGCCTCGGGCATCAAGTACTTCGGCACACACGCCTGGTATCAGGAATTGACGTCGTTCATTCTGTCGCGGCAGAGTCCCGATGGGGGATGGGGGCACATCTCGGACACGGCCCTGGCGATTGCGTTCCTGGCCAAGGGTCGCGCGCCGATCCTGGCCAACAAACTCCAGTTCAAGGGCGCCTGGAACATGCATCCCCGCGACCTGGCGAACCTGACCCGCTACGTCGCCAACCTCAAGGAGCAGCCGATCCAGTGGCAGGTCATCAACCTGGATATTCCCGTCCAAGAGATGCACGACTCGCCGATCCTGTACATCTCGGCCGAATCGCCTATGGAGATCACCGCCGAGCAGAAGGCGAAGCTGCGGCAGTTTACAGACACCGGCGGCACAATTCTGTTCGAGGCCAGTTGCGCCAACCGGCAGGCGATTGACCGGTGGACGCTGGTGTGCGGCGAATTGTGGCCGGAATGGGAGTTGAAGGTGATCGATCGCGACCATCCGCTATGGGAGGCCGATCAGTCGATCAAGGGCCAAACGCCGAGTCTGATGGGGCTCAGCGATGGGCTGCGCACGTTCATGTTCTTCAGCAAGGTGGACCTTTCGTGTCCGTGGAATACCGAAGCGATCACACGGCAAAAGGTGTTGTTCGACTTGGGCGCGAACCTCTACATGTACGCCACCGATAAGGCCAAGATTCGGTCGCGCCTGGCGACCCGCACCAGCGGCACGGGAGCCAAATATGCCGCCCAAACCCCAACCAAAGGAAGCAAGGAGGCCGTGACCGTCGCCCGGATGAAGCACGGGGGCGACTGGTATCTGGGTCGGAACTATGGGCCATGGCAGGTGCTGGCCGAGGATCTGAAGGCTCGGACGGGATTGGTCGTGACGGAGCGAGAGCCTGTGGCGGCCGGCGATGATCTGTCGGGCGTGGATCTGCTTCACCTCTCGGCGCGCAAGAGGTGCGACCTGGGCCAAAGTGGCGAGTGGCTGAAAAAGTATCTGTCGGACGGAGGTTTTCTGTTGGCCGAGGCGACGTTGGGCGACGAACAGGGGGGCGCGGGCATTCGGGCGGCCCTGGAAGGCATAGGCTTGACCCTGAAGCCGCTCGACGTCGGGCACGGCGTGGTGAATGGCCAACTCGGGCAGGCGACCGGTTACGATGCGTCGAAAGTCGAGTTCACATTCCATCTGCGCAGCGAACGCATCGGCAAGGCGAAGCCGGAGCTGTTCGGGATTTACGATGGCGACAGGTTCGTGGGCCTGTACAGTCCGTTCGACATTCTATACGCACAGACGGGGTGTAAGGCCTATGGCAGCCGTGGCTACGAGGCCGCGGACGCCCGAGCTCTTGCGACGAACATTGTGCTGTTGCGGTCGCAATTGTGAATAAGAGAAACGTTATGAATCGCCCTGCGCTCCTTTTGGTTCCTATGGTCATGTTGTTGGTGCCGTCGCCGGCGCTGTGCCAGCGGGCGAGCGTGACCGATACGGCTGTGGATCAGGCCATCCAGCGCGGGGTCGATTACCTGCTCGGGCTGGCGCCGTCGGACGGGCGATTCTCGCCGGACGGCAAGTCCATGCGGGTCAATTATGCGTATCCGTTCGACCACGAGGCGATCATCATGTGTGCCCTGGCCCACGCCGAGGTGAGCCTGAACGATGAGCGGATCGGGAAGGCCGAGGCGTCGCTGCACGGGCTGTACCTGGGCGACCGCCTCGTGGGCGTTTGCAGCGACTTCGACATGCTGCTGTCGCTGACGGGGGTGAAGGCGTATGACCGTCGCGGCTACGGGGCGGCCGACGCCCGGGCCGTGGCGACGACCATGCTGTTGCCGGCCACGCTTCAGGGCAAGGAGCCGCCGGCATCGGCAACGTCGTGGTCTGTCGGAGTTGACGTCGGGGGCTGAGGTGGCACACAGCGGAACAGCCGCGGGAGGAGAAGCCATGAGGGGTGCATCGTCGAATCATAGATTGCGGCCGTGGCCATGTGGTTGTGGGGCATAGGCCGAAGAGGCAGTTTTGTGGGGTTTTTCGGATGCAACACGTTACAAGGAGGGGCCACGATGAAACGTCTTCTATGGACGGCAGCAACAGTGCTACTGGCGTTGGCGGGGGGCGTATCGGCCCAGGGGGTGGACCGCCAGCCGCCGTCGGTCAGTGCCGACGAAGTGGACGCGGCGATCAAGGCCTACGTTGACGTCATCTACGGCCTGCTCAACGAGCAGGGGCACTGGGAGCAGTTGCCCGACTTCGCCGCCGTGCAGGCCGTAGCCGATGAGCAGGCCCGCAGGCGGCACATCTGGCAGTGGTGCGGCCGCACGTCGTTGTGCGTGCTGGCGCTGCTGCACGCGGGCGAGGATCCGCAGTCGCCCCAATTGGCGCGGGCCATCAACTTTCTGTGCGAAAACGATACCGACGGCACGTACGCCACAGGCATCCGGTGCGGGGTGTGGTCATTTCTGATGACGCACGGGAAAGACCCCGGCCGCAAGTATCGTCAGTTCCTGGCGCGTGACGCGAAGTGGTTGATGGAGTGCACCAAAACGCGAGACACCACCGGTGCGATTCGCGGCTTCTTCGGCTATGTGCAATATGTTGGCGGGGACCATTCAAATTCGCAGTACGGCGTGCTGGGGCTCTATGAGGCGGCGCTGAACAATATCGAGATTCCCATCGAGTATTGGCAGATCATCGAGAAGCACTACATCGACACCCTGGGCGACAATGGCGGGTGGGGCTATACGACGCAGGGCGTCCCAGTGAACGAAGACACCTACGGCAGCATGACGGTTGCGGGCCTGGCGTCGATGTACATCGCGTTCGACATGCTCACGGCGGCCAGCTATGAGGGCAAGTCGGCCCGGTGCTGCGGGCGGCGGCCGTTGCCCGACGCCATCGAGAAGGCCAAGGCGTGGCTCGACCGCAACCTGCCGGCCGACTTCGGCATCCCCGGCGCCCCGCCGGGCGACAATCAGGTCAAACGTCCGCACGGGATGAACAACTACTACATCTACGGCGTCGAGCGTTGCGGCAGCGCCAGCGGGCGGAAAACCTTCGGCGGCCTCAACTGGTTCGAGGTCGGCGCCCGGTGGCTCATGAACAATCAGGCCCGTGCCGAACATGGCCGCGAGTGCGCCGCCAGTTGGGCACTGCTGTTTCTGTGCAAGGGCCGCGGCCCCGTCTTCTACAACAAGCTCGATACCGGCAGCAACGACTGGAACAACAATCCGCGCGACATCGCCAGTTTGTCGCGTTTCTGCAGCGACACGCTCGAGACGCGCGTCAACTGGCAAATCGTTGATATCAAGGACCCCGTTGAATCGTGGCTCGACGCGCCGTGTCTGTTCTTCAATGGACAGAAGCTCCCGAAGTTTACCGACGAACAGAAGCGGAAACTAAGGGTCTACACCGATTCCGGCGGCACGATCGTGGCCGAAGCCGGGTGCTCCAAAAAGGAGTTTGTCAACGACTTCCGGACACTGGCCCGTGAGGTCTGGCCCGAATGGGAACTGGAGCGTCTGTTGCCCGACCATCCGGTGATGACGGCCCAATACGCAATCAAGGAGCGGCTGCCGGCGATCTATCACATTTTCGACGGGTGTCGCAGCCGCGTGTGGCTGCTGGCCGAAGACATGGCCTGTGCCTGGGCCCGCAACCTGCGCGACAAATACCAGCCGTTCTTCCAGTTCGGCTTCAACCTGCCGCGCTACGCCAACGACAAACGCCTGGTGCAGAACCGTCTGGCCTTCCAGCCGTGGGAGATCGACGAGCTGGTGGCCCAGGGCAAGCCCGTGCCGCCGAAGCCTGAGACGCAGATCAAGCTCCGGTTGGCCGAGTGGCCGACCGAAGGCTCGCGGCGGACCGACATCCGCGGGCTTCGCCACCTGACCGAGGCGCTCAGGGAGGACTTGAACGTCATCGTGGAGGCCACGGAACTGAAGGACAACAACCTCGGCGACCTCGACGGCGTGAACGTGGTGCACATGAGCGGCCACTTCTCGTTCTCCGTGAGCGACGAGAACCTGGCCAAGCTGCGGGCCTTCATCGATCGCGGCGGTCTGATCTGGGCCGACGCCCAGTGCGGCCGCGAGGCGTTCGACAAGTCGTTCGTGGCGTTTGTCCAGAAACTCGTGCCCGGAGCGACGCTCGACGACGTGGCCAAGGACGATCCCGTACGTACGGGGCAGGGCCTTGGTCGCGAGGGATTCGACGAAACGAAGGTGAAGTACAAACGGTCGCTGTTGTTCAACGAGCTTCCGAAGGCCAACCTGAAGGAGGTCCGCAAGGACGGGCGCCGCGTGGTGATCTACAGCCCGTATGACATCACGTGCGGGCTGGACGGCCACGACTGCTACGATTGCCGCGGCTACGAGCGGAACGACTGCATCCGCCTGGCGTCGAACATTCTGCTGTCGGTGCTGCCGCCGGCGCCCGTGACGCCGCCGGAGGCCACGGAAGCCGCCGCCGACCCCGACCAAGGCGGGCACGAGGACGAGGCGGACCAGTAGCCATTAGTACGAGCACTGAACTTCTCCCGCTGCCGGCGACACCGCAGGGCGGCAAGTCCAGGGAAACGTCTGCGCGCTGGTCGAGGCGTGGAAACGGTGGCGGGGTAGTGCAGTGCGTCACACGGATTGCCGTGGATCCTGTGCGGACACGTCATGCCTGCACACGTGGCGTGCATGCGCGAGTCTGGGCGCTGCGGCTTTTTGCTTGTCGGACGGCCGCGGGAGGGATATTCTGGCGGGCTCGGGAACCGTGCCGCGGTTTCGTCTGTGACGTGATATCCGCTGTGGAGAGGCGTGCCATGGGTGATGTGGCGTATCAGAAGTGTATCGGCCACGGGTGTGGGGCCGAGTTCTCGGTCCGAGAACCGTATTTTGCGTGTCCGCGATGCGGCGACCTGCTGGACGTGCGTTACCGTTGGGACAAGGTTGCCGTGCCGACGAGTCTGGCCGGGTTCGAGCGGCGATGGGCGGAGCGCGGCCAGCCGCTGTCGTTCAGTGGCGTGTGGCGGTTCCGCGAGTTGCTGCCGTTCGCTCCGGAGGGCGACATCATTACCCTGGGCGAAGGCCAGACGATTCTTCAGCAGGCCGACCGCGTGGCGCCGTTTGTCGGGATGAAGCCGGGACGGCTCTATCTTCAGTATGAGGGGCTGAACCCGAGCGGCTCATTCAAGGACAACGGCATGACGGCGGCGTTTACGCACGCGAAGATGATCGGTGCGAAACGGGCCGCCTGCGCCTCCACGGGCAACACCAGTGCGTCGATGGCGGTCTATGCCGCAATCAACCGGACCATCAGCGGCCTGGTCTTTGTCGGCAGCGGCAAGATCGCCTACGGCAAACTGGCCCAGGCCCTTGATTACGGCGTGACGACGCTGCAGCTGATGGGCGATTTCGATGCTTGCATGGCCCGCGTACAGCAGGTGGCGGCCAAGTTCGGCATCTACCTGATGAACAGTCTGAATCCGTTCCGCCTGGAAGGGCAGAAGACGATCATGTACCGCGTTCTGGAGTCGCTGGCGTGGCAGACGCCGGACTGGATCGTGGTTCCGGGCGGCAACCTGGGCAACTCCAGTGCGTTCGGCAAGGCGTTCATCGAGCTTCAGGAGTTGGGACTCATCAAGAAACCGCCGCGGATTGCGGTCATCAATGCGGCCGGGGCCGACACGCTGTACCGCGTGGTGAATGAGGAAAAGCTGACGTGGAACGGCGGCCGGACCGACGATGTGCGGATCAAGGCTTTCTATGATCGGATGGACGCCGAAGGCCGGCGAGCGAAGACCACCGCCAGCGCCATCGAGATCAACCGGCCGGTGAACCTGAAAAAGTGCCTTCGGGCCCTGGAGGCCACCGGCGGCGTCGTGGAGAAGGTGACCGACCAGGAGATTCTTGACGCCAAGGCCCAGGTGGGTCGCGGCGGGCTGGGTTGCGAGCCGGCCAGCGCCGCCAGCGTGGCCGGAACGAAAAAGCTCGTGGCCCGCGGTGTGATCGATCCTGGCGAGCGTGTGGTTTGTATTCTGACGGGGCACTGCCTGAAGGATCCGAATGTCACGGTGAACTACCACACCAAGAGCGACGGGGAGTTGCAGGAGTTGTATAAGGACTATCACGTCGAGCGGGCGCGTTTTGCGAACCGGCCGGTGGTGGTCGAAGACAACATGGACGCGATCGTGAAAGTGATTGAGGGATTGGACCAGTGACCGCGAGTGGCGCGGTGCGAGAGGCGGGCAACGGAGCGGCCGGGCGCAGGGGCCGGCGTCTGGTGGCCCTGTGCGGCGAGACGAAGGGGTTGGTCCTTGCGGCGGCGCTGGAATCGGCGGGCCACGAGTCGCTGGGCGCCGACGCGGGCGAGTTGGCCGGCGTGGGGCGTCTGGGCGTGGCAGTGGCTGAACGGTTGCCGGCGTCGGGCGTGGACGTGCTGATCGACTTCAGTCTGCCTGCGGGGACGAAGGTTCGACTGGGTGAGTGTGCCGCGGCGGGCGTGGCGATGGTCATCGGGACCACGGGGCTGGACGCCGAGGCCGAGAAGCTGCTGGCCGCGGCGGCGCGAAAGGTGCCGGTGGTCCACGCGCCGAACATGAGCGTGGGCGTGAACGTGCTGCTGAAGACGGCGGCGGACCTGGCGCGTGCTCTGGGCCCGTCGTACGACGTGGAGATCGTCGAGTCGCACCAC
This sequence comes from uncultured Anaerolineaceae bacterium, assembly GCA_964500225.1. Lineage (GTDB taxonomy): Bacteria > Planctomycetota > Phycisphaerae > FEN-1346 > JAACEH01 > JAAYDY01. The sequence goes on along the minus strand of CAZCOA010000002.1, from coordinate 120,350 downwards.
CGGTTTAAGAAGGACGCTCCGAGCGGGACGGCGCTGGGGCTGGCCAAGGCCATTGCCGAGGCCACGGGGCGCAACCTGGCCGACAAGGCCTGCTATGGTCGCGAAGGGACGTGCCCGCGCGGCGAGGGCGAGATCGGCATTCACGCGGTGCGGGCCGGCGACATCGTGGGCGAGCACACGATCATCTACGGAGCACTGGGCGAGCGGGTGGAGTTGCGTCACGTGGCCTCGACTCGCGACACGTTCGTCCGCGGCGCGCTGCGTGCCGCTTTGTGGGTGGCTGGGCGACCGGCGGGTCTCTATTCGATGCAAGATGTTCTGGGGTTGTGACGTGGCATCACGTTGAAGCGCGGGTGGCGAAACTGGCAGACGCGCAGGATTTAGGTTCCTGTGGGGCAACCCGTGAGGGTTCGAGTCCCTCCCCGCGCACCATGGTTCCTGCGACGGATCGTCGAATGCGATTCGGCGGGCCGCTTGTCCGTCATGGGATGGAGCGAGAAACAGCGTTGGGCGCAGGCGGTGAAGGGGGCTGTGTGATGATTCGTTTCAAAGTGGCTGCACTGGCGGCAATGGCGGCATTGGCGGTTGCAGTTTCGAACGCACAAGCCGAGGTGCGTTTGGCAGCGCTTTTCAGCGACGGGATGGTGCTTCAGCAGGAGCGACCGGTCCGTATCTGGGGCACGGCCGAGGCCGGCGAGAAGGTGTCGGTGTCGGTGGCCGGTGCCAAGGGCGAGGCGACGGCCGACGCCCAGGGCCGCTGGTCGGTGGAGGTGGGCCCCCTGAAGGCCGGCGGTCCGCACGAGATGACGGTTGCCGGCATCAACACGGTGACGATCAAGGACGTGCTGGTCGGCGAGGTGTGGTTGTGCAGCGGCCAGAGCAACATGGAGATGCCGATCGGGTGGGGCGTGTTCGGCCGCGGGGGCAGTCCGGAGAGCGAGAAACAGATTGCCGAGGCGAATTACCCGCAGCTTCGCATGTTTACGGTCGAGCGAGCCGTGGCGGGTGAGCCTGCGGCCGATGTAAAAGGACAGTGGTCGGTTTGCCAGGATCGCGCGGTGCTGAAATGGTCGGCGGTGGGCTACTTCTTTGGCCGCGAGTTGCATCAGAAGCTCAAAGTGCCGGTCGGTCTGATTCGCAGCGCGGTAGGCGGCACGCCGATCGAGAGCTGGATGAGCCGCGAGTCGCTGATGGCGGTCAACGAGACGGCCAAGGGGGGCGTCCAGTGGTGGGACGAGGAAATCGCGAAGTTCGACGAAGCGGCGTTTCAGAAAGAGTTGGCGGCATGGCAGGAAGCGGCCGAGAAGGCGAAGGCGGCCGGCGAGAAAGAGCCGCGCAAGCCCGTGCGCGTGACGGAGAATCCGTGGCGGCCCAATGGTCTTTATAACGGGATGATCCGGCCGCTCGTGCCCTATGGCATTCGCGGTGTGATCTGGTACCAGGGCGAGGCAAACGCCGCCAAGGCTGCACAGTACCGGGAGACGTTTCCGGCCATGATCCGTGCGTGGCGGCAGGAGTGGGGGCAGGGCGAGTTCCCGTTCTTGTTCGTGCAACTGGCCAACTTCAAGGCGCGTCGCGATACGCCTTCCGACAGTGCATGGGCCGAATTGCGCGAGGCCCAGCGACAGGCGTTGTCTGTGCCGAACACGGCAATGGCTGTGGCCATTGATATCGGTGAAGCCGACGACATTCATCCGAAAAACAAGCTCGACGTAGGTCGTCGGCTGGCGCTGGGCGCCTTGGCCTTGGCCTACGAGCAGAAGCTCGTGTACTCGGGGCCGCTGGTGGCCGGTGCGAGGGCCGAGGGAGGCGCCGTGCGGCTAAGCTTCGACAGCGTGGGCGGCGGGCTTGTGGCCAAGGGCGATACGCTGAAGGGGTTCGCCGTGGCCGGCGCCGACGGCAAGTACGTCTGGGCGCAGGCGAAGATCGACGGCGCCATGGTTGTGGTGTCGAGCGACGCGGTGACCGAGCCGGCGAGCGTGCGTTATGCCTGGGCCGACAACCCGGAGTGCAACCTGTACAATGCCGAGGGGCTGCCGGCCTCGCCGTTCCAGGTGACCGTCGAAAGGTAGAGGCATGATGGCTGCCGGAGGCAGGCGCCGGTTGCGAGCGGTGGTGACGGACGTCGATGGAACGCTCCTGCGGCGTGACCTGACGATCAGTGCGCGGTGCCGCGAGGTGGTCGCACGCGCGACGGCGCAGGGCGTGTCGGTCGTTCTGGCCACGGGCCGTATTCCGAAGGAGACCATCGGGTACCACCGTGAACTGGGTCTGGCGACGCCGATGGTCTGCTACCACGGGGCGATGGTGGTGGCCGGCAGCACGGCTGCAAAGGGACTGACGGAAGCCGGCGGCGGTCTGCTCGTGGACGCTCATCTGCCGGGCGATGTGCCCCGGCGGATCGTCGAGTTTCTGTTCGACTGCGATCCGGAGGCGGTGGTGCTAGTGGGCCTGTCGGACCGCTATGTGGCCAATCGCACGGGCGAGTTGCACCGGCACTGGGACATGAAGGGGCCGAGCCGCCCGGAGATCGGTCCGCTGGAGCCGGCCCTCGCGGATCGGGTCTACAAGATCTGCTATTTCTCGACGGATCCGGGCCTCGTGCGGCAGGTGTTCGACGGGGCCGGCGCCCGGTTCGCCGGGCAGGTCAGTTTTCAGCAGGCCCACGGCACGATGGCCGAGATGGTGGCGGCCGGCGTGTCGAAGGCCGCCGGCGTCGAGGCCGCGCTGGCGAGCCTCGGCATCGATTGGTCCGAGACGCTGGCCATCGGCGACTTCCATAACGATATCGAGATGGTGCGTCGTGCGGCCGTGGGCGTGGCCATGGGCAACGCCGTGGACGAACTGAAGGCGGTGGCCGATTTCATTACGGCGGATCGCGACGAAGACGGCATGGCTGCGGCCCTGGAGCGGTTTGTCCTGGGCGACGGCGCCAGCGGCTCTTGCGGTGGCAGAGGAGGGCGACATGGCCCCTGAGCCGTCGCACGGTCTGTGCGCCGCTCCGCCCGGTTCGCCGCCGCTATTGCGGCTGGTGTTCTGGGAGACGACCGCGCGGTGCAACCTCCAGTGCGTTCATTGTCGCCGCACGGATCAGAGCGGCAACGCCTCGGGCGACCTGACCGGCGACGAGGCGCGGCATATGATCGCCGATCTGGCCGATCACTGGCCGGGGCTGATCCTGGTCTTCTCGGGCGGGGAGCCGCTGATGCGCGGGGACACGCTGGACCTGGCCCGCGAGGCCCGGGGCAGGGGGCTGGCGGCTGCCCTGGCCACCAACGGCACGCTCGTGACACCCGTCCTGGCAGCGAAGATCGCCGAGGCGGGCTTTCGGCGCGTCAGTGTGAGCCTCGACGGCGCCACAAGTGCTACCCATGATGCCCTTCGCGGTCAGACAGGATCCTTTGATGCGGCGCTTCGCGGGTTGCGGCTCTTGCGTGACGCGGCGGTGCCGGTGCAGATCAACATGAGCATCACGCGGCGCAACGCCGCCGAGCTGGACCCCATGTTCCGTCTGGCCGAGGCGGAGCGCGCGACGGCGCTGCACATTTTCATCGTGGTGCCGGTTGGCTGCGGGATGTCGCTGGGACCGGAGGACCGCTTGTCGCCGGACGAGTACGAGCGGCTGCTTGGCGAGTTCTATCGCCGTAGCGCTGCCTCGCCGCTGGAGGCCAAGGCGACCTGTGCTCCCCAGTACGCCCGCCTCGTGCGCCAAGTGCAGGCGAGCGGGGGGAAGGTTTCCGGCGAGCAGCGACGGCCGTCACCCGGCGGCGGGTGCCTGGCCGGCATGGGTGTCTGCTTCGTCGGCCACGGAGGCGAGGTCTTTCCCTGTGGATACTTGCCGGTGTCGTGCGGCAACGTGCGCGAGACACGGTTGTCGCAGCTTTGGGCGACGAGCGACGTGTTCGCGCGTCTGCGCGACCGCAGGCAACTGGGCGGCAAGTGCGGCTGCTGCGAATTCGCGACGGTTTGCGGCGGATGCCGCGCGAGGGCCTTTGCCGCCACGGGCGACTGGATGGCCGAGGAGCCCGATTGTCTCTATCAGCCGCGAGGTCGTTGAATCGGCGGAATCCGGTCTTGCGGAGGGTCGGCTCGGGGCTTATACTAGCGGCTCAACGGTCGCGGAGTTGTGTGCGTGGAACGCCCGTGGACCGGCGCCGCTCCCGGGGAGTCCGGGAGTCTGGAGCAGCAACCGACCACCCATTGCCAGAGAGAAAGGGAGCTGTTATGCCGCTGACACCCATGCGACAGATTCTCGACGAGGCCGCCAAAGCCGGTTACGGCGTCGGGGCCTACAACGTCAACAATATGGAGCAGATTCAGGCCATCATGGCCGCGGCCAAGGAGACCCAGAGCCCGGTCATCATCCAGGCCAGTCACGGGGCCCTGAAGTATTCGAACATGGTGTACCTGAAGCACCTCATGCAGGCGGCCATCGAAGAGAATCCGGAGATTCCCGTGGCGATGCACCTGGACCACGGGCCGGACCTCCAGACCGTCAAGGAAGCCATCGCGCTGGGTTTCTCGAGCGTGATGATCGACGGGTCCATCGACTACGCCGTCAAGGATGCCTCGGGCGCTCATCCGCCGCGCAGCTTCGAGGACAACGTCCGCGTGACCAAGGAAGTGGTCAAGTACGCACACGCGCGCGGCGTCACGGTCGAGGGCGAACTCGGCACCCTTGGCGGCATCGAGGATGACACGCAGGCCACGGCCGTGCACCTGACCGATCCGGACCAGTGCGAGGAATTTGTCGAGAAGACCGGCGTGGATGCCCTGGCCATCGCCATCGGCACCAGCCACGGCGCCTACAAATTCAAGGCCGAGCCGAAGCTCGCCATGGACCTCGTGACCGAGATACACAATCGCATCCCGAATGTGCGGCTGGTCATGCACGGATCCAGCAGTGTGCCGCAGGAACTCGTGGATGAAGTGAACAAGTACGGCGGCAAGCTCGAAAAGACGATGGGCGTGCCCGTGAAGGCCATTCAGGAAGCGATCAAGCGCGGCATCAGCAAGATCAACGTCGATACGGACGGCCGGCTGGTCGTGACGGCCGCCATCCGCAAGGTGTTCCAGGAGAAGCCCAAGGAGTTCGATCCGCGGAAGTACCTGGGCCCGTCGCGCGACGCCCTGGCCAAGCTGATCGCCGACCGCATGAGGGCGTTCGGCACCGCCGGCCACGCCAAGGATTACAAGCCGATGACCCTGAAGGAAATGAAGGCCTTCTACGCCGGCAAGAAGTAACGCCGACGCAGCGGCTGGCCTGTCGAAGCCGCAATTTGTCGGGGCAGCAACAAAAAACAAAAGAACCCCGAGACCTGTCGCCGAGGTCTCGGGGTTCCGTCTTGTCGGGAATCCCCCCTGTTTCATCACGGCACCAGGAACGAGTCCCGTTTGTCCTCGACCGTAGATTGCGGATCTTCGTAACTGGTCTCGTCTTCCGTCCACGTGCCCGTTGTGGCGTCGCGAACGCTTCGTAGCCAGATGTTGTTGCCGCCGATGCCGCAATCCGGGGATGATTGCCACTCTACGTGACCATCGGCATAAAGGCAGTTCTGCCCCTCGAAGTCGTGGTTCGGGCTGTTCAGCTCCCAACGATTCGTCTTGGCCCGGTCCTCGTGCCGTATGGACGGTTCACCCGCAAGGTCGCCGCGCAGCGGACTGGCGTCGGCCGCCACGATCAGTTCGGCATCGGCGTTGTCGGTGGTGCCTTTGCCTAGCTGGTTCTGATAGCTGTAGCTGACGTGAGACAGATCCTGGAAACTCCAGAAGCGGCTGTAGTCGGTGAGCGTTTCGTCTGCATACTGATCGCCGCCCGGACAGACGAACACGCTCGGGTTGCTTATGCCCATGCGGATCAGGATCCACCAGCACGACAGGTTGCACTGGTACGCATAGTTTGCGTCCTTCATTTCCTCCGCCGTCATGCCCTCGTTGGCTATGCCATCGCTAATCTCCGTGTTGTCGGCAGTCCAATCCTCACGCCACGCCTCGTCCTCGCGGCCGACGTACACTGTGGGCCATTTGCCGCGATTGCCGGCGGCATAGACATGGATTGCCTGGCCGATTCCTCGCAGGTTGGCGGCGCACTGGGCCCGGCGAGCCTGTTCCAGCGCCGGGGCCAGGTTGGGCAGGAGAATCGCCATCAACAAAGGAATCGCGAACAGAGCCGTGACAACACTGACCACCAGGCCGGCGATGGCCAGGCCCATGCCACCGACGCGGCCCTGGCTGCGGTTGACCTGGCGGATGCCCACGATGCCGAAGATGATACCGAGAATCGCCGGCAGGAGGCCGCAACCCAGCAGCCCGCAGCACAGCGAGGCAATAGCCCAGCCGCTGGTCTTCTTCTGTGGGAGCATCGTGTCGGCGGCGGGGCGCCCGGCCGCGTCGCCCGAAGGACCCGATGCGCCGGTTGGGCCGGTCATGGATGCCGTCGGCGCGGCCACCGCAGGAATCGTTATCACCTGGTTGCATCCCGGACACGGCCCCGACTGGCCGGCATACTGATCGTCCACCTCGACGTGCATGCCACACTGCGGGCAGTTGAAACGGATCATGGGCGTTCTCCTTCAGTTGTCACGAATGGTCCGCCGCACACACGAGACAGGGACGCCACCATCGGGAGCTGCGCGGGTGAGGATGACAAGCCCAGTGTAGGGCGGCAATTTGGGTTTTCCCAGTGGAAAATGGATGGGTGGCGGGGTCGCTTGACGCCATTGGCGAGTCTGTCGAGGGCAGCCGTGCGCAGGGGATGAGCCATTCCGCACGCCTGACCGGGCAGGTACAGCTCCCGGCATCCGGGGGCGACTCACAGGACATAGTACACGCAGTCCATGACGTTGCCCCGATGCCGTTTGACCTTGACATGACTGGAGGCCGGCGGATACAGTGACCGTCGCGGCGAGACGCGTCTTCGTCGAAGCGTTGCGGCGAGCGGCGCGGGCGAGGACTCGGAAGGAGAGTCATCGTGGCGAAGAAGGTCAGAGTGCTGGTGATCGGGGCGCATCCAGACGATTGTGACATCATGACGGGCGGGTTGGCCGCGCTGTACGTCAAGCACGGCCACGTGGTGCAGTTTGCCTCGATGACCAACGGCGACACGGGCCATCACCAGATGGGCGGCGGGGAGTTGGCCCGGCGGCGTTACGCCGAAACGCAACGGTCGGCCAAGGTGCTTGGCATCCGGTACTTGGTCCGCGATCAGCATTGTGGCGAACTGATGCCGACGTTGGAAGCCCGCAAGGACGTTATCCGCATGATCCGCGAGTTCAAGCCCGACCTCGTCCTGACGCACACGCCCGACGACTATCATCCCGACCACCGCTACACGTCTATTCTTGTGCAGGACTCGGCCTACTCGGTCACGGTGCCCGGCCAGTGTCCGCTGACGCCGCACCTGCGGCGGAACCCGGTGTACGGCTACGCGTGCAGTTGGGTGACCACCAGTTCGTCGTTCCGGCCCGATGTGATCGTGGACGTCGAGGCAGTGATGGACAAGAAGCTTGCGATGATCGGCTGCCACGAGTCGCAGTGGTACGAGTGGATTCCCTACAACCAGAACTGTCTGGATGAGGTGCCCACGAGCGCCACCGCGCGGCGGCGATGGAATGAAAAGCGGTTCCGCGAGCGGCTGAAAGGTTTTGCCAATCGGTGGCGCGATCTCGTGGTGGCCCAGTATGGTCCCGATCGCGGCAAGGCTATTCAGTACGCCGAAGGCATCCAGGCCTCCCCCTTCGGCGCACCGCTGGACAAGGCGACCGTTCGCCGGCTTATACCATTTCTGAAGAGCTAGTCCCGTCTGAACAGTTCGAGACGCGGCCGACTCGTCGGCCTATGCGCGGGCCAGGGGGGGCGTCCCCCTGGGCCCGTCAGTTCGGGAGGCTTGCCGGACGCAACTCGCGCGGGCTGCGCGCGGACGCCTTGCGGCTGAGCAGGTTCTCCAGTTCCATGGCCGCGCCGGCCGCCTCGCGGTCGTGCTCGCCGCCGATCAGCACAAGCACCTGGCTGGGCTGTCCGAGTTCATATTGCACTTGAACCGTCACCGGACGTTCCATCATGGTACGCCCTTGATAGGCGGCCACGGCCACCGTCGTGCCATCGGCGAGCGTCCGCTCCTGCTCGTCGTTGCCCGTGAGCTGCCACGACCGGCGGCGGAACAACTCATCGACCGCCGCGGCAATCTCCGTCGCACGGCTCTCGGTCACAAAGGCCCCATCGCCCAGCGGATGAGCCGGCGGCTTCGCGCATCCGCCCGCCATCGCCAGACATCCCGTCGCCAACACCAGAAGGACGATGCCCCTTGGCGCCATGTCAATCCCTTTCGCGTTAGTGCCGCAGACAACTCATCGCCTGACAGTTTCAGCCGTGTGCGGCGAAGTCCCGGACGACGCCCCGGGCATAGGCCGGCCGCCTACGGCACAATCTGGCCTACGCCGTCCAGGACCAGACGCGGGGCGTAGGGGAATCGCGGCAGGTCGGCCCGCGACGTCACCCCCGTGAGGACCAGGACGGTTTCTATTTCGGATTCGATCCCGGCGATGATATCCGTGTCCATACGATCGCCGATGATGACGGCCTCCTCGCGGCGGCAGCCGAGCCGCTTGAGGGCGTGCCGCATCATGAGCGGGTTCGGCTTGCCGACGAAGTACGCCTTCTTGCCGGTGGCCAGCTCGATCGGCGCAACGAGGGCTCCGGTGGCTGGGACGATGCCGTCCTCGACCGGGCCGGAGATGTCGGGATTGGTGCCGATGAGCCGCGCGCCGCGGCTGACCAGTTGCACGGCCTTGGCCAGGCGTTCGTAGCTGTAGGATCGCGTCTCGCCGATGACGACGTAGTCGGGATTGGTGTCGTTCATCGAGAACCCGACATCGTACAGGGCGTTGGTCAGGCCGGTTTCGCCGATGACGTAGGCCGTGCCGCCGGGATGCTGCGAGGCCAGGAATCCGGCCGTGGCCAGGGCGCTGGTGTAGTAGTGCTCCGCACCGACCTGAATGCCCAGATTGGCCAGCTTGCGCTCCAGGTCCAGCGGCGACCGCTCGCTGCTGTTGGTCAGGAAGAGAAACTGTTTGCCCTCGCGCTGCAACCAGGCGACGAATTCCTTGACGCCCGGCAACAGGCGGTTGCCGTGGTAGAGAACGCCGTCCATGTCGCAGATGAAGGCCCGTTTGCTCCGCACCTGCTTCAACAACTCGTCCGCCATGGCTCCCCTCGTTCTGCATGTCCCGGACGGCGACGCGCCGCCCGTTGAAAGTCGTTATTCTACTGTCATATTCCCGTCGTCACAAGCACGTGTGTGCCCCGGCTTTTTGTCTTCTCTGTGTCTGCCGCAACAGTTCGATACACCGCGTCGCACCGACAGAATACGCTCCGAAGCGTCGGGCGGGCAGGGGACACGGGCAGCACATATGTCGGAGGCCGGCCGTGCGAGAAGCGGGTCCGGGCTTGCAATCTTTCCTTGTCCAACGACAATAGTTCCGAGCGGTCGGGCAGTGCGGCGAGGGGCCGCAGGGCCGTGCAGAATCGGAGGCCATGCTATGGAAAGAACCATTCGTTGGGGCGTTCTCGGGTGCGGCAAGATCGCGCGGAAAGTGGCCAAGGCCGTGAACTTCGCGGACGGCGCGGAACTGGCGGCCGTGGCGTCGCGCAGCCGCGAGAAAGCCGATGCCTTTGCCGCGGAGTTCTCCGCCGGGCGGGCTCACGGCAGCTACAAGGCCCTGGCCGACGACCCGGATGTGGACGTTATCTACGTCGCGACGCCGCACGCGATGCACGCCGAGCATGCGCACCTGGCGCTGGAAGCAGGCAAGGCCGTCCTGTGCGAAAAGCCGTTCGCCATCAATGCCGCACAGGCCCGGGCCGTCATCGACCTGGCCCGCCGTCGCAAGCTTTTCCTGATGGAAGCCATGTGGACGCGGTTTCTGCCGACGCTGATCCGCACGCGCGAGCTGATCGCCCAGGGCGCCATCGGCGAGGTGCGGCTCGTGGCGGCCGACTTCGGCTTCCGCAGCGAAGTGGATCCGACCAGTCGCCTGTTCGATCCGGGCCTCGGCGGCGGCGCGCTGCTGGACGTGGGTGTTTACCCCGTGTCGTTGGCCTCGATGCTCTTCGGCGGCGAGCCCACCGACGTGGCCGCGCTGGCCGACGTCGGCTCTACCGGCGTGGACGAGCAATCGGCCTACGTGCTGAAGTACCCCGGCGGGCGCATGGCGAGCCTGTTTGCCGCCATAAGGACCTTCTCGCCCATGGAAGCGACGATCATGGGAACCACGGGCCACATCCGGCTGCACACGGCCTGGTGGTGTGGGAAACGGCTGAGCCTCTGTCCTCGCGGCGGCCAGGAACAGGTGTTCGAGTTGCCGCACGCCTGCAACGGTTACGAGGGTGAAGTGGCCGAAGTGGTCCGGTGCCTGCGGCAGGGATTGACCGAAAGCGACGTGATACCGCTGGACGAAACGCTGGCCGTGATGCGCACGCTGGACCGCATCCGGGCCCAGTGGGGCATGACCTATCCGATGGAATGATCGACCACGGCGGCAAGGAAGAAAGGAGAGACGCCGTGACCATGCACTACGGCCACGTGCCGGGAATCGACAAGCCGCTCTCGCGGCTCGTCCAGGGGACCGAGGGCCACACCCTGGCCCGGCAGGCGGAACTCGAGGAACTGTATGACGGCGTGTTCGAGCTGGGATGCAACACGTTCGACACGGCCTTTGTGTACGGCGGCGGGCAGAGCGAGATCGTTCTGGGCGGATGGATCGACCGTCGCGGCCTGCGCGACCGCGTGGTGATCATCGACAAGGGAGCCCACCCGCGACAGGGTCGCCCCCGCGTGACACCGGCCGACATCGCAAGCGACCTGGCAACGAGCCTCGAGCGGCTGAGGACCGGCCACATCGACCTGTACCTGTTGCATCGCGACGACCCGTCGGTCGAAGTCGGGCCGATCGTCGAGGCCCTGAATGCGCACCGCGAGGCGGGCCGTATCCGCGCGTTCGGCGGATCGAACTGGACGGCCGCCCGCGTCCGCGCCGCCAATGAGTACGCCGCCGCCCACGGGCTCACAGGCTTCGCCGCCAGCAGCCCGCACCTGAGCCTGGCCGTGCCGCGAGAGGTTCCGTGGCCCGGATGCATCAGCCTGAGCGGTCCCGCCGGCGAGGCCGACCGCCGCTGGTATGCCGAGACGGGTATGGCGCTGCTGATCTGGTCGTCGTTGGCCGGCGGGTTCCTGACCGGCCGTTACCGCCGTGACAACCTCCAGACGTTCCAAGACCCCATCGAGAAGCTGGTCGTCAGCAGCTATTGCACAGACGAGAACTTCCGCCGCCTGGACCGCATCGAGCAGGTGGCCGCGCGTCTCGGGCTGACGGTGCCGCAGGTGGCCCTGGCGTGGCTCTTCCGACAGCCGCTGAACGTCTTTGCCCTGGTCGGTTGCCGCACGGTTGCCGAGTGTCGCGAGAACCTGGTCGCTCTGGCCGCCGCGGCCACGTTGCCGGACGGCCTCGAATGAGGGGCTGCGGTGCGGCAGTCTTTCGGCCACGCGGCCTAGACGGCCGCGCCCAAGGGGCTGGTTTTCCTTTGAGTTTTGTAGGGGGGACTGGCATAATCGCCGCACCGAGTCAGGTCTTGAAGGAACCGGGATGCCCTCGAAGCGAGCTACGAACAAGCCGGTGCGCCGCACGCGGCGCGTTGCCAAGCGGGCGACGCGTCATAGTGCCAGGCGGATGTCCTCGCGCAGCACCGTCGGCGACAGGACCGAAGCACATCCGCGGCCGGAGGTGCGTGCGGCCTCGTCGCCGGAGGCGTACCAGGAACTCGAGAGGGCGCTCTATGTGCTGCGCGACGCCTTGGAGGCGGCCGGCTCGTACCAGGAACTCACCGAACTTCTGGCTGCCCGTTGCTTTTCGGAAAATCGCATCGCCCAACTGGCCGATCTGGGCGTGCTGGGCGGCGACCTCCACCTGCACAGCAGCGTCAGCGACGGCAAAGTGCCGCCGCGGAAATTGCCATGGCTGGCGCGGGTGCTGGGACTGCATGCCATCGCCCTGACCGACCACGACAGTGTGGACGGGTGCCGCGAGGCGTTTCGTGAAGGAATGCTCATCGGGGTCCGCGTGATCTGCGGCGTCGAACTCTCCACGGATCAGCCGGGCCTGGAGATTCTGGCTTATTTCCCCGATGCGGGCAAGCTGTTCAGCTACCTGCAGTCGAGCGGCTCATCGCGGTTTCGCAGTGTCCTGAAGCGGCGGCAGTCGCTGATGCACGAGAAAAGTCTGGCGTGTCTGGACCACGTGAACCGGTGGCTTCGGCGTCAGAAGGTGCCTGCCGAACGGCTCATTACCCTCGAGGAGTACGACCGCTGGTACGAAGGCCGACAACCGTATTTCCCGGGGACACTTTGCGTGCTGGGGCTGGCTCGCCTGTCGCCCGAACAACGGTCGTCGCTCCGCATTCACGATCCGCGGACGTTCCACACGAAGGTCGTCACGCCGTTTCTGGAGTCCTGGAGCGGCGGCCGGCCACATGGCAAGACGCCCGACCTGACGGCCGAGTCGTTCGCCCTGGTGCGGAGCGCCTTGCGTGCGGGCGTTCCGGCGGCCACGGTCATGGCCCACCCGAAGGAACTCGTCACCAAGGGGCGTCTATCGCTCGGGGCCGTCCGCAAACTCGTCTTCAATCTGGCCGAGACCTATGGCTTGGACGGTATCGAGGTAGCTTGCGCCCGGGATAACGAAACGGACGTTCTTTACTGGCTGGAGACCGTGAAGTTGTACAACGCGTCGGTCGGCGCGGCAGTCGCCGGGCGGAAGTCCTTGCTGGCGGCTTCGCACGGCAGCGATTTTCATGTGCTGGGTCCAGGCGTGGACACGGGCGAGATCACCCTGGGATTCGGCGTCCTGGACTCGCGTCCGGCGTACCGCCGCGGCAACCTGCGACCGCAGATGCCGCTCGATGAGTTCCTGGAACAGTTGCAGCGACGGGCCGGTGAGAACGTTTGACGGTCTGCGGCGGCGCGACCGGCGGTCAAGACTGCTGTTGTGACGCACCCTGATGCGATTCGGTGGCCGCCTGGGCCTCTTCCGGCGAAATGAACACACCCGCAATGTCGAACACCTTCAACCCTGCGCGGCGGCACCGGACGATACGCACCAGCAGGTGTTTCCTGATGTTTTGAACCGTGAGCTCCACCCGCACGATCTCGCCGGCGTACATCTGATACACGTGGATGAAGCTGATGCCGCTGCGGCTGACGTCTTTGGTGATGGCCGTGAACTCGTCCGGGCAGTCGCTGACCTGCTCGTACCGCTTGACGTACCGAACCTCCACCTCCGTCATATAGAGATGGCGATCATGCCGTCGTTTCTCGGCTCCTTTGGCGGCTGGTCGGTCCGCCTCGTCCTCCACCAGACGTTTCAAGGTCCGGCGCAGTGCGTCGAGATGGGCTTCTGTTTCTTCACTCATGCCGATGCTCCTGAGCCCGAATCCGTTCCACCGCATCGATCCAGGCCACGACCATGTCGCGGTTAATCTTGGCCGCGGCCTCTTCCCTGAGGATCGTCGCGGCCCGTTCGTGAGGCATTGCTTCGCGATAAGGACGCTTCGACGTCAGCGCATCGTAGATGTCCACCACGGCCGTTATCTGGGCTTCGGCGGTGATTTCCGACCCGAGCAGCCCCTGAGGATAACCGCTGCCGTCCAGCTTCTCGTGGTGCTGATGAACCATCATCAGCTCCAGCGGCTTGATTCCCGGGCGGCTGTGCAGCACTTGCAACCCCAGGTCCGGATGCCGTTTGAGTTCGTCCCATTCCGCCGGTGCCAGGCGACCGACTTTGTTCAGCGTCTCGGGGCGGACACTCGTCTTGCCAATGTCGTGCAAGAGGCCTCCGCCGGCTATCTGCCGCAGGAGATCCTTGTCGCGATACCCGAGGCGATAGGCCAGGGCCGTCACCATCACACTCACATTGACCATGTGCGTGTAGGTGTAGTAGTCGTGCGACAACATGCCGACCATACTGTCTAGGGCCGCCTCGTCGCTACAGATTAGGCTGACCATGTTGTTCACCCACGTTTCCCGGTGGGTGTCCACCATCTGCTCCAGGTTGCTCGATTCGAAGGCCTCGCGGATCAGCTCTCGCGTCGTGTTGTAGCAGATCTCCACCTTTTTCGGGGTGGATAGGTCGGTGCGGCCGACGACGTTGCTCAGGGCCGCCTCGGCATATTTCTGGTAAGCGCGGTGCTCGGCCGTATCCACATAGAAGACCCGCGCGCCGGCCTCCTTCACCTCGTCCAGCCTCGCGCGGTCCAGCCTCTCGCCGCTGTGACAGATGCACTCGATGGCCGCCCCGTGCGGGCGGGCATACAGGGCAAATGTCGGCACGGAACCTTCAACGAACAGGTCCACAGGCACCGGAATATAGCTCTTGCGGAGGTTTGTTGTTGGCGGAGTCCGGGTTGTGGTCATTCGGTGGTGACCTCCGATGGCAGCATTCAGCGAAGGCGCACCCACTGCGACGGCACAGGCGGGGGCCTCGCATGTCGCAATACAACGTTGTCGCTTCGTGAGGTCTATATCGGCAGAATCGTTGTCGTGACGTGCCCGAAAAACGGGGTTACCGAGCCGGCTATTTCCTCCGGGCGGCAGGCGGCAGGATCCCGCGACAGCGTGGTGCGTGACTCTTAACGAGTTGAAATGCAGTGGGTTACGTGCTGTCGCGGTCGGGTTCGCCGGGCGTCAGACGCCGGTCTCGCAACTGGACCGTCGCCTGCGTCACCTGCCGCAGGAACTCTTTTTGGTGCGAAATGATCACCATGGCTTGCGGCAAATGCGACAGAATATCCACGATCCGTTCCATGGTCCGATCGTCCAGGCCGGCGGTCGGCTCGTCCAGCAGCAGAATCTCCGGCTCCATCGCCAGCACGGTGGCGAGCGACACCAGCCGCTTTTCGCCGCCCGACAGGCGGTATGTGACGCGGTCCTCGTAGCCTGAGAGCCCCAGCGACGCGAGCGTGCGGCGGACGATCTCGACGGCCTGGTCGCGAGTCTTCCCTTGGTTCAGGGGCCCGAAGGCCACGTCCTCGGCCACCGTCGGGCAGAAAAGCTGGTCCTCGGCATCCTGAAAAAGCAGTCCCACGCGGCCCCGTATCTCTGCAAAGTCGGATTCCTCGTGCCTGGCCCGGCCGAAGAGGCGGATTGTCCCTGCCGTCGGCCGCAGCAGACCAACCATCAGATGCAGCAGGGTGGTCTTGCCGCTGCCGGTCGGGCCGACCACGGCCACGCGCCGGCCGGCATCGAGGCGAAAATCCACACCGGCCAGCACGGGCGGCGCCCCATCGTAGGCGAAATGCACGCCGCACAGTTCCATCAGCGGATCGGCCACGCGTATTCCCCCATCACCAGACCGGCCGTGACGAGTCCCGCCAGGACGGCGAACACCGCATCGCGTGCGGCGAAGCGGAAATGGTCCAGCACGTAAAACCGCCCGTTGAAGCCGCGACACTTCATGGCTGCCACGATCCGCTGGGACCGGTCGAAGCTCCGCACCAGAAGCATCCCGACGAGGTTGCCCAGCGACCGGTAGGTGTGCATGTTCATCGCAGCCCGAAAGCCGCGCACTTTCATGGCCGTGGCCAGGCGGTGGTACTCGTGGTGCAGCACATCCACATAACGCACGGTCATGAGCATCAGGTGAATCAGCTTCGAGGGCAGACGAAGGTGGCTCATCGCGTGGCCCAGTCGCGTGATTTCGACCGTGCTCAGCAGCACGGTTACCGCCAGCACAATGGCATTGCTTTTCAGGGCGATGCGGCCGCTGAGTGCGAGCCCTTCGTAGGTGAATCGCAGGGGGCCCAGCGTCGCAAGCGACCGCCCCGGCGTGCTCAGCGGCATCAGAAGCGTCATCAGCAGAACAAACACGTTCAGTGTCGCCATACGTTTCAGCAGCGGACCGAACGGCAGACGGGCGGGTAGGGCCAACACAACGGCTGCTGCCAGCGCAGCGGCAAGAACCAGCGGTTGGTTACTGGTTGCGACGGTCAACGAAAAGGCCATGGCCGCGAGGAACTTGATCCGCGGATCCAACCGATGCACGACGGATTCGCCCTGGAAATACGTCTCGCAGACCACGTGTGTGTCCTATTTCGGCGGCGACATCGTCTTGCCGATGGCGCGGGCCTTCAGATAGAAGATCAGGCCGAACACACCGACAATATAGCCGATGCCGCCGAGAATATCATGCACAAAGACGGTCTGCCGATACGCCTCGATCTCGCGGCGTAATGGCACGATCTGGCGGCTGACTACCTTCTCGATGGCGGTTTCCCACGTGGCGGCAGGCAACGTGGCGGGGGCCGGCGGCGTCTCGCTTGCCGAAGCGGAAGGCGACGGTTGAGAAGATGTTTCCGAAACCGCCGCGCCGCCGGCCGCCAGCGGTGGCAACCCGGCCGGCAGTTCCTCGGCGGCCACTTTGTACTCGGCACGATGACCGTCGCCGGTGTCCACGGTCACGATATGGTCGCAGCGGAATCGAGCCTGGAACACAAACTCGCCCTGCTCGTCCGTCTGCGTTTCTCCGAGCAACGTCCCGTCGGGGGCACGAACCGTCACGCTGACGTTTCTGGCCTTGGCACCCCCGGGGAACCCCACGCTGCCCTTGATCGTGTTGCCGCTCTCGACATAGGCCCAGACGTTCACGCGGTGAGCCAAGGCAGGCCCGGCGGTCACGGCGATCACCATGCCGGCCACACAGCCCCACACCATCCGAGAGGCACAGGTGCGAAGGCAGGATTTCATAACGTTCCTCCGGGATTTCCTCCGGCGACTCGGCGCGATGAGGTTCAACAAGCAGGATGGCTGTCTGTATGCCGGACTCGGGTGGTCGCGTCGAGCAGTTCAGGGCGCACTTTTCGAACGAAAACCGTCACGAAACCCGTCACAAGCCCCTCGATGACCATGACGGGTCCGTGGGCCACGATAAGGCCCCAGGCCGCCATGCGGAACTCCGGTCCGCAGGCCAGCAGCGATGCGCCGGTCATTGCGGCACCAAGGGCCACGGCCAGCACGCCCGCCATACTGGCCAGGGTGAAGGCCGCCGACTCCTGGCGGGCGGCAATGATACGCCGACGAAACAGCCACCAGCACACCACCCCGGGCAGTGCCATATTCAGCGTATTGACGCCCAGGGTGGTCAGGCCGCCGTAACCGAACAGCACAGCCTGAAGCAGCAGCGACACCAGAAGAGCCGGGAAAACCGACCAGCCCAGGATCAGGCCGGCCAGACCGTTAAGCACCAAGTGCGTACTGGCCGGCCCGATCGGCACGTGGATCAGCGACGACACGAACAGAGCCGACGACAGCACGGCCACGTGCGGCACCTGTTCGAATTCCATGCGGCGCAGCCCCATGACAACGCCTCCGGCCGCAAGGGTCGCGCCGCCGACAAGCACAGGGGCCGACAGATACCCCTCGGCAATATGCATCGGACGTTTCCTCTTTGTCGATACGGCGACCCAGGCGGGCCGGCGGCGGTCACTTCATATCGACCGTTTTCACCCAGATCAGTCCGCCCAACTCCACGTCCACCTCTTCCCCCTCTGGGCTCTTCATCTTCTCGTCGCCATCGACCAGTGCCGCAAATGCCCACCACCCCGCCCGCGGCATGACGTAGGTGAACACGCCCTGTCCGTCGGCCTTGATCACCTGCGTGATGAACGGGTCGGCCGGCGGCTTGACCTGGTTGCCGACATTGTAGTATTCGACTTCCACCGTGGCGAAAGGCACCGGTTGGCCGTTCTTGCGAACGATGCCGCGGAACGCGTTGCCCGTCCACAGGCCGTACGGGCGGACCAGCGGCTCAATCTCCACCGGCAGCCCCACCAGCGCGTCCCAGCCCTCCTCGGCCCCGAATGCGTCCACCACCACCTTCGTGTAGTGGACGATCATCTTCCGCTCGGCCGGTTCCCAGTAGGGGGCCGGTTCCAGGTAGAACACATAGTCGCCCGGACGGGTCACCTTGTACGAGGCCGTGTACGCGGTCTTGCCGTCGAGCTTTCTTTCGACCAGCGATGCCATCAGGTCCTGTTTCTCGCCGCCGACGAGGACGCCGAACTGCCGCGGTTTGCCCATGTCCATCACAGGCCCCTGTTCCATGGGGTGCGTGAACAGGATGTCCAGATTGACGGTCTTGTCGCCCTCGGCGCCGACGATGTCCGTCGAGGGAATCAGTACCTGGAAATGGGCCACGGCGGCCGTCGTGGCCAGCCCGACACACAGCGCGCTTGCCAACACGATGGTGTTTTTCATGCCACTCTCCTCGTTGTCTGCCCGATTGTCTAGAACGTCACCTGCACCCGCACGCCGGCCACCATGGCGTCGTCGGCGTCGGCGCCGCCCGGATGGATGACATACTGAATGTGCGGCGCGACGCTTAGCCACGGAGCCACCTGCACGTTGTAGAACGTTTCCAGAATCGTCTCGTGCTTCCGCGTGAACTCGCCGCTCTCAGGGCTCAGCCGCCCCTGGGCAACGCCGAACCCCGCCACGTCGTTGTCGCGCGACGGCAACAGGCCGCGGTACTGGAGGCCCGTGCTCCAGAACGACTTGATCGCGTTCAACTCGTGGTCGGCCCAGCCGAATCGAGCGAACAGCCCCAGTCCCTGGTCCGACTTCTCATTCTCGCGCAGGAGCATCTGGTCCATGCTCGTGTAGAGCCCCAGGTCGTCGCGCTCCGTGCCGTTGCCGTCCAGCCGATCCTTCGGTTGCGGGTCATACCAGAGTCCGACGCGATAGGCGCCCTGCAACGGGCCGCGGGCAGTTTTCAGGCTGGGCGTCACGCCGGTCTCGAACAGGCCGACGTAATACGCCTCGTCGTCGAACGCCGTGCTGAACCCGGTCTTCCGTGCGTCGGCCTGGGCGTCAGCGCCGCCGGCGGCCACATACCACCAGTCCGTGGGCTGAGCGTAAATGGCCATCCCCAGGCCGTTATCGGGAAACGGGATCGTGGGATTGTTCACCAGCGGGTTGGCCAGGAACTGGGCTGTCTCGTCGTTGGCGAAGGCGTTGCAGTCGAACGCCACAGGGCACCCCGAGCACTCGAACCCGCCGCTCAGGTCGATCTTGCCGGCCCGAACAATCAACCGCTCCTGGAGCAAAGCCAACTCGAACCACAGCTCGGTCACATCGATCGAGCGATACCCGCCGGCGTCGGCGTTGACGCCCATTAGGCTGCCCACCGACGAGGCGTCGATCCCGTCGGACCAACTGCCCTCGGCGGCCACGTAGGCCCGCAATCCTTTCGGGCCCGCCATCTTCTCAAAATCGAAGTTCAGTTCCAGATCGTAGCTGCCGGCGTAGCGCCCACTGTGCCGCGATGTGGCCAGACCCCCGCGCGTATTGAACTGATACACCTGCGTCAGGCCAAGATCGACTTCTACTCCGCTTTCCTGGAGCTTGTCGCCGAGGCCGAACCAGTGATTAGTCAAAGTCTCCCGCTCCCAGAGACTCAGCGTCGCCGATGAAGCAACCGGTTCGGCCGCTTCCTGGGCCCGGGCGGTGCCGGCACCCAATGCCAGTGCTGCCACTGCTGCGACAAGAACCGATTCCCAGCGTGATCTGCTTGTCATCACTTTGCCTCTCCTTTCTCTCGCCGGTGCGAGTAAGTATTACGAAGTATATCGAAGTAATACGGCCCACGCAAGGACGTTACCGCGCAACCGATGCCGGTATCCCCGACGGCTCAATCGACGCGCAGGCTGCCGATCAACTCCGAGACGTTCCGGACCCCGTTCTCGTCAAGATAGGATGCGATGCCCGCGGCTACGTCCACGGCCGCACGCGGGTCCACGAACGTGGCCGTGCCGACCTGCACGGCCGTGGCCCCGGCCAGCAGAAACTCCACGGCGTCCGTGCCGGTCTGGATGCCGCCGACGCCGATGATCGGCACGCCTGCGTCGCGGGCCACTGTGCGATACACGTCGTACACCATCTTCAGTGCCACCGGCTTGATGGCCGGGCCGCTCAGGCCGCCAAAGACGTTCGCCAGGGCCGGACGTCGCGTGCGGGCGTTGATGACCAGCCCCGACAGCGTGTTGATGAGGGTCAGCGCTTCGGCCCCGGCCTCGATGGCCGCACGGGCCATGGCCGTGATGTCCGTGACGTTCGGCGTGAGCTTCACGATGAGCATAGCGCGCTTCACCGCCCGGCGCACCGCACCGACCACCTCGCGGACGGCCTTGTCGCTGCGGCCGAACTCCAGCCCGCCCGCCTTCACGTTCGGGCAACTGATGTTCAGCTCCAGGCCGTCCACGCCTTCGGCCGCGTCCAGTGCCGACGCCACCGCCACATACTCATCGATCGTACTGCCCGCCACATTCACGATCACCGGCACGTCTTGCTCGCGAAGCCAGGGCAGCTTATCCTTCAGAAACGCGTCGAGCCCGACGTTGGCCAGGCCGATCGCGTTGACCATGCCGGCCCGCGTCTCCACCAGACGCGGCGTCTGGTTGCCCAGACGCTCGGCCCGCGTGATGGCCTTGGTCACAAACGCTCCCAGCGCCTTCAACTCGAAGAACTCGGCCAACTCCTGGCCGTAGCCCGAGGTGCCGCTGGCGGTCATGACGGGATTCCGCATCGCGATGCGGCCAAGGGTGACGTTCACGGCGGCGCTCACTTCTTGCAGCCCTCCCACTTGTTCTCGAAGATCACGTCGGCGGCCTCGAAGACCGGCCCGTCGCGGCAGACGAGCTTGTAGGTCCAGCCCTGGGCGTTGTCGGCGCGAATCTTCACGGCGCAGCTCAGACAGACGCCGATCGCGCACCCCATATAATTCTCCAGGCTCACCTGACACCTCTCGATACCGTTCGCGCGGGCCAGCGCCGCCACGGCCGCCATCATTACGTCGGGACCGCACGCGAACAACTCCACGTCGTCCCATCCGTTGGCGGCGCCCCAGGCCGTCATGGCATCGGTGACCCGACCCTTGAACCCCAGCGACCCGTCCTCGGTTGCCAGGATCAGGTCTGCTCCCGGCAACTGCGGAACGCCTTGGATGGCAACCGCGCGGTTGCCCGTCGGTCGGGCCGACGGCGGCAGCGGCAACGGCACCCGGTCCGCCGACCGTTCGCCGTAAAAGACGGTGACCCTGCGGCCCGAGGCCGCCAGGGCCTCGGCCAGACCTACTAGCGGCGCGATGCCGCACCCGCCGCCCACGAGCACCGCCCGGCGGGCGAAGCCGCCCAGATCGAACCCGTTGCCGAGTGGGCCGATCACGTCCAGCCGGTCACCGATTTTCTTGTTGCTGAGCAGTTGCGATCCAGGGCCGACCACGCGGACCAGCAGTACGAGTCGCCGCCGGCTGTCGCCGTCGTCGATCAGACGGCTGATGCTGATGGGCCGCCGCACCAGAGGCGCCGGGCCGTGCAGGTGCCTGCCGTGCGGCGCCTTGGGCAACCCGTCGCCCGGCCAGGGAACCTCTTGCCCTGCCACGGCCGCATCGGCCGCATCGTCGCAGCGGATGTTGACGAACTGCCCCGGGCGACTCCGCCACTCGGGCGGCGCGGCCAGATCGAGCCAGCAGTAGTCGCCGCGTGCCGAGTGAAGCCCGAGAATCTCAAGTTGCCATGGTGACGCCTGAGTCATGGCCGATCCGTTCTTTGCGCGAGAACTTCCTTGGAGCACTTCCGTTCAGTGCAACCCGGCGGGCATCATAGCCTGCCGCAGCCGAGCAAGGCAAGCGTAACTTGGTGGTAGAATTGTCGCGGCTACCGAAGGAAGTGTTCCCTCTACGTCCGCAAGGGGGGCGTTGCGACCTAGCTGCCAACTTGCCCGCAAGAAGTGAAATTTAGAACCGTCTGGCCGGTTCATAGTTGCTGCGGCAGTGGGCGAGGAATTGCTCTTGTTCGGCGGTGGTCATCGGGCGGAAGCGTTGGGCGATCGCGACGGCCTCGCGGAACTCCTTGCCGGCGGGCATCGTGACGTCGATATCCTGCGACAGGACGAAGCGGTAGGCGTCCTCGGTGGGCTTAATCTCGCCGCGCGTGGTGGCTTTGATCGCGATGATGCCCATGCCTCGGGCGCGGGCGGCCGCGATAAGGCCCCGGGGGCCGGTCATCGTGTCCAGCGCCCGGAAATTCAGGGGCGCCATCACCGTATCCAATTCGATCCGCTCGATGGTTTTCAGGTGCATCCTCGGATAATGGCCCGTGACGCCGAGGTAGCGGACGATGCCGGCTCGGCGGGCTTCGAGGAACACCTCCAGCGCGCCGCCGGGGGCGGTCACGGCGGCGAGATCCTCGTCGGTGTCGAGTGCGTGGAACTGATACAGGTCGATGTGGTCCGTCTGAAGGAGTCGGAGGCTTTCGTTCAATTCAGCGCGGGCCGTGGCGGCGTCGCGGGCGGTGGTTTTGCACGACAGGAAGACCTCGTCGCGCCGGTCGCGCAGGACGAAGCCTATCTTGGCCTGGGCGTCGCCATAGGTGGGGGCCACGTCGAAATGGGTCACGCCGGCGTCAATGGCCTCGTGTGCCAGCCGCACGGCCGCGTCCTGTTCCATCGGCATCAGGGTGATGCCGCCCAGGCCGACGACGAAACCGACCCGATCCGTGCGACCGAGGCGTCGGTGCGTGTGATCCACCTGCATCTGGGCTTCCTTTCGGCGCGATGGCTCTTCGCAAGAGGATACGCCGGATAGCGTTCGTGATCAAGCCGCAGGGCAGGGGCCGCCGACGGACGACACACCGCGTGACCATGAAGTGCAGCGGGTGGAAAGGATCGGGTGGCATGGCCGCGCTTCCGCGCGGCCATGAATGGTCCACTGGAGCAGGACGGAACAGGCGTGTCGTGCGTTGTGGTTATCGTTCCGGCACCCGGGCGACGACGTCGCCGCGGATCTCGGCGACACAACTGGCGCGCCAGGCCTTGGCGTTGGATTTGGGAGCGACGATGGCCAGCAGCGCCAACTCGTCGTCGCCGGCCGGCGACAGGTTCTCCATGCCCTTGAGGATCTCCAGGCAGCAGTTGCCGCACTCGAGTCGGCCTTCGCAACACTCGCCCTTGAAGAACTCGGCGTCGGTCTGGCGTGCAGCCTGGTCGGCGGCGGCCATCAGTCGCGTTCCGGCGGGAACCTCGACTTCGATGCCGCTGGGCTCGAATCGGACTTTCGGCATGGTTTTCTCCCGGCGTCGCTGCATCCGCCCGCGGGCGGCCTACAGGTTGCCCTCGTGGATCCTGACGTACGATTTCTGGTACAACCCTCGGATGTATTCCTCCACCATCCGGGCGAACTTTTCGTCTCGGACGGCTCGGTCCACTTCGTCTTGCACCTCGGTAAACGGAATCACGCGGGCCTCGGTGCGCTCGAGAATCTTCAGCACGTAGATATCCCGCGGGCAGATGATCGGGCCGCAGACCGACCCGACCGGCTCGCTGAACAAGGCCTGGTCCACGGCTTCCTCACGGTAGCTGCCTTTTTGGAGCGGGGGCCATGTGCCGCCCTCCTGGGCTCGCGCATCGGTCGAGTGCGCGCGGGCCAGAGCGGCAAAGTCTTCTCCCGCACGAGCCCGCCGCACCAGGCTCTCGGCCAGGGCTGTTGCCGCCGCTTCGCTCGGAAAATCAGCCCGACGCAGGCGAATCAACTGCATTCGGGCCTGGGCCTTCGGCTCGTACCGTTCCTTGCGCACCCGGTTGTAGTAGTCGAGCAATTCCTGCCGCGTCACCGTAATCTTCGGGCCGATAGCCTCGTTCAGGAAGTACTGCACGAGCATCCGTTCCTGTTCGTCTTTCTTCCACTGCTCCTCGGTCAGCCCCACCGACGCCAACTGTTTCTGCCACCGAAGCTGGTCGCCGGCCATGGCGATCTGCCGCTTGCGCTCTTTCTCGATCTCGCGGTCGAAATGCTCGGTATGCCGCTCCGTGGACTGCTTGCGAGCCTCCTGCAAAGCCAGGCGTCGGCTGATCTCGGCCTTCAGCCGCGTCATCACCTCGGTTCGCACGCGGGCCTCGAATTCCTTCTCGGACATGGTCTTGGTCCAGTGGGCCATCTGCGGCCGCAAGGGCCTCAGCAGGTCTTCGCGTGTGATGACCTCGCCGTTGACTTCGGCAACGACGAGGTTGACGATGCGCAAGAGCTGCCCGTCCTCGGGGGCCGCCATGGCCGAGGCGGTGTCGCCGTCGGCCGGGGCGGACTGGTCGGGGGTGCCGCCATCGGACAGAATGCGGTTGAAGTCGGCCTGGTACTGCGGAGGCCTCGGCGGCTCACGGTCTGGGGTCGCCGTCGAGGCGGCGCCGGTTGCCGGTCGGGCCAGGGGAATGCCCGGGGCGTCGGCCATGCCCATGTCCTGGGCGGTCTCGGCCGTGTACGGCGTGCCCGGGCGTGTGTCGCTCAGGACCGGTCGCTCGGCGTCGCCCAGCGGCAGACGGATCGCGCCGTCGGCCTCGCCCGAGGCCACCGGATCGCCCGTGCATCCGGCCACGGTCAGACCCAGCGCGATGCAGAGAATCGCGGCCAGTATGTCAGTGCGATATTCCATAGGACCCCCAATTTCCGTGCTCCCCCAGGAGCGGCGGCATTATAGCGTGTCCTTCCCATGGCGGCAAGCCTTCGGGCATCGGCCGTGGCGGCATCGAGAATCGTCCGGGACAGGCCGATGTGACGACAGGGGGATCGTCCGGCCAAGACGTGCCCGGCGGCGTTTGCCCATGGAACCGGCGGTTGTCGCTCACGACGGCTTGGCAAGGAGTTGCTTAAGGATGATGACCAGACGCAGGGGGTCCATGGACTCGGGGCGGAGGCGGAGGTAAACGGTGCGTTCGTTGACGACGCGGACCTTGCCGGGGGCGCCGGTAAAGAGCGGGCCGACGCACTGGAGGTTCTCGATGGTGAAGATGACATCGTTGCCGACAGACTTGATGTGACTGACGCGCCAGCGGGCGGCATGAATGCGGATTTCCTGGAGGTCGAACAGGAACTCCGCCGGCGGGGGCAGTTTGCCCAGCAGGTCCACCACGTCCTGGCGGACTTCGTTCAGGAGGTCGAGGGTTTTGGCACGGCTGATCATGCGATAGACGGTCATCCGCTGGCGGTCGCTCGGGGCGTAGTCCTTGGGCAGGTAGGCGCTGACGCCCAGCTCAACAATGGTCTCGAACTGGTCCGGGACGGCCAGCCCCTTGGCGCGGCGGATGGCGTCTTCGAGCAACTGGCAGAACAGCTCGTACCCCACGGCGGCAATGTGCCCGCTCTGTTCGGGGCCGAGGATGTTGCCCGCGCCGCGAATTTCGAGGTCGCGCATGGCGATCTGGAACCCGCTGCCCAGTTCGCTGAACTCCTCGATGGCCTTGAGCCGCTTGACGGCCTCGGGCCGAATGGGGCGATCCCTCGGCAGCAGCAGATAACAGTAGCCGCGATGCTTGTAACGGCCGATGCGGCCGCGGAGCTGGTGCAGTTCGGCCAGGCCGAACAGGTCGGCCATGTTGATGAACATGGTGTTGGCCGTGGGAATGTCGAGGCCGCTCTCGATGATCGTCGTGCTGACGAGGATGTCGGCGCGGCGCTGGAAGAAATCGTGCATCCGCTCCTCCAGCTCGTGTTCGGGCATCTGGCCGTGGGCCCAGACGATGCGGGCCTCGGGCACCAGGGCCGCCAGTTGCGCGGTCACCTCCTGGATGTTGTAGATGCGGTTGTGGACGAAGAACACCTGCCCATCGCGGTTCAGCTCGCGCAGAATGGCCTGGCGTATGAGTTGGTCGTCCCAGCGGCAGACCTCGGTGCGGATGGCGCGGCGGTCTTGCGGCGGCGTCGAGAGACTCGATATGTCGCGAATCCCCAGCAGGCTCATATGCAGCGTTCGCGGAATGGGCGTAGCCGTCAGCGTCAGGACATCCACCGTGCGGCGGAACCGCTTGAGACGCTCTTTGTGCTCCACCCCGAAACGTTGCTCCTCGTCGATGACGACCAGCCCCAGGTCCGCGAATGTCACGTCCTCGCTCAGCAGGCGGTGGGTGCCGATGACGATATCCACTTCCCCTTTGCGGACGCGGTCGAGCACGTCGTTCTGCTGCCCCTTGGTGAGGAAGCGGCTGAGCATGGCGACCGTGACGGGATAGTCGGCCAGTCGCTCGCTGAAGGTGCGGTAGTGCTGTTCGGCGAGGATGGTGGTCGGCACGAGGACGGCGGCCTGCTTGCCAGCCTCGGCGGCCTTGAAGACGGCGCGCACGGCCAACTCGGTCTTGCCGTAACCCACATCGCCGCAGATGAGCCGGTCCATGGCGCGGCTCGATTGCATGTCGCGTTTGATTTCCTCCATGGCGGCGAGCTGGTCGTCGGTCTCCTGATAGGGGAACGATGCTTCCAGCTCGCGCATCCAGAGGGTGTCGCAAGGGTACTGGAATCCGCTCTGGGCGGCCCGGGCGGCCTCGGTCTCCAGCAGCTCCAAGGCCAGGTCCTGGACGGCCTCGGCCACACGCTGCTTGCGTTCGGCCCAGGCCTTGCCGCCGAGCTTCGACAGGACCACGTTGCCCTTGAACCCGCCAACGTACTTCTGGACCAGGTGGACGTGCGACGCGGGAACGTACATTTTTGCCCCGTCGCGGTACTCGATCGCCAGAAAGTCCTCGGTCTTGCCGTCCTGCCTCAGGGTCTCGATGCCCAGGTACCGGCCGATGCCGTGGACCAAGTGGACCACGTAATCGTCCACCTTCAGTTCCAGGAACGAGTCGATGGGGCGCGACTCCGGCCGTTGCGATACCGGGCGTCGCACCTGGTACCGCTGGAAAAGCTCGCGGTTGCCGACGGCGACCATGGCGGCATCGACCAGGCGGAACCCTTCGCACAGCGGGCCAAGGCAGGTCTGAATGTGGCCGCGCACGGGCTCGGGCATTTCGCGGATCAGTTCGTCCAGCCGCTGACGTTCGCCCTGGTTGTCGCAGAAGATCCAGATACGATTCTCGCCGGCCAGTTGGGTCAGCTCGTCGCGAACGCGATCGACCTTGCCGCTAAACCGCTGGACGGACTCTACGCGGAAGGTGAACCGGCTGTGCTGGTCGCCCGCGGCGGCGAAGCTCCACAGGTCCAATCTCGGGAAGGCCGCCCGCTGTCGTACGAGGCCGTCGTACTCATAGATGCCGACCGGAGAGGCCAGCCGCGCGACGAAGCTGCGGCCGAGTTCGGCTACCTCGAGCGGATCCTGCCAGACGGTCAGTGTGGTCTCCGGCAGATAATGGAGCAGGTTGCATGTGGCTTCGGGCCTGACGGCACCCTGCGGCAGGAATGTGATGGCCACCTCGCGCGTCTCGCCGATGCTCTTCTGCGTGGCCACGTCGAAGGTGCGGATGCTCTCGATCGAGTCGCCGAAGAACTCAAGGCGGTATGGCATGACGGCCGCCGGCGGGAAAACGTCCAGAATGCCCCCGCGCATGCTGAACTCACCGCGCTGACTGATTAGGTCGGCCGGTTCGAAACCGCGTTCGACCAGCCACGCCCGGATCTTCTCCGGGTCGCGCTCGTCGCCGACCCGCAGCAGCAGAGTGTTGTCGTCGAGGTGTCGCGGGCTGGGTACCGGCTGGAGCAGGGCTTGGATCGGCGCGACGACCACCAGCGGCGGGCCTTCGTGGGCGGCGCCGGTTGCAGCTCGCAGGGCTTTGAGCTGCTTGAGCAGACGCAGCCGCCCGGCCAGGATGTCGTCGCTGACGTCGGCCTCGCGCGGCAGGGCCTCCCAGGCTGGAAACAGCTCAACCGGCCAACCTGTGAACGCGGCCAGCTCGTCGCGCACGTCCTCGGCGTCGTTGATGTGGGCCAGACAGTACAGAACGACGGGCGAGCTATGCCGCTGGAAGCATGCGGCGGCCAGAGCGCGCGCAGAGGATCCCCACAGGCCTTCGGCCGTGGCAGCCCCGGATTTCTCCAGTGTGGCCGTCAGGTCGCCGAAGGCCGCCTCTCGGGCCAACCACTGCGGCAAAGCTTTCGGTCCGGCCTTCAACGACGCCATCCAAAAGAAACACGTGTCCCGGCTCGACCGGTGCCGCCGGGGATGGGAAAGATGGTATCCTGAGCCGCCGCGGGCGTCAACTCCACCGTGGCCGCAGGCGGTCCTTCGTTTTTCATAGACTTGTCCCCGAGGCACAACTATAATCGTATGTCACGCGGTCTGGTGAAGACCGCTGTTTCGTTCCAGGGCGCGTCTATGAAGGACAGGCCATGTCCACGCTGTTGGCACTGGTGGTGCAGGACCCGGTTCCGGGTCAGGTCTTCAGCCACTTGGTCGGCCGCCTGACGGCTGACGAGGCGGCGAAGGTCTATCGCGCCGCCGTGATGGACATGTGCCAGGCTTACGCGGCGTTGAACGTTCGGACGCGGCTGCTGCTGTATGGCCCGCATGGGGCGCGGAAGCGGGTGGCCTTGATGGGGTCGAAACAGTGGCGTCTGGTGGAACGCAAAGGGCCCGACCGGGGCGAAACGCTGATTGATCTGGCCGAGCGGGCGTTCCGGGGCGGCCACCGCCGTGTGCTGGCCCTGTGGCCCACGGCGGCGACGTTGCCGCACGAGTTCGTGGTCCGGGCGTTCGACGATCTGCTGGTGGATGACCTGGTCATCGGCCCGGCCATGGACGGCGACGTGTACGCGGTCGGTTTCTCGGTGGACATGCCGCACGTGTTCCAGGGCTTCGACTGGGACGACCGGGCCACGGTGTTCGACCGGTTGGTGTCGCGATCGGAGCGTCTAAGCCTGGTGATGGGGTTGATGCCGCACTGGTATGGGATCGACTCAGCGGGGTCGTTTGACGTGCTCGCCAGTCACCTTCGTGCGCAACTGGTGGCCGACGGGCACACGGCAACGCCGCGGCTGGCCGAGGCGGTGCAGGCGATGCTCAAGAGCCGTGAGCCGGGGGCTGCCGGCGGAGCGTAGTCAGGCGCGGCCGTCTCGCGGCACGGGCGCGATATCCATGCCGCGGCACGTCGGGCGGACGTTGTGGCTGGAAGCGTCGGCAGGCAGAGCGGGGCGACATCGGGTCGCCCGGCCGGAAAGCATGAGGGGGCGACGGAGTGGCAGGCATGAGTCAGCCGGCAAGTCAGGACAAGCGATCGAAGATTCTTGTGGCCGACGACAACGTGCAGAACTGCGAACTGCTCCAGGCATACTTGGACGATCTGGGGTGCGACGTGGTGGTGGCGTACGACGGCCAGGAGACGCTGGAGAAGGTGGCCGCGGAGAACCCGGACCTGATCCTTCTGGACATCATGATGCCGAAGGTCAGTGGCTTTGAAATCTGCCGCAAACTGAAGTCCGACGAGAAGACGCAGGACATCCCGATCGTGATGGTGACGGCCCTGACGGAGACGGGAGACATCGAGCGGGCGGTGGAAGCCGGCACGGACGACTTTCTGAGCAAACCGATCAGCAAGCTGGAGTTGCTGACACGAGTGCGGAGCCTGCTTCGTGTGCGTCACCTGAAGAGCGAACTCGAGCGGACATTGGCCTACCTTAGCGAGGTCGAGGCCGGCGAACGGGACGAGTCCTGAACGATCCCGCCGTTGAGCTCGATCCGTGGCGACCGGATCCGTATGGAACCCCAGGACATCATCGCGCAGGTACGCGGGCGGCGCAAAGAGATTGTGGCGTGTCTAGGCGACCTCGTCGCCGCCAGAACGGTCAATCCGCCGGGTAACGAGCAGGCCGCGGCGGCGGTCGTCGAGAAGTTCTTCCGGCGGCGCCGGATTCCCTACGAGAAATTGGAAAAGGCCCCCGGCCGCACGAACATCGTCGGCTGCGTGGGCCAAGGGCGTCCGCGGGTGGCCGTCGTGTGCCACCTGGACACGGTGCCGGCCGGCGATGGGTGGAAAACCGACCCGTTCAAGGCGACGGTGCGCAGGGGCCGCATCCATGGCCGCGGTGTCAAAGACAATAAGGGGCCCCTGGCCTCGTGCCTGGCGGCGGTGGAGCTGCTCAAGGAGCACGAGGACGAGTTGGCCGGTCAGGTGCTGTTGCTCGGGGTAGCCGACGAGGAGTGCGGCAGCGAATTCGGTACGCGGTTTCTGCTGAAGCAGCCGCAGTTCCGCCGGTTCGACGCAGCGATTGTCCCCGACGCCGGGCACCGGATGGAAACCATCGACGTGGCCGAGAAGGGGCTGCTGTTTCTGAAAATCCGCTGCCACGGCCGCCAGGCGCACGGCTCGCGGCCGCACTCGGGCGCGAGCGCCATCTACCCGCTGGCCGAGCTGGCGTTGTGGCTGAACAAGTGGCACATGCCGGGCGGAACGAACGAGCTATTCGTGCCGCCGGGTCCGACAAAAAATGTGGGGGTCATTGCGGGCGGCGCGGCCGTGAACATGGTTCCGGCCACGTGCGAGATGCAGGTGGACATGCGGTACCTGCCGGGAACGGACCGCGACGAACTGCTGGCGGCGGTGTGCAATGTGATCGACCGCCTCGAGCGCAAGTACCCCGGCACCGTCTTCGAGGTCGAGGTGATGACCGAGGACGTGCCGACGCAGGCGCCGACGGATTCGGACGTGTACCGGGCGCTGTCGGACGCCGTGGAGTCCGTCACGGGAAGGCGACCGAGTCCCTTCGGCATGAGCGGCGCGACCGTCGCCAAGCAATTTATCGAGGCAGGGATTCCGGCCATCGGTATCTGCCCCGGCGATCCGAACACCGAGCACGTTGCAAACGAGTCGATCGAGGTGGATCAGTTGGTGGATTTCGCGGCCGTGATGGCCGTGTGTCTGTTTTCCTTGGTGGGGAATCGATGATGCGAACGCAGTGGATTCGAGAGAGGGTCAAAACGGCGCTGACCGTGGCGGTGCTGGCGTTGGGCGCCCTGCCCACGGTTCTGTGGGCTGACGGCGAGGCCGCAGACGACGACCTGGTGGCCCGCGAGGCCCAGGGCGTCCGGATCAAGCGGCTGGACAACGGACTGACGCTGATCACGAAAGAAAACCGCGCTGCCCCGGTGGCGAGCGTGTATGTGATGGTACGGGCCGGCGGCATTCTCGAAGGCGAGTACCTGGGCGCGGGCATCAGCCACTTGGTGGAACATCTGGTGGCCGGCGGTTCGACCACGACGCGCAGCGAGGCCGAGATCGACCGCATCATCGCCGACATCGGCGCGACGACCAACGCCTACACGTCCAGCGACCAGACGGCATACTTCATCCGCACCACGCCCGAGCACCTGGAGACGGCCATCGGCCTGTTGTCGGACAACATCATGAACGCGGCGATGCCGCAGGCCGAGTTCGACCGCGAGTTCGAGGTCGTGCAGCGGGAGATCCTGACCGGCGAATCGGATCCGGACCGACAGCTCTACTACCTGTTCAGTGAGACGGCGTTTCGCGGTCTGCCTCAGGGCATGCCGACCATCGGCTACTACAAGAACATCCAGAAACTGACCCGCGACGACGTGGTGAAGTACTACAAGATGCATTACGTGCCGTCGAATGCGGTGGCCGTGGCGGCAGGCGATATAGACGGGGCCGAAGCGATGGCCCAGTTGGAGCGGGCCTTTGCCTCATGGAGCGGACCGCACGTTCGTCCGGCCGTGCTGCCGGAGGCGCCGCCGCCGGCGTCGGACATTGTGGTTGTCAAGGAAATGGGCACCAAGCTGGCCCAGGTCATGATCGGGTACCCGAGCTGCCGGCTAAGCGATCCGGATTTGTATCCGCTGGACGTGCTGGCCGGCATCCTGGGTGATGGGGCGAGCAGCCGTCTGTCGGCCGACCTCAAGACGCGTCGCAATCTGGTGTATGGCATCGATGCGTCGAACTACACCCCGTACTGGCCCGGCGGGCAGTTCATCGTGTCGTTTACCTGCGATCCCGACAAGGCGGACGCGGTGCGCGCGGCCGTGGCGGAGCACCTGGCGGCCGTGTGCCGCGAGCCGCCCACCGATGAGGAGTTGCAGAAGGTCAAAACGCAGGTGACCGCCGGACGGCTGATGCGCCATCGCACGGCCGATGCCCAGGCGTCGAGTCTGGCGTCGGACCAGTTGCACTTGCAGGACCCGTTCTTCTCGGCGCGGTATGTGCAGCGAATCCAGGCCGTGACGGCTGCCCAGGTACAGCAGGCAGCACGGAAATATCTTCTGGGAGCGCATAGCGTCACGGCCATCGTGCGTCCGCCACAGGCTGCTGAGGCGTCCGAGGGCAAAGCCGTCACGAGTATGAAACCGACGACGATCCGCAAAGTGCTCGAGCCGAGCGGTCTGACGTTGCTGATCTACCGGACGCCAGGGCAGCCCGCCGTGAGCATGATCGCGGCGATGAAGGCCGGGCAGACCTTCGAGACGGCCGAGACGGCGGGGCTGTCATCCATGGCGGCTCAATACCTGACTCGCGGTACGACCACCCGCAACGAGGAACAAATAGCCGCATTCTTCGACGGCCTGGGCGGACGCATCGATGCCGACAGCGGGTGGAACTCCCTTTATGTCGAGTCGATCGTGCTGCGGTCGGATTTTGAAAAAGCCCTGGACGTCTTTGCCGACATTGTGCTGCGGCCGGCGTTCTCGGCCGAGTTGCTGGAGTCCGCGCGGCAGCGGCAACTGGCCGCCCTCCGCGGCGCCCAGGGCGATCCCGTGGGCGAGGGGATGCTCTTCTTCAACGAGACGTTCTACACGGGCAGCCCGTACCGGTTCCCGGCGCCGGGTACGGAAGAGAGTATCGGACGGCTGACGGTCGAGGAACTCCGGACGTTCTACGAGAAGGTCCGTTGCGGACGTAACATGGTCCTGTCGGTGGCCGGCGACGTGGATCCGGAGACGGTCGAGGCGCTGGTCGCCAAGGCGTTCGCCACGCTCCAGGCGGGCGAACCCATGACGCCGCCGCAGGGCGTCGCGATGCGCCAGGTTGCGGACGTGGAAGTGAACGTGCGCAGCACGGACAAGAGGGCCGCGGTGATTACGCTTGGCTATGGCGGCCCGGATCTGTTCCAGACGGATGACCGGATCGCGATGGACGTGTTTGACACGGTGTGTTCCGGCTATCACATGCCGCGCGGGTGGCTGCACGACACGCTGCGAGGCCAGTCCCTGGTGTACGTGGTCCATTTCACCGGCCGGGCGGGGCTGTTGCCGGGCGGCTATATGGCCTATGCCGTGTGTCAGCCCGCAAACGCGACCAAGGTGGCCCGACTGATGCAGGATCTGATTTACTCGGGTCGGGACTATGCCTTCGGCGAGGACGACCTGCGTCGTGCCAAGGCGACGATTCTCAGCAGCCGTCGGATGAGCCGCCAATTGCCCGAGCAGGTCGCGCTGACGATGGCGCTCGACGAGTTGTATGGATTGGGGTATGATTTCGAGGAGAAGTACGCGGCGCGTCTGGCCGCGGTGACGGCCGAGGATGTGCATCGGGCGGTCAACAAGTATATCGGGCACGCGGTCATCTGCGTGACGACGCCGCAGCCGGACCAGGTGGACGTCCAGTCGCTGCGCCAGCCGTACGATGCCGAGGTGCTGAAAGTGATGCGCGGGCCGGCAGCGGCCGAGGCGCCGGCGCAGCGGGAGCATCTGCCGCCGCAGTGAATCGCAAGGAGATGGCCGTGAACAGCTACCTGGATCGTCCGTTGAGGGAGTACCTGGACGACGCGGCGGCGGACAAGCCGACGCCGGGCGGCGGCAGCGTGGCGGCCCTCGTCGGCGCGCTGGCGACGACCATGGCGTCGATGGCGGCAAACTTCACGGCGGGGCGCGAGAAGTATCAGGACGTCGAGCCTCGCATCCGTGCGGACCTTTCGGCGTTGGCGGAGGCGCGGGCGGCGTTTGTGGACCTGATGCACAAGGATATCGCCGCCTACGGCGCCGTGATGGAGGCCTACCGGCTGCCGAAAGGAACCGATGCCGAGAAAGCGGCACGGACCGCGGCGATCCAGCAAACCCTGACGGAATCGATGCAGGTGCCGTTGGCGGCTACACGTCTGGCCGAGCGGACGCTCGAGGCAGCGGTCGAACTGGCCAACCTTGCCAATGCGAACCTGCTGAGCGACGTGGCGGTGGCGGCCATTTTGGCCGAGGCCGCCTTCGCCGCAAGCCGTGTCAATGTCGAGGTGAACCTTGCCGGTATCAAGGACCAGCGTCTGGCGGCCGACATTATGAAGGAACTGGACGAGCGGCAGGATACGGTGGCCGAGCTGAAGCAGGAGTGCTTGGAAGCAATCCGGGCGCGGCGAGGTTAGGGGATTGTGGTGCCGGATGCCACGAGCGATGTCGGGAGACGACGAGGACATTCTCGATCTGAGCGACGAGGCGGCGCGGATGCTGGGCGGCCGGCCCGCACAGGATGCCACGGCGCAGGACCGCGGTCGGGGGCGGCCGTGGATCAGCGTTCATTTCGAGTGCTGCAACGTGTACGCCCGGGTGTACCGCAACGCAGGCGGAACGGCATACGTGGGCTGGTGCCCGAAATGTGCCGGGAAAGTAACGGTGCGAATAGGACCGAACGGCACCACGACACGGTTTTTCCGCGCTCGCTGAACTTCGCCGAGCACGTTTTCGCAATCAGGCAGTCAGAGGAATCATGACACAGGATTACCCCATCGAATCGGGCCGCCGCGTGTGCAAGCACTGCGGCCGCGAGTTTCAACCGCGGGAGGAGTTTATCTCTGCACTGTACGAAGTCGAACCTTCGCCGGAGCATCCGCACGGGCTGTCGCGGTTGGACTTCTGCATGGACCACTGGCCCGGCGAACGGATCGAGCGGCTGGCGTTCTGGCGAACACGGCTGCCGGAACCCGAGCAGCCAAAGAAAAAACGCATCGTGATCGATGACGATCGGCTGCTGGAGGTGTTCTTCCGGCTCGCCGACACCGAGGACGAATCGCGGCTGGATTTTCGCTACGTGATCGGGCTGATGTTGATCCGCAAGCGTCGCCTGAAGATGGAGGGGACGCGCCGCCGCGGCAATCGCAGTTATATGCTGGTCCGCAAGTCCCGCTCGCGCGAGGTCCACGAGCTGATGGACCGTCGCCTCAGCGACGAGGCGGTGATCGCCGTCAGCCAGGAGATCGGCACGTTGCTCGACCTGATCGACGGCGGCGCCGAAGGAGCCCAGGAGGAACCGTCCGGTGGTGAGCAGGCATCGTGATCGACGGACGTGGCGGCGTTTCGTCGCGGCGGCCTTGGTGGCGGGTTGCGTCGCGGCGGCGTCGGCGGGCTGCAAACCTCCCGTGCAGCCGCAACAATTCCTGTCTCGCCATGCGGTGCTCTCGAGCTACAACGCCCGGGCGGAAAGCATTCAGCGACTCTGGTCGCGATGTCACATCGTCGTGGACATGCCGAAATTCGACGACGCCGGCACATCGGTGACGGGGCGCGAATCGTACGCGGCCGACGGACATTTCATCTTCGACAAGCCGCGCAACCTGCTGCTCCAGGGCAAGGCCCCGTTTGTCGGCGCGGTGTTCGGTCTGCATTCCAACGACCAGCAGTACTGGTTCTGGGTCAAGCCGAAGACCTCGACCGAGTGGAAAGGCCGCCATGGCGGCCCGGGGCAGGAACGGTTGCTCCTGCGGCCGGACCGGCTGCTGGAAACGCTCGGCATGTTCGCCGTGCCGACCGACGGCCGCGCGATGTTCCGACGCGACCCGGACACGGACGTAATCCAGGTGGTGGCGGAGTCGCCTCTGCCGTCGGATGCCCACGGCGGCTTCGCTTCGATGTGCGTGGTTCAGGAGATTCATCTGGACCGGTATAAGCACGATCCGGTGAGCGTACGTCTGCTGGACCCCTCGGGCGAACCGATTGTGGTCAGCACGCTGTCGAACTATCGCGAGGTGGAGGGGGTCCGCGTTCCCGGCACACTGGTCTTTCGTTTTCTGTTGCTGGATCCCGTCCGCAACGAGACGGTCGTGACGCTGGACCTCAAGGACATCACGCTGACCAAGGAACTGCCGTCGTCGGCATTCGCCTACCGCGAGCCGCCAGTGGACGCGCACGTGGACGTCGATGCGCCGTCGTTTCCACGTGCGGCCCCACGAAATGGCCAGTGACTTCGACGCACTAGAGGGATGTTCGGTTGCGGCTGCGCGGGTCGCGGCGGGGCTGTGTGCCGCTGTGCAGTTGGCCGCGCATGGCGGCGGCGCGGAAGCGGCCCGAGGCGTCGTAGAAGGTCTTGTGGGTGTCCACCACGTTGACCATCATGCCGGCACGGTTCATCGGGAGCTGTCCGGCGATGAACCCGTCGGGCCGGATGAACACGCTCGGCCACGAGCTGTACCACGCCGACGAGTTGTTCGCGCTCATCCACAGGTAGTTGATGCCGCACTGAGCCTGAGCGGTCTGTCGCATGATGTACGTGTGGATGTGCGGCCCGCGCTTGGTGACGCGCGCGTTGTAGAACGACTGGAACACCATCTCGACGCCGAGCTTCTTGATCTCACGGTACACCTCCGGGAATCGCACGTCGAAGCAGATCAACGCGGCGCACTTGACGCCGTTGAGGGTCCACGTGGTCCAGTGGTTGCCGGCCGAGTAGTAGTCGAGGTCGCCGACGGTCAGGAACCGTTTGTCGTACCGGTCCACGATGCGTCCGCGCGAATCGATTACATAGAGTGAGTTGTGCGGTTTGTTCGGGGGCGTCAGCGGATGGGTGCTGCCGAGGATCGTCCAGAGCTTCAGGCGTCGCGCCTCGGCCATGACGCGCTCGGTCTCCTGCCGCAGCGTTTCCCACGGGTAGCCGTCCCACGTCGTGAACTCGCTCCCGGCGTAGCCGCTGAGGGCGCATTCGCTGAAATGCACGACGTCGGCGCGGGCCGCCTTGGCGCGGGCCATGAAGCGCCGGATGATGCGGCCATTATGGCGCGGATCGGCCGTCACGGCAAATTGCACCGTCGCCACCCGTAGTGTACCTCGTGCGGCCATGAGTCGATCTCCTCGTCATGTGTCCAGCGGCCGGCCACCGGAAATCGGCGACTGCGGCGGCCCCTTGTAGCATCCCCGCCGCCCAAATGCAAGCCGTGGCCGGTCATCCGCAGGGCCTGGTCCGGCGCCGAGCCGGGCACATCGAAGAACTCGGCGCCCGCGGCGGCATTCCCCTGGGCATTGAGGGCGAGGCGGCCTACCACGACGTCAAGACGGACCTCGGGCCGAGAGACCTGCTGCTGCTCTACACGGACGGCGTTGTCGAGGCGGTTGACACCGACGGCAACCAGTTCGGCCTGGACCGACTGAAGGAGCTTCTTGCGCGGGATGGTCTTGGGGCGGCCGAGACCGTCACCCAGACACTGCACAACGAACTCATGGGGCATTGTCAGTGCCGCCGACTTGAGGACGACGTCACCGTTCTGGCGGTTCAGCGCCTCGCGTGAGGTGGCGGCCGTGGGGCGGCAGTCGGTTAACACAGAACCCCGCCCGACGGCTGTCGAGCGGGGTCTCTGGATTTGGGTGGCTCATCCGTGGCCGGCCGGCTACATTACGATTCGCGTGACGTTCTCTGCCTTGGGGCCCTTGGGGCCCTGGGTGAGTTCGAACTCCACCTCATCGCCCTCGGCCAGGGTCCTGAATCCTTCTGCGTTGATGCCGGAGTAGTGGACAAACACGTCGCTGCCCAATTCCGGCGACTCAATAAAACCGAAGCCCTTCTGATCGTTGAACCACTTGACCTTACCGCGCGCCATACCAAGTCCTCCCTTGCACTCGGACCGCGAGGGTCCCTAAAGAAAGATGACCGAAACGGACAGCTACCGGTATCCGTTCGGTCAGGACATGAGCCACGTTGAACTTCCTGGCTGCATCGCTACGTCTCTCTCGTTGCCGCACACCTTGCGCGCCGAAGGCGCGGACATGACACCAGTCTAAGCATAACACGGCTTTCGCTCCAGTCAATGGGAAAGGTCGTTCGCGTCTGTATTTGTCAAACGCAGGGCACACTTTTTGCCGTGGCAGGACAAAGGAAGCGGTGTATTTGAAAATACGCCATGCCATTGGATATTGCGAATAATATCATCTTGTGTTGACTACGGCTGTGTGCTGCGTATCTGTCAGGTGGCCTCGTCATTCCTTGGGAGAGCCGCTTGTCCGCGGTGCGGCGGCAGCTGTACAATGTCCGCGCCGTTGCGGCCGCGCCCTGCGGCAGCCGGCTCTCGCGCATGCAAAGCAAGGAACACTTCGTGAACAGTCGCCAACGTATCATCGCCGCCCTGAGGCACGAGCCGGTGGACCGTATTCCCTACGGTGAATTTGCCGTGGACTACGACACGGTGGCCGCCGTGCTGGGGCACGAAACATTGCTGCGGAACAAGGCCGGAACGACCCTTGCCCTTTGGGAAGGCCGTCGCGACGAAGTGGCCCAGAGCTGGCGCGAGGACTTCATCGAATTCTACCGCCGCATGGACTGTTTCGACATCCTGAACGTGGCGGCCATGGCCGGAGGGCTTCTGCCGCCGCGGGACTATGAGCCCGACCCGCCCCAAAAGATTGCACCCGATACCTGGCAGGACCGCCAGGGCCGCGTGTACAAGTATTCGCCCACGACCAACGACATCACATGCGTGGACGATCCCGTGGCTCGTAACGCGGTGTTCACGGCGGCCCAGTTCGACGACGCGCCGCCGCCAACTCGTCCGGACGACAGCGTGTACGAGGTCGTGGACGCCCTGATCGAAGAGTTTCGCGGCCAGCGGTTTCTTTGTGGGCCGAGCGGCGGGGAAGCCGGATGGACGCTCGTCGGCGGCATGGAGCGCGGCCTGATGATGTTCATCGACCAGCCGGACGTGGTCCGCGCGGCCATCGCCCGCGCCACGCGCGACGCCAACGCCGCCGACGCCTGGGCGGTCCGCGACGGGCAGGACGGCACCCTCTGGGGGGCCGACTTTGCCTACAAGGCCGGACCGATGATCTCACCGGCCATGTGGCACGAGTTCTGCTTCCCGGCGTACAAGGAACGGACCGAATGTCTGCACGCCCGTGGGCAGTTCGTCCTGAAGCACGCCTGCGGCAACAATCTGCCTCTGCTGGACGACTTCGTCGCCGCCGGATTCGATTGCTACCAGAGCCTCCAGGCCACGGCGGGGGTGCATCTCGACCAGCTCAAGGCGAGCCACGGCGACCGGCTCTGCCTCTGGGGCGGCATGCCGTTGGAGGTGCTCCAGAGCGGCACGACCGACGAGGTCCGGACTGCCGTACGCCGGGCGGTGCGCGTCGGCGCGCCGGGCAGCGGTTTCATTTTCGGCACGAGCCACAGCGTGGCCGTCGGCACGCCGTACGACAACTTCATGGCCATGATCGACGAGTTCCTGAAGGTCCGCGACCAGGTCTGATGCCGCCGGCGACGTCACAATCCGGTTGCCCCGGATGGGCCGGCGGACTATACTGCCGGGCGTTTGCTCGCGTGTTGCCGCGGTCTGTCGGCGGCACGCTCGGCCGTGCGGCGAGGAAACCGGCTTTGAACGTGACTTACGGCATCCTGGCAATGGCGTTCAGTCTCTCTCTGATGCTCTGCGCCGGCTGCGCCAAGAAGGTCGATTATCTGAGTCCCGAGCGGCTCGATAAGGGCCTCGTGGTGAGTCTCGACGGCGTCGGCGGCTACAACGTCGGTCCGCGGTGGCTCCGCACGGGGCTGGACGAAGGCGGGGTGAAGGCGGCCATATACATCTTTCACTGGGGCCATGGGCCGGCCGGGATGTTCGTCGCCGACCTCTGGGACCACGACGGCAACATGCGGCGCGCCGCCGAGATGGTCCGGCTTGTGACCAACTACCGCAAGTTCTATCCGGATCGTCCCATTCATCTTGTGGGCCACAGCGGCGGCGGGGGTATGGTCGTCTTTGCTCTGGAACAGATGCCCGAGGGATTCCAGGTGGACAACGCCTTTCTGCTCGCCCCGGCCCTTTCGCCGGAGTACAACCTGGCGCCGGCACTGCGGCACGTGCGCCACTGTTGCTACGTCACGCATTCGCCCGGAGACGTGCCGCTCATGGGGCTGGGCACGTCGGTGTTCACGACGATGGACGGCAAACACACCGTCGGCGCGGGGCTGATGGGGTTTAAGATCCCCGAACATTTGTCCGATGCCGACCGGGCCCAATACGCCAAGGTACGTCAAGCGGCCTGGGGCGGCGAGTTCCTCAAGAAAGGGCACTTGGGCGGCCACATGGGCTGGTCCACGTCGAGTTTTGCCCGCGAGTTCCTGGCGCCGATCATGCGCACCGGTCAGGCGCACGAAGCCTTCCGGCCGATCGTGCCAGGCGGCGAGAAACACGATGGGGCCGCGCCTGCGGCCTCGAACGACGGCGCGACGAACGTCGCGACTGGCGGCGCGACGCCTGAAGGAGGGAGTCCATGACGAGGCGTGCGTGGACGTGTGTCGCGGTGCTTACGGTGACCTGCCTGGGCCTCGCCGGCTGTGCGGAGCCGAACTACACAGCCCCTGAACGGTACCGCAACGGACTGATCCTGGTGTTCGACGGGGCAGGGGGCATCACGCGAGCTCCGATCCAGATTCGTCGCGGCCTGCACGAGGGCGGCGTGGACCACGCCATCGAGATCGTGGACTGGACCGCTGGGCACAACGTGCTGGAGGACCAGACGAACCTGGATCGCAATCGCAGCGTCGCGCGGCAATCGAGCGAGCGCATCGCTCGCTACATCGCCGAGCACCCCGACAAACCCGTCCACCTGATTGGTATCAGCGCCGGGACGGGGATCGTGGTCTTCGCTACGGAGCAGTTGCCGGCCGGCGTCAAGGTGGACGGCCTGGTGCTGATGGCGTCGAGTCTCTCGAATACCTACAACCTGGCTCCTGCCATGAAACACGTGCGCAACGAAATCACCAACTTCTCAAGTGTCGCCGACGTGGGCGTTCTGGGCGTCGGCGTCGGGCTGGCCGGCACGGTGGACCGCGGATCGGGCGTGGCCGCCGGGCTCTACGGATTCAGCCTTCCGCCGGGCGCATCGCAGGAGGTCCGGGCACTGTACCAGGAGAAACTGGTCGAGGTGTCATGGAAGGCGACGCACGTGGTCTTCGGCCACATGGGCGACCACCTGGGCGCGTCCAGCTCGGGGTTCGTCAAACGATTCGTTGCACCGATTGTGCTGGACGCCTCGCGACTAAGGGCCGGCGAGGAGGCCGCCGGTGGAGCCATCGTACCGTCCGCCGATCAAGGAGATTCCCCCAAGCCATGAGCCAGAAGGCCGCACACCGTAAATCGTGGGTCGCCGCCGTCGTGCTCGCCCTGGTCCTGCCGGGGCTGGGACACTGGTACCTGAACCGCCGCATCAAAGCCGTGGTCTTCTTCACCTGCGTGGTTGGCCTGTTCGTGACCGGCTGGGGCCTCGGTCAGTGGCGCATCGTAAACAACGGCGACCTGCTCTTCTATGCCCAGGTGCTGACCGGACCGTTGGCCTATGCCGCCGACCACATCAGCGACAAGATGGTCGCTCGGTATGGACCGCCGAACCACGTCAAGGTGGCCTTCGAGATGGGCGTTCTCTATACCCTGGTGGCGGGACTGCTGAATCTGCTGGTGATTCTGGACTCGTACATGGTGGCCAACAACATCGAGCGGCCCACGACACGCAAGGAGGGCCCGGCATGATCGACCTGCTCGCGAAGATCTTTGCAGCCTCGAACCCCTTGTGGTACTACTATCCTCTGGCGATTGTCGTGGGCATCGTCTATAAGACCACCCAATATGACAAGCCGCGAGACATCGCCTGGGGGGTTCTCCATTTCTTTGTCAGCGTCACAGGGTTCATGATCCTGCTGGCGATTACTCTCTACGGCCTCAGCGAATGGCTATGACTCCCGGGACTTCTCACCCGATGAATTCCGTGCCGCTCATGTAGGGTCGCAGCACCTCGGGCACGCGCACGCGGCCATCGGCCTGCTGGAAGTTCTCCAGGATGGCGATGAAGATGCGCGGCAGCGCCAGTCCGCTGCCGTTCAGGGTGTGAACGAAGCGGACCTTGCCTTTGGCATCACGGTAACGGATGTTGGCCCGGCGGGCCTGGAAATCGCCGAAGTTCGAGCAACTCGACACCTCCAACCAGCGATCGCACCCGGCGGCATAGACCTCCAGGTCGAAGCATTTGCGGGCCGAGAAGCCCATGTCGCCGGCGCACAGCAGCACGCGGCGGTAGGGCAGGCCGAGTTGCTCGATCAGCCCTTCGGCGTTGGCCGTCAGCGACTCGTGCTCGGCCGGGCTCGTCTCGGGCGTGGTGAACTTGACCATCTCGACCTTGTCGAACTGGTGCACGCGGATCATGCCGCGCGTGTCGCGACCGGCGGCGCCGGCCTCGCGACGGAAGCACGGCGTGTACGCCGTCCGCAGCATCGGCAGATCCGCCTCGGCCAGGATTTCGTCCTGATAGAGGTTCGTCACCGGCACCTCGGCCGTCGGAATCAGGTACAGCTCGTCGTCGCGCAGTCGATACAACTCCTCCTCGAACTTCGGCAACTGGCCCGTCCCGGTCATCGTCTTGGCATTCACCAGGGCGGGAGGCCAGACCTCCGTATATCCGTTTTGTCCGGTCTGCACGTCGAGCATCCATGTCAGCAGCGCGCGCACCAGACGTGCCCCCTGGCCCACGAACAGCGGAAATCCGCTGCCGGCAATCTTCGCCGCGCGAGCCATGTCCAACACGCCCAGTTTCTCGCCGAGCTCCCAGTGCGGCAGCGGCTGGAAATCGAACCGCGGCTTTTCGCCGACGGTCTTGACAATCCGGTTGTCCTCGGCCCCCGCGCCGTCGGGCACGTCCTCGGCCGGCACGTTCGGCAGCATCAGCAGCGCTTGCCGCAGCGACTCGTCCAGGTCGCGCAGCTCGCCCTCGATCTGCTTGATCCGTTCGCCGATGGCCTTGCTCTCGGCCATTTGTGCCGTGGCGTCGCCGCCTGCGGCCTTCAGCCTCCCGACTTCCTTCGAGACGACGTTGCGCCGGTTGCGCAGCTCGTCGCTCTCGGTGATCAGCGCGCGACGCTTCTCGTCAATCGTCAGAATCGCATCGATGCTGTACCCGCCGCCGCGACGCCCCAAGCCCGCGGCCACCTGCTCAGGGTTACTGCGGATCACGTTGAGATCCAACATGGCTTGCCATCCTTCCTGGCTGCCCGGGGCGTCGTCCGTGTGACTGCATACGCAGGCGGCACGCGCGACACCCGGTTGATGGTCATTTCTGTTTGTCCAATCTGTCCTTCAGATACTGCGCCAACTCCGTCTGGTTCCGGGCGATGCGCCGGAAGGCGAACGCCACGTAGATGAGCCCGAGCACCTGTAACAGCAGGATGATCGTGATCGGGTCGATGCTTTCGAGGATCCGTGTGCAAGAACACTGGGCGAGCGCTGCCATGGCGTCCTCCTCCTTCGATGATTGTCCAATCACTACCTGCGCCGCCACAGTGTACCCGGAAATTCAGGCGTTGTCATCGCCCCACAGCGGCCGTTGCACGGATTCTCGTCGCCCCGGTTCCGGCGTCCGGCCCCTGCGGCGGCGAGTCTAGGAACGCATGCGGACGTTGTCAAACCGATTCGGCCGGTCTATACTGTCGCAAACACGCCGTGGCGCCCCGCATCCGTGTGGGTCCGGGGACCCACACTATGGTCGCCGGGGCGGACGAGCGAGGAACCTGTGAGCGGTCGGACGCAGCGGGACATCGTCATCGGCACGCGAGGCAGCGATCTGGCCATGGCCCAGGCGCTGGCGGTCCAGCACTCCCTGCTCTGCGCCCATCCGCACGTCCGGTGCCGCATCGAGACGATTCGCACGCGCGGCGACCGCGACACGGCCACCGGCATCCGCGCCATGGGCGGCACGGGCGTCTTCACACGCGAACTGGAACTGGCACTCCTCGATGGCCGCATCGACCTGGCCGTCCATAGCCTCAAGGACATGCCGACGCAGCCGAGCGAGGGCCTGTGCCTGGCGGACGCCGTGCCGCAGCGCGAGGATTCCCGCGATGTCCTGGCCACGCGCGACGGACGGACTCTGGCCGAGTTGCCGCCGGGGGCGAGAGTCGG
The DNA here is from genome assembly GCA_964500225.1 of uncultured Anaerolineaceae bacterium. Lineage (GTDB taxonomy): Bacteria > Planctomycetota > Phycisphaerae > FEN-1346 > JAACEH01 > JAAYDY01. The sequence goes on along the minus strand of CAZCOA010000002.1, from coordinate 76,422 downwards.
CACCAGCAGCCCGCGCCGCAAGGCACAAGTGGCCGCCCTGCGCGGCGACCTGGACCTGGCCGACATTCGCGGCAACGTGGACACGCGGCTGGAGAAGGTGCGTGACGGCCTGTACGATGCCGTCGTGCTCGCGCGGGCAGGGCTCGTGCGGCTGGGGTTGCTGACGCCGGCCATGGAAATCCTGGGTCCGGACCGTATGTTGCCGGCTCCAGGGCAGGGGGCCCTCGGCCTCCAGATTCGTCGGCAGGATGTGGATTTGGCCGATCTCCTGGCAGCTCTGGATCACCGCCCCTCGCGAATCGCCGTAACGGCCGAGCGGGAGTTCCTGCGACATCTCGGCGGAGGGTGCCATGCGCCCGTTGCGGCCTGGGGGCGTCTCGACGGTGACGACACGCTGGTCCTGACGGGGCTGGTGGCCTCGTGCGACGGTTCGCATCTCATTCGGCGCGAAGCTCGCGGCCCGGCCGACCGGATGCTCGACCTGGCCCGACGCCTCGGCGACGAGGTGCTTGCCGCCGGCGGCGCCGACATCCTGGCCGCCTGCCGATGAGATGTGCAAAGAGCCGAACGGAGCAGGCATGGGGTGGCATAGTCGCTTGCGGCCATGAACGCCGGATTACGGAGCCGTCCCCTGTGGTTTTCGCGGCGGCGTCAGAACAGGTCCTTGAGTTTCTTCCAGTCCTTCAAGTTTTTCAGCTTTTTCAGGTCATCCAGGTTGAGGCTTTCCTGCGATCCGGGCAGGCCCACGCCGACCTGCGGCTGCGAGAGCGTGCCCGTCAGTCGCGGCTCCACCCACTGCCGGGCCAGGGCTCCGATGCCCGACGCTTCGACCTTCTTGCCGCCGAACGACACCCGGTAGTCCATCCGTCCGTCCACGGCGGTCCAGCCCGTCATCGTGAGCCACACGTCCTCGCCGTGCTCGGCCCGGATGTCGCCGTCGGGCGGCACGCTGGTCACGCGGCCGTCGGCAATCACGCTCCGAGCGCACAGCAGATCGAACGTCAGGGCGTTGCCGAGTTTCAACGGCTCAAGCACAGCCGCCAGCATCTGCGACCCTTCCAGCCGCAGATCGCGCACCTCCAGCAGACTGTGGCCCTTGAGGTGGGCCGCCAGGTCGGCCTTCTCGAAGCCCAGGCCCGTCAGTCGCAGATCGAGACCCACGGTGCCGCTCGTGCGGCCAAAGGGATTGTAGAGCAGCGGCGCCTGAAGGCCAAGGGCCGAGAGATCGCTCGATGCCTTGCAGCCCGAGACCGTTACGGCGATTTCGAATGGCTGCGGACGTACGCTCAGGTCCGCCGAGGCCGTCAGTTCCAGCCGGCCTTCGTTCAGTGTGCCCGCCAGGCGGACGATCCGGACCTTGCCCCGGTCGTAGTGCATGTCCAGCAGCAGGCCATCCAGCAGCACGTTCGTCCGCAACTGTTCGTCGCGGTAGCGCACCCGTCCGCCGTCGGCCACGATGGGCATGGCGATCTGCGGCGGCCTCTTCGGTTTGCCGGGATTACCGGACGAGGCGACCGCCGCTCCAATCAGTCCTGCGGTCTTTGTAGCGGGAGGGGCAACGTCATCGTCGCCCTTCAGTCCCAGATCCTCCACCGACAGCCGGCCGTCGGCCAGCCGCACGATAGACACGTTCAGGCCTTCGATGCGGATCGTATCGAGCGGTCGCCGAAGACGGCCTCCAGGAGCGTCGTCTTGCAGGTCAGTGTTGCGAACTGGACGAACGGCTGCTCGCCGAACCCCGGCCGCTCGGGGATCCGCAGCCCTTCCAGGCGGGTGCCGTGGAAATATCCGACGCTCACTCGCTCGACCGTCACGGGGCGCCGCACCTTGGCCCTCAGATAGGCTTCAACGGCGCGGCAGCCCAGGGAGGTGGACAGCAGCGATGGCGCAGCCGCCACCAGTGCCGCCACGGCGGCGGCTACACCCCAGAGGATGCGTTTTCTGCGTTTGCTCACGTTTGCCATTCTCCGCCACGAGGGCGCCGCTATTGTCATGGGCCCACGGCCGAGCGTCAAGCCGGCGATCGTCGTGTACCGTCAAGACGGGGCCTGCCGTCGGCCGATACAGTCCTGTGGACATGTTCCCCGGGAGGCCAGTTATGAACAGGGTCGCATTCGCCGTCGGCGTCGCCGCCGTCACCGTCGTCGCGGTGCTTGGCGCCGCTCTTGCTGTCGGCCAGACTGCCGGCGATTCCGCTGCCGCCGACAGTTATCGCAGTTTCACGCGGCCTAGCCTGGAGATTACCGTCGCCAGCCGCACCGAGGGCCTCGTCGAGGAGATCCTCGTCAAGGAAGGCCAGGCCGTCGTCAAAGGCCAGGTGCTGATGCGACTGGATTCCACCGTCGAGAAACTGGAGTTGGAGCTGTCGCGCCTGCGGGCCGAAACCGACAAGGCCCTGGAGGCGGCGCAGCTCGTACAGAAGCAGAAGGCCGTCGAGGTCGAACGTGCTCGGACGCTTCACGACAAGGGCGGCATTACCGGCACCGAGCTTGAGCAACGCGAGCTGGAGCTCAAGATCGCCGTCATCAACGTGCAGATCGCCGAAGCCAACATGAAAGCCGTCGCTCTTCAGTACCAGCGGGACCAGGCGCGGCTCGCCCAACGCGAAATCGTCGCCCCCGCAGACGGCGTGGTTACGCGGCTGCACAAGGACGTGGGCGAGGCCGTCGAGCGGCTGGAAAAGGTCGCCGAACTGGTTCAGCTCGACCCGCTGGATGTCGTGCTCAATCTGCCCATGGATACGCGCGGCCGCTATGCCGAGGGCCACAAGGCGACGGTCCGGCTGGCCGACTCCGCCGAGGCCCACGAAGGCACGGTCACGAGCATCGATCCCGTGGGCGATTTTGCCAGCAACACCTACCGCCTTACGGTTCGCCTGGCCAATCCCGGCGGCCGCCTCCAGGCAGGCTGCCGCGCGACCGTGGACCTGTCGCCTCGTTGATGCAATCAGCGCCCGCCCGACCCGGCCGCCGCACCATCAGGGTTTCCAAGGCTGGCACTGCGCCGTATGATACCGGCAACACGGGCGGCGCCGGCGACCGCGCCGGCTGCTGCTACAACGTTACGCTGTGGGGAGCGTCTTGATCATGGGCGACTTCGATTGGACTCCGTTTGCAAGAATGGCCGGGGTGCTCGGCGTTGCTGCCGGTGTCGCGGCGATCGGTCTGAAGCTTCGTCAGCCGCTGATTATCTCGTTCCTGTTCGCCGGCATCCTGGTCGGTCCGTCGTGCATAGGGCTGGTGCACGATGTTCAAGAGATTGAGTTGTTGGCCGGTATCGGCATCTCGCTGCTACTGTTCGTTGTCGGCCTGCGGCTCGATTTGACCATGATCCGGACCGTCGGCCCGGTGGCTCTGGCCACGGGGCTCGGGCAGGTGGCCTTCACGTCGCTCGTGGGGTTTCTCATCGCCCTGGCGTTTGGCATGCCGCTGGTGACAGCCGTGTACGTGGCGGTCGCACTGACTTTCTCCAGCACGATCATCATCGTCAAGCTGCTGTCGGACAAGAAAGAGATCGACTCGCTGCACGGCCGCATCGCGGTGGGATTTCTCATTGTTCAGGACATCGTGGCGATCCTGGCGCTGATCGGTCTGACGGCTTTCGGCGGCGGCCGCCAGGACGGGCAGGGGTTTCTCGCCCAGTCCCTGTGGATCCTCGCTCGCGGGCTGATGATGCTTGCCGTCGTTGTGGCCACGATGAAGTGGGTTCTGCCGTCCGTGCTTCGTTATATGGCCCGATCTCCCGAACTGCTGGTTCTGTTTGCCATCGCCTGGGCGGTGGTCCTGTCGTCGGCGGCCGAAGTGCTCGGTTTCAGCAAAGAGGTCGGCGCGTTCCTGGCCGGCATTTCCCTGGCCTCGTCGCCCCAGCGCGACGCCATCGGCGCGCGGCTCGTGGTCCTCCGCGATTTTCTCCTGCTGTTCTTCTTCATCCATCTCGGCGCCCAACTCAACCTGGCCGACCTCAGCGCCGAGGCCGGCAAGGCGTCGGTCTTCTCGGTGTTTGTCCTGGTCGGCAATCCGCTGATCGTCATGATCATCATGGGCATCATGGGCTATCGCAAACGCACCAGTTTCATGTCCGGGCTGGCCGTGGCACAGATCAGCGAATTCTCGCTCATTCTCGCCGCACTCGGGCTCAGTCTGGGCCACATCGACCAATCTGCCGTGAGTCTTATTACCGTCGTGGGGCTGGTGACCATCTTCGCCTCCACCTACATGATCCTCTACAGCGGCCCGCTCTACGCCCGGTTGGCGAACCTGCTCAGCGTGTTCGAGCGGTCGAACCCCTATCGCGAGACGACGGCCAACGCTTTGCCCCCGACCGACCGGCACCAGATCATCATGATGGGCATGGGCAACTACGGCAGCGCGATTGCGGCTCGCCTGAAAGAGCACGGGTGGCAGCTTCTGGCAGTGGACTTCGACCCCGACGCCCTCAGCCGCGGCAGACGCATGGGGCTCCCGGTCCTCTATGGAGATGTCGGCGACCCGGAGATCCTGGCCCAGTTGCCGCTGGACCGGGCCAAGTGGGTTATCTGCACCGTACGGGACCTTCAGGTCAACACCACACTGGTCAACCTGCTTTCGGAAATCCACTACACCGGCCGGCTTGCACTGACGGCGGCCAACCCTGCTCAGGCGGACCACTACCGTCGTCTCGGGGCTCACTTGGTGCTCGAACCGTTCGACGATGCCGCCGAGCAGGCCGCCGAGGCGGTCGCCGGGGCCGTGCAGTCCCTGCCCGGCCTGAAGGACTGGCCCGCCGTGCTCCAGGAAGTGACGCTTCAACCCGGGTCGGTCTTCTCCGGCAAGAAGCTGCTGGAGCTTGACTTGCGCCGCGAACTCGGGGTCTCGGTGCTGGCCATCAGCCGCGCCGGCAAGGTCTATTTCAACCCCGATCCCAATCTCCGCATGTTCCCGGGCGACCGGATGGTGCTATTGTGCTCGCCGGAGCAGGCGGCCGCCGCCGTGGACCACCTGCGACAACGCGAACTCGGGTCCCCGCAGGACCAGACCGCCGATTTTGGCGCCGATGAGATTTTGATTCCTTCTGAGTCCGATTGGGTTGGCCGGAGTCTGGCCGAACTGAACTTCCGCAACCGTTACGGCGTCACGGTCATCGGCATCCGCCGTGGGGGACAACCCAACACCAGTCCCCGGGCCGCCGACACCATCCAGGGCGGCGACGCCCTCATTGTGGTCGGTGCCCAACAAGGTATCGCCGACGTCCGGGCCGCTCTGCCCGCTGTATAAGCGGCACGATTTGCGGTACTCCTGCCTTGTGGCCGTTGTCGGACACCGCCATTAAGTTATCATATGATGCACCATGCCTTTATCGCGCGCCGCCGGCGGGACCGTTGGCCATGCGTGCCCGGGCACGGTGCCAACGCTGTGGCATAACATGCCTCTGGTCAGGAGGTCCTCCCATGCGTCTGTTCCGGCAAACAGGTTTGATGACCCCGCGCCGCACACCGTGGCCGACGGTTGGTGTTGTGGCCGTTGTGGCCGCGCTGGCCGCGGTCGCAGGGTCTGGTTCCCGAGCCGCGGCCGCGAGCGTCACCTATCCGGCTCCCGACACGTTACTTTCTTTCACCATGGAAGAGGGGGATCTCGGCAAGTACCGCCGCGTCGTCACCGGCCAGGGTGGCGTCGTCGAACTCAGCACCGAGCATCGCCGCTCCGGCCGCTACTCGGCCCGGTTCTCCATCCCCAAGACGGCCGTCTCGAGCCGCAGCGCCCTGCTCTGGGGGCAGTTCACCTCGGCCCCGCGAACCATCGGCGACCTGGTGTGCCTCCGGGCCTATGTCCGCCTCGGTCCCGACTTCGCCGTCCAGAGCGGCCAGTCCATCTCGCTGCTCTCGTTCGGCACGTTCAACCCGCCGCCGTCGGGCAGCTACGCCGGTCACTTGGCCCAGGCAGGCATCCGCAACGTCGGCGGCAGCCTTCGGTTGCATGCCATTGTCGGCGCAGCCACGGCGACCGGTGCCACCGACCTTGTCCTCGACCGATGGTACTGCATCGAGGTCCGCTACGGCGTTGGCGACCCCACGGGTTCGCTGACGGTCTACCTCGACGACGCTCCCGAAGCCACCCTGACCGGATTGTCGCTGCCGACGCGGCCCGACGGCATCAACGTGGGGCTGCTCTCGGCCGCCTCCAGCGCCCCCGCCACCGGCGGATCGCTCTTCATCGACGACGTGATCGTCCACGACGCTCCCATCGGCACGGTCGATGTGGCCGTCCAACTGGCCCACCCATGCTTTGTGCCGCGCGTCGGCGCTCCTGTCGTGGCGATTCTGACCGGCGACCAGCCCTCGGACGTCGTCGAGGCGAAGCTCACAAGCACGCTGGGACTGAACCGGACGGTGTACACGTGCGACGGGCCCCTGAACGGCCGCGCGGACTTCCGAGTGGACCTGCGCGACCTGCCCGCCGCCGACTATACCCTGACCGTTCGCCTGTTGGATGCCTCGCGGCAGGAACGGGCCGCCGCACAGTACAGCTATCGCAAGTCGTTCGACGGTAATCCGCAGTACTCCATCGACGCCGATAACGCCATCGTACGCAACGGGCAACGTATCTTTCCCGTGACGTCGTTCGGGCTATCGCGGAGCCGGATCCCCCTCTGGCGAGACAACCGCTACTGCAACATGCTCTATGGGATGGAATGGGTCAGCGATCCCCCGGGCGTTCCGGGCTACCGACGGTATCTGGATGCCGCGGCCGCGGCCGGCATGACCGTGATCGGCCCGGCCCACGACTACCGTTTCGACCGTAACGGCCTGCCTCCGTGGAACCCGGAGGCCGTCGAGGAGTACCTTACCGAACTGGCCGACCATCCGGGTGTGGCCTGGTGGATGTGGCGCGAGGAGCCCATCAATTTCGGCTACGACGGCGCGTCGCAGAAGCTCTGGTGGGACCTTGTCAAGCAGCACAACCCCTCACGCATGACCGAACTGCTCGAAATGGGCAGCTCGTTTCAGATCGGCCTGCTGCGCGGCGAACTGACCTACATGATCTGGCCGTACCTGTGCGCCGACATCTACTCCTGGGACATCTACCCCATCGAGAACGAAAACACCTCCAGCGGCAACTTCGCCGCCTATGCCCAGGTGGCCGACCAGGCCGTCCGATGGAACATGGGCCTCGTGCCGGTTATCCCCAACGTAGCCGTTGCAGATGTGACGGTGGGCTCCGGCGGCGGCACGCCGACGCCGGCCGAGATCGACTTCGTCTGCTGGCTTTCCATCGTTCACCAGGCCAAAGGCATCCACTGGTATCCGTACCAGGGCACCGTGCCGCCCGAGAACTACGTTGCCATGACCCGCTTTGTGGATCAGACCGCGGCCCTGACCGAGGCGATCCTGGGCGAGGAGTCGCCCGTGGCCGTGACGCACGAGGTGACGACCGGGGGTCGCGTGGACATCCGCGCGACGACCGATGGCGCGAATCTCTACGTGTTCGCCGTCAACCTGGAACGGACGCCGCAGACCGTGCGGTTCACGGTGGACGGGCTCCCGGAGGGAACGACCATCACCGTCTATGATCAGCAGCGGCAACGGACCGCCGGTCCGGGCGGCACGTTCGAGGACGCCTTCAACCCCATCGGCGTCAACATCTACGTGTTCGAGACGCCGGCCCCGGGGAAGGTCATCGGGTGGACCCTCCCGAGCGTCCACGGAACCACGACGCACAGCGTGTCTTGCCCGGAGGAGTTCGTCTACAGTCCCGCTGCCGGTGTCAGGCAGGTCGAGGTCTCGCTCAGCAAGCCCGCCGACCCGGCCACGGTCGCCCCGTCGGGTTTCTCGCTTGTCGGGCAGTCCGGCGGCGACCTGTCGGCCAGGATCGTCGAGACCGCACTCTCGGCCGACCATCGGACGGTGACCGTGACGTTTGACGGACCGCTTCCCGACGCCGACCGGTACACGATGACGGTTCTGGACACGATCCGCGACTCCCGCGGCCAGCCGTTTGGCGGGGACGTGGCACGGCGGTTCGCCTGCTTGGCCGGCGACGTGGACGGCTCGGGCGCGGTGACCAGCGCAGACATGCTGGCGGCCCGCGGCGCGGCCGGCGCAGCACTGACCGCGACGACGTTGCGCATGGACGTGGATGGTTCGGGAAACCTGACGTCGGCAGATATACGAGCTATCAGAGGCTTTCTGGGCCGCGCGCTGCCGTGACCCCGGCCCGGAGTACCTGGTAAGAATCCCTGCGAAAACAGTCGGAATTGGCCTTGCATCCGCGTCGGGTCGGCCCTATACTGCGGCCTCCTACTGAAATTGTGACGGCGGTCACAATTTTGGCAGGGGGGTGCTACTACAGGTTGGGCTCCTTTTGCGGAGGAACACATGCTGCAGGATACTGCCAGAACGACGCCATTGGCCGATGTGGCCGCCAAGGATGGGCCGACGTGGGTGGATTTCGCCGGCTGGCGCATGCCGGTCCAGTTCGAGGGGATTGTGGCCGAGCATTTGGCCGTCCGGCGGCACGCGGGGCTGTTCGACATCTCCCACATGGGTCGCCTGCTGCTTCGCGGTCACGGGGCCGACGAGGCCGTCGAGCGGCTGCTCACCCGGCGAACCGGCACGATGACGGTGTCGGCCATTCGCTACAGTTTCGTCGTCGATGCGCAGGGCAACATCCTGGACGATGTGATGGTGGCGCGGCGGCGCGATGCCTGGCAACTGATCGTCAACGCCGCGAACCGCGAGCGCGTGGTCGCCCACATCGAACGTCTTGGCTACGGCCACCTGCTTCAGGACATTACGTTCGAGACGGCTATGATGGCGATTCAAGGCCCGGCATCGGCCGCCCTGCTGGATCGTGTCTGGCCCGAGGCCGACGCCCAGACGCGGCGCCGATATCATCTGTGGAGTGCGCCGCGGAACGGCGACGTGCTGTGCGGTTCTCGTAGCGGTTACACGGGCGGCGACGGGTACGAGATTTACGGTTCCCCCGAAGCAGTTGCGTCGCTGTGGGCGGCGTTGCGTGAGGCGGGGGCGGCGGCGTGCGGCCTCGGATCCCGGGATTCCCTGCGGAACGAGGCCGCGCTGCCCCTCTACGGACACGAGCTGCGCGAGTCGTCCAGCCCGTGGGAACTGGGCCTAGGCTACTCGATCAACCTGGATAAGCAGTTCGTAGGCCGGGACGAGATGCAGCGGCGGTACGACATGGGAATTTCCCGCAAGCGGATGGGTCTTGTCTTGACAGGCCGACGCATCGCACGTGAGAATATGCCAGTTTATGATGGCGACGTAGAGGCGGGTTGCGTCACCAGCGGGACATGGTCGCCGCTGCGTGAGGCGCCGATCGCCCAGGCGATGCTGGAGGCGTCGTCGGCCACAGCCGGTCGTACCGTCTCCGTGGATATCCGCGGCCGCAGAGAGCAGGCCACGGTGGTCGAGCTGGGGCAGTTGTTGCTACGGGCATAGAAAGGGACGCATCATGAGCAATCCGAAGGGCTGCAAGTACACCGAATCGCACGAGTGGTGCCGCGCGGAAGGGCCGACGGCTGTGGTGGGCATCACGCAGCACGCCGCCGAGCAGCTCACGGATCTGGTCTATATCGACCTGCCGTCGGTGGGCGACACCGTCAGCGCGGGCCAGTCGTTCGGCGAAATCGAGAGCGTCAAGGCGGTCAGCGAGCTGAATTCGCCCGTTAGCGGCGAAGTGATCGAGGTCAACCAGGCCGTGCTGGACGACGTGTCGATCATTTCGTCCGACGCCTTCGGGGCAGGGTGGCTCCTCAAGGTCCGCATGTCAAATCCGTCCGAGCTGGACGATCTGATGGATGCCGCCGAGTACGACAAGGCCCTTGCCGATCATTGACGCATCCAGAAAGGATCCTGTCGTGGCTTACCTGGGCAATCCTCCCGACGTACAGAAAGAAATGCTCGCTGAACTGGGCCTGACCCGGCACAGCGAACTGTTCCACAGCATCCCCGAGGCGCTGCGGCTCAAGGGCGACCTGAAACTGCCTCCGGCCGAGACCGAAATGGAGTTGGTCCGCCACGTGCGCGCCCTGGCCAAGCGGAATCGTCCGGCCGGCGACATGGTGAGTTTCCTGGGCGGCGGCATTTACGACCATTTCATTCCGTCGGCGATTGACGCATTAGCGTCGCGCGGCGAGTTCCTGACGAGCTACACCCCATACCAAGCCGAAGCCAGCCAGGGCACACTCCAGATCCTCTGGGAATACCAGACGATGATTGCCGAGTTGACGGGCATGGAAGTGGCCAACGCATCGCTGTACGACGGCGCCAGTGCCGTGGCCGAGGCGGCCCTGATGGCCGCCGCCATTACTCGGCGACGCAAAATCATCGTCTCCCAGACGCTGCACCCGGAGTCGTTGGCGTGTCTGAAGACGTACCTGATCAACACGGACCTGGAGCCCGTGACCGTGCCCTGGAAACACGGAATGACGGACGTGGAAACCATCGCGGGTCTTTTGGGCGACGATACGGCGTGCGTGATCACCCAGACGCCCAACTTCTTCGGTGTGATCGAGCCGATGGAGAAACTGAGCGAACTGGCCCACGCGGTCGGTGCGCTGCTGGTCGCGAGCGTGGATCCGATCAGCCTGGGGCTGCTGGCGTCGCCGGGCGAGTACGAGGCCGACATCGCCGTCGGCGAGGGGCAGTCGCTGGGGCTGCCGATGAATATGGGCGGTCCGTCCCTGGGGTTCCTGGCCACGCGCAAGAAGTTCGTGCGTCAGATTCCCGGGCGGCTCGTCGGACGCACGGTGGACCACCACGGCAAGCCGTGCTTCTGTCTGACCCTTCAGACGCGCGAACAGCACATCCGACGCGAGAAGGCCACCAGCAACATCTGCACGAATGAGGGCCTGATGACCGTCCGGGCGATGCTGTACCTGTCGCTCGTAGGCGCGGCCGGCCTGAAGGAGGTGGCCGGTCTCTGTGCGGCCAAGGCGCATTACCTGGCCGAGAAATTCTCGCAAATCAAGGGCTTCCGAATCCATTACTCGGCCCCGTTCTTCAAGGAGTTTGTCCTCGAATGCGACCAGGACGCCGACCGCGTGTTGGCCCGCGTCGCCAAGCGCGGCATCCTGGGCGGCGTGCCCTTGGCACGGTTCTATCCGCAGATGAGCAACCGACTCCTCGTGGCCGTCACCGAAAAACGCACCCGCGCCGAACTCGATGCGTTCATTGCCGCCGTCAGCCAGTAGGCGGCCGAAAGGAATAGTCCGCCATGCCGGAACCGTTGATCTTCGAGAAGTCGCAACCCGGCCAGCGAGCCGTGGAGTTTCCCCCCTCGGACGTGCCCCACACCGGACCGGTCCTGCCGGAGAATCTGCTCCGTCGCAAGCCGCCGCGATTGCCCGAGGTGGCCGAGCGCAGCGTCGTGCGGCACCTGACGTTGCTGAGCCGCGAAAACTTCTCGGTTGACACCAACTTCTATCCCCTCGGGTCGTGTACGATGAAATACAACCCGCGGGTCAACGAACAGTTGTCGTCGATGCCCGAATTCACCGGCCTTCACCCGTACCAGTTCGACGAAGACTGCCAGGGCACGCTGGCGATCCTGTGGCAGCTCCAGGAGATGCTCAAGGAGATCACCGGATTGCCGGGCGTGAGCCTCCAGCCGGCTGCCGGCGCCCACGGCGAACTGACCGCCATGCTCATGTTTGCTGCCTGGTTCCGCGATCGCGGCGAGCGGCGGACCACGATCCTCGTCCCCGACAGCGCCCACGGCACCAATCCCGCCAGTGCGGCCATCGCGGGATTCAAGATCGTTCAGGTTCGCTCGAATGAGCGCGGCCTCATCGACCTGGACGACCTGCGAAGCAAGCTCGACCCGTCCGTCGCCGGGATGATGCTGACGTGCCCGAACACCCTCGGCCTGTTCGAGACCGATGTCGGCGAAGTGGCAAAGCTTCTGCACGGCGTCGGCGCGAAGCTGTACATCGACGGGGCCAACCTCAATGCGATTCTTGGTATCTCTCGCCCGGGCGACTGGGGCGCCGATGCACTGCACATCAATACGCACAAGACGCTATCGACGCCTCACGGCGGCGGCGGACCCGGCGCCGGACCGATCGCCGTGGCGGCCGACCTCGTACCGTTCCTGCCCGTGCCGACGATCGAACGCAGCGAGACCGGCGTGTTCCACCTGGTGGATACGGGACGCCCCAAGAGCATCGGCCGCGTGCGTGCTTTCCTCGGCCAGACGGGCGTCCTCCTGAGGGCGTACTGCTATCTCCGTCGTCTTGGCGCCAAGGGCGTCCGGGAGGTCGCCGAGAATGCCGTTCTCAATGCACGCTACCTCCAGAGCAAGTGCCCCAAGGAATTCGCCACTCCCTATGCCGGCGACTGCATGCACGAGTTCGTCCTCTCGGGCACGCCGCTGAAGAAGGCTTACGGCGTTCGGACGCTCGACGTGGCCAAACGACTCATCGATTACGGCATCCACCCGCCGACGGTCTACTTCCCGCTGATCGTGGACGAGGCCATGATGATCGAGCCCACGGAGACCGAGCGGCGACGGACCCTCGATGGGTTTGCCTCTGTGCTGGCCGACATTGTCGCCGAGGCCAAGGCCGACGCCGACAAACTCCACAACGCGCCGCACGCGACGTCCGTCAGCCGTGCCGACGAAGTCCGTGCCGCCAAGGACCTCGACCTGCGCTACATGTGGGACGATGCCAAGTGATGGACCGGATGCCGAAGGTGACCCCGTGAACGGCCCGTGGCGATTGATTATTCATCCACCTTCGCCCGGCGACTGGAACATGGCGGTGGACCAGGTCTTGCTCGAGCAGGTGGCCCGTGGGGGGCGGCCTGCTCTGCGTCTTTACGCCTGGAATCGGCCGACCCTGTCGCTGGGGTACTTCCAGTCTCTCGACGAGATACCGCCCGACGTCCGTGACCGCTGGCCCGTGGTCCGCCGCGCTACCGGCGGCGGCGCCATTCTCCACGATCAGGAGCTCACCTACTCGGTGGCCGTGCCGGCAGACCTGCTGGACGGCCCGATGCTCTACGACCTGGTCAACCGCGCGATCGTGGCGGCCGTGGCCGACCTGGGGGGTACGGTGGAAGTGCGCGGCGAGCAGCGCGGCGAGCGCGCCCAGCGGGGCCCGTTTTTCTGCTTCGCCCGCGCCGGCTCCACCGATATAATCGCGCGGTCGCTCAAGCTGGCCGGCAGCGCTCAACGACGCGCCGACGGAGGCGTTCTCCAGCACGGGTCGATCATGCTCGACGACAACCGGCAGGAAGCCACCCTCGGACTGGCCCAATTGCTCGGACGCCCAGTGACGTTCGACGAACTCGCGCGGCCCCTGGCCGAGCGGTTCGCCGAAACGCTGGACGTTGTCTTCGAACAGTCCGAACTGTCGGACGAGGAACGACGGGACGCCGAGCGAATTCGACGCGACCGGTTCGCCGATCCCGAGTGGCTCGCGCGAGGCAGGAGAAAGGGCGGAACGTGAGTGCATCCATAGCCCAGGAAGCGTACGCATTGCAGGAACAGATCGTCGCCTGGCGCCGCGACCTGCACCAGCACCCCGAACTGGGGTTCCAGGAGCATCGGACGGCGGGCGTGGTGGCCGATGAACTCGAGCGGCTGGGGTTTGCCGTGCGACGCAACGTCGGCAAGACCGGCGTGGTCGGCGACCTCGACGTGCCCGGCGCCGCCGGACGCATCCTGCTTCGGGCCGACATGGACGCGCTGCCCGTCCAGGAAGCCTCGGGTGAAAGTTTCACGTCGCAGATCCCCGGCTGCTCGCACCTGTGCGGCCACGACGCCCATGTGGCCATGTTGCTGGGGGCGGCGCGGCTTCTGGCACGCCATCGCAGCGAGTTGAAGGCGTCGGTGCGGCTCATGTTCCAGCCGTCCGAGGAGCAGCCCCCGGGCGGCGCGGCCGCCATGGTCGAAGAAGGCGTCCTCGACGGCGTGGACCGAGCCCTGGCCATTCATGTCTTCACCGCTCACGAGGCCGGCCTCTGGGGGATCCAGGCCGGGCCCGTCATGGCCGAGGCTGACGCCATCACCCTGCGCATCAACGGTCGCGGCGGACATGCCGCCACTCCCGAATTGTGTATTGACCCCGTGGTCGCGGCTGCCCAGTTGATCCTCAGCCTTCAGACCATCATGAGCCGCCGCATCAAACCGCACGATGTCGGCGTCCTCAGCATGTGCATGATCCACGGCGGCGACGCCTATAACGTCATCCCCGATACCGTCGAGGTGGCCGGCACGCTGCGGACCCATTGCGAACGCACGAGGAATCGCGTCATCAAATTCATCCGCGACATCGTTAACGGCATCGAAATCGCCTGCGGTGTCACGATTGACCTTCAGTTTTCCCACGGGTACGGCACCGTGGTCAACGATGCCGCCGTGGCGGCCGACTTGCAGGCGACCGCGGAGCAACTCTTCGGCCCGGGGCGCCTCACGCCCGTCGAGAAGAAGTTTGGCGGCGAGGACTTCTGCTACGTTCTCCAGCGCGTGCCGGGCGCAATGATCTTTCTCGGCGTTGGCAATCCCGCCAAGGGGATCACCGCGGCCCACCACAATCCCCACTTCCGCATCGACGAGGACGTCCTGTGGCAGGGGACCGCTATGTACGCCCAGGCCGCCCTGAACCACCACGCCAAAGGGTAGGGGGGGCGGCTCGCGAGTCGTCCCCACAACGGATGTTCGCTTGTTCGCTGTCCAGAGGAGAGCTGCCGAACTGCCCGGCGGCGCCGGATGGGCCTGTGGCTACTGCCCCGCGGCCTGATCCGCCGCACGAGCCGATGCCGCGAGCACTTCCTGCCACTCGGCCTCGTTGAACTTGCAGCCGGGGTCGCTCTTGCGGACATCGCCGAAGTAGCCGTAACTACGGGCCCGGCAGCCGCCGCAATAGTGCTTGTATTGGCAAACCTTGCAGTGGCCGGTGCGGTCCTCGCGGTCGCGCAGCACCTTCAGCAGCGGATCGTTGAGCCACATCTGCTCGAAGTCGTCCTGCCGGATGTCGCCGATCTCGATGGGCATGAACACGCAGGGCGTGACCTTGCCGTTGGGCTGGATCGCGCAGTAGCATCGCCCCGCGCCGCAACCGCCGACGTACTTGGCCAGAATCCGCGTTTTCTTGCCCGACGAGTAGCCGTAATGTCCCGTGTTGATGGGCGACTCGGCGTCGCCCAGCTCGATGCACGCGCGGCCGTACTGCGTCGCCGAACTCATCACGGCGATCTTGTCCTCCAGCAGCGTCTTCTGGAGAATCGCCAACATCCGCTCGCGCTCGCTCGGCGACAGATCCATATCGACAATATCTTTGCCGCGGCCTGTCGGAATGAAGTTGAAGGCGTAGAACGTATCAACCCCGCGGTCGATCGCCCACTGGATGATCTGCTCCAGCTCGTCGATATTCAGCTTCGTCACGGTGGTGGCCACGCCCGTCTTCATGTGGGGGTGGGCCACACAGTTGTCGATGCCACGGACCGCGGCCTCCCAATAACCTTTGCCGCCGCGGAAGTGGTCGTGCTTGGCCGGATCGATCGAATCGAGCGAAATCTCAGTGTAGCCGATACCGCAATCCACCAGCCGTTGCACGTTCTCGGGCGTGCAGAGCGATCCGTTGGTGGCCACGGACATGTGGAATCCCACGTCCGCGGCGTGCCGGGCGGTTTCCCAGAAATGGCGGCCCATGAGCGGCTCGCCGCCCGAGAACGCCAGCATCGACACGTCCATGGCTGCCAGGCGATCCACGACGGCGATCTTCTCCTCGGGCGTCAACTCGTCGTCCAGGGCCCTATGTGCATTCTGGTAGCAATGTTGGCATCGGAAGTTGCACGCCTGTGTGAAGTTCCAGACCACCATGAGCGGCGCGACGAACTGCTGCGGCTCCGTGAGACCATAGTGACCCACGCTGCGGACCGTGTTGACCAGGGCGCGGGCCGTTGGCCCGTGGCCGAAAACGCGGCGGCGCAGCGTGTCACGCGACGCCCCCGTGCGCTTGCGGATGTATTCGGTGATCCACATCGGCATGGCGAACTTCGCTCGCTGAGCAAGGCTCATCTCGCCCGTGGCATAGGCCCGAAAGAAGTCGGCCAGTGTGCAGCCGCCGTCGCTGCGCCGCCGCGTGATGCGGCGGAACACCGACTGCACCGCCTTCTTATTGAGCAATTTGACGACTTTTTCGGGATCCGCCATAGTGTCACCCATCGTCTGCAAACGCGGACAAAAAGAGTTCCTCGGCGCGGTAGGGCAGGGCGGGCGGCTTACCCTTTCTGCAACTGCGCCATCACCTCGTCGCTCACGTCAAAGTTGGCATACACTTCGGAAACGTCGTCATGGTCATCGAGCAGCTCAATCAACTTCAGCACCTTCGCCGCAGTGTCCGCATCCAGCCGGACCGTGATGCTCGGTAGCGGCTCGACCGCCGCCCGCTGGGGCTGAATGCCGGCAGTCTCCAGGGCCTTGACCAGTCCCTCGAATGCTTCCGGGCTGCACGTGATTTCGTGCACATCGTCCTTGCTGACGACGTCATCCGCCCCGTGCTCCAGGGCGATCTCCATGATACGCTCCTCGCTCACGGCGGCCACCGGCACGGTAATCGTCCCCTTGCGCTCGAACAGCCGCGCCACGGAGTTCACCGCCGCCAGGCTGCCGCCGTGTTTCTCGAGAATCGACCGGATTTCGCCGGCCGTCCGGTTGCGGTTGTCGCTCAGCGCGTCGATCAGGATGGCAACGCCACCCGGCGCATAGGCCTCGTAGCGCAGGCTTTCCAGGGCGGCCCCTTGCAATTCGCCGGTGCCTTTCTTGATGGCCCGTTCGATATTGTCGCGAGGCATGTTGACCGAGCGGGCTTTTTCAATCGCGTACCGCAGGCTCAGGTTCATCGACGGATCCCCGCCGCCGTGACGCGCCGCCACCGTGATCAGCTTGGCCACCTTGCTGAACTCCGCCCCGCGTTTGGCATCCACGCCGGCCTTCTTCCTTTTGATGGTCGCCCAATGAGAATGTCCCGACATAGGTCGTCCCCTTACTATTGCCCTGTGGCTCCGTCCTTTTCGGATAGGTCTCTGCCCAGAGGCGCCGTCGGCACAGGTTTCCCCTGATCCAGCGCCTCCAGCTTCCGCGGCACCAGCTCGCGGATCAACTGCTCGTCCCGCTGCAAACGCACGTGTCGCCGCTCAAGCAGCTCGGCCGCACGCCGGTACGCCGCACGCGCCTCATCCAGGCGGTTCAGCCGCACCAGCGCATCGCCCAGGTGGTCCCAGATCACGGGACTAGCCTGCGGGCTCAGGCGCACGCTTCGCTGAAGGTACACGAGCGCCTCGTCCAGCCGGTTCTGTTTGTAGAGCACCCAGCCAAGGCTGTCCAGCGTGGCCGACGATTCGGGATTCTCCTGGAGCGACAGGCGGATCATCTGCTCACTCTCGGCCAGTCGCACCCCCCGGTCGGCCCACATGTAGCCGAGGTTGTTGTTGACTCCGCTGTCGCGCGGGTGCTTCTTCAGAATGGCCTGCATCAGCTCTTCGGCTTTCTCCGGCTCGCCTCGACGCTCGTGCCACGTGGCCAGCAACTGCATCGCCTCGCTGTCGTCGGGCTTGGAGGCCACCATCGCGTCGATCAGCTTGCGAGCCTCGTCGTACTTTTCCATCGACATCAGCACGTCGGCCCGAAGTTGCCGGGCGTCTTGCTCGAAGGCAGCCATGGCCTCCAGGCGGTCGATCACGGCCATTGCCTCGTCCGACGCGCCGCGGTCCTCCAGCAGCATCGCTCGGTAGTACAGCAGGAGGCCCAACTGATCCTCGTCCGTCACTTGGTCCAGGCCGCGATCCAAGGCCAACAGGGCCCCGTCCACGTCTCCCTGGTCCCGAAGAAACATCGCCAATTCCACATACGGCCGCGACGACGCGGGATCGGCTTCGATCGATTCCTCCATCAACGCACGGGCCTCTGCCGTGCGACCGATGCGGGCCAGAACGCCCGACAGATTGTACCGCGACCCGTTATCGCCCTGGTTCAGCTTCAGAATCGTGCGATACGTCATGATCGCGTCGGCGTCCCGATCCACCATCTCGTAGATCCGCGCCATGCGGCGGAAAAACACGCTCTTCCACCCGAGACTATCCAGCCGCTCCACCGCCTCGCGCGACACGTCCAGTGCATCCATCAGCCGGTCCAGGCGGATCAGCACGGCCGTCAGGCGCTCATATCCGCGAGTGAACCCAGGGTTCACTTCCAGGACCGTCCGGAAATCCTCGGCTGCCGCCGCCGGATCGTCCATCTGGGCCACCATGCCCAGCACGAACGCCGGTCCAGGCCCCGACCGCAACTCGTCGGCCAACAGCGTGCGCAGATCGGCCAGAACAGCCCCGCGATCCTCAATCGTGTCGATGAAATCCGCAAGCTGCCGTACCAGCGCGTCGAGTTGTTCGATTTGCTGCTCCTGCTCGGCGGCCTCGCGCCGCAACCGTTGAAACTCCTCTGACGGTGCATCGTCGCGCGATTGGAGCCGCAGCAGCCGCGACCGCAAACGCCAGTATTGCGACTCGCAGTCTTTCTTCTCCGACACAGCCTGTGCGTACAGCTTGAGCACATGCGCCGGCTGCCGGCCGGTCTGATAATAGGCCAACAGGTTCGTGCGCGCCGCCCCGACCACGACCGGATCGGATGACGCAACCAGTTCCTCCAACAGCTGTGCGCCTTCATCGCCGCGACCCATCTGGATCAGCTTCTCGCCGAGCAGCCGCGTCACGATAGACAGCCCGGGCTGTGCCTCGTGGAACTCGCGGAACTTCTTCAGGAACATCTCGTCGTCGCTATGCTTGTCGTAGGCTTGCTTCAGCAGCTCATAGCTCTCGGCGTCCGTCGGCCATCGCCGCTGCACAGCCAGCGCCAACTTCAGGGCTGCAGCCGTGTCACCCTTGGCAAGCAGTGCCTGAATCGTTGCGGGCATCGAGCTGTCGGCCACGTGGCCGGGCAGACGCGGGTCGGTTCCATCGAGCACCGCCTCGATCATCGCCACACCCGCCTCCACGTCGCCGGTCCGCAGCAGTTCCTGACCCAGCAGCATCCGGATTACGCTCAGATGCGGGTGCCGCTCGGCCAACTCGCGGAACGTCCGGATGAACCCTTCGTGGTTGTTCGACTGGCCGAACACCCGGGCCAGCAGATGATAGGCGGACTCGTCGTCCGTGCGCCGCCGCTGAATCTCCATCGCCAGATCCAGGGCCAGATCGTTCTGTTGGTTGTTCAGCAGCCACAGCACCGCCGACGGGCCAAGCCCAGGCTTCTCCAGCACGCCGGTCACTTCCTTCAGCAGGGCAACCGCCTTCGCCGGTTCCTTCACACGCATGTAGAGCTGCACCGTGCGACCGACCAGCACGTGCAGAAACTGCGGATCGACCATGCGCGACAGTTCGGCGTCGCGCTGCATTGCCGCCGGCGACTGGTCCAGCCAGCGGGCGAGGCGGTCGTATGCGGCCGCCTCCTCGGCCATGTTTTTCTGCGACGCGTGGATGCGGCCCAACAAATAGAGCGACAGGCCGACGAAGCGGTCCGACGCTGCATCCTTCGATTTCTCGACCACTTGGCGGAAGCAGTCGGCGGCCTTGTCGAAATCGTTCCGGTTCAGGTGATACCTGCCCAGACCGTAGATCGCCTCGGTATCGTCCGGGTTGGCGGCCAGGATGCGCCCGTAAATCTCCTGCGATTTGGCGGCGTTGCCCTTCTGCTGATATACGTCGGCCAGCTCACGCAGGATCAGTGCGCTGCCAGGATCCAGCCGCGCGGCCTCTTCGAGTTCGTGGATGGCCTCGTCGAATCGCTCGGCGGCGATATGTTCGCGCGCCAAGGCGTAGTGGTACACGGCCCGGGCTTTGTCCTCGTCGGATACGTCGGGGTGGGGGCCCGCCGGCTCCGACGGCTTCTCGGCGGCGGGCGCATCGGCATCGGTCTGCCCGGCGCCCGGCGTCGGCGCCGCCGGCTGCGCATCAGAAGACTCGGCCGCCGGAGACTCCGAGGCGGGCGCCGACGCCGCTTGCGCCGTCATGCCGGCCAGCCACACGGCCGCCAGTGCCGCGACCACGGCCATGACGCGTGACGGATGGTTCCTTCTGCTGCCCACGGATCACGACCCTCGCACGCCCCCTCGCGCACCATGCACGCGCCTCAGGGAATGACCTTGTTCAGCGGGTACACGATGATGCCTGTTGCCCCGGCTTTCTTCAATTGCGGCACAAGCTCCCGCTCTTCCACCTCGCGGAGGATCACCTCGACCGCCACCCACTCACTGTCCAGCAGGTTATTGATCGTCGGGCTCTTCTCGCTAGGCAACAGGCGGCACACCTGCTCCAGCTTGCTGCGCGGAACGTTCATCTTCAGCCCGACCTTCTCACGGGCCGCCATCGCTCCTCGCAGCAGCAGGCACAGGCTTTCGATCTTCTCACGCTTCCACGGGTCCTGCCAACTCGCCTTGTTCGCGATGAAGTGTGTTGTGCTCTCCAGCAGCGTCTCCACCACGCGCAGGCCGTTGGCCTTCAGGCTCGCGCCCGTCTCGGTCACGTCCACGATGCCGTTCAGCAGGCGCGCCTTGGCCTCCGTCGCGCCCCAGGAGAACTCCACCTTGACGTTCACGCCGCGGTCGGCGAAGTACTTCCGCGTCATTCCTACCAGTTCGGTCGCGATGATGCCGCCCTCGAGGTCCTCGATCCGCTGCACCGGCGACTCCTGCGGCACTGCCAGCACCCAACGCACCGGTACCAGCTTGGCCTTCGCGTACACGAAGTCCGCCACGTCCACCACGTCGCTGCCGTTCTCCAGGATCCAGTCCTTGCCCGTCAGTCCTGCGTCCAGCACGCCGTCTTCCACGTAGCGGCTCATCTCCTGCGCGCGAAACTGGATGATCTCCAGCTCCGGATCGTCCACCGTCGGGTTCAGACTCCGCGAACTCACGTAGATGTCGTACCCCGCCCGACGCATCATGTCGAACGTCGAATCCTGAAGACTTCCCTTGGGAAGCCCGAGTTTCAGCACCTGTCCCATCGAATGACTCTCCTTCTGTCGCCGCCGTCGCCGCGCCCTTGCGCGGACATCCAGGCGACGCCTCTTCCATCACTTCTTCCGCTTCGACGGTGCGGCACGCTTGCTCGACGCCGCCCGGGACGACGACTTCTTCGCCGCGGCCTTCTTTGCACCTTGCGACTTTTTCGTCCCCGCCGGCCTGGCCGCCTCGTTCTTGTCCGTACGCCCCGCAGGCTTCTTCACGGCCAGCGCCTCAGCTCCCGTCGGACACATCGTTCGGACAGGGCACTTCGCGCACTGCGGCTTGTCGGGCAGGCACGCCGACTCTCCCAACCGGTGCAGCAACGCCCAGGTCTCGTATCCCTCGTCGCGAGCTACCGCACGCTCCAGGAACGCCTGAAGACCCGCTGTGTCCTCCCCCTTGGCCGTCAGCCCCAGACGCGACAGCGTACGCGCTACGTCTGCATCCGCCGGCACCGCGTGGCCGCCTGACAGCAGCACCGCCGCCGCCGCCAGCACCTCGCCACCGCCGTCCAGCTTCTCAAAGAGCTGACGCACTTCCCGGACGCCCATCGTCCGCAGGAAGTCCCACGTCATCGTGTTGTGCCTCAGAAAGATGCTGTTGAACAGCCGTGTCACCCGCGACGCCTTCTGCTCCGCGTTCGACACCTCGGGCATCACCTCCGCGATCTCGCGGGGGAAACTCACCCGGACTTCGTTCAGATCCACGAAGTCCTGTGAGATCCGCTTCATCGCCTTGTCCACCGACGCCTCATCGGCCTCCTCCATGAGAATAAACCGCAGCAGCTCATGGGCCATGTCGTCGGCCGGTTCCGGCACCTGCTTGCCATACGCCTTGCGCAGAGCGCGATACACCTTCCGCAACCCCGCGGACCGTTCGCTGAATGAACTCATTCCGCCTGCTCCTCAGGATCACCCTGCGGCTCGATCAACCGGCCGGTCTCCTTTTGCCGCGCACGGTCTTCGCTGACCGCCTGCTGAATCAGCCTGGAAATCTCAACGCTCTTCTTCACCGATTCGTCGAGCTGGAACGACAGGCGAGGCACCGTTTTGGTCGTCAGCGACGAGGCCACTTCGCGCTGAAGAAGCGACCGCGCGTGATCCACCGCGCGAAGGCACAACTCCGCCTTCTTCTCGTCGCCCATCACGCTGATCCGCACCGTTGCATTGTGCATGTCCGCCGACACGTCCACTTCCGTCACCGTCACGAACCCCATGCGCGGATCGCTTAACTCGAACATCAGCACGCGGCTGACGACTTCCTTGATCACACGAGCCACCTTCAACGTCCGACGCGTTGACATCTCTGCCGATTCCCGTTTTCCGACGATCCTCAGTACGTCTCGATCGAGAAATCTATCAGCTCGGCCGTCACCGACCGGCGGACAAACTCTACCACCTTCGACAGCACCTCTTCGGCGTGACGCCGATCGTTGCTTACAAAGGCTGCCCCGAGCTCGGCCTGCTGCCAGTCGTCCAGCGAGGCGACCTCGGCAATGGAGACCGCAAAACGGTGGGAAATCCGATCCTTCAGGCTTTTCACGATGCGACGCTTGTCCTTCAGCGACTGCGACTGGCGCACCAGAAGGCGAAGCTCGAGCACCCCGACGACCATCGTCCCTCACCGCCGCGTTACAGCTTCCGCTTGATCTCCACCGTCTGAATCGCCTCGATGACGTCATCGACCTTCACGTCGTCGAACCCGACAAGCTTGAGGCCGCATTCCATCCCGGCGGTCACCTCGCGCACGTCGTCCTTGAACCGTTTCAGCGATTCCAACTGTCCCTCGTGTACCACCACGCCCTGACGACTCACTCGGACCGTGTTTGTCCGTCGGATCACCCCGTCGGTCACATAGCAACCGGCAATCGTCCCCAGACGAGATACCTTGAACGTCTGACGTACCACCAGGTGGCCTACCACGTCAGTACGCGTCTCCGGGGCCAGCATGCCTTCCAGGGCCTTCTTCAAATCGTCCAGCACCTGGTAGATCACGCTGTACAACCGGATGTCCACCCCTTTTTGCTCGGCCAGCGAACGGGCCGCGCTGTCCACGATCACGTGGAACCCGAAGATCACCGCGTCACTGGCGTCGGCCAGCAACACGTCGCTTTCGTTGATCGCGCCCACCGCGGCATGAAGCACCTTCACCTTCACTTCCGGGTGCTTGAACTCGCCCACCGACTGCTTCAGCACTTCAACCGATCCCTGCACGTCCGCCTTGATGATTACCCGAAGCTCGCGGACGTCCTGCGCCTCCATCTGCTGGAAGAGGTCTTCCAGGGTCACGTGCTTGCGCATCGCCAGAGCCGCCTGACGCTCGCGT
The DNA here is from genome assembly GCA_964500225.1 of uncultured Anaerolineaceae bacterium. Classification (GTDB taxonomy): domain Bacteria; phylum Planctomycetota; class Phycisphaerae; order FEN-1346; family JAACEH01; genus JAAYDY01. The sequence goes on along the minus strand of CAZCOA010000002.1, from coordinate 53,100 downwards.
ACCTGACGCTGCTCGGCGAACTCGCGCGCCCGCTGCAAGTCCTTGAACACGTAGAACGGGTCGCCCGCGTCAGGCAGCACCGACAGGCCGCTCACGCTCACCGGCATGCTCGGTCCCGCTTCCTGGATGCTGCGCCCCGTGTCGTCCGTCATCGCCCTCACGCGACCGACTGCCAGCCCCCCCAGCAAAATGTCGCCCACCCGGAGCGTCCCGTCCTGCACCAGCAGGTTCAGCACCGCCCCGAGTCCTTCACGCATCCGGGCCTCAATCACCGTGCCTCGCGCCGGACGTGTCGGATCCGCTTTCAACTCCAGCATCTCCGCTTCCAAGAGCAGCGACTCCAGCAGTGTGTCGATGCCTCGGCCCGTCGTCGCCACCGTCTCGACCACGATGGTCTTGCCGCCCCACTGTTCCGGCACCAGGTCCCGCTCGGCCAACTGCCCGAGCACACGCTGCACGTTCGCGTTCGGCAGATCCACCTTGTTCAGCGCCACGACGATCGGCACGCCGGCCGCGCGGGCGTGGTTGATCGCTTCTTCCGTCTGCGGCATGATCCCGTCGTCGGCCGCCACCACCAGCACCACGATATCCGTCACCTTGGCGCCGCGCGAACGCATGGCTGTGAACGCCTCGTGACCCGGCGTGTCCAGGAACGTCACGCCACGTTCCCCGATCTTCACGTGGTACGCCCCGATGTGTTGCGTGATGCCGCCCGACTCGCCGTCCACCACCCGGGTGGACCGGATCCGGTCGATCAAGCTCGTCTTGCCGTGGTCCACGTGGCCCAGGAACGTCACCACGGGCGCCCGCGGCACTTCGTGCGATTCCGCCTGCGGCCCTTCCATGGCGTCCACTTCCGCCTGGATCGCCTCCTCGACGTCCACCGCAGCCTTCACCTTCAGTTCCACGCCGAATTCCAGCGATACTTCCTCCGCCAGATCCCGGCTCAGCGATTCGTTCACCGTGATCATCATTCCGCGACGCATCAGGTGTGCGATCATCGGTCCGCTCTGCACGCCGATTGCCGCACACAGCGACTTCACCGTGATCGGCTCCTCGATCTCCACAACTTGCCCCTTCGCCGCGGCTTCGTCCGCCCGTTTCTTGCTCATGGTTCGGACACGGCGACGACGTTCGCCCAGCGGCCGACGCACTGACTCCCCGCGCTCCAACCGCAGGTGGCCGGTGTTCAACACGTTCACGTTCACATCGCCGTCCAGGTCCACACGATCCTCGTCGCGACGGCTCGCCAACGGCTTCTTCAACGGGCGAGCAATCTTCCGCTCCTCCGCCTCCGGGTCAATCTCCAGAGAGTCGCCGATTCCACGCCGGCGGCGGGGCCCGGCGCTGGCGCTGCGACCCGCCTTCGGCCGGTTTGTATCCGCCGACAGGCCACGCTGAGTGTCGGCAGTGGCGTCCTGCTGTTTCTCCCGGATCGCACGCGACGCCACCTCCCGAGCCTTGCGACCCGCCTCGCCCAGCATGGTCGCCGTCTCCAGGCGATGACCAATGGCCTGGGGATGCGTCCGCACCGGTTTCTGATCGCGGCCCTCCTCGGTCGCCGACTTCTCTTTGCCCTTCTTGCCCTTGCCGCCGCGCCGCGGCGGAATCTCTTTCGGCTTGATCTCGATTCGGCCGATGGCTTTGGGAATCTCGATCACGAAGTCGTCCACCTTCGACGACCGTCGCGGTGGTTCGGGCGAGGCTTCTGCCTCCGCCGCAGGGGCAGGCTCCGGAGCGGCCGGCTTCTGCGCCTCGGCCACGGCCGGCGCGGCTGCCGTCGCGCCGGCAGGGGGCGGGGGCGACTCGCGCACCTGCGGCGGGGGCGTCTCCGTCGTTGTTGCCGACAGCTCGACAACGGCCTTCGGCTCCGTCGGCGCCGCCTTGACCGGGACCGGGGCCGTCGCTTTCTCCGCCACCAACGGTTCCGCAGGTGCTTCCACGGCCGGCGCAGCGGCCTCACTCGGCGCCGTCGCCGCAGCCGCGGCCGCCGGCGGAGGCTCCGACAGTACGGCTTCCGTCGGAGGATGCGTACGGATCGCGCGACGCGTCGGCGCAAACGCCAACTGCCCCGGCCTCGTCCGCGGTGGCAACGCCACCGATCCCGGCACCGAAGACGCCACCGCCGACTGCGCCACCGCCGACGGCGCCGATGGAGCAGACTCCCTCGACCCCGCTTTTGCTTCGGCCTCGACGCGAGCGCGCAGCTTCGCCGCTTCGCTGTCTGTCAACGTGCTGGCATGACTGTTGACGTCAATGCCTTCAAGGCGGCAATACTCCAGCAGCGTCTTGCTGGGCACCCCGACTTCCTTGGAAAGGGCATAAAGTCGGATACTCAAGAAACGCCTCCCCGAAACCTCCGTACGCTCGTACATCGGTTTGCGGCAATGTGGCGACGCGGCCTAGCCTTGGCCGTCCGCTCGCTCCTACTCCTCGGGCTGCTCCTGGCTGTCACCCGATTCCGATTTCCCCGTCGGCGACTCGTCGGCCGCCGTCGCTTCGTCCGTTGTCTCGTCGCTCACCCGCGACTCCGTCTTCGCATCCGACGCCGGCGACTCCTTCCCGGTCTCGGTCCCCGCAGCCGACGCCTCCGCCTTGGCCTGATCCGCTGCCTGCATCTGTCGCGTGTACTCTGCCGCAAACGCGATAATCGCTCGCGCCAGCTCGTCGTCCACGCCGTCAAAGCACGTCAGCGACTCCACGTCCAGTTGCGCAATGTCTCCGAAACTCACAAATCCGGCACCCGCGATCCGCTGGGCCAGCTCCGGGCTCACCCCGGGCACTTCCGACAGAATCCGGATCGCATTGTTCCGCTGCTGCTGGAACTCCTCCGCCATCATGATGTCCAGATCCCACCCCGTCAGCCGCGCCGCCAGACGCACGTTCTGTCCGCGCTTCCCGATGGCCAGGCTGAGCTGGTCCTCCGGCACGATGACCGTCGCCCGCCCCAGCTCGTGGTTCAGAAAAATGTCCTCCACCTCCGCCGGACGCAACGCGTTGGCGATGAACACCTGCGACGACTCGTTAAACCGCACGATGTCGATCTTCTCGCCTCCCAATTCGTCCACGATATTCCGGATGCGCCCCCCCCGAATGCCCACGCACGCGCCCACCGCGTCCACACGCGTGTCGATGCTCGACACCGCAATTTTCGTCCGCTGGCCGGCCTCGCGCGCTATCCCCCGGATCTCGATAATCCGATCGCTCACCTCCGGCACTTCCAGCTCGAACAGACGACGAATGAAGTCCGCGTGTGTCCGCGACAGCACAATCTTCACCTGGTTGCCGCTCTCGCGAACTTCCAGGATCAGTGCCCGGATGCGGTCCGCCTCGTGAATCGCTTCTCCCGGAATCTGCTCGCTTCGCGGCAGGAACCCCTCGGCTCGGCCAAGGTTCACGATCACGTTGCCGCCTTCGATCCGCGACACCTGCCCCGAAATGATCGACCCCTGACGCCCGGCGAACTCTTCGAAGATGCTGTTACGCTCCGCCTCCCGATTCTTCTGGATCATCACCTGCTTGGCCGCCTGTGCGGCAATACGACCCAGCCCGCGAGGGTCGATCGGCGTGCCGTCCACCTTCACACTCATCGTCCCGTTGATCCGGTCGATCGTCGCCACAATCTCCGCCGTCTGCCCGTACTGCTTGCGCGCCGCGCTCAGCAATGCCCCTTCGATTCCCTCGAAGACCACCCCCCGATCAATGTTCTTCTCTCGCGCAATCGAGTCGATCAGGCGCAACATGTCCCCGTTCATTGAATATCCTCACCTCTCCTTAACCGATTCTCTCTCGGCCCCGTGCCCACGGCGGACGAAAACAAAAAAGTGGAGCCTCTGTTCAGCAGAACCCCACTTCGGGCCACGCCAATCGGCGAGCGGACGTCACGGACCCGTGGCGCCGAGGTTCTACCGCTCGCTCGCTACATGTTCCTGCTCCAAGGACACGTCCTGCCGGCTTTCGCTGTCAAACACGTGTACTTTCTCCATGTTCAGGGACGCATCGAAACACTGTTCCACGCCCACTACTGGCGTGGCTGCCCGGTTTCGCAACCGACTGCTGCGGCCGATCCGCGCCGATCCGTTCCAAGTGAACAATCTGCTCGCCACCCAGAGGTTTCGCCACGCGGACCACCAGCGGCAACACGTTACCCGACCCGGCAAACGCCCCCTGCGACCGCCATGGCCGCCACGTCGCCCGTGTGGCCCTTCCTGACGCCGTCCAGCAGCACATGCGCCATGAACGCACGGCCTCTCGCTGAGGTTGGCGTCCACCAAGCCGAAACGGCAGTATATTTCAAGGAATACCCACTGTCAACCGTAATCGCGCGCCGTCGCCGCATCAGCCGAGACAACCCGTCGAATGCTCAGTACAACGCATTCGACTGCGGCGGCTTCGGTGCGGCTCCCAGCATCTGGAGCAGGTTCACCTCGTTGGCGTCCGACGGCACAATCCGGCGGGCCACCAGAACCCACCCCACCCCCGCACCGAGCAGGGCGCCTATCACGTGCGCGATATACGCCACGCTATCGCCACTGCCGAATACCGTGCCGTACAAGTCCAGCCCATAATAGATCAAAATCAGCCAGATCGCCGAAACGCTGAAGGTGCCCCATCGGAAGACCACGAAGTAGAACATCCGCACTTCGTTCTTGGGATAGTAGATCGCGAACAGCCCGACTACCCCCATGACTGCCCCGGAGGCCCCAATGAGCGTCTCGCCGTCGCCGATCAGCAGCCAGGACAGCCCGGCGACGGCCCCCGTGGCGAGGTACGCCAACACGTACAGCACGTGCCCCAGCCTCGCATTGACGGCGTTGCCGAACGTTCACAAGAACAACATGTTGCCGGCCAGGTGCCAGATGTCCAAGTGCAGAAACTGATACGTCACCAACTGGGTGATCGAGGGATTCTCTCGGTTCAACCCGCCGCTGTCGGCCGCCGTGCCATGGGCCACGGACGCGATGAATGCTAACACGCACGCGCCGATCAGAATCCAGTTCGCAATCGGCCACCGAGGCATCACCACGTCTGCCAGGTAGGGAATTAGCATGGCTCGGCGGCGTTCCCTCAGACCGCCTCGATCCGGACCTTGGTTCCTCCCGGCACGCCGCCGAACAGCGTGGCGTCGCCGACGATCTTCCCCAGCGGATTCACCGGGCTGGCCGCTCGTGGCTGGTCGCCATCGGAGGCAGGCGTCGGACCCCAGAAAATGCAGAAGGCGCTGCCCGGAGGCCAGTACGCAATCTCGCCCACCGCCATGTCGGCCCGCGCGCCCGATTCCTCGTTCGCCGACACCGGAATCGAAAAGTAGATCTCATCTCCCCATCGATTCGCGCGACCTTCAATGGGAAGGGCCGCCAGCAAACGTTTCGCCGTCGTCGATGTGTTCAATTCGGCCTCCAGCGACACCTTCCCGGCGGTGATGCGAATTCGCGCCATCAGGTTCTCCTTTCGGCTCAACGTGAGGATTGTCGGCGTCAACGCAGGCCCCTATAATGCACAAAACGCGGCTCCGCCGCAAGCGAAATGATTCCGTCCGTTACCAAAAGGGGCTTGGCCCATGACGTTGCTCGAACCCGTGCCGCCGTCGGATCTCGCAGCCCGCATCGACGAACTCAAACGCCGACGCCGCGCCGTCATTCTCGCCCATAACTACCAGACCGCCGAGGTCCAGGATATCGCCGACATCGTTGGCGACAGCCTCGCCCTGGCCCAGCAAGCCGCCAAGGTCCGCGACGCCGAGACCATTGTCCTGTGCGGCGTCCGCTTCATGGCCGAAACGGCCAAACTCGTCAATCCCTCCCGAACCGTCCTCATGCCCGACGAGAATGCCGGATGCCCGATGGCCAACATGATTACGCCTCGCCAACTCGCCGACGCCCGACGACGTTATCCCCAGGCCGTCGTCGTCTGCTACGTCAACTCCTCCGCCGCCGTCAAGGCCGCCAGCGACATCTGTTGCACCAGCAGCAACGCCGTCCGCATCGTCGCCTCGATTCCCGAGGACCGGCCCGTCCTGTTCGTGCCCGACCAGAGCCTGGGCGACTTTGTCGCCAGGCAGCTCCACCGAGACCTGATCCTCTGGCCTGGATACTGCCCGACTCACCACCGTATTCTGCCCGAGCACATCGAGGCCCGACGGCGCGAATACCCCGACGCCGTCGTCCTCGTTCACCCCGAATGCACCGAAGAGGTCCGCCGCCTCGCCGATTTCGTCGGTTCCACGGCCCAGATTATCGACTATGTCCGCCGCAGCGACGAGCAGACCTTCATCATCGGCACTGAAATGGGCATCTGCCACTCGCTCGCCAAACAGAATCCGCGCAAGACCATCGTCCACGTCACGCCGCTGGCCGATTGTCCCAATATGAAGCTGACTACCCTGGAGAAGATTCTCTGGTGTCTGGAGGAAATGCAGCCCGCCGTCGAGGTGCCCGACGACGTCGCCGACGGCGCCCGCCGCACCATTCAGCGAATGCTCGATCTCTCCTGACCGCACGCCGTTTACTGCGTCTCGCTGTACGACCGTTTGATCAGTGGCAACACCATGCGCCACACCGGCTGGATCTCCACCCGGTCCGTCCGCGTCTCAATCGAAATCTGCGACGCCAGCGCCGATGCAAAGCTGTTGCTCCCCGCGAAGATCACCGGCCCTTTGTGGACCCACCGGGCCGCCGGCGCCGGAATCGCCTCGGCCACGCCGCGCACCTTGCCGCCAATCTGGACAGGCCCCTCCGTTTCCAGCAAGCAACCGTCCGTCAGGATCAGGTCCCGACGGATGATCAGGGCCGGAAACTTCGCCGATGCCTTGATCGTCACATGCCCCTGGATCGCCAAGTCGTTCATGCAAACCAGCGTCGCACCGTTCATGGCCGTGCCGCCCATCACTGTGAACAACGTCTGGTTCGTGAAAAACACGTTGTTCGGGTTTCCCGGAACGCCCAACGCCGGCGATCCTGACAGCGACGTCCCGGCCAGTTGCACCGCGGTGCAGACCATGCCGCCATAGTCGTAATTCGGCCGGTACCCGTAATACGAGATCGGCGGCAGCGAAACCGGGGCCTGGTTCTGCGCCGAACCCCCGTCGATGGTGCCGTAATTGTAAACCCGGTCGGCCGCATACGCCTTCCCCTGCACGCGCGCTCCCAGGCTCACCGTGACGTCGTCATTGGCGAACACGTCTCCGACCACGCTCGTCGTGGACCGGATGGTGATATTGCCGGCCCCCAGGATCGCATACGGCACCTCGATCTTCGGCCGCTCGAACACCGCCGTCACCGTCCGCTCCGCCGCCACGTCCGACGGGTTGCCGACGCTGCCGCCGGCACGCACCGCGCGACCCGTGGACCGCAACGTGTAGATCCGACCATTCGTCGTCACCTGAATATAATAGTATGGATCGTATTTGCGACCCAACCCGTCGCCCGGGACAGGCACCAGGTCGAATCCCCCGTTGCCGGGCCACGGCTGGTCGATGGTGTATCCTGCGTACCACGGATGCACGAGCCGTCGGTCCGCCACCACCAGCCCGCTCTGGGCCGCCTGCATCGCCATCGTGGCCGCCGCGAAGTTCCCCCCCAACTGCGTTGTCCGAGTCGCCGATGTAATTGCCGCCGACCCGATGATGAAGATCGCCCCGACGATCACCAGCACAATCAACAGCGTCGCCGCCCGCGCGCACCGGCCCCCTCGCGCCCGACCGCCGCAACCAGCGTCTGCGGCGCCGTTGCCGTCGCGGTTACCGCAACTGCGAACAGAAATCGTTGTTGACCAACGGTGCACGCAATGTCCCCGTTCCATAAAAGTTCAAGTTCACCGTCTGCCCCGTGCCTCGGACGATGTCCTCAGCCCGCGACAGTTGCAGGACGTATTCCAGCGACGCCGTCTGCGGATACGCCCGTTTCGGGTAGAACGACAGCCCGGCTACGCTGTTGCAAACCACCTGCTTGTTCATCGTGTACCCCAGCAAGCCCCCGGCCCAGTCCAGAAACCCCGCGTCCGCTGCAGCGACCACGTTCCGGATGCCGTCCGGATTGATGTACGTCACCCCGTACCCCCCGACGAATGAGCACCGCTCCACCTGTTGCGGCGATGCCTTATACCGGTAAATGACGATCTCCTCGATATCCACCAGGTTGTTGGCGTATGTGTCGCCCATCCACAGGACCAGCGCGCCGCCACTGCTGACGGCTGCCACTCGCGCCGCCCGCAGGTCGCGCGCCAGCAACGTCGAGGCAAAACGCCCCTGGATGGCCAACTCCGCCACCGCCTCGCCCTGGCCGTGGTACGTCCCCAGCGCCAAGGCCAGCCCCGCCACGGCCGACAGGACCATCCCGCTGACCATCATCGCCAGCATCAACTCCACCAGCGTGAAGCCCACGCGACGCGCACGGGCCCGTGCCCCCATGGCCGCATCGAAACGAGGTTGTCCCCTACGGGTCGTCATGTTTCTCGTTCGCCACAAACCGTTGTAGCGTCACCAGTTCCTCGTCCTTGTCGTACACGCGGACCGTCACCACGATCAGGTCCGGCGAATAGCCCGTGTACTGCCCCGGCAGATAGTACGTGTCAATGTGCATCGTTCGACGCAGATTGGGAAACTGGCTGTACGCCAGTCGCGGGCCATACACCGTGCCGAATGTCCCGGGGCCCTCGGTCACGCCGTGATAGTCCGAGTTCTCGTCGTACAAGTCCCGCCACGGCTCATCGCCCGACGGCCCCAGCTCGATCGGATCCTGAATGCTGAACGATTCCTGACCCAGGCATTCCTCGATGAGCTGCTCGGCCAGCATCACCGCCACCACCTGCTTGGCCGTCCGCTGCTTCTGCTCCACTGCCGCAATCACCGGCGTCAGAATGGCCGCCACGGCCACCGATAGCACGACCAGGGCCGTCAGCGACTCGACCAGTGTAAACCCGGATGACGCCCGCCTGTGGCAGCGCATAAATACCGTCCCTTGCGCGCGGCGTTCGCGCACGGTGTTAATATCGGCAAGGCGGGCAATGTGGATAAGAAAAATCCTCTGCTTGAAATGCAGGGGCAAGGTCTTAAGACTATTCCGCCACCACGTCCACCTGGGCGTATTCGTGGTGGCCGTCGTTGTCCGTGACGGTCAGGAACACATTGTATGTGCCTGGCGTGGCGAACGTGTGCGAGGCCGATGCGTGGATGCTTACGTCCCCATCCCCGAATTGCCAGATGTAGCCGGCGATCCGCCCGTCCGGGTCGCTTGCCAACGCCCGGAAATTCACCGCCAGCGGCGCGCGGCCCTTCAGCGTCGAGGCCTGTATCCGCACCGTCGGGTAGGTGCGCAACATCTGGACGAACCAGTCGCCCGCCAGACGGTTGTTCTTCGAGTGGCCGCCCGGAATCTCCCGTACCTCGAAGTTCAGGAAGCCCTGCATCGTGTACCAGAAATTGGCCCGGCGGTTCTGCTCCGGAATGCCTGCCAGGTCGCTCTTGGCGAAGAAACAGAACACGTGCATGTGCCTGGCCTTACGCGCTGTTTCGTCGTCCACCAGGTCTTCCGAGAAGTTGGCCGTGCGGCCAATGATCGCCCGGATCAGGTTCGGGTTCTTCAGGCCGATGTAGTGGGCCGGGTATCCGCCGCCCGACCAGCCCGTGATGGCGATGCCGTTTGGGTCGATGCTGTAAAGCGAGGCCACATCGCGAATAATCGCAAGCACCGCCTCATTGTCGCGCTGAAGTTTGGCTTGGTCCGCCTTGATATTGAGCAACCCGTTGGCCGTCTCGAAATCCGGACAGCAGACGATCAGCCCCAATTCCTCCGCCGTGTCCACCCACGCATCGCGCGTGCCCGGACTGGAATCGAACGGAAACGTCCCCGGAGCCGAAATGATCATCGGCCACCGCTTGCGCGGCGTGTACTTCGTGGGCACGTACATATAGTAGTTGCGATTGACCGTCTTCTGATGGGCTGAGAATTTGCCAGTCTGGACGGCTGCCGTCTCCTGGCCCTCGCTGTGCACCGCCGATGCCAGCACCACCGCCGTCAGACCCACGCCCGCCGCCAGCCATAGGCGGATACCCCTCGCACTGAACCCATACCCCATCGCCGACTGTCTCCCACCGGAACATACAATGCCACTACCATACCCGCAACCCCGCCCCCGGGCAACGATAAACCGAACTTTCACGGGCCCATTGATTGACCCTGCTGCGCAACAACACACCTTGCCCTCAACCGGGGCAAGGTGTGTGCGGTGATCGGGTCGCATGTGACGTGTGCCTTGTGCAGTTCGCGTTGTGCGGCCACTCAGCAGGTCAGGTGAAACGCCCCCACGACGTTCTTGCCGGTGCTGGACATCTGGTTGAAGACTTCGATGGCCTCAGGTGTGCGAGCGTGGACCACCTGGATGCCGGCCTCTTCCACGGCATCGAGCGTAGCCTGTGGAATCTTCATCGCGCCGAGTTTGCCGCGGCCCACGACGAGCACTTCGGGGCGGGCATTGAGGACGTCGCTCAAGTCCTCTTTTAGCACCATGTGACCGTTTTCCCTCCACCACTGGTCATCCACGTGATCGTCGTAGATGATGAGGTCGGAGGTGAAACTCTGGCCGTTGACCAGCATCTCACCAAATCGGTAGGAGTCGATCCGCATGTGCAACCCCTTTCCCTAATCACTGCCCACTCTGACCGGCCCCCCGGCGACGAACACCTCGTCCCGGTCGGCCAATGAAGCCAGCGTCTGCGTTTGCAGCGCCGACTGAACCTCTTTGGACATCTGTTGCATGTACTGTTCGGCCCACCGCAGGGCGGTGCCGCGGCGGCCGTCGCCACGAGCGGTCACCTGCATCTGGTGTCCCGTTCCGATCACGTCGGCCAGGGTGATCCGGTCCAGCGGCCGCGCGGGAAGGTACCCTGGCGTGCCGTTGCCGACCACAGCCTGCCGCAACAGACCGGCGGCCAGCATCGCCTCGGCCACTTCGGCGACGTCGCCTTCGGACAGGCCCAGGTCGTCGCCCAGTTGCCGCCGCGACGGCGGCTGCTCGCCCCGGGCGAATCGCTGGGCCACGACGGCGGCCAAGGCCAGTGCAGCCAGATCGGTCCGCACGAAGTGCCGATGGGCCTCGCGCTCCATCTGGTCGCGCGTCAGGTCGCCCATATACTGAATCACATACGCCAGCTCGGCCCCGAACAGCACGATCACCCAACTGATCCAGACCCACAACAGAAACACCGGAATCAGCGCCAGGTTACCGTACAGCTTCGTTGCCCCGGTGGCATATTGCAGGTACATCCCAAATCCGAACTTGCCGGCCTCCCACAGGACCGCCGCAACCAGTCCGGCAACCAGGCCGGCCCGCGTCTGGACCCGGACGTTGGGCAACGTTTTGTACAAGATGAAGAACACCAGCCAGCCGATCAACAAAGGGACAAGCCGGGACAGTGTTCGGAAAACCCATTTCGCCGCAGTTCCCAGAACGCCGTCGGCCGCCGGGAGGCCGCCGGCGCCGGTTGTGGCCGCGTCGGTCGTGAGGGCCGGCTCGGCGGCAGCCTCGGTGCGCGTTTCCTCGGCGACGGCTTGGCCGGTGAGGACGCCCCGGATCTGGTGCCCGACGTAGATCGAGACGGCCAGCAGCAGGCCGACGACCACGATCGTGGCGATGAAGTCCCTGAGCCGCACGAACCAGTTGCGGCCGCGGCGAACCTCCCAGATATGGTTCAGGGCCCCCTCGACGGTGCTGAAAACGCTCATTCCGGTAAGAATCATCAGTGCCACCGAGATGATCGTGATCGGTGCGCGAGTGCCTTTGCCCTGACTCTGAATGGTTTTGACGATGTCATCGACCTTCGCCCCGAGCCATGTGGCTACAGTTTCCCGGTCCATGGCTTCGATGTCATCGGCCGGGATATTCCATGTTTCGGTCGCTGCCTCGGTGGTTCCGATGTTGAGGTTCAGCAACGAAAACAGCCGTTCCTTGATCTCCGCCTGAATGTCCTGACCTGGGGTGACGGCATTGAGGATAAGGAAGAAGATCACCATCAGCGGCACGATGGAGATGAGCGTCTTGTAGCTCAGGGCGCTGGCGGTCACCAGAAGGCGGTCCTTGACGAGTTTCCGTCCGCAGAACCACCACAGGCGTATTTGATAGACAAGGAACCGTCCACCCCGATCCAGTTCGTCGCTGGGACTCTTGAGCAACCGCTGAAGATGTTCTCTGAGCTGCTTGACTGATTGGCCAATGTCCATAGGCTTGGCGTCCTTCCTCAGGACGAATGGCCATTATATCATAGTTGGCGTCGGGATTCAACCGTCGCCCTCCGAAGTGTCGGAAAGCGGCGGAAATAGGCGATATTCGGCGTGCAGAAGGATTTGGGGGCAAAATTGATGCGCGGAAGGCTCCCCTGCGGACCGGAAGGCAGAAAAAGGCGGCCCGCAGGGTACAATGGCGTTCTATTCGGACGTTTTTCGGCGGTTAGAGCCTCGATTCCAGTAGCTCTTGCTCGGCCTGGCGGGTCCAGGGCTTGCCGCCGGTCAGGTCGCCCACGGGCGTCAGCGGCAGGTCGATCTGCGGGTAGATCACGATGCGACCGGGGTACACGCCCTTGTGGGTCAGGTCGATGCCTTCCCTGACGCAGCCGATGCCGCCCACGGCCGCCACCGAGTTGTTCGGGTCGATGGTGCCCTTGGCGGCCATGTCCAGCACTTGCCGCAAGCTCTCGATCGGCGAGCCGCTCGTGGCCAGCAGGGTCCACTGTCCGTAGTGCATGTCGTTGAGGTTCAGCGTGATGTTCGAGGCGTCCCGCGAGGGGAATCCCGCGAACACGTTCATGAAACTGCGCAGCGCGAGGAAGGGCAGGGCCGCCTCGGCCGCCTTGGCCACGGGACAGACCACGATGATGTCGTCGCAGCTTTTTGGGGGCAGGACGTCTTCGATTTTCTGCTTGTTCAGGTCCACAGTCACCAGTTCGCATCCTCTGGCTTCCGCCAGCGGGCCGAAGGTGCGGCGGACGTAGTCCAGCCGGTCGGTCTTCATCTCCGATACGATCACGCGCGCCGCCCCGTCGCGGATGCCTTTCTCGATGTGCATCAGCCCCAGCGGGCCGCAGCCCATGTACCACGCCGTGCCGCCCGGCTTGACGCTCTTGGTGTCGCGCTGGTTCTCGTAGCTGAACAGGACGCAGGCCCACGGCTCGGACACGGCGACCGCCGAATAACTCAGCTTGTCGTCCACCGGCAGCAGGAACCCGCCCTCGTGCACCAGCGGCGGGATCGTCACGTACTGCTGGTCGGCGCCGGCCAACTGATACCCGAAGGCCATCGGCACTTGGTCCACATAGATATCGGCCTGGACGCTGTAGCGGCGGCCGACCTGAAACTTCTTCTTCAGGTTCGCGCCGACGGCCACCAGCGTCAGCGACACCTCGTGGCCGGGAATGGCCGGATTGGCCTTCAGATTGCGGCCCTGCATGCGCGAATGGGCTTCGCCCTGGCTGATCATCTTGTAATCGCTGGCACAGATCCCCACGGCGTCCACGCGAGCCAGCAACTCGTCCGGCCCCGGCGGCGATACCGTCACCTCGTCGCACGACAAGTTCTCCAGGCCCGCGGCATGCAGCCGCCAGGCCTTCTGCCTGCTCGGCACGGTTCCATAAGGTGCCTTCAACTTACGATACGCTTCGACTTTGCTCATATCAGATCAGCTTTCCGTAAAGAGCTTCTTTCCAACGTTCGGGGTGGCTGCGAATCAGCCGCCCTGCGGATTCTTCCGTTCGCTTCTCACAGCTCGTAGGCGTCACCCTTGCTGCGGTTCCACAAACACGGCCGTGCCATACGCCAGAATCTCGCACGCGTTGGCCATCACGCTACTGGTGGTGAAGCGCACATTTACCACAGCGTTGGCGCCGACGCTCTGGGCTGCCTGCACGAGCCGGCCCAGGGCCTCTTCGCGGGCCTCGCTGATCAACCGCGTGTACGAGACGATCTCGCCGCCGACGATCTGCCGCCACCTGGCAAACCAGTCGCGGACGAAGTTGGTGCAGCGAATGGTGTTGCCACGCACCAATCCCATACATCGGACCACCCGATATCCGGGTACTTCCTCGGTATTGACCAGGATCATGGACGGCTCCTCACGTATGACGGGCCAGAAACGTCGTGTTAACGCACGAACTCCTGTCCGGCGTCCACCACCAGCGACTGTCCGCTGATGACCCGGGCCTGGTCCGAGGCCAGGAACACGGCGGCATTGGCGATATCCTGTTGCTTGATCTCGAGGTTCATCGCCGTCAGCGAGATATAGTACGGAATCACCTGCTCCGGTTTCAAGCCGCGTTTCTTGGCTGCCTGGCGAATATACTCGGGATTCCAGATTTTCGAGCCTTCGAAGACGTTCCCAGGGCAGATGGCATTGGAGCGGATACCGTAGCGGCCGAGTTCCAGGGCCAGGCCTCGCATCAGGTGCAGTTCGCCGGCCTTGGTGACGTTGTAGGCGGCATTGTTGCGCGACGCGCCGATGCCCGACTTCGACGAGATGAAGATGAGCGAGCCGCCGGTTCCCTGGCGGATCATCCATCGTGCGGCCTCGCGGGCGGCCAGGAAGTAGCCGGTCAGGTTGATTTCGAGCGTCTTGCGGAATGCGTCCACGGGGAAGTCCTGGATCGGGTAGGCCGGGGCGATTCCCGCGGCAGCCACGACCACATCCACGCCGCCAAACGTCCCGACCGCATGCCGGAATGCCTGGGCGACGCTCTGTTCGTCCGTGACGTCGGTCCGGACGGCGACGGCACGCGGCGTGCTGCAAGCCTTGCGGATTAGTTCGGCCGTTTCCTCGGCGGACGGCAGGTCGATGTCGGTCAGAACGACGTGGGCCCCCGCGGCGGCCAGCCCTACCGAGATGCCGCGGCCCAGGCCGCTGCCGGCCCCGGTTACCAGCGCCACCTTGCCCGTCAATGGGCCGCCGGAGCCGGCCTCGGCACGGGCCAGTTCGCGGCGGTAATGCTCCACCTCCCAACCGTTGATGTAATCGACGTTTGCGCGTGTCAGCCGCTTCGGGCCGCCGAAGGCCAGGGTCCGTTCCTTGATTCCAAGCTCGGCCTGATACACGACGGTCGTGGTCTTCAGGGCCTTCATGCTGTCGCCGACGACCAGGAAGCCCTGGCCGGGCACCAGTACGGTCCGCGGCGCTTCGCCGTGCGCGGCAATGTACTTCTTGACCGCTTTGGCAATCTTGCCTAGCGGCCGCGCCGACAGAATCAGCGGATGCGCCAGACAGTACACGATGGCATCGGGCGTGCTGTTGAGCGACAGCAGCGAAGCGGCGTCTTTGCGGGCCAGCAGACGCCGGGCGGTCTCGTCGGCCACGAACTGGATCAGTCGCGACGAACTGCCGCTCTCGACCAGCGCCCGGCGAAGCTCCACCGTCACGTCGGCCAGTTGCTCGTCGGCGACCCCCTGGCCGGTTGTCGCGGCCGCCTTGGCCTTGCGCGACTGGTACAGCTTTTCGCAATCGTCCACAATGGCCTTGGTCAGGCTCACGGCTCTCTCGGCCGAGTCGCTCGTGACGAACAGGCCGTGGTTCACCAGGAACAGCACCTCCGGCGCTTGGCCGTGGGCCGCCTGGTAGGACGCGACGGCCTTCAGGCACGACACCGCCAGCGGATGGCCGGGGTTGGTGTACGGAATGCAGACCATCGTGAACTTGCCGCGGCGGGCCAGCTCCTCGCACAACTGAGGGGCTTCAACGCTACACAACACGCCGTTGACGGCCACCGGATGAATGTGCACCACGTAGCGCCGCAGCATGGCGTGAAGCGTCGCCTCGCACGAGGGCCGCGCGCTGAGGTCCGGACCGCCGACCACCGCGTCGTACATCGTCCGCAGAACATACGGCTCGCGCTCCGCGTCGCTCATCCGCCGGGGTTTCTCGTCGTGGAGCAGCTCCATCAGCGGCTCCAGCGCCATCGTGACGTACCCGCGGTCCGGGCTCATGTCGCGCAGGCCGGTGCCGGAGGCCTTGATGTGCATCCTCGTGCCGTCGGCGCTCTTGACGCTGGTGTTGCCGCCGCCGGCCTGCACGAGCCGGTCGTCGCTGCCGACGCTGCGGCTGATTTCCACGAGCGTGCGAATGTCGCTGTCAACCTGATGGGGGTCTTTCGACTGCACTTGCCTTTTCATTGCCCTGCCTGGTTCCTTCCTGCTGACTGTGTGACCAAATGCTGTACTTTATTCTTCGCTCCGCTGTACGCTTCTATAGTTTCGGTGCGTTTCAAACAGGCCCGGCCGGTGGCCGGCGAAGGAAGAACGCCTGTCTCTGATCAGCGGCAGAAGGGTGCATTCTGGCGATTTCCGGTCGTTTGTCAATGGTCGCTGCTTGGAAATCCGGGTGGGGAAAGCGGTCGTCAGGCCGAGGCGGCGTTGGCGATGGGGCCTTGCGCCGGGGGTTGGCGGCCGTTGGAGGCCTCGGACTCGGGAATCATCGACAGGGCAATGCGGCGGCGCTCGTGGTCGATGGACATCACGCGCACGTCCACCGTCTGGCCGACGTGGATGAAATCGATGGGGTTCTTGATGTACTTGTTCGAAAACTGGCTGACGTGGACCAGACCGTCTTCGCGGACGCCGATGTCCACGAACGCGCCGAAGTCCACGACGTTGCGGACCGTGCCCTTGAGCCACATGCCGGGCTTGAGGTCCTCAAGGCGCAACATCTCGGTCTTGAAGATCGGAGGCGGATTGGCATCGCGCGGGTCGAACCCTGGATGTTCCAGGCAATGCAGAAGGTCCGAGAGGGTGGCGATGCCGACGTCCACTTCTTCGGCGAGACGCTCCAGCGACAGGCCCTGGAGCTTCTGTCGCAACTTCGGCAAGCCGCCCGGCGCCGACAGGTCGGCCGGCGTGTAGCCGAACCGGGCCAGCAACCGATCCACCACCGGATACGACTCGGGATGGATGGGGGTGGCATCCAGCGGCTGCTCGCCGCCGAAGATCCGCAAGAATCCGGCGCTCTGCTGGTACGCCAGGTCGTCGATGCCGGGCACCTGGCGGAGCTGCTCGCGCGAGGTGAACGGACCGGCCTGCTGACGCCATCGAACGATAGCGCGCGCACGGACTTCGTCGAGACCGGAGATGCGCGACAGCAGGGCCACATGGGCCCGGTTCAGGTCGGCTCCGACCTCGTTGATGCAGTCATGCACGACGCGCTCCAGGTGCTCCTTGAGCTGATTTTGGTCCACATCGTGCTGATAGAGGCCGACGCCGATGCACCGCGGATCCACCTTGACGAATTCCGAGAGCGGGTCCTGGAGCCGCCGACCGATGGACACTGTGCCGCGCAGGGCCGCGTCCAGGTTCGGGAACTCCTCGCGTGCCAGGTCGCTGGCGGCATAGGCGCTGGCGCCGGCTTCGCTGACCAGGGCATACTGGACGGGTCTGCGGGCGGCGGCGATGACTTCGGCTACCAGTTTCTCGGTCTCATGACAGCCCGTGCCGTTGCCGATGGCCACGACGTCGATTTCGTATTTTTCGATTGCGGCTGCCAGCGTACTGTGGGCTTCCGCCCAGCGTTTCTGCGGTTCGTGCGGATAGACAATCGTTTCACCGAGCAATTGTCCCTCGGCGTCCAGCGCCGCCACTTTGCATCCCGTGCGGAACCCAGGGTCCACCGCCAGCACGCGTTTGCCGCGCACCGGCGGCGTCATCAGGATGCCGCGCAGATTCCCGGCGAATACCTCGATGGCGTGCAGTTCGGCCCGCTCCGTCAGTTCGCGGCGGACTTCGCGGCTGATGCTCGGAATCACCAGCCGCGTCAGCGCGTCGGTCAGGCACTCGCGCAGGAAGTCCCGGTGTGGATGGTTCCCCGGGATGACCAGCTCGACGCACTCGTCCACGAGACGCTGCATCGGAATCTCGATGACCACTTTCAGGGCCTTCTTGCGTTCGCCCCGGTTGACGGCCAGGACGCGATGGGGCGGCAGGTTGCGAAGCTGCTCGGAAAAGTTGAAGTAATCGCGGAATTCCTTGAGGTGTTCCTCGGCGCTGGCTCCCTGGGACGACTTCAGGACCCCTTCGGCCCAGAGCACGTCGCGGACTTTCTGCCGGATCCGCACGTGGGTGCTGTAGTCCTCGGCCAGGATGTGCGAAGCGCCCGACAGGGCGTCGGCGGTGGTGTGTACGTCGCGGTCGTGGCGGATGAAGTTCGCGGCCAATTCCTCGGCGGTTGCCGCCGGGACGCCGCTGCGCAGGCGCGCGGCCAGCGGCTCCAGGCCGCGATCGCGTGCGGGCATGGCTGCCGTGTGCCGTTGAGAACGCAGCGGAAGGCACAGATCCTCCAGGAGCCACATCTGCCCGGCCTGCGACACGGTCTCCTCGATTTCCGGTGTCAGCTTGCCCTGTTCGGCATAGGCCTCGAGAACCGCCTTCTTGCGGTTGTGAAGCTCCGTCAGCCGGCCGTGCAGTTCGATCATGGCACGGAGCGTCTTGCGATCGGCGCCGCCGGTGACCTCCTTGCGATACCGAGCCAGGAACGCAACGGTGCAGCCCTGGGAGAGCAGCGACAGGGTGCGTTCGACCTGTTGCTCCCGGAGCCGCAACTGCTGTGCGATTTCAGACGTGACAGTGGACCCCATAGGCATTCGCTGCAAGCTACGGGCCTGTTGCAG
>CAZCOA010000002.1:0-34375 GCA_964500225.1 uncultured Anaerolineaceae bacterium | reverse complement strand
CCGAGGCCCTGGCCGCGGCCAGCGAGGGACTGGCCCAGGCGCGGCGACTGCTCGGCGGCGGCCGAACCGATATGCTTGTCCTCGACGAACTTCTGTCGGCCCTCACGGTCGGGCTGGTTACAGAGGCCGACGTGATGGCCCTGATCGACGCGAGGCCGAGCCACGTTCACTTGGTGCTTACGGGCCGCGACGCTCCGGCCTCCGTCCTCCAGCGGGCCGACCTGGCCACCGAGATGCGATGCCTGAAGCACCCGTTCGACGACGGCCTGGCCGCGCAGCCGGGGATCGAGTTCTAGCTCCTCCACGCGGGGCAGGTGGCGTGGCGCTCGGGTTGCTTCCGTTCGGCCCTCGACTGTGGGCGGGGCGTCTCTTCCTGAAAAGGGGCGACAACGCTTCTGTTTGAGGTGAGAGGAGCGGCCCCAGGGCCGCAAGGAGGGGTGACGCTCGAAATCTTAGGGAAAACGTGCAAGTGGAGGCATGCCTGGTGCGTCATGCTTGCGGCGGCGGTCGGAGGTCGGCGTACGCCGCACGGGGCGGCGGCTCGGGCCGGCGACAGTCCGGCCGGGGTGTCCCTCACGTCCCGGATTTGAGTTGACCGGACGGCGTTGGGATCCTAAAGTCGAAGTTGCATCCCGTATCCGGTACGGTTCATATCGGTGAAGCTCGGCAGGAGACGCGTCATGATGATTCTGGCGGCTGGGGTGTTTCTGAATCTCGTCTATCTCGTCTGTTTTCTGCTCGGGCTCTGCTATGCCGTGATCGGGGCGATCTTCGGCAGCTTTGGCGGCGGGGGCGACGTGGATACCGGCGGCGATATCGGCGCCGACCTTGACGCCGGCGGCGACCTCGGCGGCGGACACGATGTGGTGTCCGGCGTGGACGCCACGGCGGCCGACGTCGGCCATGTGCCGGGCGGCATGGAGCACGGGCCGACCATCAGCCCGCTCAGCCCGCCCATTGTGGCGATGACCCTGGTGACCTTTGGCGGCACGGGCATCATCTTCACCAAGCTCGTGGGGTGGGAGGCCCTGTCGTTGTTGCCGAGCAGCATCTCGGGCATCTCGATGGGGGTGGTGACGTTCTTGCTCTTCTACGCCATGGCCCGCAAGATTCAAGGCTCCAGCAGCCCCAGCCTCCGCGAGACCATCGGCCTGGAGGCCGAGGCTACCACGCCGATTCCGCCGGACGGCGTCGGCGAGATCGCTTACGTGGCTCGCGGGACGCGGTTCACGGCTCGGGCCCGCAGCATCAGCGGCGGCACGCTGCCCAGCCATTCGCCCGTGCGGATCGTCAAGTGGGTGGGCAATACGGCCCAGGTCAAGCTGGCGGAGCCGTCGGACGACTCGGCCGCGGCAGGGCAGGGCGGCGAAGCGGGCATATCATAATGACTTTTCACGGTGGGTTGCGGGCGTCGGACGACGCCGGGTCACATTGAACAGGCAAAAGGGAGGCACCGATGAACGCTTTTGTTCTGGGAATATCGCCTGAGGGATGGGCGGCAATTGTTATTCCGGGCATTGTCTTCGTGTTCTTCGTCATCGTCGTGGCCATGACCAAGCGGTACGTGAAGGTCGGGCCGAACCAGGTGCTGATCATCTCCGGCCGGCGACGGCGCAGCGAACTGGGAACCGTCGGGTTCCGCATCGTCAAGGGGGGCGGCGCGTTCGTCTGGCCGATCGTCGAGAAGTACGACCTGCTGAGCCTGGAACTGATGACCATCGACGTCAAGACGCCGGAGGTGTACACCGTGACGGGCGTCCCGGTGATGGTCGATGGCGTGGCCCAGATCAAGGTCAAGGGCGACGACGTGTCGATCGCGACGGCGGCGGAACAATTTCTGTCGATGGACCGGGCCCGTGTCGCCGAGATCGCTCACCAGACGCTCGAAGGGCATCTGCGGGCCATTCTCGGCATGTTGACGGTGGAGGAAATCTACAAGAACCGCGATGCTTTCGCCCAGCGGGTCCAGGAGGTGGCCGCCAGCGACATGGCCAACATGGGCCTGTCGATCGTGAGTTTCACGCTCCGCGACATCCGCGACAACCAAGGTTATCTGGACGCTCTCGGCAAGCCGCGCACGGCCCAGGTCAAACGCGATGCGATCATCGCGCAGGCCGAGGCCGACCGCGACGCGGTCATTAAGAGCGCAGAAGCGAACCGTGCCGGCCAACAGGCCAAGTTCAAGGCCGACACCGAAATCGCCCTTGCACAGCGCGACTACGAGATGAAACGGGCCGAGTACCAGGCTGCGGTCAACGAAAAGAAGGCCGAGAGCGATCTGGCCTACGATCTCCAGCAAAACAAGACCATGCAGCTCGTCAAGGCCGAAGAGATCAAGGTCATGTCGATCGAGAAGGAGCGCATGATCGACGTGCAGGAAAAGGAAATCCTTCGCAAGCAGAAGGAACTGGAAGCCACCGTGAACCGTCCGGCTGATGCCGAGAAGTACCGCATCGAGACTTTGGCGGCCGCGGAACGGTTCCGCCTGGAAGCCGAGGCCGAGGGCCAGGCTCAGGCCAATCGCAAGCTCGGCGAAGGGGAGGCTGCGGCCAACAAGGCTCGCGGTATGGCCGAAGCCGACGTCATCCTGGCTCAGGGCCAGGCCACGGCCGAAGCTATGGAGAAGAAGGCCGCCGCATGGCGCCAGTACAACGAGGCCGCCATCATGCAGATCTTCCTGGAACACGCGCCGGCACTGGCGTCGGCCATCGCGCAGCCGCTGGCCAAGACCGAGAAGATCGTCATCATCAACTCCGGCGGCGACAGCGCCGGGGCCGGCAAGCTGACCAAGGACGTCACGAACATCATGGCCCAGTTGCCCGAGGTGGTCCAGACCCTGACCGGCATGGACATCAACGCCGCCCTGCAAAAGGTGTCGAAACTCGGCGGGGGCCGGGACACCGGCAAGGCCGACCAGCCCGCGGGAGGCAAGCAGTAGGGGCCGCCCCGGGCGTCCACGACGCAGACGAGGGCAGCCGTGTGAGTGTGCGATCCGGCAAAGGAGCAATAGATGATTCCGAAGAACAGTCCCGACGACCACAACGACAAACCTATCGAGGAACAGGTTCGCCAGCAGACCGGCCGGCGACACGTCCGGCTGGCGTTCGACGAACGCGACGTCCGAACGTCCTACGCCAACGCCTTCCGCACCAACGGCACCGCCGAGGAAGTCGTGGTGGACTTCGGACTGAACCAAATTCGTCCAGCGGCCTCGCCGCAAGGCGAAGGCGAGATCCTTGTCCAGATCAACCAGCGTGTCATTCTCAACTACTACTCGGCCAAGCGGCTGGCGTTGGCCTTGACCGAGGTCGTCCGCCGGCACGAGGAACAGTTCGGTGTGCTCGAACTGGACGTCGCCAAGCGCAGCCGCAACCCCAAGGGGTCGTAGTCGTTGCCGTGCAACTGTGACGGTTGCCGGAAGACCGTGCCGGCGGCGGGAAACGTTACTTGCCGCAAGGTGATGGAGGCCATGGAATATCTGCCGTCCGCTGTGCGGGATATTGGGATGTAACTCAGTTCGGCTAGAGCGTCTGGTTTGGGACCAGGAGGTCACAGGTTCACGTTCTGTCGCCCCGACCCTTGTTGAAGAAAGGCCGTTCGGCGAGCACGTCGAACGGCCATCTTTTTGCCAGGACGAGAGGTGCGCCCGATAGCAACCGATTCGAACCGACGCACGTCAGGACGGACCGCTCGGGTTTCAGCACGCACTGACGAATGGGCAAGGACGGTTCACCATCCATGCGTCGGCTGACGGTTATTCTCAATTCCCTGATCAGGAACGATTGCGTATGGCCGCTTTCCACCGCAATGGAAACGTTCGAGAAGAAACACAGCCGTTCGGTTCTCCAGGACCAACGGGGACGGGCCGGGGTTCTCAGCGGTTCCTGGCGAATCGCTCCACCTGTTCAATGTACTTCTGTAGGCTTTCACGGGGTTTCAGTTCGTTGGCGCTTCGCAGCAGGGGCAGTGCGTCGGCATACCTGCCGGAGTTGACGAGCAGGCGTCCGTGCTGAACCTTGGCATCGGCCTCGCATTTTTGGATCGCCTCGGCGCGTTCCAGATAGTTGATGGCCTGCGCCAGGTCGCCTGTGCGTTCACAGTGTTGCGCGAGCAGGATCAGGGCCTCGCCGTCCAAGGGGTCCAGATCGACGATCTCCTTCAAAATCCCCGATTCCTCGTCGCCTTCGCCTGCAGCTACGGCCAGGCGTGCGCGTAACTTCAACAGATCTTTGCGGTCGGCGTCGTTGAGGCGGTCGGCATAGACTGTCTGGATTTTGCCGACGAGGAGGCGGACCTCGTCCAGTGCGCCTCGGGCGATCATGACCTTGGCGGCGCGAAGGACTCGTTCGGGCCGTCCCTCGGAACCCTTTTCCATGGCGCGGCCATAGGCCCGGACGGCAATGTCGAAGACGCCTTCGTTGACATAGATGTCGCCGAGAATATAGAGACTCTCGGGGGTGGACTGGCCGAGGCGGTCGACCAGTTCATAGTTTTCGGCCGCCTTCAGCGGCTGATTGAGTCCGATATAGGCATTCGCTTGGAGCAACCAGAGGTCGGCGCGGTTGGGGTGGGCAGCGATCAGCGAATTACACAACGCAACGGCGTCGGCATATCGTTGTTGCATGAAGTAGCTTCGCGCAAGGCCCATCTTCCAATCGAGCGTGGCCGGATCGATCAGAGAGGCGATTCGATAGGCGGACTCGGCGGCGACGAAATCTTCGACCATGTTGTAGGAGAAACCGAGCAGACCGTAGACCAGGGCCTCCCCGCCGCCAAGCTCAATGACTCGGGTGAGGGCGGCGACGGCCTCGGGATAGCGTTTTTGCCGCACATGGCAGATGGCCAGATTGCGCCACGCGCGGCGGAACTTTCTGAACTTCTCGACGGCCGCCCGATACCGCTCGGCGGCCAAGTCGAGTTGCTCTCGCTGAAAGTAGATGTTGGCCAGGGTGAAATCATAGACGGCGTTGGCGTCTTTGCCCCGGCGGCCATCGAGAATCTTTTCCAGGAGTCGGGCGGCGTCGTCCAGTTTGTCCTTGGAGATGAGGGCCATGATCTTCTGCATCTCCTCGCGTTCCTCGATAGTGACTCGCGGCTCGATTTCGGTTTCGGCGATGTAGCTTTCGGCAAATCGTTTCTGGAAGTCCGGGTCGTTCCAGGTCATCAGTTGGACCTCTGTGGCACCGGCGTTCGGCGAAGACGGCGTCCGGGCATGTTCGGCATCGGGCGGACTTGCCGACGCATCGGCGGACGGCCGCGGGAGAGACCGCAAGGTTGCCGGGGGGAGGGGGGGCGGCTGGTCGGATGTGCAAGGAATCACCCGCGAGCACGCTCCGGCGAACATGGCCAAGGCGGCGGCAACCAGGGGCACAAGGACGGGAGCTACCGCGCCGTATGGACGTCGGTGCGAAGGACGTGCGACGCAAGGAGCCGCATGGGTCGGTTGGGGGCGATCGACAATCCTCATGGTCAGAGTCCCTTCGGAAAGATGATGGGCACGCGCATCCGGAATCGCACATTTTGGCCGTTGCGTTTTCCGGGTTCGAACTTCCATTGTTTCACGGCCGCCAGGGCCGGCTCTTCAAAGACCTCGTCGGTGGACTTTTGGACCATGGGCTGGGTCACACGGCCCCGCTCATCGACGATGAAGATGATGTGGACGGATCCTGGCGCCTTGCGTCGAATCTGGCTGGTGATCTGTGGGCCGGGCTGATAGATGATTCGCGGCTTCTGGTCGAGGTCTGCCAGGTCGAACAGGCCTTTGGCGTCCTCGGCGTCTGCAGCGGTATCGAGTCTGAGGGTTACGGCGGTGTCGATGGCGGCGGCCCCCGACCCGAACCCCGGGTTCAGTGCCAGCTCAAGCTGCGACAGATCCATCGGGGGCGTTTCCTCGGCAAGGTCGGGCACAGGCTCCTCCGGGGCGGTTTCGGGAGGCGTCTCTTCCTCGGGCGGCGGAGGCGGCGGAGGCGGCAGGTCAACGGTACTGACCTCCTGGACAATCAGGTCGGGCGTCACGGGCCGGGTGATCGTCTGCATCAAGGGCAGGACCATGAAGACGGCCAGCGTGAGACCGGCGGCTCCCACAACAACGAGCAGGCGGTGGCCGATTTCGGCGACAATGAAGATGGCGGTGCGTCTCTTCCTGGCCACGGGCGCTTCACCTAACTTCTCTTGCGCGCAGTAGCGACGCTGACCTTGGTTGCACCGGCGAGTTTGGCTTCGTCGATGATACGCACCAGCATCCCGGACTGGGACGAACTGTCGGCCTGGATGATGACGGGCACGTCTTCTTTCTGGATCATTCTGCGAACCAGCGGTTGCACGCCCGCCAGACCGATCTCCTTGCCGCCATAGACGACTTCGCCGCGGTCCGTCAGGGCGATCAGAATGCTGGTCTTCTCGAGGTTGACGCCGCTGCCGGCCTGAGGCCGATCGACTTCAATGCCGGTCTCCTCGACGAACGTCGTCGTGACGATGAAGAAGATCAGGAGGATGAAAACGCAGTCCATCAGCGGCGACATATCGATGCCGGCCTCGCCGCCTTCGTCGGATGACATTTCACGAAAACGTCCCATGGTAGTTCCCCGGATGAAACCCTGTTCAAACGACACCTGCAGCCGATCGGCCTTCCTTCAGCGTCTTGTAGATCCTCTGTGTGCAGACGGTTTCGAGGTGGGCGAGAAAGGCCTTGTACCGTTCGTGTTTTCGAGCCAACTGATATTGGAAAAAGAGGCCGGGCAAGGCAATCACGAGCCCTGTTTCGGTGGTGATCAGTGCCTCGCTGATGCCTGCGGCAATCATGCTCATGGTCTTCTCGCCGCCTGAGCCGGTGGCCAGGGCGTGAAAGGTGGTGAGCATGCCGGTGACCGTACCAAGGAGCCCGACCAGAGGCACCGCGCTGACGCAGATCTTCATGATTCGCAGATCTCGTTCGAATGGGGCGACCTCGGCGGTGCGGAGCTCGTGAAAGAACACAGCCATGTCCTGCAGGGACGACGTTCCCGTGACGAAGTCGAGTAGATCGCCGATGGGGCCTCGTCGCTGCTGGGGGCAGTCGATCCATCGGCGCCACGTTTTCTCGGGGACCGACAGGAATCCCTTTTCGCGCAGACGAAGATGGACATGCATTCCCAGGGCAAACATAACCATGGCCATGGCGGCGAGAGCCGGCATGCACCAACCGCCGGAAATCCAAATGACAACGGCTTGGCTCCACAGGTCAAGGAGCTGTTCGCGCGCCAGTGCCAGACAGTCAACGATCGTGTCCATACTCATAGCCGACACCCTTGGGGAGGCTGGTTACCTTGCGGCACATCAGGCCGTCCTCGGCTCGACAATTCCTGTTGCAGCGGCCGTCGGGGCGATCCGGTTCGCCCGGTCCGCTTGCTTGCTGATCTGGTTGACGAACGCGATGGCCGCCTTCTCCATCTGGTCCACGATGCCGCGAGCCTTGCGGGACAGAAACGCATAGAGAAGCAGCGAGGGAATCGCCACAATGAGTCCGAACTCGGTGGTGATGAGGGCCTCGCTGATGCCGCCCGACAACGTCTTGACATCGCCCGAACCGAAGACGGTAATGAGTTTGAAGGTGTTGATGATGCCGGTGACGGTACCGAGGAGCCCAAGGAGCGGCGCCGACGAGGCACTGATGGCGACGAACGGAAGCAGGCGATTGACCTTCAACCGCGTGGCCAACACCTTCTCGTACATGACTTCTTCGATCAGGTCGCGCGGTTCGTCGATGTGCTCGACGCCCGCGGCAAGCATCTGACCGACGGGGCCGCGGATGGCAGCCGAGGCGGCGACCATGGCCGCGCGATCGCCAGAGGCAACCGCCTTCAGCAACGCCTCAATGCGTTTCGGCGATGGTTTCCTCAGGAGAGACAAGACCATCCACTTATAAACCGCGACAAGCAGGGCTGTGGCGGCCAGTAACAGGATGGGGACCATGACGGGGCCGCCCTTGCGGATGTGTTCGACCAAGGTTTCCTGTGTGGATTCCACCTTATGGGCGTGCCCGAGCGTCGGATCGAGCGGGAACCAGCCGCTTCCCGTGGCGACCAGTTCGGCAGCCGCGAGTGCATCGGAGGCGTCGCCAAATGGGAGGACCGTCGGTTCGAGCGATCCGAGTACCTGTTCGGCGGTGCCGAGGCTCTGGCCGTCGTCGCTGCCAAACAGGGCAGCCGGCCCTACAAGCACGAAGGTGCCGGGACGGACGCGGGATCCTTCGCCGACGGCGCGACCTGCGAATCGCGTGCCTCCGAGTACGGCGTCAAGTCGGGCCAATGAGACGTCAACGGCAGTCAACTGTGCCTGGAACACCTGCTGTGGGGACAGGTCCTTGGCATTGGCGGTGCGGGAGGCCGTGTCGATTGCCTCACGATATTGCTGCAGTTCCACGATGTGCAGCCGCGATTCGAATTGGCGCAAGTACTCGGCGAGAAGGTTCGATAGGTATTGCTGCTCTTCCTGGTGCGCGGCAATGCTCTTGCGCATATTCGTCACGTCCAGGGTCCTGGCATCGAGCTGCTTCGAGGCGTCTTGATACTGTTTGCGCAAGTCGGCCAGTTCCTGCTCCAATTCGTTCAGACGACGGCTGAGCGGAACCTTCTGAGAAGCGATTTCCTGGTTCAACGCGGCGAGTTCCTCGAGACTCTCGGCCAGTTGCCGATGAGCCGTCTGCGAGGCGGACTGGAAGGCCGTTTCCCCGGATGCGCCGGGTGCATTGCCGGGCTCTTGGCCCATGACCGAGGATACACAGAGCACCGACACGACAAGGGCGACACGGTTCAGTTTCATAGTTTTGGCTTTCCCGGTTACTTGATGGAAATCGGCAGCTTCACGAAATCGGCCACCTGTTCGTTCCTGAGAATCGCAACGGCTTGGGTTACCGCACCGCCGATGTCGTTGTTGGGCAACCACGTCCAGCCCTCTTCGCCGACAGTGCCGATCCCTGCGACCGCGCCGTTGTCGCCGACGTAGTAGGCCTGCCCCAGACCTACGTAGAGCACGGTCACTTGGACCTGGGTTCCGTCGGGAAGCGTCCGCACCTCGGACTCGACTAGGACTTGGCGGTTGAACTTGTTGGCCTCGTTGAGGATGCCGATCACATTTTGAAAACGTATGGACAAGGACATCGTGGTGGTTTGCGGGTCCGCAGGCAGACGAGCTACGAGCTCGGCCACATGATGGCGAAACCGGTCGGGCAGTCGGGGCAGCAGGGCGATGGTGCGACGCTCCAGATCGGTGATCCTGCTTTTCAACTCGGCCGCCGTGGCCTTGAGTTGTTCGTTTTCCGCAACAAGGGCGTCGCGGCTGGTGTCGGCCTCGTCGATGTTCTTACGTATCTCGGCGATACGGGCGCGCGTCGATCCGATCTCCCGTTCGATCATGGCGACCTGGTCGTTGAGCGTTTCGCGGCCGGCAGCCCATTCCCGGCGAGTCTGTGCGATGATCCGTCGCGTCTCGACCCACTTTTCGAGAACGGCCCGCGTGTCGTCCACACTCACGGACGACACGGTTGCCTCGTCCGCGCCGAGTGCCACGGAAATACACAGCGCAGCTAAAAGCATGACAACGAGGAAAAGGGATTGCCAACGGCCTGCCACCCCGGCAAGTGCCGCCGGACCCCGGCGCGGCATCGCCGGCCCCGGCACTTCACGGATCCACTCTTGATTCGGCTGTCTCATGGCCTGTCTCAGCCTCCACGACATGTGCTGTCAGAAATCGAACTGTGCATAGAGTCCGATCGAGAAATCCACCCCCTCCTGGTAGGATGATCGGATTCGGCTCCGCGCCACGTAATCACTGCGATACTCCGTCCGAATGCGTGGATTCGTCAGATTCTTGGCTTGAATCCTCAGTTGCAGGTACTTGCCCAGCTTCTGCGCGATACTGACACTGAAACTGTCGTGTGCCATCGCATAGACGTCCGGGACGAAGCACCCGCCGGATTGTCCGCCGCCGGCGACGAGGGTGTCGCCTTTGACCGTATAGAAGGCGCCCAACTCAGTCCCCGTGGCCGCGATGTTGTAGGTCATAAACAGGTTGTAGAGGTACTTGGGAGCATTGACCATGTCGCGGGTGGTGATAGGCACCTTCAGGGCCTCGAACTGCTCAACCTCGTCCTCGGGGAGCGTCACCTCGGAGCTGATCAGGGTGGCGTTGCCACCGACGGTCAGACCCGCCAGCGGAGTCCAGAATCTGCCAACGTCCTGACGTACTTCGAACTCCCACCCGTGGAGCGTGCCGTCAGGATAGTTCAGGGGCATTGTGTAGGTGAACCCGGCGTTGCGCTGGACATACTCGATCGGGTCCTTGATGTCTTTCTTGAAGTAGCTCGTCGAGACCAGGCCGCCCCTGTACGGCGTGTAGTCCAGGCGGAGGTCCCAGTTCCGCAGGTGACTCATTTCGAGGCTTGGGTTGCCGATGAAGACGTCGCCTCCGAGGAACTCCATCTGTTGGATGGGCGTCAGTTCCTTGAACGTCTGTCGGGCCACGGTGCGGGCGATGGTGCCGCGAAGCGAAATCTGCTCGGTCGGCGAAAAGACGCCGCCAATGGACGGAAGAATGTCCCGCGCGTAGAAATCGACGTCGGCTTCGTCGGCGGTGAGCTTCGTGATGCCCACGCCGTTCAAAGGCATCCACGTCGCGTCCTTCTCGGCATCGTTCTTGATGCTGAGCCAGGTCTTCTCGAAGCGAGCGCCGCCGATTATCTTGAACTGTTTGACAAGGGGAAAGTCGGTCATCCAGTACCAAGCCGTAATCTTTTGGTCTCCGAAGTAGTCCACGTCGATTTCCGCCGGCGTCATCGGATGGTGTTCCCATGGGAACTTGTCGCTCCAGAGCTCTTCCCACGCCCCCTTGTAATGGGCGGCGTTGTCGTTGAAATTGCTGAACGAGTTCTGGTCGTAGATGCGCTCCACCATGTCGTGAAAGCGGCCTACCTTGACATAACCCTCCGTGTCGGTCCACTGCCGGAACGGAAACGTGATGTTGAACGAGTACTGATCGCTCTGTTCTTCGATCTCCTTCCAGATGCGCTGCACATTGCCGAGCATGAACGTGGCGCTGGGCTTGTAAGGACGGTGGGTTTCCTCGGTCTCGAACGGGGGCACCCACGGCGGGAAACCCGCGTTATACGAACGCGCCCACCACATCGATCCGAACTGGCGTTTGTCCGGTTCCCAGAGCCTCGCCGTGCTATGTGCCCATGTCCAGTCCAATTCCGGCGGCAGGAGCGTCAGTATGCGGTCCATCCCGAACTCTGCGATCGGCGCCTTGTGCTCGCCGCGAATCTGAAACGTCTCGGTGATCCGTTCCGAGTAGGTGAGCGTCTCGGTGCGCAAGTAGGGCGACAGATCTCGCTGGGCGTTGCCTGGATGACGCGAATCGAACCGGTTGTAAGTGGGAAAGTAGTACTCTTTGCCTCGGGTGTTCTCGGCCAGCGTGGCCGCATCCTCGGCAATACGTGTGTACATGTACGCAGCCGAGACCGACTGCCCGCCGAACTCGATGCCGGTGGTCACCAGACCGCCCCACTGCACTTCCTGCTTGCCCCTGGTGATGTCGAACAGCGAGGTCTTGAAGTCGTCGCTGCCGGCGACCTGATGCCTCTGCGGAACCAGGGGGCCTCCTCGTTTCTCGACCCAGAATGAATCGTCGATTTCCCCTTTGTGGAACGAACTGTCTCGCTTATAGAAAAAGTTCGCCAGACCGCCGATGTTCACATCCTCGATCAGGGATTTTTTCCCGCCCAGGGTCGCCGACCAATCATAATCCGTCGGCGCCTCGTCGCGGCTCACGCCGACGGACCGCGGCCACGACTCGCTTCCCATCGGGATGCTCATGTCGTTCCGCTTGCCCCACCGGTTCACGCCGCCGCTGCGGCTCGTAAGGAACTCGTCGCTCTCCCGGAGGTTGGTGTTGTAGTTGTATTTGCTGCCGAATTTCACGATGGTTTCATCAGGGATGCTTTTCAGCAGAATGTTGACGGCGCCTCCCGACGCATCTCCCTGCTGATCGGGTGTGAACGTCTTGCTGACGCGGACGCTTTCGATCACGTCGGACGGGAACTGGTCGAGTTGCACGGCGCGCTTATCGGCGTCGGCCGTCGGCAGGCGAACGCTGTTCATCTGCGAATTCACATAGCGGTCGGGAAGGCCGCGGATGACGGCGTACTTGCCGTCCTGGACCGTTGCTCCGACAACCAGTTTCAGGGCTTGGCCGGCGTCTCCCAGCCCGGCGGCACTCATCATCTCGCTGCTGATGGCATCGATCTGCGCCGGGCTCTCGACACGCAGGCTGAGCAGTGCCGCCTCCCCGCCCCCGACCTGGATGTCTTGAACCACAAACTCCTCCATTTCAGTGAATTCTCCGGTCAACCGGCCGTCCACTTCGGTCATCCGGCCGGGCGCCACTGTTACGTTCGCTCGCACTTGCCGCGTGTACCCCTCCTTCCAGAACACCAGCGTGTACGTTCCGGGCTGCACGTCGCCAAACACGTAATTACCCTGGTCGGTCGCGGTTACCTTCTGGCCCGTTTCGGCAATCGTGACCTGGGCCAGCCCCAACGGCGCATCAAACTCGTCGTCGTACACCATGCCGCGAATAGAGCCGGTGTGCTGCGCCAGCACGTGGCCGGCGGCCCCAAGCAGGACAGCTCCCAGCAGTGCCCCGCAAACCGCTCGTCTCACCATGGGTGACCCAGCCCCTCGACGATACCCCGGAGGCGCGCCCATAGCGCCGCGTCCGGCGCCACGTCGTGAAGGGCCATTGAGCAGCACGTGGCCGCCACATCCTCGGCTCGTGGCCTCGAATTCGGGTTCTCCATCCCTTCGTCCACCGCACGACGGTAGATCGATCGCGCCTTGTCCGCATCGCCGAGCGCTCGGTATGCCTCGGCGATGGGCCGAAGGATTCCTGCCCGGTCGATATTCGTGATATTGTCGCGGTGGCTGTCATAGGTGGCCAACGCGTTGTCGGCTTGCTCGCGGGCACGAGTCACATCGCCTGCCCGGGCACGAGCCGCCGCCAGACGTGCAACCATCGGAACTCCATGACGCAGCGGCCACGCCGAGCCATCGCTTATGGCCTCGGCCTCGTCAAGCAAGCGTAGGGCCGTGGTCCGGTCCTGATTTTCCAAGGCATGGTCGGTCAGCTTCAGGAACAGGTTCAGTCGCACCAGCAGAGGAAGCGATTCGGATGAAGTGCGGATGCGCCGCTCAATGAGGTCGCGACGTTCAGGGGTGGCATAGAATCGTTTGAAGAGTTCGGTGCATGCAGTGAGCGTATTGACCGTTACGTCGAAACCGCCAAGGGCCAGCAAACCATCCATGGCGGCCAATTGCTCATCGAAGGAGCCTTCGGCGGCTCGAGCGGCCCGGGCGCCGATCACCTTGCCGCGCTCCGCTTCCTCCGTGACGGCCGACTCGAATCGCTCGGCCTCGGCGTCGTCGCCGAGCAAAACAAGAGCTTGGGCAACCATCGTCCGGAGGCGGTCGCGTCGCCAGTCGTCCGTTATGTTGCACATATCGGCGGCCACGGAGGCGTGGCGGCGGGCCGGTTCAGGTTGATTCCGCAGTGCATAGTAGCAGGCTAGGTCGGCGTGCACGGCGCCGCGACGCCAATTCTCGATTCCGTCGGCCGCCGTGACGGCCAGGTCGGGCCGACCCAACTTGAGGCAGGTCGTCGCAACCAACTGCTGCGCGCGGGAACGGTCCTTCAAGTGGGGATCCCGAGGGATCGCCGTCGCAGCCCGCAATGCCAGCTCGATGAGCTCTATTCGGTACGGCGCCAAATCGGTCGGGCCCTCGTCCGAAGCCGCCCGGGCGGCTTCGGTTGCGGCGTGTCCGGAAGCCTTTCCAGGTTCGCAGCCGGCAAGAGACACGCTGAGGACCAACGCCACGCCTGACAGAATACTCAAAAAGCTTGTCACCTGTCACCTCTCATTGAGGCGGTCCGACGGCAGGCGGATGATGATGACGCCTGCCGCCAGATCGCCACGTTTCACTTCATCGTGTCCGTCGTTGCCCCGGCGGACACCTCCCATCAGTGAAGTTCGGAGCTACTGGTTCGACACGCGGTAGAACTTGCCGGCATCGACGGGGGCCAAGTCCGTCAGGGACATCGGGCTGCCGTTGCCGACGATGCAACCCAAGGGCGTCCACGTCTTCAGGTCGGTCGAGACTTCCACTGTGTACACCTTACCGTTCTCGGTGGGGAAGAAGACCGAGTAGGTGACCTGTGCTTCGGCCGGAGGATCTTCGGTGTTCATGCTTGTGTCGATCATGCCGTAGGCGTCAGCCGCCGTCCAACCGGCCAGCCAGTTGTGCGTGGCGCTGAAAGCGCCGCGGAACGGAGCCGGCGTGAAGAAACCGTCCGCCGGAGCCGTCGCGACGCTGGTTACGGCATCGTTCGCCGCACAAGGATTCAGGTACGTTACCGGCAGCATCATCAAGCCGCCTCGCGTTACCGGCGTGCCACGGACGATGTTCTGGATCGGCTGGAGGGTTGCGGTCACGTTGTTCATCGATGCCTGGTGCACGCCGCGAGCCGTCGATTCCGTGTAAGCCGAGGCATAGTTGTTTCGGAAGAACACGCTGTCTCTGATTTCAGCGAGGTAGCCATCGACCTGTGCGGTGTAGTAGGGTGGATTTGCCACGCTCGGCGTCGTCCACGTCGAGGCCCAGGACAGTGTCCCGTTGTAGCCGTAACCATTGGCGCCGTCACCATCGACATTGTCGCACTTCACCAGGACCTCCCCCAGATCCATGAAGATGCAGTTGCGGAACTGGACGCGTGCGTTGTCGCGCCACGCGGTGCCGTGGTCTCCGCCAATCGGCTGACCGATTGCAGTGCAGTTGTAGATGACCGCGGTGGTCACCGGCTGAGCATCGGAGTCTTCCGCGCCGTCGAGCTCGAAGATGTTATCGCCCACGCCCGACCCTTGCGCCGCGTCGGCGCTGTAGCCCTGAACAAGCAAACCGAACTGGGCCTTGCCTCGCCATCCCTCGTCCACGTCGAAGCTGTCGTCGCCGACGTTCCAGATGGAAAAGTACTTGATGTTGACCGTGCCGCCCCATATCTCGATGCCGTCATCGACGTTGTTCATGATCTCGATGTGCGAGATATCCGTCTCCCGGCCGACACCGCCCAGGGAGAGACCGTTCAGTTCATTGGCCAGGCCGATCACCTTGCCGCCATACCGCAGCGACAGGTAACTGATCGAACCGCTGTCATCGTCATCGTCGCCGCCGCCGTAGAGCACTTTCGTGTCCGTCGGTCCGGCAGCCACAAGGCCTTCCATCTGCTTCTGGTTCAGCGCGTTGAAGGTCTTGGTGTTGGCGCGGCCCATGACGACCACCGGGCTGCCGCCGTAGTGCGATGCCGAAATGTAGGCGTCGCCCATGATCGTCAGGTTGCCCCATTCATTGCAAACACCGCGCCACGTCGTCATG
Organism: uncultured Anaerolineaceae bacterium; assembly: GCA_964500225.1. Lineage (GTDB taxonomy): Bacteria > Planctomycetota > Phycisphaerae > FEN-1346 > JAACEH01 > JAAYDY01. The sequence continues at coordinate 18,917 of CAZCOA010000002.1, read as the reverse complement.
TTGTCGTTTGTCGACGTCATGATCACCGGCTGTGTCTTTGTCCCCTTGACATAAATCTTGGCGCCGCGGCACACCGCCAGGCTGCCCTGATCTGCCGGCAAGCTCTTGATCAACGTCCCGGCCTCGATCGTCAATGTGGCTCCGGGAAGCACGTAGATCTGCTTTTTCAATTGGTACACGTTGTCCGGAGTCCAGGTCACCGAACCGCTGATGTCGGCGTTGACCGCTACGGTGGCCGCCTGTGCAATACCACTCAGGATGAGTGCCAGAAGCACGCTCAGAATGGACCTATTCAGCATTGTGTGCATGGTTATAAGCTCCTGTAAATGGGTAGAGTGTCAGATCCGAAAACCGTCCTTGATGGCTCGCTTACGCCTTGGCGTCTCTACGCTGCCGAAGGAAAAGTCCTACTAGACCCAGACCCAGCAAGCCCATCGTCGCTGGTTCCGGAATCATGACCGTGCGCATCGTTGTGCTGCCGGCGCTGAGGATGGCCGTCATCGTGCCGCCGTCGTTCGGCGCCAAACCGGCCAGGATCGCGCCGTATGCGACGTTCTCGCCGGGTCCCATCCTTGCGGCGCTGTACGGCAAATCGAACCAAAGTACCCAGCACTGTGTCACGTTCGGCGTGTAGCCCGCCAGGCTCCACGGGTCGATCTGGGCGAACGGATACGCACGCCCCGCACTCAGCCCCGCGCTGGCGCCGATCCCGCCGATGAACAGGACCGAGTCGTTCTCGTCCCACATCCAGAGTGTGGACGTGTCCATAGAGCCGAGCGGAGGCTGGCTGGTGTACGGCCTACCGTTCAGACCGTCGTTATCCAGGTCTAACAGCATCACCACCGTACCGTCGGCCAAGTTTACGCCTGACTCGTTCTTGGCATTTTTCAGCGACGGCGAGAACGTCACCGAAGCCTGGACCGACATTGCCGTAAGTGCGACTACCATTGCCGCCATCATGAGCCTTTTCATGTGCATGTTCCTTTCTGTTGTGTTGGTTGTGCGCTGTTGTCCGCTTCACGGAAGCGAGTACGGCATGGGGATCGTCACCTTCGTGCCGCCGTCGTCGGCGGGCAACCGGAGCGTGATTGTTTCCGCGGGTTGCACGATGTAGTTGCCGTCGATGAGGTATCCGCCCCAGAGCGTTTCTTCTTCTTCATCGAAGTAGGCCGTGCGCGACGCCGACTTGTTGATGTCCGTCGTACCGTTTTCATAGAACAGAACGGCGCGGCCCTCGCCGCCAAGACCGGCATCCTTGAGCTTCAGGCCCACCGGATATCCCGACCCGATGTTCAGATCGCCGCCGGGCGCCGTCAGCACGCTGACGGCAAAATCCGGGACGTTGCCGGGCAGGAGGATCGTCAGTTCGTCGTCCGACTCGTTGCGGACGATGAAGGCGGTCTCGGGAGGGATGATGGTGTTGTTGTCCACCCCGTAACCCTCCCACATCTGGCCGCCCTCGTCCGGGGCGTCGTCATTCCAGTAGGCCACTCGGGCCGCCGACGGATTCTGCTGCATCTGTGCGCGATTGTTGTCACACAGGAGAATCGACGTGTCGGCGTTGAACGCCGTGCCCTTGAGACCCGCCGGGAACAGGCTGCCGAGCGTGTGGTGCTTATAGATGCGGAACGTGTCGCCGGCGTTGACGTAAGCCAGTACGGCCGGATCCGCCGGTACCAAGTGGCTGCTGTCGTTGAAGGCAATCGTGCTCCAGAGCCCCCGGCCCTGACCGGTAATGAACCTCACATAGTACAAGTCGGCGAACTCGTCGGTCTCGAAGGGGTCGCCGTTGACGGCAATTGCCCCGTTTGCGACCGATGCCACCGAGAACGTGCCCGTCTCCGTCTGGTGCAGGGGTACGCTCAGCCGAGCGTCCGCGCGGGGAGGCACCGTCACCTTCAGGTAGCCCACCACCGCGGCATAGGCCCACTGCGCCGCCAAAGCCGGCGCCAATGCCGCTAGCATCGCATATAGCGTTATCTTCATGGTCTTGTCCCTCGCTGGTTTCAGGATAGTCGTCGGTTGGGAGCCAGGCCCGTTGTCCCGCCTACCCCTCGAAGGCGGAAACCGACGGGCCATGGACTCACACGCCGTTGGGATCGGGTTCTTCTCACTCCGTCCCAATTGTGCCTCACATTCATGTATGCATGGTTTGTGTCGAATTTGTATTCCGTTAACCGTCTGTCACTTGCCCCCTTTCTGTGCCTTTGCACACCCTGGGTTCAACATGTTGCAGGCCTTCGTCCGTGAGATCTCGCATGCTGCGGCCGCCAGTCACACACAGTATGACTCCATTGAGTTAGCAGACGGTGTTCTCGGCGCTCGACTTGGGCTAGTTAGCTGTTATCTTGCGGCTTGCGACCGGGGCAGGAGACGCGATGGGGGGCAGGGGTATAAGGCAGACCGCGGTCTGTTGGCCGAGGAGCGGCCGCAGTCCATGGACAGTGCCGTCGGTTGAGCCAATGCAGGCCAAGGCGTGAGGCCGGCCAGGGAACATCATGCGGACGTGGCGGACGAGACACGCTGCATGTGTCTGCCGGGTGGATGCCATTCATCGACTTGGGCAGCTTCTGTGAGAACGGCGACGCCAAAAGCTTCAACGTTGGGCAGCGAGTTCGGGTGAGCGCGGGGACAGGGCAGAGCGGCGTGACCTGACCGTCTGCGACGAGCTCTGCGACGAGTTTTGGAAGCAGTTTTCCACCGATGCCGCGGTTGTCGCGTCTGATCAATGCGCGGCACCCCGCTTGCGAAGACGGAATGTCGAATAGACCGCAAAATCCAGCCGGCTTACATTCCCAGCGGATGTCTTGGAGTTCCGGTCAGGCTTGCGCAACTGCCCGGTCCTCCGGCCGACTCATTCCTGCAACCGGTTCTTTCCTCCCGACTCGTCCAACACCGGCTTCCCGGGGTGCCCCGACAGGGTATTGCCGCTCATGCGGATTCCGCTTACGCCCGGTCTCAGTATCACGGCGTGGCGCTGTGTTCGCTCATCCCCGCTGCGTGTCTCGCGGATCGTGTTGTTTTCGATGACCACGTCCTGCGTCATCCCGCAGACCGCGATGCCCGCGCCGACCGACTCCCATGCTTCGATACGGTTCTTGACCTCGCGCAACTGGTCCGGCCGCGACCCATTGTTCTCGATCACGTTGTCGCGCACCACGCATCGGTGTGCCGCGTTGGCCATCGTCTTCTCGCGAAAAGCGATTCCGTACTTCGCATTGTCGTGGATGTGGTTCCGCGCAATCAGATTGTCCGTGTCCTTGTGCCCGATGCACAGGCCGCTGCGGAACCCCGTCCAACCGTTTTTCCAGATGTGATTATCCGTGAACTCGCTGTTGCGGATGCCCCAGCAGACGTACAGGCCGTCGAACGCGTTGCCGTGAATGTCGCAGTGACGCACGATGATCCGTGTGCTGTGGCTTCCCGGATGGATGCCGTAGTATCCGTTGTCCGCCGCTTCGCAGTGTTCGATCAGCCCGTCGGTGCTTGCCGTCGAGAAGCAGATGCCGTCGCCGACGCCGTGGCGACTTACGACGTTGCGCAACGTCACTCCCCGCGAATGCCACACGTTCACGGTCGCAGTCCGAATCCCTTGCAGTATTCCCTCCGGATCGGCAATCGTTCCGTCGGCCGTCAACCCGTCCACCTCCGCGCCGTCGGCCTCGATGGCCAGCACCAACGGAAACCACGAGACCACGCGACCTCCCTGCTCGGCCAGCCGGTCCGCTCCAAGAAACTCCTTGAAATAAAGCACGCCGTCGCGGATCGCCGTGATCGTTCGCGGGCTGCTCGTATGAAGCCACGACGACTTCGCGTCGTACGTGCAGATGCCCATGCCCACCCGGAACCCCGTCGCGTCCTTGGGCGTGATCTCCGTCTGGGCCTTGTCCGCGTCCACCGCCAGGGGGCTCCACACCAACGGGCCGTAACGGAGAATTACCCTGTCGCGTTCGCCCAGCAGCCGCACGTTCGGTCGCAACCGCACCGAGTCGATGCAGACATACTCGCCCGGCAGCACACGGACCGTTCCTCCGCCGCGCTGGGCCATCGCGTCGATGCCCAACTGGATTGCGGCATGGGTCGATCCGACGATCTCCGCATCACGAGGCCCTACGGTGGTCTCCGGCAGGGCGTCCCAACGCGAACGGTCCGTTGGGTTTTCTTTCGCAGTGGCAATCGGTGCGTCCATGGGATTCTCCTTGAATGCCTGTGGCAGTGGGCCGAGACTCAACGACGAAATGGCAACCAGATGGATCGCCACGGCCGAAAACGTCGCGAGCATTCTCACGGCGACCTCCTTTCGCTCCGGACGGTCGTCTTCGCGGTGGCTCCGGATTTCCGCCTGTTGGCCGCTCTCGCCGTGTTCACACCTTTACGTATAAACGCCGCTCACACGTCCCGGAGTCGGTCATGACGGCTTTCCCCGACCTTGTCTGGGGGCTGTGCCATGCCAGAAAAAAAGACGGCACAGCGTCTCAAGATGCTGTGCCGCAGTGGGTGAAGGTGGTGGCTGCGGGTGGAGTCGAACCACCGACACGCGGCTTATGAATCCGCTGCTCTAACCAACTGAGCTACGCAGCCACGAACAGTCACACTATAGCGGTTTTGTGGCGATTGTCAAGTTTCCCACCCCCTGTTCCTCGTGTCGCAGCGCCCGTAGCCGAGCGGGCCGTCTGCGCCTATAATACCGCCATGAGCGGACACGGACGCAAGGTCGTCGTCGCAATGAGCGGCGGCGTGGACTCCAGTGTGGCGGCCCTGATGCTGATGCGGCAGGGGTGGAACGTCACAGGGTTGTTTATGCGCGGCAATTCCTCCTCTGGGGCGACCGAGACCGACGCACTCGATACCGGCTGCGACGACACCGATGCACGCCGCGTGGCCGAGCGTCTTGGCATCCCGTTGCACGTCCTGGATGTTGGAGACGGATTTCAGCGTCTTGTGGACTATTTCGTGGACGAATACGGCCGCGGGCGAACACCGAACCCGTGCATCGTCTGCAACCGCGACCTGAAGTTCGGGCGGCTGCTGGACTATGCCTTGGACCTCGGGGCCGAGGCCATCGCCACCGGTCACTACGCCCGCGTGGCCGACGGCGACGGCGAGCCGGTGCTGTTGCGAAGCGCCGATCCGGACAAGGACCAGTCGTACGCGTTGTTTGCGATCCCCTACGCCCGTCTCGGGCGCATCGTGCTGCCGCTGGGCGGCTGGACCAAGGCCGAGGTCCGCCGTATGGCCGTCGAGAGCGACCTGCCGGTGCACGACAAGACCGATAGCCAGGACGCCTGCTTTGTCGCGGGCGACTACGCCGACCTGATCCGCCTGCGGCGGCCGGAACTGCTTCGGCCCGGACCGATTGTGGACGAACTGGGCCGCGAGGTCGGCCGTCACCAGGGTATTGCCACGTTCACGATCGGCCAGCGGCGCGGCGTGCGTGTCGCGTTCGGCCGGCCGCGGTATGTGGTGAGCCTGGATGCCGCGACGGCGACCGTTCACGTCGGGCCGCAGGAGCATCTGCTGGCTCCTGGGCTGCGCGTCGAGGACGTGAACTGGCTGACGGCCCGCCCGCCGCGCGACGGCGACGTGATCGAGGCCGACGTCCAGATTCGCTACAAGCACCGGGCGGCGCGTGCTCGGGTGATGGTGCGCCGCAACGGAGCGGACGTTTATTTCCGCGAGCCGCAACGTGCCGTTACGCCCGGACAGGCCGCCGTCTTCTATGTCGGGGACCGGGTCTTGGGCGGGGGGTGGATCGCTCGGGCCTTCGGGGTCGGGGACGCGTTGCCATGAGGTCCATCGTTCTCATTCACACCGGCGGCATCGGCGACTTCCTTCAGACGTTTCCCGTGCTGGAGGGGCTGCGGCGAAAATGGCCGGCCGCTCACATTGCGATCCTCGGCCACCCCGAAAGGGCCGAACTGGCCTGTCTGGGCGGCCTGGCGGACGAGGCGGTCGATTTCGAGACCAGCGGCTGCCATCGCCTCTTCGTGCCCGATGTTGCGGCGGCCGACGTTCCTCGTCTCGTCGCCGAGGCGAATCTCGTGCTGAACTGTCTTCCGCACGAGGCATTTCAGAGTAACCTTGTGCGAGGCACGCCGGCGCGCGTGCTGCCGATCCGCAGTTTCCCGCCGCACGGTAGCGGTCAGGCCGTGCCGATCGCCCGGTTCGTTTATGATCAGGTTTCCGCGATTTTGGAACTTCCCGCCACGGACGCCGTGCCGCATCTTCGGTTACAATGCAAACCGCCGACCGACGACCACGTGGTTGCGATCCACCCGGGCAGTGGGGCTGCGGAGAAGAATTGGCCGGCCGAGCGGTTTCGCGACCTGGCATGGCGCCTGTCGGGGCGAGGGATGACCGTGCGATGGATTCTAGGGCCGGCCGAGAGGGAATGTGACCCGTGGCGCGACGAAGCATCGTCGCCGGAGTGTCTTGGGCCGTGCCGGCTGAGTGAGTTGGCCCGGTTCCTGGCGTCGGTGCGGCTGTACGTGGGCAACGACAGCGGCATCACACACCTGGCTGCGGCAGTGGGAGCTACGACGGTGGCCTTGTTCGGGCCGAGTGACGCGATGGCGTGGGGCCCTCGCGGCGAGAAGACGTGCATTGTGAAAACTGTCACAAAGAGGATGGCCGATATCTCCGTGGACACTGTGGCAGCCGCTGTGAGCACCGTTTTGGAATCGGCGCACGTTGCGTAGGGGCAGGCTTCCTGGGATTGCATCAGGAATCGATTTCTTTACTTGGCGTTGTGACGGTTTTTGAATACACTTTTAGTAGAGGGGCACCCGTAGGAATGACCGCTATGAGCACATCATCCCAGCGACAAAACCAGTCCAAAATATACAGGGCCTCGTGTCTAGAGGCGTTAGACGCCAATGACAGAGGCCCTTGCGCTGGGATGGGCGAACTGGATGTACTACCTGGTATGATTATGGACTGAACCAGGTTTTCGTGCAAGGGGTCAGCAGTTCAAAAAAAAGTCGAAGGAGGAGCGACGCCTGGCGATGGCCGTGTTACCCGTTGTATGGCATCATGTTGCGTGATGGTGGGATTTTGGGGGGGTTTTCGGAAGATTTTTTGTTGTGACATAAGACTGTCAGTGGTTGAGTCAAGCCAACTTGGGCAGAATCGGGAGGTTACCATGGCATCGACATCGAAACGCAGCATGATTCCGCTTCCCCCGCCGCATGTGGTCGCCCGTGTGCTTCAGGTGCTGACTTTCGCGTGGCTTGCCGTGACGGCGGCGGCCGTCGCATATGAGGCTCTGCGGCCGGGCAACATACCCGAGGCCATGATGACCAAGGAAATGGCCAGGGACTTAATGTTGGCCAGGGTCCAGGCGTGCCTCCGTTTGGGGATGACGGGCTTTTCGGCGGCTGCCGTGCTGTGGGCCTTCTCCCTGATCGTTCGGTACCATTACAACACGGCCATCAACATCCGCTTGGCCGAGCGTCGGCACTTGGAACGGGAGGCGGCGGGCGGAATCGAGGTTTCCGGCGACGAGGCGGACCTGTCGCGGCAGGCGGTGGCGTTGCTTCGGGATATCAACGAGAACACGCTGCTGGACCCCGAAGAACGGGCTCGCAAGCGGGCTCGTCTGGCCGACCAGCGGCGCGACACGATGCAGGCCGAAATCCGGCAACTGATCAAGGCGACGAAATGGCCTGCTGCGCGGCAGCGCATCGACGACTACCGCGCCTCCTTCGGCAGCGGCGAAGAAGTGGCGAGCCTGTTGGAGCAGCTCGACACGGCGATGAAAGAGTATCGCGACGTGGACATCATGAGCACCAGCGAACAGATACGCTCGTACATGACCCTCGGCCTCTGGGACAAGGCCCGACAGGCCGCCGAGCAACTGGCCGCCAAGTATCCCGACAACCCCGAGGCCAAGAAGATGGAGCACGTGGTGCTCATGGAAGAGGAGGAGCACCGGAAAGAGGATCGCCTGCGGCTGTACCGGGAAATCGAGCACCTGGTCAACCGCAAGCACTACCGCGACGCCAAGCGGTCGGCGGAGGCATTGCTCGAACGCTATCCCGACAGCCCCGAAGCGGCAACGCTCCGGGGACAAATGGACGAGCTGTCGCGCAACGCCGACATCCAGACGCGCCGCGAGATGGAAGCGCAGATCATCGAGTACACCAAGCAAAACCGTCACCGCGAGGCCTACGAGCTGGCGGCCATGCTGATGGAACAGTATCCGGAGTCGCCGCAGGCGGCGGCCCTGGCCGACACGATCGACCGACTCCGCGAGAAGGCCGGCATCAGTTGACGGGTGCAGACGCCGTCGGCATAGGCTAGGGGAGGCGGTTCGCGGAGTTGCTTCACGGAAAACCGACACCCGGCTGCCTTGCGGTGGCCGGGTGTCGTCGTTGCGGTGGCGCCTGGTTCGGCGGGCATGGCCTTCACTGTTGCGGCGGGGCCGGTTGCGGCTCGACGCCTAGTTGACGTTCCATCATGGCTCGGAATCGGGCCATTTGACGCTGGGCGATGTCGTTGGTGAATTCCAGGATCCGGGCCTTTTCCTCCTCGGACATCCGCTCCTGGTTCATCTGCATCAGTTCCATCCACATGCGGCCCGGATTCCTGGGCTGTGCGGGCAGACCCGCCGCCAGGCGTTCGGCCTCCATCCGCTTGCGCAACTCCTCGCCGGCCTTTCGCAGGTACTCGTCCCGCTTGTCTTCCGGTTGTGCGAAGTAGCCGTCGATCATCGCCATCGACTCTTGCCGCAGCTTGTCGAAAGAGGCCTCCATATAGGCCCGTTCGCGCTCGGCCTCGGCTTCCTCGTCCGGGTTGGCAAGCTGCTGCTCCGTGAGCCGCTCGGCCGATTCCTGAGCCCGCCTTGCGAGCATTTCTTCGGCGGACCTGGGCGGTTCTGCGGCGGTCTCGGTTCCGGATGCCGGCTCGATGGCGGCCCGCGGCCTCGATTCGGGGGCCGCAGGTTCCACCGCCGGCGCCGCGACGGCAATCTCCGGGTCCGGCTGCTCGGACGCTGTTATCGCCGGGACCGCGGGCGACGGCGCAAGGGGTGCCGATCGCTGCGACCACGTCCAGACGCCCCAGGCCACTGCGGCGAGGGCCAACGCCCCGGCAGCGCCGCTCAGCACCAGCACCGCCGAACTGAACTGCGAACGTTCCCGACTCATCGTCTCGCCTCCCTTTCCCAGCGACATCCTCAGACCGTTCCGGGCCTTTCGGTGCGGCCGCCCGCGGCCGTGGCACGCGCGGTCGGGCCGGCGGTACCGACAATAAAAGCCACTCTGGGGCCGTCTTCGGTTCTCGTGCCCTCTCGCTTGCCGCAAACCTCCGACGCGCATCATTCTACAACCGCCGCGGGCGTCCGCACAAGACGGCGCTAGGGTTCGGGTGGCCGACGGAAGTTCTGTCTCTGGAGCGCCCCTGGGAGCCGATCAGCCGGCGGCGTGCTCGGGGACGGACCGCCGGGCGCATCCATCAGCGTCTTCTTGCGATCCAGTTGGAGTATGTCTGTTGTACTGAACAGCCGGGTGCTGCTTCCTCTCGGTTACTGTGGTTTTCGATACAGAAAACCGTCGGCCCTTGTGAGTTTGACTAAAGCCCGCAGGATTTTTATCCGACACTCCAATAGGCGGCCGAGTACGTCTCCGTGCCGGTCCGCACGTCACCTCATGCTGGGGATACACGCATGCTTCGTCATCTGACCATGGCCGACTTCGTCCGCTTGCTGCTGGCCTGTGCTGCGCTGGTTACGGCCATTGCCGCTCACGGACTGGTCAAAGGGTTGTAGCGTCGCACCGGGAGAACACCGACTCACCGGCCAGGCCTACTGAATCAGGCACCGGGGGAGCTTACCAAGGAGGAAGCCCGCGCGGGTCAGTTCGTGGCGGGCTTCTCTGGTTTCGGGGCGTCGCCGGCGCCGGCGGCCGGCCCGGACGCCGCATTGCCGCCGTCCAGTGCGTCCAGGGCGCGTGTCGCCTCATCCGGGAAACCGAATTGCCGTTCCAACTCCGCTGCGCGGCCCAGTTCGTAGCGGGCTGTCTTGACCTTCTTTTCCTGGGCGGCCTTCAGTCCGGCCTTCAGAGCCCGCTGCCATGCCTCCTTGCGCTCGGCCATGCGTTCGGCTCGAAGCATCGCCAGGAAATTGAACGCCACCTCGGGGCGGCTGTCGTGGCCGCTGTGCGGCAGCCGCTCGATGTTTAGGTTCGTGAACTTCAGCGACTTGAAATACTTCTCTGCCGCATCCGTTTCGGCCAGGACGACGTCCAGGTCGCGGTCGCCGATGACGATGGAAATGGGGATGTCTCGGGCGCGGCCGGGGTTCGGGGGCAGCAGGCGCCGGTCGAAGTTGCCGGAACGGACACAAATGCCGGCGTATCGTTCGGGATCGGCCAGGCCGGTGTAGTAGGCGATCCATGAGCCGCCGCTGGAGCCGGTCAGAACGACGACCTTCGGATCGACGGTGTACCGCGACGAAAGGAGGGCAACGGCCTGGCGCACGGCTTCGGCATCGGCCCGCAGATCGGTCAGAATCTTCGCGGCGTCTCGGACGTAGTGCGGCACCTTGGTGTCGCCGGCGTCGCGCGACCAGCCTTCTATCTGACGCTGGGCTTCGACGCGATCCTCCGGCGGACCGCGAACGCTCCAGGTCTCGGGTGTCAGGACAATGGCGCCGCGGGCTTCGCCCAGCCGCCAGAGTTTCATGATGTTGTCGCGGCTCACGCCGGACGCCGTGAAGTCCACCAGCAGCGGCATCGGCTGCCCGGCCTTGTGTGTGGTCGGCACATAGAAACTGATCGGGCGGCGCGTCTGCGGTTCAGTGGTGTGGACGATCTTGCCCACGATGGGGGAGTCGAGCGAGGGCAGATCCGTCTGGGGCGGCAGGTCGCCCTGATCCTCCTGGTGGTCTTCGGCGGGGGCGGTCTGCGCCGGCGAAGCGGCTTCGGAGGGCGCTGGCGGTACCTCGGACGTTGCCGGTTCGGGGCGTTCAGCCGGCTGAGTAACGTCCGCGGCGGGGGCGCCCGGCCCCGGCGGCGACGTGGGCGACGGATCGGCGTAAGCCGTTGCGGCAACGATGAGGGAGGCAATCAGCGTCGTGATGGAGCATCGCATGGAAGGCGTTCCTCCTTGGCGTCTGGTCGAACCCATTCCATCCTGCGGTTGACTGACACCCTATCCTACGGTTCGTTGACACCTCGGAGCAACAGAATTACAATGCAGTCGTTCACGGAACTCATTGGGAGCAGCGCACTTGAGATGGATTATTGTCCTGACGGCGCTGGTGGTCGCCTTCGTGGCCCGTGGGGTGCTCGGCCAAGACGTCGAGCCGGAGGCGCCGCTGGTGAGAGAGGTGTCGCGGCCCGAGGGGCCGGCCGTGCCGCCGCGATCGCCCACAGCGGATTCCGCGGTGCCCGCCGTTAAACCGGTCGCCGGAAAGCCTGCCCCCGAGGCGCCGACGGACGACTTGGTGATCGACCGGCAGGGGCAGCGCCTGACGATTGCCGGGACGATGACCGGAACGACGGGTCTGATCGAGCTGGGGGCAACGAGCAACGCGCGGCGGACGTTTCTGGCGGCCGTGAAGGTGTCGGTGCCACCGAGTCGGATTGTCGAGGCCATGAAGGCGCTGGGGGTGGAGCCGGGGCAGGTGCCCGTGGCCGACGTGGCGTCGCAGACGGCGACCGAACCGAAGGGGCGCCGGGTCCGGTTGATCCTTCATTGGGATACCGAGGTGGATGGCGGCACGATGCCGCGGCAGGCGCCGCTGGAGCACCTGTTCTGGAACCGGTCGCGCGGCGAGCCGCTGCCGGAGTCGTCGTGGGTATACGCGGGCGGCTCGGCCGTGGGGGGCGACGACCCGGGCGGGACGCTGTTTGTGGGCGACCTGTCGGGCAGTGTGGCGACGATCAACCGCATGGATACCAGCGCCCTGTTCTACTACGGCGGTCCTGCGGCGTCCGGGATGTCGTGGTATGCCAACACGAATCTGGCGGTCAAGGGCGGGATGGCTTGCCGCCTGGAAGTGCTCGTTTTGCCTCCGGTGGCAGAGCCGGCGGATCGAAATGAGCCGTCGTCGCGCGATGGGGCAGCGGAGAAGCCTCCCATTCCGGTTCCCGCATCTGAGGCGGCGGCGACGGCATCCCGGGAGGATGCTGCCGCGGAGGCCGCGGGCAACAATTCCGACGAGGCCACCCCTTCGCCGGGGGGCGACGGCAAGCCGTCAGTGCCGGAGGCCGTCCCCGAAGCGGAACCCTCGCCGCCCAAGAGGGGGCCTGCCGCAGAGACCGGGACTTCGGACGCGGTTCGAACACAGCCGGCGACACAGGGAGAATAACGATGGGCAGTTTCCGCCGCACGGCGCTCTACCCGGGGACGTTCGATCCGCCGACATTCGGCCACGTGGACATCATGCGCCGCGGGGCGGCGATGTTCGATGAACTGGTGGTGGCGGTGGGGGAGAATCCGGCGAAGGAACCGCTGCTGACGGTGGCGGTGCGGATGGAGTTGCTGCGCGAGCTGACCAGAGGTTGGGGCACGGTGCGCGTCGAGAGCTACGAAGGGTTGACGGTGGACTATGCGGCACGGTGCGGCGCGACGGTGCTGCTACGAGGCCTGCGGTCGGTGACGGATTTCGATTACGAGTCGCATTTGGCGCTGACGAACCGGGCCCTGACGGGGGTGGAAACGGTGTTCGTCTTGGCGGATGCCCAGTACGCATTCATCTCGGGGAGCCTGGTGCGTGACGTGGCGCGGCTGGGCGGCGACATCACGTCGCTGGTTCCCGCCTGCGTGGCCGAAGCGGTTCAGGCGGCGGTGAAACGGCGGTAGATTCCCTTGGTAATGACTTGCTGCGGCTAGCCAGGACTCTTCACGACGGGGTTCATTCCTTTCCCATAGGCGGTCTTTCAGTCGGCCATTTACAGACCTCTTTTTTCATGGCGGCAAGGGGCCCATGTGCCGCACAGCCTCACTGGCGCGGACAACCTGCCGAAACGGGACGTATCCTTTAAGGCGGGTCGTAGCCGCTGCCGCCGAAGGGGTTGCATCGCAGGAGGCGCCAGATGCCCTTGACGGCGCCGCGCCAGGGGCCGTACTTTCGGACGGCTTCAATAAAGTATTGGCTACACGTGGGTTGGAAGCGGCAGAATCGCCCGAGGAAGGGCGACAGCGTCCATTGGTAGAGCCTGACGGCGGCAATCATGGCTGCGGACGCGGCGGCGCGAATGCCGTGGCAGATGGAGCGGGCCATGGGCATCATGGGTCGGGCGTCCGGTCTTGTGGTGCGGGTGTTTCGCCGGCACCGTTGCGCTTCTGTTTGGCGTCGGCCCTGGCGATGGCGGTTCGGGCTACCTGAAGGAGCGACTCGCGCAGCCGTGCCAGCGAGGGGGCGGCGACGTTTCGTGGAACGACGATCAGGTCGTATCCTTCGGGCAGCTCGTGCCGCGACAGGCGGAATGCTTCCCGCAACAGGCGTTTGATGCGATTACGGCAGACGCTGTTGCCGTATCTGCGGCCGACGCTGAGGCCGAGACGGGTGACGGGTTGGCCGGTCTTGCGGGCGTAGACGACGATTCGCGGGTCGGCGGCGCTGGCGCGGAGGGCGTAGGTGGAACGGAAGTCGCCCTGTCGGACCAAGCGGCGCGTCTTGGGCAAGGTGAACCGCGGAGGTTGGGTGTCGCCGTGGGCAGGGGTCATTTCAGGCGTTTGCCGGCTTCTTGCCACAGATCGGTGGTGTCGGTGGGCCCGTGGTGTCGGGGCACGGGGCGGAATCGTCGCAGCACCAGGGCCACGACGACCAGGAGCACAATCAGCCCGAGGGTCAGCATGAGGCCCTGCGTGGCCAGGGTCCGGACGAAGTCCTCCGGCATCTTGCCGGTCGCCTGCGCGGGCTTTCGGTTGGAGTCGGCCTCGGAGGAGGCGGGGCGGGCGGCGGACTCGGCAGCTCTGGGCGTCGTGTCGTAGCGGCGATCGCGGTCTGGGGCCTCGGATCTGTCATCGCGGTCTGGGGCCTCGGTGCCGGACGGGGTTTCGTCGTCGCGGCCGGCGTCGGAGGCCGGTTCCTCCGTTTCGTCGGCACCGGTAGTGCGGGCCGCAGGGGGCGAGGCGGGCCGGGGAGTGAGACCCTGGCGGAGATCCTGTACCTGGACCAGTGCGTAGGTCATGCAAAGCAGGCCGACGATGACCAGCGTGGCAGCTACGGCAATGCTGAGATGATTACGGTTCACCGATGCCTCCCTGTCGATGGACCACGGCTGCGTGGCGATGGTCCGGCCCCGCCGCCGACCTTCGCAGCGCGTCGAATGACTGCATTATAGGTGTTTCTTGCGAGAAACTCAACCGGATGCCGGGATCTCGGCAGTGGCGGCCCTTGTGCGCCACACGTCGGCAATGCGCTGGGCGGTGGAGTCGGGAGATTCGTTCGGGTGCACGTCGATCCAGCGGACGAGGGCGAGTGAGCGCAGATGCGTCATCTGCCGTCGCGCGAACAGACGCGTGTTCTTCTTGATTTCGTCGGCGACACGTTCGACGGGAAGCCGCCCCTGGAGGCAGTCGATCATTTCGCGGTAACCGACGGCTGCGGATGCCTCGGGCGACAGGCCCCGCGGATCGGCCGTGAGGCGTCGGACCTCGTCGGCCAGTCCGTTGGCGATCATGCGGTCCGCGCGGTCGTCGATGCGTCGGTGGAGGTCGTCGCGTGTTCGCCGCAGGGCGAATACCCATGGCCGCAGGTCGGTGCGGGGGGCGTCGAACTGGCGTTGCTGCGTGGAGATGGGTTGTCCGGTAAGCTCGTGGACTTCCAGGGCGCGGACGATGCGTCGCAGGTCGTTGGGGTGGATGCGTCGGGCGGCCTGTGGATCGACGTCGGCCAGTCGGGCATGGAGGGCCGCGGTACCGTGACGTTTGGCCTCGTCGGCCAGTCGGGCGCGGATCGCGGGGTTGGCGCCGGGGCCTTCGAAGAGGCCGAATACGAGGGCCTTGAGGTAAAGCACCGTGCCGCCGGAGACGATGGGCAATCGACCGCGTGAGACGATGTCGGCGATGGCGGCCTCGGCGGCCTGGGCCCATTGGGCGGCTGAGAAGCGTTCCCAGGGGTCCACGACGTCGATCAGGTGGTGCGGCACGCTGAGGCGATCGGCCTCGCCGGCCTTGGCGGTGCCGATATCCATGCCGCGATAGACCTTCATGGAATCGCAACTGACGATTTCGCCGCCCAATTGGTGCGCCAGGGCCAGCGAGACGCGCTCTTTGCCCGAGGCGGTCTGGCCGAGAATGACGAGGAACTCCGGTGCGGCAGTGGTCATGGGGGTGTTCTACTCGTGCGGCGCGGCCAAGTCAAGGGCAGGGGCGAATGTCAGGGGAACGATAGACGCGTTGTGGATTCGAGAAACCAGGTGGTTGCGTGGTGCGCCTCTGGCTGGGAAGGAAGCTCCGGAGACGCCTTCGTAGGGTCGGCGCGGCGTCAGGGGTGAGGCTTGAATCGCCGGGGGTTTGCGGCTACAGTGATGGCATTGCCTGAAGCGAAAGGAGCGGGCCATGAGGCAATGGATGTGTGCATGGGCGATGACGGTTCTGGGCGTGGTGCTGGCGGCCGGGTGCGTACAGGTGAAGGAGCCGCTGGTCAACTTCGACACGAGCGGCAATGGCGGTTCGCGCCCGGACACGCAGGTTCGATCGACCGACAGCGAGGAAGTCCAGTCGCTGAAGCAGCGTGTGGTGGAGTTGGAGAAGCAGTTGGCCGACGCGCGGCAGAAGGCGGAGGAAGAGAAGGGCCGTCGCAAGGCATCCGAAAAGCGGATAAGCCAGCTAGAGGACCAGATCGAGCAGATGCAGAAACAGATCAAGAGCTTACAGGAGCAGTTGCGGAAATCCTACGGCGGATAAGACACGAAGGGGGACACGTCATGCCGCTGATCACGTTGCTGACGGACTTTGGGCAGGAATCGGTGTTTCCGGCGGCCATGAAGGGCGTGATTCTGGGCATTTGTCCGGAGGCGCGGATTGTGGACATCACGCACGCGGTGCCGGAGCACGACATTGTGGCCGGCAGCTTCGCGCTGTATGCCGTCCACAATCATTTTCCGGCCGGGACGATTCACGTGGCCGTGGTGGACCCCGGGGTGGGGACCGTGCGTCGGATTCTGGCGGTGGAGATGGACGGCCGGGTGTACCTGGTGCCGGACAACGGGCTGATGTCGTTTGTTCTGAAAAGGTCGGCGCCGGACCGCGTGTTTGCCGTGGAGAATCGTCGTCTGATGGCTGCGCACATTGCGCCGACGTTTCACGGCCGTGACGTCTTCGCGCCGGTGGCGGCACACCTGGCCCGCGGCACGCCGATTGAAGACGTGGGGCCTCGCGTTCATTCGCTGGTGCGCCTGGATATCTCGTCGCCCCGACGTACGGAAGACGGAATCGACGGCGAGATTATCGCAGTGGACCGTTTCGGGAACCTGGTGACGAACGTTTCGGAAGACCTGTTGCCGCCGGAAGGGCCGATGCGCAACGGGATGGTGGTCAAGATTTCGGGGGCGACCATCGAAGGGCTTCATCGGACGTATGCGGAGGTGCCCTTGGGGCGGCTGGTCAACTACATCGGCAGCACCGGTCTGCTGGAGATCGGGCGGAACCGGGCGTCGGCCCGCGATGTGCTGGGGGCCGGCGTGGGTCATCCTCTGAAGGTTGTATTCGGAGCGCCGAAGCATGGTGGATGACCCCTTGGTTGGGCACTCGCCGGACGAGTTGCAGCGGTTGGATGTCGCCCATGTCTGGCACCCGTTTACGCAGATGGCCGAGTACGCCGATCCGCTGGTGATTGTGGCCGGCGAAGGCAACTGGCTGATCGACGCGCTGGGCCGGCGTTATCTGGACGGCGTGTCGAGCCTGTGGTGCAACGTTTTCGGGCACCGGCGCGAGGCAATCGACGCCGCCATCGGCGCCCAGCTCGGCCGCGTGGCCCACACGACGCTGCTGGGGCTGTCGAGTCCGCCGTCGATCGAGCTGGCGCGGCGGCTGGCGGCACTGACGCCGGGCGACCTGAACCACGTGTTTTACAGCGACAGCGGCTCGACAGCCGTCGAGGCCGCCCTGAAGATCGCGTACCAGTATCACCAGCAGAAGCGCGAGGCCGAGCCCGGACGGCGGCGGTTTGCGGCGCTGGCCAACGCCTATCACGGCGACACGCTCGGCTCGGTGTCGGTGGGCGGGATCGACCTGTTCCACCAGGTGTACCGGCCGTTGCTGATGGACGTGGTGCGCGTGCCGTCGCCGCACTGTTACCGATGTCCGCTGGGGCTGGACCGTGCGACATGCGGTCTGGCGTGCGCCGACGCGATGGACCGTGTGCTGGATGCTCACGCGCACGAGTTGGCGGCGTTCGTGGTGGAGCCGCTGGTCCAGGGGGCGGCGGGCATGCTGGTGCATCCCGAGGGGTACCTGTCCCGCGTGCGTCGGGCGTGCGACCGGGTGGGATGCCTGATGATCGCCGACGAAGTAGCCGTGGGCTTTGGCCGCACGGGACGCCTGTTTGCCTGTGAGCACGAACAGGTGACGCCCGATCTGATGTGTTTGGCCAAGGGGATCACGGGCGGCTACCTGCCGCTGGCGGCCACGGTGGCGACCGATCGGGTGTACGGGGCATTTCTGGGGCCGCGATCGTCGTGCCGCACGTTCTATCACGGGCATACGTACACGGGGAACGCGTTGGCGGCCTCGGCGGCGCTGGCGGTGCTGGATATCTTCGAGCGGGAGCATGTGATCGAGGGGTTGGCGGCCAAGATAGAGCGTCTGGCCGATCGGCTGCGCGGTGTGGCTGCCCTGAGGCATGTGGGGCAAGTGCGGCAGCGTGGGCTGATGGTGGGCATCGAATTGGTGGCCGACAAGGCGACGAAAGAGCCGTATCCGTATGAGCGCGCCGTCGGCGACAGGGTCTGCGCGGCGGTGCGTCCGAAGGGCGTGATCCTGCGGCCGCTGGGGGACGTGGTGGTGCTGATGCCGCCGCTGTCGATTTCGAACGATGAGATCGACCTGCTGGTCGGTGCGGCGGCGGAGGCGATCCGGGAGGTGACGGAAGCGTGAGCCGCCAGGCGCCGGGCATTTTCGTCACGGGAACCGATACGGAAGTCGGCAAGACGGTCGTGGCGGCAGGGCTGGTTGCCGCCATGAAACGGGCCGGATACGACGTGGGCGTGATGAAGCCCGTGGCGACGGGAGGCGTGCGGCGGCGCGAGGGACTCGTGAGCGAGGACGCCGAGTTTCTGGCCCATGTGTGCGACGCGCCGGAGCCGCTGCACGTGATCTCGCCGATCGTGTTGCACGAGCCGCTGGCGCCGACGGTGGCGGCGCGGCGGGCCGGCGTGATGATTGACCTGGAGCTTGTGTGGAAGGCGTGGGCGGAGATTCGCGCGGCCCACGACGTGGCGGTGGTCGAGGGCATCGGCGGGCTGATGACGCCCATCGCCGAGGGCTATCGCGTGGCGGATCTGGCGGCGGCGTTCGCGCTGCCGCTGGTGGTAGTCGCGAGGCCGAACCTGGGGACGATCAACCACACGATCCTGACGGTCGAGGCAGCGCGGGCCAGAGGCTTGGCGGTCAAGGGGATCATCGTCAACGGCCTGGACGCCGACACGGCGGGCGTCGCCGAAGAGACCAATCCCGGCGAGCTGGCCCGCGAGACGGGTCTGCCGGTGCTGGCCATCGTACCGCGGGACAACGAGACGGATCCGCGCAAGCCGTCGCTCGGAGAGGCGGTGGTGGAGGCGTGCGCGACGATCAACTTCCGGAAGTTGCTGCGGGGGTGAATCCATTGGGGCGAGGGTGTCGGCCCGGAGGGTCAATCGAAGGTGACGGCGAAGGCGCCCTCGTCGGGCAGTGAAGGGAGGGGAAGGGGGCGGAGGCCGTCGGCGGCGTGGCGGCGAAGGGTGACGAGCCAGACGGTTCGCGGGGCG
>CAZCOA010000001.1:159557-291550 GCA_964500225.1 uncultured Anaerolineaceae bacterium | reverse complement strand
GGCGGCGGTGGGGGCGGTGGCGGCGGCGGTGGTGGCGGCAGCGGCACCGAGGGCAAGATCGAGATCATCCCCGAACCCGGTCCGGAGCCGACTACGATGCTCCTGCTTGGCGCAGGGCTGGCCACGCTGATTCGTCGTCGGCAGGGCCGTCGCGGCTGAGCGGCCGATACCCTTCGAAATACCCTTATAGGCGAGGTGTCCTCTATGGCATCTCGCCTGTTTTCTGCGCCGCGGCCTGCGTGCGATCCGCCCCGGATTCCTTACGTGATTGTGCGGTTGAGATGGGTATTGCAGGGGCGGCATCCGCGGCACTGCTCCACGGTGTGGGCTCTGCACATACACTCGTGACGTGCATCCGAATCCAATGGTTTGGCGGCGTGGGCGTTGATGACGATGCACTGGGGTCGATAGGCAGCGGCGCTGCTACGGGCGGGTGAGCGAGGCGGGCGGCATAAACACGGAAGGCCGTTTCTGCATGGTCTCGGCAGATGCGGCCCCGGCCTCACAGTCGCACAGTATTTCGGCGGCACCGATCCTTCGGTGCGTTCGCCTCGCGCTCAAGGGCGGCTCTGGGGCCACGTGCGCCAGTCAAGGCGCCGACCACCACACGAAACGGCCTTCTCGTGCGGAACTCAAGATTCAGGTGAGGCAAGTTGCGCGAAGCCGCCATCAGGGCCGCCGGCTTCCGGCTCCACGAGAGCCGGGCGGCTACAGGCCGGACCTTGCGACAGATGCCGCCGCGACGCCCGAATGCTCATTCGATGAAGGGACGCCTGACGGCATGGTGCGGGCACGTCCCGCAACGGTCTCTCGGCCTCCGCATTCGGCGGCTGGCCGCAAGGTCTCCGGCGTCAACTCGCCCATCGGCCCCACAGCAGCCTGCCTCACCCTGTTGCTCATCCTCTCTACTGTCAGTATAGGCCGGTTTCGGTACAAGTCAAACCGACCTCGCGCCGGAATTTCGCGACGCTCGACGAATCGCGACCGTCCCTGCCGGATGCCCTCCGGGCGACACGTTGTCGCCGTTGCCGCTTTCGCCTAGAATGGGATTCGGCGCCGCGTCCAGACGCCTGCCGGAACCGCCCTCGCTGTCGCAGGAGAGCACCCACCATGAACTCGATACCGTCGATCGCAAGGGCGCGCCTCGGGCTGGTCTTCTGGTTTCTCGCGGCTCTGTCTGCGAGCCACGCCCTCGGCGCCGTGGCCGCGGACAACGTGCTCCAGGTCGAGCTGCCCGAGGTCGTGCTCGCGCCGGGCGGCGCTGTCGAGTTTGCCCTGCCCGTGACGATCCAGCCGCAGTACCACACGATGGCCCACCAGGTGTCCGAGGGGTACGTGCCGACGGAATTGACCCTGGGCGAGGGGGCCGCGCCGGGCTTTGCGCTCGAAACGATTTATCCGACCGGGGAGTCGCTGACCCTGCTGGAAGGCATGGACCCGATTGCCGTCTATCATGGGCGCGTGATCCTGCGTTGCCGTCTGGCGGCCGCGGCCGATGCGCCCGCGGGACCGATCACGTTGCCGCTCGTGCTGCGCTATCAGGCCTGTACCGAAAGCACGTGTCTGCCGCCGACGACGCTGGCGGTGGCGTTGCCGGTGCGGATCGACGTGGCCGCAACGCCGACGGTCGCCGCCGACGTTCCTCCGACGGCGGCCGCCGACACGGCAGACTCGGGCGCCTGGCTCGGCCGGCTACGCGATGCCGGATGGGCCGGGCTCCTGGCCCTGGTGTTCGTGATGGGCATGGCCATGAACCTCACGCCGTGCGTCTTTCCGATTCTGCCGGTCACGATGGGTTTCTTCGCGTCGCAGGCCGGACGCAGCGCCCGTGTCACAGTGCTCCTGGCCGCCGCGTACGTCGTCGGCATGGCCGCGGTGTTCACAATCCTCGGCAGCGCCGCCGCCCTGGCCGGAAGCCAGATCGGCTGGGCCCTCCAGAGTCCCTGGGGCGTGGCCGTCCTGTGCCTGGTGCTTGCGGCCCTGGCGGCAAGCCTGTTCGGAGCGTTCGAGATTCGCGTCCCCTCCTCGCTGTTGGGGTCGCTTCAGGGCAAAAGCGGCTTGATCGGCGCTCTGGTGATGGGAGCGGCGGTCGGCCTGGTGGCGGCGCCGTGCGTCGGTCCGTTCGTGGCTGCCCTGGTTATCTACGTCGGCGAACTCGGCGGACGCATGGCGGCGCGCGGCGACGGCGTCCTGCTCCAGGCAGCCGCCGGCGGCGGCCTGTTCTTCGTCTTCGCCCTGGGGCTCGGCCTGCCGTACCTGGTGCTCGGTACGTTCACGGGCCTTATCAGCCGCATCCCGCGCGGCGGTCCGTGGCTTGTCTGGGTGCGGAGCCTGCTGGCGTTTCCCGTACTCGGGCTGATCCTGTACTTCCTGCGACCGTACCTGGGCGAGCCGCTGTTCTGGTGGAGCGTTTCGGCGCTGGCGCTGGCGGCCGCGGTGTACCTGGGCCTGGTTCAGGGCCGCTCGATGCGACCTTGGTCGCGCGGATTTCGCGTGGTGCGGGCCGTGGCGCTGGCGGTCCTGGCGGGGTTGAGCATCGCCCTGATCGTCGGCGAAGCGGTCCCGTCGATGGAACATCACGAGACGCTGGTCTGGACCGTTTTCCGCGACGGGAGCCTGTCGGAGGCACGCGAGGCCGGCCGCCCGGCCGTGGTTTATGTCACGGCCGCCTGGTGTGTCAATTGCCGCATCATGGAACGCAAGGTGTTCAGCGACGACGAGGTCCGCCTCGCGGTCGAGGGCGTGCGTCTGCTGAAGATCGACGTGACGAGCGGCCCGCCGGCCGAGGGCACGGAGGCCGCGGCATTCTACGGCCGCTTCGTTCACGGCGGCCCGCCGGTGGTGGTTTTCTACGACCGCCGCGGCAACGTCGTCGCCGAGCGTGCCGACCTGGGGCCCGAAGAGTTTCTGAGCCTGATCCGACAGATTAAAGAGGCTCCGTAGAATCGCGGAAAGCGTTCGATTCTTGGCGTCGCGGCGGCAAATCAGCGTGACCGCGCCACGAGCACGTGCAGCGCTTCGTAGAGCACCAGCAGCGCGGCCAGGGCGATCAATTCGGGCCAGAGTTCGGCTCGTCGCGAGGCGGCGACGGCCAGCGTCCGTGCGTCGGCGGGCGACTGGAGCACCCGGCCCCCGCCGGCCGTCGCGATGGCCTCCAGCGAGCGGCGGTCGATGTCCAGGCGCCGAAACTCCGCCGCCGGGCCGGTGCTCAGGGACCCCGTCGCCACGATGTCGCGGGTCGCGCCGTTGCCGGCCGTGAGCGTGTACGCGTAAACGCCGGTGGCAATAGGCTGCTGAAGCCGCCACTGGCCGGGCCCCGCCGCAGGCACATCCAGGACCAGGGACTGTGCGGCGTCGCGCGAGTTCAGGGCGATCCGCATGGCGGGCATCTCGGCGGCGGTGTCGGGCAGACGGCGGGCCTCGACCTCCACCGTCAACCGTCCGCCAGGGGCCGCCACGCGGATATCGTAGTCGGCGGCCAGTGGCGGTCCCGATGCAGCCCACTCCAAGGAGTTGACTACAGCGCGGCCGATAAGCGGCTCGGCGAGCCACGCGCGGTTGGCCTCGATCCACGGCACGGGCCAGGCCACGACGCGGCCGAGACCGTATCGCCAGGAGGCCGCCAATGGCCGGCGCCGCGCAGCCGCAGCGGGAGATGCCTCGCGAGGATCGGCCCACAGGTGGGTTCGTGCCTGCGGGCGCGGCTCGGCGGCCAGGTGCTGCGGAATCGGCGGTAGCGTGATCTGCGCCGGCTCGACCGGCAGCAGCGGGGCCCGGTCGCCGACCGACGCCGGCGCGGGCCGCTCGTCGAGAATCGCCAGCGGCAAGTCCTCCAGAAACACGCGGGCCAACCGGTTTCGCCCGTCGGGGGCCACCAGACCGTCGGCCACGTCGTAGAACCGTCCGCCGCAGTCGGCGGCCATGGTGTCGAGCCCGGGCCACGAGCCGCCGGCGGCCGTCGAGACCGCCGAGAGAGTGACCCCGAGCCGGCGGGCCTCGTCCGTCACGGCGACACGGTCGAACGGTTCGCTTTCGCCGTCGCTGACGACGATGACGTGCCGTCGCACGCGCCGCCCATCGGCGGTGACGGCGGGCGTCGAGGCCAGCGCAGCCAGGGCCGCCCGCAGGGCAGGGCCCATCCGCGTGCCGCCGCGGGCCTCCAGCTTCAGCAGCGGCAGACGCAATCGTTCCCAGTGCTCGGCGCCCACGTCGGCCGCAACCGTCTGGTGCTCGTGGTTGAATGCGACGAGCGACACGCGGTCGTCGTCGTTGAGCAGGGCGACCACACTGAGGACGGCGTCCTGGGCCAGTCGCAGTTTCGTGCCGCCGCGAACCGATTCGCTCATGCTCGCCGAGCGGTCCAGGACGACGGCCAGTTGAATGGGCGGCCGGTCCTCGGGGTCGCTCTTGACCGGCAGCAGGGGCTCCAGACCGCTGCGCGCATAGCCGCCCAGACCGAACGAGTTGCGCCCGCCCAGCACCACGAGCCCGCCGCCGGCGTCGGCCACATAACGCCGCAGGGCATCGAGCGACGGCGACGACAGGACGTAGGCCGGCACGTCGGCCAGGACCACTGCCGCGAAGTCGGCCAGGGCGGCCACGTCTGCGGGCACCGCCTCCGCGTTGACGCGCCGCACGGGCATCGACGGCGGCAGGAACGCCGCAACGGGTACGTCGTCGCTGTGCGTCTCGTCGCGGTACTCGACGACCAGCACCGGGCGGCGGTCGCCCACCTGGACCGCGAACGGCCAGCGGTCGTCCTCGGGTGCCACGTCGCCCGACGGCGTTTCCACAACAACCTCGCCGTGCAGAACCGCGGTGGCAGGTTCGTCTCGGCCGGCGTTGGGCGCGGTCAACGGGAAACTCAGCCATTTCGCGGCGCCGGCGGGAAGCGTCGCGGAAGCGGTCGCGGAACCGTCGGCCGACGGCCACGTCGAGCCGTCGTCCCGACGGGTGACCATGCGCACCACCACGGAGGCGTCCACGGTAGATCGCATCTCGGCGCGGACCGTGGCGGTCTGTCCGGGTTCCAGGCGGGCCGGGCACACCAGGTCGGTGATCGCGACGTTGACCGGCGGCGGCTCGGTGATTTTGGCCGCCGGCAGGCAGTACACCCTCATGCCGCGACGGTAGGCCTCGGCGGCGGCATCGGTCGCGCGGCCCTCGGTCTGGCATCCGTCGCTGTACAGGAGCAGGGCGGTCCGCTGCGGGTCGGGGGCCAGGGCGGCCGCGGCCCGGAGGGCTTCCTCGATGTTCGTCCGGGCGCCGGTCGCGCGGCGGCGGGTCAGCTCGACGGGCGTCGGCAGCGTGTCGCCCGGGGCGACGGCCACCTGAGCGCCGCCGGAGAACGCGACGATGCCCATCTCCACCTCGGCGGGCAGTTGCTCGCGAACCCACTGAGCGGCGACGGTCCACGGCTCACCCGTGCGCATGCTGTGACTGTCGTCGGCCACGAGGATCACCGTCGGCTCGCTGCCGGATCGGACATCGAGCCAGGGCCGCGCCGCGGCGGCCGCCATGGCCGCGGCCGCCAGCGACAGGCACACGGCCGCGCGGCGTCGCCGGGCCGCGAACCAGTCCTTCGACCGGACTAGCCGCAAAATCGCCCAGACCGACGGCGGAATCAGCAGCAGCGCAACCCAGTGGACGACACCCATGGCCCGTGGCACTCCGTGGAGCAGGTGACGGCATTATAGGCCCAAGGGCAGGGGGGCGGAAATGGGAAAACAAAGATGCCCAAGCGCCGCCCACCCGCGAACATGTTCCCTGTGTCCATATGCCGTGCGGGGCACGCGGGCCGGAGCAACAGCTTCGATCCGCCCAGGCGGGCGCCGCGCGACGGATTCGTTTTTCTGTGGATCCGACCTGGGCGGCCGTACGCTCCTACAGGGACGCCTGCTAGGCAGCGATGCGTTTTCGTGCCTCGGCGACGAACTGGTCGGCGAGTTGGCGGCCGAAGTCGGCCGTGGCGGACAGGGGATCGTCGCCGAAGATGCCGATGTGCAGGGCGCCCGACGGGTCCAGTTCCGACAGGTCGGCCAGACCGGGGCACAGGTGGAGCATGAGCGGCGTTTCGCGAAGGGCGGCGTGGTCCTCGCCGCCCGGAATGTCGAGGCGGAACACCTCGGCGGCGCCTCCAAAGTCACGAGGGCGGCTCGCGAGCCGCCCCTTGGTGCGGCGGGAAAGGGTCGGGCGTTCGATCCTCGCCTCGTTCATCGCTGAAAACTCGGGGCCCCTCTTGCTGCAAGCAGGACGAGGGGCGCCGACTTCTCGCCGTCACGTGTGCCACATCCTGGGCGGCCTGCGTGCCTGGCTTCAGTCGCTGTGGTGCATATCGGCGGCGTGGAGGCGGTTGATGGCGCGGGCCAGCGCGGCCTGAGCGCGCTCGACGTCGGTATCGCGTTGACGATGACGGAGGCGGTCTTCGGCGCGTTGGCGGGCGGCCTGGGCTCGCGCGACGTCGATCTCGTCCGACCGCTCGGCCGCATGGGCCGTCACGGTCACCTGGTTCTGGCTCACCTCGACGACGCCTTCGGCCACGGCGACGCACTCGGTCACTTGGCCGCCGCTTCGCAGTCGCACGACGCCGATGCCCAGCGGCGCTAGCAGCGGCGTGTGGTTGTCCAGCACCCCGAACGTGCCGTCGCGGCCGGGCAGTTCCACCTCGTGGCACTCGCGCCGATCCAGCACGCGGCGGTCGGGAGTCAGAATGGTCACCTGTACGGACATCGTCGGACCTCTCCGCTGCGACTACATCGTCTTGGCTTTCTCGCGGGCCTCGTCCATGTTGCCGACCATGTAGAAGGCCGGCTCCGGCATCTTGTCGCACTCGCCATGGATGATCTGCTCGAAGCCGTCGATGGTCTCCTCCAGCGGCACATACTTGCCGGGCATGCCGGTGAAGTTCTCGGCCACGAAGAACGGCTGCGACAGAAACCGTTGAATCTTCCGGGCCCGGGCCACCGTCACTTTGTCCTCGTCGGACAGCTCGTCCATGCCGAGGATGGCGATGATGTCCTGAAGGTCCTTGTACCGCTGAAGGATTTCCTGGACCTTCTTGGCGACCTCGTAGTGCCGCTCGCCGACCACACGCGGATCGAGGACGACGCTGCTGGAGGCCAGCGGGTCCACGGCCGGGTAGATGCCCAGCTCGAAGATCTTGCGTTCCAGGTACGTCGAGGCGTCCAAGTGGGCGAAGGTGGTTGCCGGAGCCGGGTCGGTCGGATCGTCGGCCGGCACGTAGATGGCCTGGATGCTCGTGATGCTGCCGTTGCGCGTGCTGGTGATGCGCTCCTGCAGGGCGCCCATTTCCGTAGCCAGCGTGGGCTGGTATCCCACGGCCGAGGGCATGCGGCCCAGCAGGGCCGAGACTTCGCTGCCGGCCTGGCTGAACCGGAAAATGTTGTCGATGAACAGCAGCACATCGGCCTTCTCTTCGTCGCGGAAATATTCGGCCACCGTCAGGGCCGTCAGGCCCACGCGCAGTCGCGCGCCCGGCGGCTCGTTCATCTGGCCGTACACCAGGGCCGCCTTATCGAGCACGTCCGATTCCTGCAACTCCAGCCACAGGTCGTTGCCCTCGCGGGTACGCTCCCCGATGCCGGCGAACACGCTGCGGCCGCCGTGCTCGATGGCGATGTTGCGGATCAGTTCTTTCAGGAAGACCGTCTTGCCGACGCCGGCCCCGCCGAACAGGCCGACCTTGCCGCCCTTGGCATAGGGCTCGATGAGGTCCACCACCTTGATGCCCGTTTCGAGGATTTCCGTCTCCGGGCGCAGGTCTTCCAGGCTCGGGGCGGGCTTGTGGATGGGGTCGCGACGGACGGCGTTGATCGGGCCCTTCTCGTCCACGGGGTCGCCCAGGATGTTCATGATGCGGCCAAGGGTGGCCGGACCGACGGGGACGCTGATCGGCGCGCCGGTGTCCTGGGCCTCCATGCCGCGGACGAGGCCGTCGGTCGGGCCCATGGCCACGCACCGCACGACATTCTCGCCAATGTGCATCGCGACCTCGGCCGTCAGGCGGATCCCGCGCGACTCGTCGTCGAGCTTGATCGCCGTATTGATGGCCGGCAACTGGCCCGCCTCGAACTCGCAGTCCACGACAGGTCCGAGGATCTGTTTGACGCGTCCTGTTCTCATCACTGGACTCCCGTTGATGGCTACTTGCCGAGGGCTTCGGCGCCCCCGACGATTTCCGAGATTTCCTTCGTAATCACGGCCTGACGCGCCCGGTTGAACTGTAGCGTCAGGTCCGCGATCATGTCGTCGGCGTTGTTCGTGGCGTTTTCCATGCTCGTCATGCGGGCCCCGTGCTCGCTCGAGGCCGACTCCAGCAGCGCCCGGAACAGACGCACGTTCAGGCTCTCCTCCAGCACCGTAGCCGCCGCCTCCTCGACCGACGGCTCGAACAGGATCTCCGGCAGCGGCCCCACGGCGGCCAGGTCGGTCACCGGCGGCAGATCGAACGGCAGCAGCCGATCAACCTGCGGACGCTGCGAAATCGTGCTCTTGAAGTAACTGTAGAGCACGTAAACCTCGTCGCACTCGCCTGCCAGGAAACTATTGACGAGTTTGTGCATCACGGCGGCGGCCTGTTTGAACGTCACGTTCTCCGCCATGTCGGTGTACGCGCCGGCCAGGTCGTACCCCTCGCGGGCGAAGTACTTGGCGCCCTTCTTGCCGATGGCCGTCAGGCGGACGTCGCGGTCCCGATGGTCGCGGAGGAACTGCTCGGCTTGGCGAATCAGATTGTGGTTGTACGATCCGCAGAGCCCCTTGTCCCCGGTGATGACGACCAGGGCCAGGCGGCGATCGCCGCGGCGCGTCAGCAACGGATGCTCGTCGCCGACCAGTCGCGGAAGCAGACGCCCGAGCGTCGCGGCCACGGACTCCTCGTACGGCCGCACGGCCATCAGGCGGGTCTGCGCCTTGCGAAGCCGCGCCGCCGCCACCATCTTCATGGCCTTGGTGATCTGCTGCGTGTTTCTCACGCTGCGGATGCGGCGGCGAATGTCTCGCGTGTTTGCCGACATGATCGTTCGCTCTCGACTACTCCTGGCTGTCCTCGGCCGACTCGATCTGCCCATCGGCCGTCTCGCTCGTCTGCGACGGTACGAAAGTCTTCTTGAACTCCGCGACGGCCTTGGCGAAGGCGGCGCTCAGGTCGTCGTCGAAGTCCTTCTTCTGGGCGATCTGCGACAGCACCTCGGCCCGGTTCGCCCGCAGCCACGACAGCAGTTCCGCCTCGAAGCGGCGGCAGTCCGCCACCGGAATGTCGTCCAACGCCCCGTCGTTGGCGGCCTTGATGATAGCGACCTGTTCGGCGACGGGCATGGGCGAATACTGGTCCTGCTTGAGAATCTCAGTCATCCGCGCCCCGCGGGCCAGAATCTGCTGGGTAGCCTTGTCCAGATCGCTGCCGAACTGGGCGAACGCCGCATACTCGCGGTACTGCGCCAGGTTCAGCTTCAGTTGCCCGGCGATCTTTTTCATCGCCTTGATCTGGGCCGCGCCGCCGACGCGGCTGACGCTGATGCCGACGTTCATGGCCGGACGGATGCCCTGGTAGAACAGATCGCTCTCGACGAAAATCTGACCGTCGGTAATCGAAATCACGTTCGTCGGAATGTACGCCGAGACGTCGCCGGCCTGTGTTTCGATGACCGGCAGGGCCGTCAGGCTGCCCCCGCCTTCCTTGTCGCTCAGCTTGGCCGCTCGTTCCAGCAGGCGGCTATGCAGGTAGAACACATCGCCGGGGAACGCCTCGCGGCCCGGCGGCCGACGCAACAGAAGCATCATCTGACGGTAGGCCACGGCGTGCTTCGACAGGTCGTCGTAGGCGATCAGGACGTGCTTGCCCTGGGCCATGAACTCCTCGCCGATGGCGCACCCGGCGTACGGCGCCAGGTACTGTAGCGGCGCCGGCTCCGACGCCGAAGCCGTCACCACGATGGTATAGTCCATCGCCCCGGCGTCTTCCAGCGTCTTGATGATGCGGGCCACCGTGGACCGTTTCTGACCGATGGCCACGTAAATGCAGATCACGTCGCCGCCCTTTTGGTTCAGAATCGTATCGACGATGATCGCCGTCTTGCCCGTCTGGCGGTCGCCGATGATCAGTTCGCGCTGCCCGCGGCCGATCGGCGTCATCGCGTCGATGCACTTGATGCCCGTCTGGAGCGGCTCGCTCACCGGCTGCCGCTTCACGATGCCCGGGGCCACGATCTCCACCGGACGGAACCGGTTGGTGATGATTTCCCCGCGGCCGTCCACCGGCTGGCCGATGGCGTTGATCACGCGGCCGATCATCGCCTCGCCCACCGGCACTTCCATGATGCGGCCCGTGCGCTTGACGGTGTGCCCTTCCTTGACCAGGTGGTCGTCGCCCAGCAGCACCACGCCCACGTTCGATTCTTCCAGGCTCAGGGCGATGCCGAACACGCCGTTGGGAAGCTCGAGCAACTCATTGTACATGCACCGTTCGAGACCGAACACCCGTGCGATCCCGTCGCCCACTTCGACGACTTCCCCGACTTCATCCACGTCCAGGGCGCCCTCGTAGTTGCGGATCTGCTCCCGCAGAATGTGGCTCACCTCTTCGGGTCTGATGCTAGTCACTTTCGAACCTCCCGAATCGAATCCGGTCCGGCTCGCCGCGACGTCGTGCACGCGTGCGGCCGCGGCCGGCCACCAGTCTCTATTGCAGCGACCGAGCGAATGCCGCCAAACGGCCGCGCACCGACCCGTCGATCACCGTGTTCCCGATCCGCACCACGAGTCCGCCCAGCAACGACGGGTCCACCTCCGTGCGAACGACCACTTTCTTGCCGAAGGTGCGGCTCAGGCCCTCGGCCAGTCGCGACACCACATCGTCCGCAACGGCCGACGCCAACGTCACCTTCGCCTCCACCGAATGGGCCAGCTCCCGCGACTGCTCAACATACGATTTCACGATCTCCGGCAGATGCAGCAGACGCCCGCGGTCCATAAGGAAATTCACTGCGTTGCGCACCAGCGTCAGCGCGTCAAGCTGCTCCAGCACGTCCTGAAGTGCGTTGCGCTTGTCCTCGGCCGACACCTTCGTGCTGCGCCAGAACGCCGCCAGCTTCCGATCGCTCAGCGCATACTGCGACACCAGGCCCAACTGCCGGCCCACCTCCTCCACCCGGCCCTCTTCGACGGCCAGTTGAAGGATGGCCTTGGCGTATCGTGATGGCAGAACCGTGTTCTTCATGGCAGACCGTCAGTTCTTCGTCTCGACCTTGTCGAGCTTGCTCAGAAAATCGTCCACCAGGTGCCGGTTGTCCTCGGGGCGCACCTCGCGGCCGAGAATCTTCCGGGCCAATTCCACGCTCAGGATGCCGATTTCGTTGCGCAGGTCGCGCCGGGCCTTCTCTACGGCCGCCTCCAGCTCCTGCTTCGTCCGCGCGATCATCTTCTCCGACTCTTGCTTTGCCGCCTCCACAATCCGCTGACGCTCGGCCTCGCCCTCCCGTCGGCCCTCGGCGATCAGGGCCTGACGTTCCTGCTTCGACCCTAACAGCATCTCCTCGTACTTGCTCTTCAGGGCCGCGGCGTCCTCGTGCTTGCGGGCCGCCTGCTCCAGGTCCGACGCAATCGTCGCCGCCCGGTCGTCCAGCACCTTCAGAATCGGCTCCCACAGCAGCAGATACAGGATGATCAGCAAACCCAGAAAATTGACCACCGTCAGCACCAGCGTCCAGTCGAACGCGATCAACTGCCCGCTTCCGTCCACATAGACGAACACCGGCTCGCCGTCGGCCGCGGTGGCCGCTTCCTTGCTGAGAATATGGTCCCACAGGTCCTGAGTGATGGAGGTCCCCGCCGGCAGCATCACCTCGCCCAGTTTCAGGCCGATCACGCTCGGGTTGAGCGTCGCACGCGGCCCGTCCTCGGTCAGCACCGTCTGGATCCCGGCCAGCGCCAAAGAGTCCACAATCTCGGTCGTCGCCGGTTGTCCACGGAGCCACGACACCGTCAGCGGCTGCGTCAACCTTGTGCCCACCAGTGCCGGATCCAGCGTCCGTTTCCGTCCGCCCTCGGTGTCCGTGGTCATCGAGCTGTGAACAAAAAAGGCGATCACGAGGCCGACATAGACCAGGGCGAGGAGTTTCAGGATTCGTTTCTTGTTCGCACTCATTGCCGTCATGGCCTCACTAGCGCGTCACCCGTGGCGGGCGCTTCCGTCGCGGCGGCGCAGCTCCCACCGCCTGTTTGCCGCCGACGTCCGGCTGCGGCGTCCCTCACTTGTAGATCAGAATCAGCGCGATGACGAGCGAGTAGATACCGGTCGATTCCGACACGGCCTGACCGATCAGCATCGTCCGCGTCACCAGACCGGCCTGATCCGGACGCCGCGAGATGCCCTCGCACGCCTTGCCGGCGGCGAACCCTTCGCCGACCCCCGGTCCAATGGCGCCGAAGCCCATCGCCAACCCCGCCCCGATGAATGCGCCGGCCTTCACGATTGCTTCCGGGATACCTTCCATCGTCTGCTCCTCTCCGTGATCCACTCCCTGTGTGTCCGTCATGCGTTTCTTGTGGGCGACTGACACAGATTCAAACGGTCTTGTCCCTCAAGCGGCGGCGCGTCGCCGCCCGCCCGGGCCCGTCTATTTCATGATCAGCAGCAGCGCCACCACCAGCGAATAGATCGCCGTCGATTCGCTCACGGCCGCGCCGATGAACATCGTCCGCTGAAGCAGCCCGGCGTGCTCCACGCGGCGCCCCAGGCCTTCGACGGTTTTCGCCGCCGCAAACCCGATGCCCAGCGCCGGGCCCAGCGCCCCCATGCCCATGCAAATGCCCGCGCCCAGGTACTGGCCCGCCTTCATGATGATGCTCGGCCAGTAGCCCTCGCTGCCCGCCGGCAGCGACTCACGGCCGACGCCCATCAGGATCATCGACACCAGGAACCCCAGGATCGCCCCGTTCTGGCTCATGGCCTGTCCAATGAGCATCGTCAGCGTGACCTTGCCGGATGCCTCCGGTGTCCGCGCGATGGCGTCCAGGGCCTTGCCGCCGGTCATTCCCGCTCCGACTCCCGGCCCGATGGCCGACATCCCTACAGCCAGCCCCGAACCGATCAGCGCCGCCCCGATGCCCCAGTCCATGATCGCACCGGCCCCGCGCGTCACCATGATGATCGCCACCACCAGGCCCAGGATGCCGCTGGTTTCGGCGCTGGCCTGGCCGATCAGCATGTTCCGCAGCAGGTTGCCCGCCTGCGCCGGCTGGCGGCTGATGCCATGCACCGCTCGGCCCGCGGCATACCCTTCGCCCACGCCCGGCCCGATCGCGGCAAACCCCATGGCCAGCCCGGCGCCAAGATACTTCGAGGCGTCAAGCACCCGCGGATCGTTGAGGATGTCAACCCATGTCATCATGCGTTCGTTGTGCCCTCGCGGCACGGCACGGTCAGGCCGCCGCCGATTCCTGGACCGCCGACTCTTCCGCCGATTCCTCTTCCTGCTGGATCTCCACGGTGATGTACGTCAGCGCCAGCATCGAGAAGACGAAGGCCTGGATCGTCCCGGTGAAGATGCCCATGAACATCTGAAGCAGAATCGGCAACGCCACCTGGTGAACCATCCCGCCCAGCAGGGCAATGATGATCGCGCCGCCGAAAATGTTGCCGAACAGACGGAAGCTCATCGACAGAATCTCCGCGAACTTCCCGATCACGTTCAGCGGGAACATCAGCAAGTTGGGGATGCCGACCTTGCGCGGCTCGTGCGACAGACGCACCATGCACCAGATGAACGCCACCAGCGCCACAAGTGCCGCGATGATCGTGCACCACGTCACCTTGTACCCGGCCAGCACATGGGGGAACAGACTGTCGCGGGCCCCCGCGAGCGAACCGATGATCCACGCCAGCGTGCCCCAGACGGCCGCGAGCACGCCCGCCGCCACCAGACGCCAGAACCCGTTCTGGAGCGGCCACGTGAACGATCCGAAGTGCGGCGTGAAATACTCGTCGAAATACTTGGCCGGCCCTTTGCGAGCGATGGCCGCCGTGTGCATGATGAAGAACGTCATGATTCCCAGTGCCCAGGGAGTGTTCACATTGCGCGTCGGTTCGGCGAACCCCGGAATCTCTATCGTGTGGCCCCAGACCGAGAAGTACACGCTCGTGTCGCCGGTCAGGGTGTGGAACACGTCGGCCAGCGGGATGATGCCGATCATGTTGCACGTCCAGATGTAGAGGAAGATGGTCCCGATCAGCGGCAGGTACTTCCGTCCATCCTTCGGGCCCATGGTCGAATACACGAGGTTGCGGAACGCCACGACGATCAGTTCCAACAGCGCCTGCCCTCGCCCCGGAACGGCCCGCAGGCGTCGCGTCAGCAGAAAGGCCACCCCGACCAGCAACGCCGACACCAGGATCGACATGAACAGCGTCGCATACTGGTACGTCACCAGCGGCATGCCGTCCAGGTAGATCTGATTGGCGATTCTTGGGGTAACGGTTTCCATGGCGTCCGGCGACCCTATCCTCTCTTACGCGATTCGTAGACGGCCAGCACGATGACGGCCAGATTGCACAAAAACAGCGCCGCAGCGGCGGCAAACACCCAACGCGAGTCGCCGTCGCGCCGCGCCAACACGACTGCGGCAACCAAGGCTGCTGCCAGGATGACGTACCGTCCGGCATCCAGCAGCGGCAACCGCGAAGCGGTCTTCCGGTCGGCCCGCGAAGCTAACCTCCGCAGAGTCCATACCTTATAGCGAAACGCGCCGACCGAGGCCGCTCCGCCTAGAAAAATGCCGCCCACAATCGGCGAAAAGCCTTGCGACACCGCAAGACCTATCACCAGGGCGGCCATCCATAGCCACAGGGCCAGCTTGACTGCGCGGCCCTGAAACTGCTCAAACTGCCTGACGTCGGCACCCTGGGTCACGGGTTCAGTCCTTCAGCACCCCCATGATCGTCCGATACGATTGCCACGCGCCTCCGGCCACGGCGAGGACCGTCAGCACAATCGTTGCGATCGGATACGTATCCAGCCGCCGATCCACATAGTTGCCCACCAGCCAGAAGCCGATGACGGCGAAGACCATCAGCCACCCGACGGCGAAGACTCGCATCGTCCGACGCAGCATCCGTTTCTGAGCTTCGTCGGGAGTCACGTCGCCGGCCACTGGTCGCATCCCTCGCGGCGGTACGTTTGGTTCTATGCTACATCCGGGGTGTTCGACTGCGGCGCGTTCCAACACTCTGCCGCGCCGCCGACGCCCCACGGCACACTCTTAACCGCCGTATTTTGTCCATCCCGTGCGATGAGTCAAGCAAATTCGCGGTTTCGAGGGTTTCTGCCCCGTCCCCGGCATCCAGCGTCAGGGGGATTTCCTTGACGGTCTCGGGGGCTGCGGATATCTTGCCCTTTTGCATTCCGCCCCCCGCGCGCACAGGACCGTCCGGGGCGGCCGATGGGAGAGCGTCGTCACATGAGCAGTCAACTCCAGGAACAACGGCAGAGCAAGCTGGATCGTCTTCGCGCGATGGGAATCGACCCCTATGGGCGCCGATTCCCCGATGCCATGGCCGCACGCGACATTGTGGCCCGTTACGAGGCCTCCCGGCCCGCCGACGGGCACGCCGCCGACGCGGCCGACGGGGCCGCCGAGATGACCGTCTGTGCCGCCGGCCGGCTGCTGGCCCTTCGCGATTTCGGCAAGCTCGCGTTCGCCGACCTCGTGGATGCCACCGGCAAAATACAAGTCTGCTTCAATAAAAAGGAGCTCGGCGAGCAGTTCGAAGTCTATAAACTCCTGGACCTGGGTGACATCATTGGCGTCCGCGGCCCGCTCTTTACGACCCGCACGGGCGAGACCACGATCCTGATTCGCGAGCTGACGGTGCTGTGCAAGTCGCTTCTGCCGCCGCCGGAGAAGTGGCACGGCCTGGTGGACGTCGAAACGCGGTACCGCCAGCGGTACGTGGACCTGTTCGCCAATCGCGAGGTGCGCCAGACGTTCTACAAGCGCAGCCGCATCATCGCCCAGTTCCGGCGGATGCTGGATTCGTGGGGCTTTATGGAAGTCGAGACGCCGACGCTCCAGCCCATCTATGGCGGCGCGGCGGCGAGGCCGTTCATCACGCACCACAATACGCTGGACATGGACCTGTACCTGCGGATCAGCCCGGAGCTGTACCTGAAGCGGCTCTTGGTGGGCGGCCTGGAAAAGGTTTACGAATTCAGCCGCAACTTCCGCAACGAAGGCATCTCCACGCGACACAACCCCGAGTTTACGCTGATGGAGCTGTACCAGGCCTACGGCGACTATAACGACATGATGCGGATTACCGAGACGCTCGTGTCGAGTGCTGCACAAGAGGTCTGCGGCTCAATGAAGCTGCCGTTCCGCGACCATCAGATCGACTACACGCCGCCGTGGCCGCGTCGCAAGTACGCCGACCTGGTGGCCCAGTACGCCGGCGTGGACATTCGCGACGAGGCGGCCGTGCGGGCGAAGGCCAAGGCCCTCGGCATCGAGCAGTCGAACAAAGCCCTGCCGGTGGTCGTCAACGACGTGTTCGAGGCGACGGTCGAGGAGCATCTCATTCAGCCGACGTTCGTCCTGGACTATCCGGCGGCCATCTGTCCGCTGACGCGCCGCAGTCCCGACGATCCCGACATCGCCCTGCGGTTCGAGCTGTTCGTCGCCGGCATGGAACTGGCCAACGCCTATACCGAACTGAACGATCCGGCCATCCAGGAAGAGAACTTCCGCAGCCAATTGGCCGGCGAGGCCGACGGCGAGACGATGCGCGTCATGGACGAGGATTTCGTGACGGCCCTGAAGTACGGCATGCCGCCGGCCGGCGGTCTGGGCATCGGCATCGACCGCGTGGTCATGCTGCTGACGAATTCGCCGAGCATCCGCGACGTGATCCTGTTTCCGTTGCTTCGCGGCGGCGGGGCCGCGGTCGCCGGGGCCGCCGACCAGAAGCCCTCGGCCCAGACCTAGGCCCAGGGACGGTGTCGTCCCCAGAGTACGCTGTGGCATGGCCACGCTTGCGTGGTCATGGAGGGCGGATCGCGAGCCGCCCCTGCGGTGATCGCCAATCCCCGTGGGCAGGGAGACCGCTTTGTACCGATTGGTACTGTGCTTTCGCTATCTCATGCGGCGCTGGCTTACGCTCGTGGCCATGGTGGCGGTCTTTCTCGGCGTCGGCGTCCTGGTGGTCGTCATGGCCTTCATGGGCGGCATGGTCACCGAGGTGCGCCGGGCCATCCGCGGCGGCCTTTCGGACGTCATCATCGACTACGAAATCAGCGGTTTTCGCCACTATGACGAGTTCGTCGAGGCCATCCGCCGCCATCCCAACGTGCGCGCCGCCACGCCGACGATCTTCACCTACGGCCTGGTCAACGTGCGCCCTAACGCTCCCGGCTACGAGCACGCCCGCGTCAGCAAACAGTGCATGATCTACGGCGTGCGGCCCGAGGAGTTGGCCCAGGTCAGCCGCTTCAGCGAGTTTCTCGTCACCCGGCAGACCAACGCCGAGCGGCCGAGCCTCGACGTGCCCGCCGACCTGGCTCAACAGTTGACCCGGATGGGCGAGAAAGTGTATCCCGGCTGCATTCCCGGCATCGAGATGGTCACGTACAACCCGCCGGCCAACTCGCCGATGTTCGGCACCGAGCCGGTCCTGCTGTCGGGCATCGGAGCGCACCTGGAAATCACAACCTTCCCGATCCGTGAGGGCGGATCGCTCGAAAAGCTTGCCGGCGTGCCCCAGGTCAACACGCGCCGCTTCATGGTCGTGGACCACTACAAGAGCCGCCTCTACGATTTCGACCGCCAGAACATCTTCATCAGTTTCAAGGACGCCCAGGAACTCTCGGGCCTGGCTGCCGTGACGGACGAACAAGGCCGCGTCGTGGCCCCCGGCCGGGCGCACCAGATCCTGGTCCGTCTGCACGATTATGGCAAGGCCAAGGAAACGATTGCCGACCTGGGTCGCCTGTGGCCGCGGCTGTGGTGTGAATTGGAGGGGCTCGACCCCGACGGCCCGGCCGCCCGGATGGCTCCGATCCTGAGTTTCCTCACCTGGGAAGAGCGGCAGGCCAACATCATCGGGGCTTACGAAATGCAGCGAACGGTGATGCTCCTCATCATGGGCCTGATCATCCTGATCGCCGGATTCCTCATCGGGGCCACGCTCTCGATGATCGTCAAGGAGAAGACCCGCGACATCGGCATCCTGAAGAGCCTCGGGGCGTCGAATTTCGGGGTGGCTCAGATTTTCGTCCTCTACGCGGTGGTCGTCAGCGGCACGGCGTCGCTCTTGGGCCTGGTGGCGGGACTGATCTTCACGTGGAATATCAACCCCATCGAGCGCCAGTGTTCCGCTTGGCTGGGGCGCGACATCTTCGACCGTCGCACCTTCTACTTCGACACGATCCCGACGGATGTCGATCCGCTCTACACGACGCTGATCGTGGTCGGGGCGGTGGCGCTGGCGGCGGCGTGTAGTTTGTTTGCGGCGTACCGTGCCGCGCGGCTCCAGCCGGTGGAGGCCCTGCGCTATGAGTGAGCCGATTCTGCGAGCCGAGCGCCTCAGCCGCACCTACCGCATGGGCCGGGTCGAAGTGCCGGTACTGAAGGGCATCGACTTGAGCATCCGCAAGGGCACCTTCACGCTGATCGTCGGGCACAGCGGCTGCGGCAAGAGCACGCTGCTGCACGTGCTGAGCCTGCTGGACGCGCCGACCGACGGCCGCGTGTTTTACGACGGCTGCGATGCGTTCGCCCAGCCGGCCGCCTGGCGCCAGCGGGTCCGCAATCGCCGCATCGGATTCGTCTTCCAGTTCTACCACCTGTTGCCTGAGCTGACGGTGCTGGGCAACGTCCTGCTGCCGGAGATGATCGGCCATGGGCCGTTGGCCTGGCTGGGCGTGCGTCGCGAGGCCCGCGAGCGGGCCGCGCAGATGCTGGACACGGTGGGGCTGAACGATAGAATGGACTTCAAGCCGAGCCGCCTCAGCGGCGGCGAACGCCAGCGGGCCGCCATCGCACGGGCCCTGGTCCACGATCCGGAGATCGTTTTCGCCGACGAGCCCACGGGCAACCTCGATACCCGCGCCGGATGGCAGGTGTTCGAGATGCTCCGCAGCCTGGCGATCGACCGCGGCAAAACCGTGGTGATGGTGACCCACGACAACCGGTTCATCCCCGAGGCGCAGCAGGTGCTGTACCTGGAGGACGGACGCATCGTGGACGCCGAAACGGCGGCACGCCTGGCCCTGAAGCACGAGAGGAAAGGATTGCTGTAATGGAACGTCTGGTGTACGTCAATGGCAAACTGGTGCCGGCCGGCCAGGCCTGCGTCAATGTCTACGATCACGGGCTGCTCTACGGCGATGGCGTCTTCGAGGGCATCCGCATGTACAATCGCCGGGCGTTTCGCCTGGAGGCCCACCTGCGGCGGCTGTTCGAGTCGGCCCGCGGGATCCGCCTGACGATGCCCTGGACGCCCGACGACGTGGCACGCGCCGTCAACGAAACCATCGCCGCCAACAGCGACCTGGTGGACGGCTACATCCGGCTCGTCGTGACCCGCGGCGTCGGTTCCCTCGGGCTCAACCCCATGCTGTGCAAGCAGCCCCAACTGATCGTCATCGTCGATACCATCGTCCTGTACGCCGAGGAGTTGTACGAGCGCGGCCTGCGGCTGATTACGTCGTCGGTCATGCGCAACCACCCCAACGCGCTCAGTCCGCGCATCAAGAGCCTGAACTACCTGAACAACATCATGGCCAAACTCGAGGCCGTGGACGCCGACGTGCCCGAGGCCCTCATGCTGAACCACCTGGGCCTGGTCAGCGAAGCCACCGGCGACAACATCTTTCTGGTCCGTCGCGGCGAAGTCCAGACGCCGCCCGTCGCCGCCGGCATCCTCGAAGGCATCACCCGCGACGAGGTGATCGACATCTGCCGCTCGATGGGCACGGCCTGCCGCGAGGTGGACCTGACCCGTTACGACGTCTATACGGCCGACGAGTGCTTCCTGACGGGCACCGCCGCCGAGGTCATCCCCGTCGTGGAAGTGGATGGCCGCGTCATCGGCAGCGGCAAGCCCGGCCCGATCACGCAGGCCATCCGTGCCGAGTTCCGCCGCCGCACCAAGGGCGCCTGAGCCGCGCCGCACATGCAAGGAGGTTCGCTCATGCCCACGTACCTGGCCTACGATCTTGGCGCTGAAAGCGGGCGAGGCGTCGCAGGAACCCTTGCGGGCGGCAAGCTGACGATCCGCGAGATCCACCGCTTCTGGAACTTGCCGGCCGTCATTCAGGGCACCATGTACTGGGACGTGTACGGCCTGTGGCGCGAGTTGCAGACGGCCTTCGGCAAGTTCAAAGAGACCGTCGGTCGCCCGCCCGCCGCCGTCGGCATCGACACCTGGGGCGTCGATTTCGGGTTGTTGGCCGCCGACGGATCGCTCCTGGCGCCGCCGGTCTGCTATCGCGACCATCGCAACGACGCCACCATGGGCCAGATCCTCAAGGAAATCCCCGCCGAACGTATTTACGATGCCACCGGCATCCAGTTCATGCAGTTCAACAGCATCTTCCAACTGGCCGGCATCCGCCGCCGCACGCCCAAGGTGCTCGATGCCGCCGACGCACTGCTCTTCATGGGCGACCTGCTGGCCTGGTGCTTCACCGGTCGCAAGGCCAACGAATACACCCTCGCCTCGACGAGCCAGCTCATCGATCCGCGCACGCGCGCCTGGGCCGGCGACCTGCTCGACGAACTGAGCATTCCGCGGCGCATCTTCCCCGAACTGGTCGAGGCCGGCGCCGTCCTGGGCAACGTCGTGCCCGAGGTGGCCGGCGGCGACGCGGTTCCCCTGGTGGCCGTCGCCCACCACGACACCGGATCGGCCGTGGCCGCCGTGCCCGCCGAAGGGACCGACTGGGCCTGCATCTCGTGCGGCACGTGGTCCATCCTGGGCGTCGAGCTGCCCAAACCGATGATCAACGAGGCCACCCGCGCCGCCAACTTCACCAACGAAGGCGGCGTCGCCGGCACCACCCGTTTCATGAAGAACCTTGCCGGCCTCTGGCCGCTCCAGCAGTGCCGTCGCCGGTGGGCCGAGCGAGAGCCCGACCTCAACTACACCGTCATCACCCAGCGGGCCGCCGCCGCCAAACCGTTCCAGGCCGTCATCGACATCGACCACCCCTCGCTGGTCAATCCGGCCGACATGACCGCCGCTATCGCCGACCTGTGCCGCAAGGGCGGCCATGCCGCGCCGGCCGACGTCGGTTCCATGGCTCGTGTGATCCTGGAAGGGCTGGCCCTGGGGTACCGCCGCCGACTCGAGGAGCTGGAAAAACTCACCGGCCGCACGTTCGACAAGGTCCACATCGTGGGCGGCGGCACGCAGAACCGGCTGCTGATGCAGTTTGCCGCCGATGCGATGGGACGCCCGGTCGTGGCCGGCCCGGTCGAGGCCACGGCCATCGGCAACATCATGATGCAGGCCATCGCCACGGGCGAACTGGCCTCGCTGGCCGACGGCCGCGCCATGGTCCGCCGCAGTTTCCCCCTGGAAACCTTCGAGCCGACGAACACGGCCCCGTGGGCCGAGGCCTATGCCAAACTGAAAAAATCGTTGTAAGGGCCTGCACGAGGCGCACTGCCGGCGCAGCGCAACCTTGAGAAGGTGCCTGGTCCCGGTGCGGGTTGAGGCCTCGTCTTCTCCCATGGACGCCAGGGTCGGGGAAATTGCCGCGCGGACAGACTTGCACTTCTCCTTGCGCGACGCAAGTCATGCAGGTTAGGTTGAAGGCGGGTCGAAGCGAACCACGGTGAATCGGTCGCCGGTTCGATAGAGGCTCATCGCCGCTCGTGGCGACGCGTCGGGCCGGCCGGCACACCACCGCAGCGACAGGTGCGTACGGATGGCCGTTTTGCCCTCCGGGCACAGCATCGCCCCGCGGATCGGCGTCACATCGGCATCGGCCACCGCCTGCGGCACTGTGGTCCAGAACAGCGCCGCCGTGTTGGCCGCCGCCTCGAGTTCCAGACCGCGCAGCACCTCCGTCGAACCCTGTGGTCCAGGGCCGTCGCCGAGCTGCCATCCTTCGTTTTGCCGCACCAGGTCGTCCGACGCCTCCGGCAGCATCGGCAACAACCTCCGAAAATCGTTCCCCGTGCGCAATTCCCCGGCCGAGACGATCGCGCCGCTGAGGAGCTTGCCGCGGCACTCCTGACACACGCTGAACTTGCCCAGCACGGGCGTTCCCGAGACGTCCGTCCACCGGCCGCTCGGTGCGTACACGGCCTCGACCGACTGGGTCCCGCACAGCAGGCACACCGCTTCGGTCACGTCGGCGTCCTGGGCCATGGCGTCCGGCGCCAACAGAAGCAACCGCTTGCGGAACTCCGCATCGAACGCCGGCTCGCAGTCCGGACAAATCTGCACACGGTGCCACGGCCAGTGGCTCACCATGGCCCGCATCTCCGGAATATCCAGGTGCGACGGAAACTTCAGCAACCACCGTTTCCGGCCGCAACGTTTGCACTGTCCCATCGCGGGTCCTTTCGTCGGCCGACCGACGGCGGCCGGCGCTATGCTTCTATTTCGCCGGCGCCTCGTACCCCGCCGGCGGCGTCTCGTCCTTACTCAACTCCAACAGAATCCACGTCCACCGCCCGCCCACCTGCGTCGGCGGCAACTCGACCAGCACCTGCTGTCCCCACGGCCATTCCAGGCTGAACGCGGCCTTACGGCTGCCGCCGGCATCCTCCACGCGGGCCACGGCTCCGTCCATCCGAAGCCCGCAACAGGCCTCCGTGCCCACCGTGAACTCCACATACACGCGGTTCAGCCCTGCCGCTCGGGCCGATTCGTTGAGGTGCATCAGGCTGCCGATCGGCCCCTCCAGGTGTTTCTGGAGCACCGGGTACACGCCTTTGCCCGTCTCGGCCAGCTGCTTCAGCAGGGCGATATCGTACCGCATGATGCCGCGCAGCGACCCGTCGCCGCTGAAGCTTCGCTCGTTGTCTCGACCGTAGGGGTCGGGCTCCAGAATGTTCGCGATCGGGCTGTCGGCTGCCAGCACGGTGATGTCGCAATAGGCTTTCGGCTCGCTCTCGGCCTCCGCGGCGACGCGGGGCTGTCCATCGCCGGCCGCGCGCGGCCCACACCCGCAGACCAACGCCGCCGATACGCCCACCGCCACCCAAAGCCACGCGACACGCGCCCCGGCTGCGGCAGGCCCCATTGCCCCTTGTTCGCCAGTCGTTCGCACGATACACTCTCCTCGTCGTCGGACCAACCCAGGGATTATAGGGAGCCCCTGCTCGTGACGCAAGAGAAACGAAACCTCTCCCGCCGCAGGGCGATCCTGTGGTTGGGTCTGGCCGTCTCGACCGTGGTGGTCGCCGGCGCCCTGGTCACGGCCGGGTGCGGGCGCGGCGGATTGCCGCCCTCGGTCCGCGAACCGCCCGGCCTGTCATCCTGCACCTATTGGGTCTGGGATGCCGCCGATCTGGCCGCCTCCTTGAAGCCCGCCGCCCCGATGACCGACCGTTGGGCCGAGTTTCTTGACGCCTCCGCCGACCATCGTGTCCTGATTCACGATTTCCAGTTCCTCGAAGGCCATCCCGATGCCGTCCAGCCCGCCTGGAACGAAAAGCATCCCCCGAAAGTGGCCGAGACACCGTGGATCAGCTACCGTTCCGCCGGCCGCTGGGTCGCCGGCGACCATGTCGCTCCGAATTCGGTTTCACTGCTGTTCTTGCGGCTCCCCGACGGCGGCCGCATAGATACAAGCGATCCCGAGGCCTGGCGTTACCCCGTCGGCACGGAAATCGTCCAGTTGATCTACCGCCGCGACATCGCCGGCGCGTCAACGGTCCCGACGACGGCCACAGGCCGGCGCGCCGTCCTGGTCGAGTGGCGGCGGATGCGCATGGCCGGCCGCGAGCGGGGCCAGATGCGGACCGACGGCTCGCGGAGCGACTGGGTCTTCGAGTCGGCCGTCCGCGATCCGGCCGACGGCCTCTGGCGT
This sequence comes from uncultured Anaerolineaceae bacterium, assembly GCA_964500225.1. Classification (GTDB taxonomy): domain Bacteria; phylum Planctomycetota; class Phycisphaerae; order FEN-1346; family JAACEH01; genus JAAYDY01. The sequence continues at coordinate 267,491 of CAZCOA010000001.1, read as the reverse complement.
CGCACCCGCGAGGACCACCGCGACGTCCGTTGGGTCAGAATGGGACGCCCCGGCAACCGGTTCGACTGGCCCGTCGTCCGCCCGCACACCTGCGCCGAGTGCCACCGCATGGCCGGCCGATCGCCGTTCGACGGGCCCCGCGGCGGCAACGACGTGTACTCCCTCGGCGACCTGCGCGAAGTCGTCTGGACCGATCAGGTCGCGACGCTGACGCCCCTGATGACGCAGCCCCCGGACGAGGCGGCCGTCGCCGCCGCAAGGCAGCAACAGCTTCCGCCCGACCGAGCCGAGCGATTCGACGCCTACATTCGCGCCCTGGCCGAGCAGCGCGGCAAGGATCCCGTGCTGGTCCGAGCCCAGCAACAGTTGCTCGACGCCAGTCCCTTCGTCCGCGGCGATCCTCAGGCGGTCTCCCGCGGCCGCGACATCTACCTGGCCCAATGCGCCGGCTGCCACGGCGCCGAAGCACGCGGCAACGGACCGTTCGCCCTGCGCCATCCGTCGCCGCCGGCGCTCGGGGGGCTGAAAGACAAGGCGATTCTCGACGCCATTCGCCGGGGACGCGACACCATGCCCGCCTTCGTCGGCACGCTGCCCGGCGACGAGCAATGGCGACTGGTGGAATACCTGCGCACCCTGTCGCGGTGAATGGCAGGCCATTTTGCGGAGGATTTTTCCCGTAGCAGCCGCGCAAGGCCCTGACGGCTGGGCCCGCCGAATGCCGATAACTGCCACGGCGGCAGACAATTATGTACGTCGCTCGCCGCCGCCGGGCCTGGGTTGCCCCGGATGCCGGCAGCAGTACAATAGACTGGGCCGTGGAGCCCGACCTATGCGAGCCGACGAGTTTATCAACCTCTCTCTGGAACGGACCAAGGCACGCGTCCGCGTCAACGACCTCGTGACCGGCCTGCTCGTCCTGCCGGCCTTCGTTCTGGTCTATCTGTTGGCGGTCATCATTGCCGACCAGTCGTTCCAGTTCAGCCGCACCGTGCGGCTCTGGCTGCTGGCGGCCCTGGGCGCGGTCGGCCTGGCGGGCCTTGTCCTGATTCTGTTGTGGCCGAGCATCCGCCGCGTAAACGACTTGTTCGCCGCGCGGCTCATCGAGCGCCAGGCCGAGGACCAGTTCTGCAACAGCCTGGTTACGTACGTCCAGGCACGCGACGACGACCGTCTCCATCCCGACGTTCGCGCCGCCATCGAAGCCAAGGCCGCCCGCGACCTCGGCCAGATCGACGTGGACCTGGCCGTCAACCGGCGCCCGCTGCACGTTGCCGTGGCCGCGCTGCTGGCCGCCCTGGCCGTCACGCTGGGTTTCGCCCTCATGAGCCGCAAAGACTTCGGCGTCAGCCTCTATCGGGCACTTGGCGCCAATGTGCCGCCGCCCACCGCCACACGGATCGTCCTCGTCAGGACCGATCCCGACACGCCCACCGTCATGGCCGGAACGAGCCTCCGCATCATCGCTGTCACGGCCGACCGACAGCCCGACACCGTCGAACTGGCCCTAACCCGCGGCGGCATCGCCGACAAGGCCGTCGCCATGCGCGCCGTCGATGTCGGCACGTGGGAGGCCGTCGTCGAGAACCTCATGGAAGACCTCGACTTCGACATCCGCGCCGGCGACGCGCGCAGCTCGGGCCACCACGTCGGCGTGACGCCCCTGCCGGCCGTCCTGGACGTGCGGACCGTATTGACCTATCCGGCCTACACGCTCCGGCCGCCCGAGACGCGTTCCACGGGCAACGTCGAGGCGCTGCCCGGCACACGGGTCGAGGTCGTCGCTCGCACCAATCAGCCCCCGCACCGGCCCGAGATGGTCTTCGGCGACGGGTCGCGGCGAGTGCCCATGCAGAGCGGCCGCGAGGTCCACGAGGCCCGCGGCACGTTTACCGTCCAGGAGGCCCAGGCCTATCACATTCAGTTCTTCGATTCATCGCTTCGGCACGCCAACGCCGGGGCCGTTCGCTACCAAGTGACGCCCCTGGCCGACCGGCCGCCCGAGGTTGAGCTGGACCGCGCCGGCACCGAAGTCCACGTGCCGGTCGGCGGCCGGGTGACTCTCGGCGTCCGAGCCCGCGACGACATCGGCCTGGCCGCCCTGGCGGCTCATTGGCAGAAGGTGCAGCCCGGCGCCGCCGAGGACGCCAATCCAGCCGATGCCGCCAATGCCGCGCGGGCCGCGACGCCGCCCGGGCAGGCCGTCCTTGTCGCCGTGCCCGAGGGCAAGGCCGTCGCCGCCATCGACGATCACTTTTCTGTGGACGTAGCTGCCATGGGCCTGGCCGAGGGCGACCACGCGCTGGTCTGGGTGAGCGCGTCGGACCGGTTGCCCGGATCGCCGCAGCACGGCCGCAGCGCGCCGATCCGCGTCGTCATCGACCCGCCAGGCAAGGGCGGCTCGGGCGGCGACTCGCCTGAGCCGTCGTCCGGCTCCACGGCCGGTGGCGGTGGCACGTCGTCCGAACAGAAAACGGCCGGTCTGTCGCCCGACGAGCGGTCGCAATTGGAACAGTTCGAGCGGGCGGCGCGCCGATCACAAGGTCAACCGCAGGCCCAGCCCGGCGGACAGGGCGACGGTGCGTCGTCTTCCGCGCAGCAGCCGGCCGGCACGGGGCGCGAACCGGCCCAGGACTGCCCGACGCCGCCCGACAACACCGGCGGCGACGGCACGGGCGCCGGCGACGACGATTCGACGCCGCCGAACCCCGTCGGCAACACGGCCGAAGGCACCTCGCCGCAGCCGCCGCAGCGCGACCCCGACCGGGAGCCCGACTCGCGGCACGCCGCGTTTGACGAATCGGGTCGTGGCGACGTACCCGCCGGCGACGTGCAGTTGCTCCGCGCCGTGGGTCCGCAGATTCGCCGCGTGGCCCAGGAGCTTCGCCGCGGCACCGTCGATGAGGCTCTTCTGAAGGAACTGGGCTGGAGCGAAACCCAGTTGCGGCAATTCGTGCGGGCCTGGCAGGACGACGACCGGTTCGACCTGGCGGCCGCCACGCAGGGCACGCCTGCGTCGGGCGATCCGGCGGTGACCACGCGGCAGAGCGACGCCACGATTACCGTCTCGCGCGACGCCTCCGGCGGCGACGTAGCCTCGGCGACCACCCGCAGCACCGGCCAGAGCGACGGCCAGTCCGACAACGCCCAGCCCTCGGCCGACCGTACCAGTTCCCGCTACCGTGGGCAGGTGGAGGCCTACCTGAAGTCCCTCAGCGACGCCGCCACCCGGTCGCCGTGAGGCCCGCCACAGGTGCGTCCCATCAGAAATGTCATTTGAACGTGATTTCCCCGCAGGTCTGGGCGTCGGACCAGGGGTCGTAGCCGTCCTGGCTGTTGGACCAGGCCATGGCGGCCGACTTCTGCCACGGGCGGGGCAGGGCGGCGCGGTCGTCGCTGTCGCAGACCAGCACGTTGAAGCCGAGGGTCCGTCCGGCGGCCGGGCGAAGGGCCTCGCCGAGCGACTCGGCGGGCACCAGGCCCTCGTGTATCGTCACGGTTCTCTGTCGCACTGTCGCGCGGTAGGGTTCGGCGGCAACGACATCGCGACGCACGGTCACCGCGCGGGCTGCCCACTCGCGCCCTGCATAATTGCGGCAAGCATCGATCGGCGCGAAGATCATAGTGGCCGCCTCGTTCTCGTCCTCGGTCGGCTGATCGTCGGTCACCACGATAGCGTAGTGCAGCCCGGCCTGCGACCATGCCAGCCGTACCTCGGCCGACAGGTCCGCCGGGCCGTGCCACTGGTTGGCCACGTCCGGGTGGCAGACCAGTCGCCCAGCCCCGTCCAGCCGAAGCACTGCCGCATCCGCCGGCCAGTCGTCCAGCCGCCCGTCGGTTACGATGCCCTGCGCCTGCGGCACGTCCGCGTGCGGTCGCTCCGTGGCCACGCGCTGCCGCAGACGCGGTTCACGAACAACGGTGGCGCAGAGCAACCGGTCCAGCGCCTGCCATGATCGCTCGTCGCGGAGCCGTCGCGCCTGGCTCAGGGCCTCGTCGTAAGCGCTCTCCAGGGGCACACCCGCTTTCCGCGCCGCCTCCAGGTCGGCCGCATAGCGGTCCAGCCGCGACACCAGCAGCGGCTCCAGCTCGGGCGCCTCCTGCGACACCGACGCCACGCGGCCGGTGCCCGGCATCGCCATGGCCTTGACGCTCCATGGCGGCAACGTGTGTACGGCTTCCGTCAACTCAGTGTCGCCGCCGCCCATGTCCAGCCTTATCTTCACGACCGCCTCGACCTCCGATCGATTCGCCATCTGCACGTGGAATCGGTCGCCGGTGTTGTATGTTCTCACGCTCACCGGGTATTCCGGTGCGCCGGGACAAAGTTCCATCCGTCGCAGGGGCATCTGCGCCAGTTCGTTCGTCACGAGCCGCGTGTCGTCCTCGTGCAGGGCCGCCGACCCGTCGTTGCCGATCCAGAGGGCCCAGGGCGTTATGCCTTCGCCGAGGGCCGCGGCCAGGGGCGCCCAGTACGCCTCGCCGACGGGGACCAGCGTCGGGGCCAGTTCGCTCCACGTCCACCAGAAGTGCGGCGCCGCCAGCCCGATGACCCGCCGGTCGGGCGTCCCGTCCAACGACAGGCCGCTCAGGTACAACCCTTCGGCGGCCGCCGCCAGGCCCGGCGAGCGGCTCAGGTCGTCGAGCATCCAGTACCGCGGCACGGCCCCGCGGCCGAACCGCGCCGCAGCCCCGTCGTCGCGCCCGCACCGCCACATCGGCACCAGGCGACGCTGGCTGCCCATCGCCTTGACATCGACGCCGAGACTGCGCCACGTCGCCAACGCATGAGCCGATAGCACTTCGTCGGGGCTCTTACCGCTGCGCTGCCAGCGGGCCACCACCGCCCCATCCGAGCCGGGCTGGCTGAACAGGTGCGCGTCGGGGCCAGGCCGTCCCAACATGTGGAACAGCATCCCGTTGCCAAACGTGCGCTCCACTGTATGCTGGAGCCGCATGATCAATTCGCCGTACTCCGGCCCCATGCCACGGTCGAAAACAGCCGTCCGGTCCGGCGCGCCCCACAGCAGTCCGACAAACGACCGGCCGTACGGTTCCAGGAAATCCGTCATCACGAACGACTGCCAGGCGTTGCAAACGGCATTGTCCTCCAGCCGCAGGGGGTCGCCTTCGATGCCCGGCAACCGCCATCGGCCTCCGGAGACGTCCAAACTGAAGGCAGCGACGGCGCCCTTGCCGCCGCCGCCGTCCAGTGCCGTCATCAGCGCGTCGACGCGCGAACTGCGCGCGCCGAGGGCCTTGCTGTTGTAATGGATCGTCCGATCGCGCGCCGCGTCGAACACCACGTCGTCCACGCCCAGGCAGTCCATCGTGCCAAGCAGGTTGTCCGCCCGGCCGCCGAAGCGGCTGGACAGGTTCCGCGGATCCCCCAGCACCAGCCCGGCCCGGCGCACGCCGGCCGCCAAAGGCGACGGACGCGGCGGCAGGCGGTCCTCCGCCGTCACGCATACCCAGACCCGAGCCAGTGCCGCCGGGTGGCGTGCGTGCCAGTTGGCCACCAGCAGCGCCGCCGGCGCCTCGCTCGTCGGATACAGCACCGTCCACCGCGCCGCCATCCGGCCCGACACCGGCAACAGGTCGCCCGTGCGGTAACCGAACTCCGTCCGAGCCGACGGCTGCTCATCGTCGCCGCTCGGCGGCTGCGCCACGGCCAGGGCCGTCATCCGATCCGCGTCGTCCGGAAACTCCAGCACAATTACGTGCGGCCGAGCGACGCCAGCCACTCGGAACCGGTACGCGAACCAACTGTTCGGTGCGGCCCCGGTTTCCCGGTATGTTCCCGCGTCGCTCGTGGTCACGCGGCTGCGGCCGTCGTGAAGCATCGGGTGGCCGTCATCGGCCTTCGTGCAGTCGATGTAATCGATCACCTGGAGGGTCATGCCCTGGGGGGCCACCGGAACCGGCGGCGCCTGGACGATGAAAACATTGGGATCGGCGGCGACGAACCGGGCCACCTGTCCGCCGGGGTCGGCCGTCGCGAGCGCCTCGGCGCGAGCCGATGCGGTCACGGCCAGCGCCATGGCCAGCGCCGCCGACCATCGTCCCGCCCGGTAGGGCCGTTTGTGCGAGATCCGAAGCAAGGTCGCGTCCTTTCGCGTCACCGGCGCCCGGCCGGCCCGACGCACGTTGCTTGTAATACGAACGCCCGGCCTGGCGGCGCGGCGCCATCCCGGTCCCGGCTCATGCTATCCGCGCCCGCTGCCTTACGCAAGTCCGCGACCCCGCCGGTGCATGCGGTCGCCGGAGAAAGATCATACACACCCTTGCCCAACGGGCCGCCGTCAACGATAATGGCCCGACCGCGGTTGCAAAGGGGCTGCCGGCGACCGTGACGCGAGCAGCGATGCCGGCGCGTAGCCGGGCGCGACGCTCCCGGGAAAGGGCGGCACCGTACGGAGGGCATGGCCGTGTTCGGCGGACTTCTCCTGATCCTTCTGGCGGGCGGTTTTCTGCTCGTCGGGGGGGTCGTTGTTGTCGCCGTGGTGGTGATCCTGACCCGCGAGAGCCGCATGAAACGGAAGCAGGCAGAGGCCGACAAGGCCGGGGGTCACGAGGCGGCTTCGCTGGATTCGACTGTGGAGCAACGATGAAACGGTTACTGGTGCTGATGGCGGCCGCGGTGTTCGGCCTTTCGTTTGCGGCAGGATGCGCACGCATTCCGGCCCACTGGAAGGGCGAGCTGTCCATGCGCGACATCTACCTGAATCTCATGACCGACGAGCAGGCGGCCGTGCTCCGGCAGATGGAGGCCGACGAGGTGGACGAGGAGAAACGCATCCTCTACTGCCAGGAGATCGGCGTGTACCAGTTGTGGTGCGGCGTTCCCGAGGAGATTCGGGCCGCCATCCGCAAGGGCCGGCTCGTCGAAGGAATGCAGCCCGTCGAGGTCCGCATGGGCTGGGGCCCGCCGGCCGCGGTCGAGACCATCACCACCGACGCCGAACGGGCCGACGGCCACCGCCGCGACCTTTGGAACTACATGCCGCAAGTGGCCAAGGACGGCTCCGTCACGTATCAGCGCCAGGCCTGTTTTCTGGACGAGCAGCTCGAATGGTATAAGGATTTCCACAAGCGTTCTTTCTCGAGCCGCTTAGCGCCGCCCAAGTGAGCACCAACGCCATGCGTCCTCCGGTCGTCATCGTCGGGGCCGGTGCGGCCGGGCTTTTCGCCGCGGCCCACTTGGCCGGCCTCGGCCGCCCCGTGATCGTGCTGGAACGCGGCGACCGCCCGGCACGCAAAGTGCTCGCCGCCGGCGGCGCACGGTGCAACTTCACCAACGACCGCTCACCCGAGGGCATGCTCTCGGCGCTGACGACCGCCGCGAGGCGATTCCTCAAGCCCGCCATGTATGAGTTGCCGCCGGAGGCCCTGCGCCGCTGGTTCGCCGAGCGCGGCGTGTCCAGCGTCGTCGAGGACCGCGGCTGCGTGTTTCCGGCCAGCGGCCGATCGCGCGACGTCGTCCAGGCGATGCTTGCGGCCGCCCGGCAGGCCGGGGCCGACATACGAACCGGCGTCGCCTGCCGCGGCGTGTGTGTGGAAGACGGGCGAGTGGTCGCCGTTAGCGCCGACCAGGGACGCCTGCCGGCGGCTGCGGTTCTGCTGGCCTGCGGCGGTCCCGCGGCGCCCCACCTGGGTGGTACCGATGCCGGTCTCGGCCTCCTGGCCGACCTGGGCCATCGTCTTGTGCCCGCGCGGCCCGGCCTGACTCCCCTTCTGACCGACGATCCGCTTCTGCTGCCGTTGCAGGGCGTCACCTTTGAGGCCGTCCGCCTGCGGCTGGAGCGGCACGTCGTCGAGGGGCCCGTTCTGTGCGCCCATTTCGGGCTCACCGGACCGGCCGCACTCGACATGAGCCTGGCCGTGGACTGGCTCCCGGCCGAGGTTGTCCTGAACATGGCCCCCGGCTCCACGGCCGACGACATCGACACCGCTCTGTTGGTGCCGCGCGGCGTCCGTGGCTCGGTGCGATTGGCTTCGGTGTTGGGGCAGTGGCTTCCGCGGCGCGTCGCCGCCCAGGTCATTCAGTCGCTCGGCATCGCCCCGGACATGACCCTGAACCGCCTGACCCAGGCCGACCGCCGGGCCGTGGTCCGTTGCCTGACCGGCCACTCGATCCGCGTGACCGGTGTGGGCGACTGGTCGCAGGCCATGGTGACCGTCGGCGGCGTCGCGCTGAGTGACGTTGAGCCGCGCACCATGCGCAGCCGCAAGGTTCGCGGCCTCTATGTTGCCGGCGAACTACTCGACGTGGCCGGTCCCACCGGCGGCTGGAACCTCCATGCCGCTATGGCCACCGGCCTGCTGGCCGCCCGGGCCATCCGGGCCGACCTGGCCCAGTTCTAAGCCCGTGTTTTGTGTGAAGGCTTGGCCGGGACGCGTATGGGCCGAGGCTTTGCGGTGTCGGCGGCAAGCACGGTCTTTGGCGTCGTGACGGCGGGCAGAGGGCGGGCTTGGGCAGGGGCGGGAGGCTGAACCACGACAGATATCTGGTAATTGCTCGTGCGGAGATGCGTTGCTTAAAGTTTCCAGGGGGGATGTCGTGCTGGTATTTTTCGCGGTTGCCAAGAGGTGGCAAACGTGGTACATTGCACGCCTTTAAGTGTGGGGTGAAGGGCCAACAAACTGTGGTTCAGGAGATGTGGAAGTCATGAAAAGAAAAATGGTAACGATTGACGGGAACGAAGCGGCGGCATACGTCGCGCACAAGACCAACGAGGTCATTGCGATTTACCCGATCACGCCCTCCAGCGCCATGGGCGAACATGCCGACGCCTGGTCCGCCCGCGGCCAGAAGAACATCTGGGGCACGGTGCCGTTGGTCTGCGAAATGCAGAGCGAAGGCGGTGCCGCCGGAGCCGTCCACGGGGCCCTTCAGACCGGATCGCTCACGACCACGTTCACGGCCTCCCAGGGCCTGCTGCTGATGATCCCCAACATGTACAAGATCGCCGGCGAACTGACGCCGACGGTCTTTCACGTATCGGCCCGCACCGTGGCCGCCCACGCCCTCAGCATCTTCGGCGACCATAGCGACGTCATGGCCGTCCGCCAGACGGGCTTCGGCCTGCTGGCCTCGGGGTCGCCTCAGGAGGTCATGGACCTGGCCCTGGTGGCTCAGGCCGCGACGCTCGAATCGCGCGTTCCGATGATTCACTTCTTCGACGGGTTCCGCACCAGCCACGAAATCAACAAGGTCGAGCAACTTACCGACGACGATCTGCGGGCGATGATCGACGACGACCTGGTCCTGGCCCATCGCAATCGCGCCCTGAACCCCGAGCGGCCGTTTATCCGCGGCACGGCCCAGAACCCCGACGTTTTCTTCCAGGCCCGCGAAGCCTGCAACCCGTTCTACCTGAAAGCCCCCGAGATCGTTCAGAAGGCGATGGACAAGTTCGCGAGGGTTGTCGGGCGGCAGTATCACCTGTTCGACTATGCCGGTGCGCCGGATGCCGAGCGCGTCATCGTTCTGATGGGCTCGGGCGCCGAAACCGCCCACGAAACGGTGGACTACCTGAACGCCAGGGGCGAGAAGGTCGGCGTGCTGAAGGTCCGCCTCTACCGGCCGTTCAGCGTCAAGGATTTTGCGGCCGCGCTGCCGAAGTCCGTCAAGATCATCGCCGCTATGGACCGGACCAAGGAGCCCGGCGCGATCGGCGAGCCGCTGTACCAGGATTGCCTGACGGCCCTGGCCGAGGCCGGCCGCTCGGTCAAGGTCATCGGCGGCCGCTACGGTCTGTCGAGCAAAGAGTTCACGCCCGCGATGATCAAGGGCGTCTTCGACCACATGGCCAAGGCGAATCCGACGAACCACTTCACCGTCGGCATCGAGGACGACGTGACCAAGGCGAGCATCGCCTACGACCCGGCGTTCAACATCGAGGATCCGAAGGTCGTCCGCTGCATGTTCTACGGCCTGGGCTCCGACGGCACGGTGGGCGCCAACCACAACTCGATCCGCATCATCGGCGAAGAGACCGACAACTACGCCCAGGGCTACTTCGTGTACGACTCGAAGAAGGCCGGGGCCGTCACGGTGTCGCACCTGCGCTTCGGCCCGAAGCCGATCCGGCTGTCGTGCCTGATCACGTCGGCCAACTTCATCGGGTGCCATCAGTGGGTGTTCCTCGAGAAGTACGACATGCTGGCCAACGCCGCCCCCGGGGCGACGTTCCTGCTCACGTCGCCGTATCCGGCCGACGAGACCTGGCAGCACTTGCCGCGCGAGGTCCAGCAGCAGATCATCGACAAGAAGCTCAAGTTCTACGTCATCGACGCCTACAAGGTGGCCAAGGAAACCGGCATGGGCGTCCGCATCAACACGATCATGCAGACGTGCTTCTTCGCCATCAGCGGCATCCTCCCGCGCGACCAGGCGATCAAGGCCATCAAGGACGCCATCGAGAAAACCTACGGCAAGCGCGGCCCCGAAGTGGTCAAGAAGAACTTCGAAGCCGTGGACCACTCGCTGGCGAACCTGCACGAAGTGAAGGTGCCCTCTAAGGTCACCAGTACGATCGAGCGGCCGCCCGCCGTGTCGGCCGAGGCGCCCGAGTTCGTTCGCGACGTGTTGGCGGCAATCATGTCCGGCAACGGCGACACCCTGCCGGTGTCGAAGATGCCTGTGGACGGCACGTTCCCGTCGGCCACGACCCGGTGGGAGAAACGCAACATCGCCCTGGAAATCCCCGTGTGGGATCCCGACGTCTGCATCCAGTGCGGCAAATGCTCGATCGCCTGCCCGCACGGTGTGATCCGGATGAAAATCTACAGCCCCGAGGCCCTCAAGGGCGCCCCGGCCGCGTTCAAGTCGGCCGACGCCCGAGGCAAGGAATACGCCGGCATGAAGTGCACCATCCAGGTCGCCCCGGAAGACTGTACCGGGTGCGGCGCGTGCGTTCACGTCTGCCCGGCCAAGAACAAGGCCGATCCCAACAAGAAGGCCATCAATCTGGCCGAACAGATTCCCCTGCGCGAGACCGAACGCGAATGCTTCAAGTTCTTCCTCGGCATTCCCGATTTCGACCGCTCGAAGATCAGCAACGTGGCCTCGGTTAAGGGCAGCCAGCTTCTGCGGCCGCTGTTTGAGTTCTCCGGCGCCTGCGCCGGCTGCGGCGAGACGCCCTACGTCAAGCTCCTCAGCCAGCTCTTCGGCGACCGGGCCATCATCGCCAACGCCACCGGCTGCTCGTCGATCTACGGCGGCAACCTCCCGACCACGCCCTGGTGCGTCAACGCGGACGGTCGCGGTCCGAGCTGGTCCAACAGCCTGTTCGAGGACAATGCGGAGTTCGGTTTCGGCTTCCGCTTGACCACCGAGAAGCAGAACGAGTTCGCCCGCGAGCTGCTGGTGCAGTTGAAGGGCGACGTCGGCGAAGGGCTGGTGGACGGCCTGCTGAAGGCCGACCAGAGCACCGAGGGCGGCATCCAGGAACAGCGCGCCAGGGTCGGCGAACTGAAGAAGAAACTGGCCGCCTCGAAGAACCCCCAGGCGAAGATCCTGGCGGGCGTGGCCGATGCCCTGATCCGCCGCAGCATCTGGATTCTCGGCGGCGACGGCTGGGCCTACGACATCGGCTACGGCGGTCTGGACCACGTGCTGGCCAGCGGCCGCAATGTCAACGTCCTCGTGCTCGATACCGAAGTGTACTCGAACACGGGCGGCCAGATGTCGAAGTCCACGCCGCGCGGGGCCGTGGCCAAGTTCGCCGCCGGCGGCAAGCCGATGCCGAAGAAGGATTTGGCGATGATCGCCATGACCTACGGCAACATCTACGTCGCCAAGGTGGCCATCGGCGCCAACGATCAGCAGGCCGTCAAGGCGTTTATCGAAGCCGATGCCTACGACGGACCGAGCCTCATTCTGGCCTACTCGCACTGCATCGCTCACGGCATCAACATGCGGACGGCCTACGATCAGCAGAAGGCCGCCGTCGCGAGCGGGCACTGGCCGCTGCTGCGGTACAACCCCGCCCTGGCCGCCGAAGGCAAGAATCCGCTCCAACTGGATTCCAAGGCCCCGAGTCTGCCGCTTAAGGACTACGTTTACAACGAGACGCGGTTCAAGATGCTTGCCGCCTCGAAGCCCGACGTGGCCGAGCAACTGCTCCACCTGGCCGAGCAGGACGTGGCGTTCCGCTGGAAAATGTACGAGCACCTGGCCGCCATGGACTACAGCAAGAAGTGAGGTTCGGAACCGATTGCCGGTCGCCTTCGCGGGCGTTACGGCTGCGGACTCGTCCCGTTGATCACGGAGCCGTCCCCCGACCCGCGGGGAGCGGCTCCGTGGCGTTGGTGGACGTTTTTGAGGAAATCCCCGCTTCTGCGGCGGCGTTGTATATAAAGAAGGCGGTATCGGTGTGCCCCGGCTCAGGCCCCGGCCCGCCGGGGCCGGCTCGCGGCCGGTCGGGTTTTCGTATTGACCGCCTGGGCCTTTTAGCCTAATGTCTGATTCATCCGCACACACGGCGTCTCGGGGGACCGATGGCCATGAAGATACGTCGCCTGGTCGTTGCGCTGGGGATCATAGGCATGGTGCTGTCGGCCCCATGGGGCCAGGGCACGGTTCTTGGTCAGTGGCGTCGGAACGATGACAACAATCGGCCCCCGCGACCAGGGCCGGCTCAGACCGTCCAGGAAGGCACCCCGCGAGCTCCTGAAAATGAGGCCAATCTGCCGGAGAACCAGCAGCTCATTCCACCGCTCGATGACGAGATCGGCGAACCGCCGGTCGTGGACGACAGCGGTTTCGTCCGGGCCTACCAGGCCGCCGAGACGGGCCTGGTCCGCATCTACGCCGACAAGGACCGCAAGGCGATCGGTTTCGTAGTGCCCGGCCACGACCAAGAGCATCAACTCATCGTCACCAACTTCCTGGCCCTGGCCGGAACACACTGGATTGATATTCGTGGCGGCGAGGACGGAGCCAAGTTCGAGGTCGATGGACTGCTGAACCACAACGAACAGCAGGACCTGGCCATTATCCAGGTGAAGGCCTCCGACAGCCGCAAGGTCAAGCCCCTGACGCTGGCCGACCGCAATCCTCGCCCCGAGGAAGTCGTGTACGCCTTCGGTCTCAGGAGCCGCCAGGCGCCCGACTGGGCCGGCACGGGCAAGGTGCTCGGCATCGAGCAGGGCAGTGCCGTCGGCGGTCCGCCCAATTCCGAGTGGATCAGCACCGAACCGATTATCGGCGAGGGAAACATCGGCGGCCCGCTGCTGGACCGCGAGGGCCGCGTGGTGGGCCTGTGCACCAGCAGCGGCAAAAACGGCCGCGGGCCGTATCTGGCGACGCCCGTGTCGCAGATCAAGGCCCTGATCGAGCAGGAGAACTTCGGCCCCGGGCGGTTCCCGACGCCCGTGGGCGGTTTCCGGTGGCCGGAGAACCAGGCCGCTGCGTCCGAGACCTTCAACGAACCGAAAATCCGCGCCGCCATCATGGGACTGAAGCGAACCCTCGACTGCAAGAAATGCAACGGCTTCGGATATCTCATTACGCCTCAGTACCGCGTCGATACGCGGACCGGCCAGCGGACCCAGTTGCCCGACCGCAGGGACGTCTGCCCCGACTGCGGCGGCGCGGGCGTGGTCATCAAGCCCGGCGTCCAGCAACTGATCTCCACCGTGGCCAAGTCGCTGCTGAACCCCGACCCGAAGCTGACCGAGGCCGACCTGGCGTCGCTGCGGAGCCTGGCGCGCGAGTCGTTCGACCGCGCCGCCGTCAACCGCAAGGTGCTCGCCGATGCCCTGATGCCCTCGGCCGAACGCCTCCTGGCCGACGTCGAGAAGTCGCGCGGCGAGGCCGTCACGTTCCTGGCACGTACGGGACCCTCCCTGCGGTTTCAGGGGCAGACGTACCACTGCGTGCGGCCGTACGGATCCACCGAGTGGCTGCTCGTGACCGGATCCGACGTTCGCGGCGCCAAGGCGGCCCAGCCCGCTGGGGACAACCAGAGCGGCCGCCGACCGCCGGGCGCCGCCCCGCGGCAGAGCACCGTCTCCCTCGTCATGGTCAGCGGCATTCTCCAGGGCCGCACCGTCGTCGTGTCCAACAAGAAGATGTACCGCCTGCCGCTCGTTGAAGCCGCCGACATCGCCTCGCTGCGCAACTAGCGAGTCGTCAGCAGTGAAGCCGCGAGTCCGGGACGCCACACGTTGGAGCGGCGGCGAAGCCGGTGACAAGGAATACTCTGTGTCCGGCCCCCGACGTTATCGCCGCCCGGTGCAGTTCACGACCGCCGGCGGCGAATAGTCGTACCCTTCCGGTTTCCCGGCGGTCGCCAAGGTTGTGCGCCGCGTCGTCCCTCACACCGCCGGATTGTCTCGGGTCCGAGTTCCCCGCGGCGGGGTTTCATTCTGTGCCCCTCGATGCACACCTCCGAGCGAACGAGAGAGGGACCGGGTTGCGCGACAGTAAGGAGGCCGTGACCATGAATCGCATCGCCATCGCATGGGCGGTGATCGCGGCGTGGGCGTTAGGCAGCCTGGCGGCTGCGCCGGCGCAGGCGGCGCAGTGGCACGTGGCACCCGGCCATGCTGCTGCCTCGGACACCAACACGGGCGCCCCAGAGCGGCCCCTGAAGACCTTGGCCAAGGCGCTGGATCTAGCCAAGGGGGGCGACACCATCGTCCTGGCCGAAGGCGAGTATCCGGCGGCCACGATCGGCCAGACCTACGACAAGCCGCTCACGATCCGTGCCGCCAAGGGCGCCCGCGCCGCCTTCGTCGGCGGATTGTCGATCACGGGCGGGGGCGGTCTGCGGCTCTCGGGCCTGGTCTTCACCTGGACCGAGGCCACGCGGCCCGCCAATCCTATGGGGACGTTCGTTGCCATCACCGGCGCCAAGGACGTCGAGATCGCCGAGTGCGAGTTTGTGGACGATCCGAAACGCACCGAGTGGGTCGGATGGCTCTGCAACATCACCGACAGCCGCGGCATCACCGTCCGCGACACCAAGGCCCACCATTTCTATTTCGGCTTCAGCGCGCACCGGTCCCGGGACATCACGTTTCGCAACCTGGAGATCGGCCCGTGGACGCACGAGGACGCCATTCGCGTGACGGATTCCGAGGGTCCGATCCTGATCGAGGGCAGCCACATCTGCAACATGGCGGTCGCCGGCCGCAAGGGCGGCCACGTGGACGCCATCCAGGTCGTCGGCTGGGCCGAGAACCTGACGATCCGCAACTGCCACATTCACGGCATGGCTCAGGGCATCGGGGCCTTCGGCGGCCGCGACCGACGGCAGAAGAATTGGCGCATCGAGGGCAACCTCATCTACGACGTGTACGCGCCGCACGTCTGCTCGGTCAACAACGGCGACGGCATCGTCGTCGTCAACAACACGTTTCCGCAGAACCGGCCGATCCTGTCCAACTGCACCGGCGGCATCGTCCGGAACAACATCATCGGCGTCTCCGGCGCCAAGGAACCGGGCGTCGAGTCCGACTACAACCTCTACATCTCCCAGGGACCGAAACTCGGCGAGCACGACCTCGTGGGCGTCGATCCGAAGTTCGTCAACGCGCCGCTGGCGACGATCAAGAGCGACAGTCGGCGGCTGAAGGAGATGACCCGCTCGAAATTCTTCCTCCGCGGGGCGCCGAGAAGCCTGTTCGCCGTCGGCGACCTCATCGAAGTGGTCAACAGCGACGGATCGGCCCGCGACGGCAAGCAGCACAAGGTGACGGCCGTGGGCGACGATTTCGTGGAGGTGGATCCGCCCCTGGCCGGCGATCCGGCCTGGGCCGGTGTCGTCCTGTACAAGTGGCCGGCGGGCCACAAGAACCTCGTGCCCGACTACCGCCTGAGACCCGATTCCCCGGCTATCGATTCGGCTGACAGTTCCGTCAAACGCGACAAGGACCGCGACGGCCACGAGCCGACCGACGCCCCCGGCACGCCCAATACCGGCGCCGGCCCGACAAAGTACCTCGACCGCGGCGCGTTCGAATTCACGGGGGGAAAGTGAAAAGCCTGCATACCCCGTGCGGAAACGATACGGCCGCGGCCCGCCCGGGTGTCTGTGCGACACCGGGCGAGCCGCGGCCGTGAAAGGCCGTCGCCTCAGCCTGCCACTACGCGGCGACGCACGATCAGCGTCGCCAGCCCCGCCAGCACCAGGGCCATCGTCGCCGGTTCGGGCACAATGTTGGCTCCGTCGTTCACCACCGTGGCGCGAATCTCCCCGCCGCCCAAAGGCGTGAACACCGGCGCATCGATAATCCTGCTGTAGCTCATGATGTCCACGCGAACCTCTCTGACCGGATCGCCGGGGTTGGTCAGCTCGAAGTAGAACCGCGCTACCACGGTTCCTGCGGCCAGAGAATTCAGCGGGATGCCGAAGTAGCCCGACGACAGCGTCTCGTGTTTGAAACCCATCCAGATCGGAGTCTCGCCGCCGAAGTTGGAAGCGCCCTCGACGAGTTTCCAGAATGCGTTGGCCCAGGCGTAGGTCGCCGGTGCGACCAGCGTCTGCATGCCGGGCGCCGTTTTGCCGGCGACCACGTCGGGTCGCGCTACGAACCGAGCGGCATCGGCGCCGCCGAGCACCGCCGCCGCACCGAAGCCTTCGCACGACAGGCCCGTGTTGCCGTTATCGACGATCACCAGGTCGAAGTGCATCAGGTTGCCGTCAAACACGGCGTTGGTGATCTCCAGTTGGATTGGCCCTGCCGCCGCCGGCGACGCCAGTGCCATCAGTGCGACAACAACCCAGAGTTTCTGCATGGTGCCTTCTCCTAATTGCCTCCACCTGGACAGCCCCGCATGACGAAGAACGACCTCACGATGTAAACAGCCTCCCGAGTGAAGCAATCGACGTGTGGCCACGGCGCACGATATAATCGCGCAGCAACACGGGGCGCACTGTCGGCGCAACCCTTCGCCGTGCATTCCGCAAACGTCGTGCCGTGGGGAGGCCGCCGTCGCCGGTTCGTGCCGCAACGGCCTATAGGATAGAGTCTTGTGCTGCTGCGACACCCCCGAAAGCTTGCCCAAGGCGGTCCCCCATCGCGTTGACCTGGAGCATCATATGTTGCACGGCGACAACGAACCATTGGCATCTGGCCATGGGCTGATTGTGGGTTGCTTCTTACGCCCTGGCCACGGCTGTGCCTCGGTCGCAGACGCACACCCGGGCCGCCACGAGGTCGCCCCGTGCCGGGACGGCGGTTCCCGACGGCGTCACGCGCGTGCGGACGTAGTGTTCGTCGAATCCCTCGGCCGCGGGGCGTCCGGCCTCGTCACGGCCGACCGTTTCCACGAGGACCGTGACTGTGCGGCCAACGAGGCCGCGGGCGAACTCGCAGGCCAGCCGATGCCCCAGGCGGCGAAGCGCATCGCTGCGGCGACGGCGAACCGACGACGGCACGTGATCGGCCATGGTTGCCGCCGGCGTTCCCGACCGGGGCGAATACGGAAACACGTGCAGGCGGCTGAAGCCCGCTTCGCGGCACAGGCGGCAGGAATTCTCGAACGCCGCCTCGCTCTCGCCGGGGAACCCGACGATCACGTCGGTCGTCAGGGCAACCTGCGGCAGCGTCTGGCGAATCCTGCTCACGCGGTCCAGGAACTCGGCCGCACGGTACGGCCGTCGCATGGCCCGCAGCACCGCGTCGTCGCCCGACTGCAGCGGCACGTGAAGATGAGGGCACAGCCGGTCGCCATGGGCGGCCATGAGGGCCGGCAACTCGTCGCCCACTTCGCCGATCTCGATGCTCGAGAGGCGAATCCGGCCCAGGCCGTCGATACGGAGCAGCCGCTCCACGAGCCGCACCAGCGCCGCCGAGTCGTCGCCGCGGTCGCGCCCGTAGCGGCCCAGATGAATGCCCGTCAGCACGATCTCGCGGTGGCCGGCGGCCGTCAGACGCCGCACCTCCTCGACCACCTCGTCGCTCGGGCGGCTCCACGGGCGGCCGCGCACGTGCGGAATGATGCAGTAGCTGCAATACTGGTCGCACCCGGACTGAATCTTGACGAAGGCCCGTGTGTGGCCGGCGAATCGGGAGATGCCGCCCAGGGTCGCGCCGTCGGCTGCCGGCAAGGCCAGGTCGTCGGCCAGGCGTCGCAGCAGCGCCGCCTTGTCGGCCACCACCAGGGCCGCGGCGTCGGCGGCTTCCACCTCGGCTCGCTCCGGCGACGCGGCGTAGCACCCCGTGACGATCAGCCGGGCCTGCGGGTTCTCGCGACGCAGGCGACGAATCGCCTGCCGGCATTGTCGCGACGCTTCCGCCGTCACGACGCACGTGTTCACGATCACCAGGTCGGCCGCCTGTCCGTCGCCGGCGGCGGTGCAGCCGGCACGTTCCAGCAACTCCTCGATCTCGCGGGTCTCGTACTGGTTGACCTTGCATCCGAAGGTCTGCGTGCGGTAGGTGGGCATGGTCGGTCTCAGTCCCGGTCGGTCGTGGCGGCGTCGGAGGCTGGTTTCGCGGGGAGCCCAGGCAGCTTCAGTCGCAAGGTCGTCCCGGTGTTGCCCGTGGCGGCCACGCGCAACGTGCCGCCGACGGCCACCGCGAGGCTCTGCGACACCGTCAGCCCCAGACCCAGGGCCGAGCCCGGCGATCCGGCAATGCTGCCGCGGGAGGTCCAGAACGGCTCGAAGACGTGCGGCACATGATGCGGAGCGATGCCGCGACCGGTATCGCTCACCGTCACAATGACGTCGCCCTTGCCGCCCACGGTCAGGCGGACGCGGATGGTGCCGTTGCCGTCGATGGCCTCGGCGGCATTGACGATGAGGTTGTGGATCAGGTGCTGAAAGTTCTGGGCCTCCATGGCCACCTCGGGCGCGTCGGCCAGCACGGCGTCCAGCACGATGCCTCGCTGCTTCAAGTCGCCGGTCATCTGCTCGACCAACGCCGCCAGGGCCGCCGCCGGCCGACACCGGGCCGACGGATCGCGGTGCTCCACGGCCGTAAACAGCAGTAGGTTCCGCGTCAGGTGCGTCAGGCGGTCCACGCTCTGGGCCGTCAACCGCAGGGCTTGCTCCGCGGCGGCGGGGCTGCCTGTGGCCAGGGCCATCTCGACCTGGGTCGATACGGCGGCCAGGATGTTGTTGACGTGGTGGCTCAGGCCCCCGGCCAGACGGCCGAGGGTGACCATCTTCTCCTGTTCGGCGAGGCGCCGTTCCAGTTCGCGGCGGCGCGTCAGGTCCCGCAGAACCACGCCGACGGCGGTTACGCGGCCCTCGGCGTCTTCCAGCGGCGCAAAGTCCAGCTCGACGGGGATCGTGCCGCCGTCGCGCCGTGTGACGGTAGTCTCGAAGGCCGCCGTGCGACGTTCCTGGACGATGCGCTTCAGCAGCAGGTCCAGCCGTCGCTGTTCGCTGCGACGCCGGACCAGCAGCGCCGACTGGCCCGCGGCCTCGTCCCGGGCGAACCCGAGCACCCGTTCGGCCGCGGCGTTCCAGTCCAGGATGCGCCCCGACGTGTCCAGCAACGCCATCGGCAGATCCGACTGCTCGAAGAGCATCGAGCACAGAAGATGGGATTTCTCGGACGTCATCGGTTATGTCGGGCCTCCGGCCCGCGCTCTACGGCACGGTCGGCGTGGGCGAGTCCTGCACGCTCTGCCCAGGCCGCAGGAGCACCGGCTGCACCAGCAGCGTCGTCACCGACCGGCGGCCCGCCGCGCCGGCGCCGGCGAACAACTGCTCGCCGATGCTTTGCGAACGGCCCGGCATCAGGCCCACCGCCACCAGATCCCCCTCGCGAATCACGACACGGCTTTCCAGGTCGGCAAAACGGTAGCGCGGCGGCTCCATAATCATGACCTGGCTCCTGCCCGCCGGCACGTGCTTCGGCTGCGGGTCGCCATAGACAATTTCCTGAGTGATGCCGACCTCCGTGTGGTTGGGCCGGTCGGCGGCGCGGCAATGGATCCGGACCATCGTCGCGGCAGCGGGAAACTCGCGGCCCCAGACGGAGCCGTCGGCCTCGGTGCAGAAGACCGTGCAGTCCTGCATCGACACGCCCAGCGGCACGTCCAGCACCTGTCCGGCGGTGGCCTTGACGGTGGAAATCAGACGCGACTTCAGTTGCTCGCTGGCGTCGATCGTCTCGTTGAGCCGCTCGACCGCCAGCCGCCCGCCGACGGCGATGCGCAGCCCGTTGGCCGCCAGCAGCCGCCGGTGCGACAAGGGCACCTGCGTTTCGTCGAGAAACCGCCAGAAATCCGGCGCCGGCTGTCCCGCGTCAAACTCCGCCGTGATCAGATACACCCGGATGTGATAGAGGTCCTGATGGGTCCCCTGCGACGGGGGAAGCTGCGCGGTGATGCGAATGCCTTCGGAGTTGTTGCCGCCCGGCCACGTGCATCCGCCCAGCGACGCCGCCAGAAGGCCCATCCACAGAGCTATTGCCGACCGTGACATACGAGACAGTATAGGCGATCTGCCTTCGTAAATCAACCACGGCCGGTCGCGGACGCAACGGTGGGGCAGGGCGTCGCCGGACATGACCGCGCCGCTCGGATCGTCGGCCCAGGCACGTCGATTCAAAAAAGAGCGACGCCGGGGCATTGGGTCCCGGCGTCGCGGAGCACGTCGCAGGCGTAGTGTGTCGTGTCAGGCCTTAACGATCTTGCCGCGGCCCTGTTTGACGTGGGCCGTCGCGTTTCGCGTGTCCACGACGAGCCGCGAATTCTGCACGATCCAGTCGTAGTCGTAGCACGAATGGTCCGTAGAGATCAGGACGGCGTCCTGGGTGGCCAGCGTGCGTTCGGTGAGCTTCAGGCTCTTCAGGCCGATGTTGTGCTCCCGCTGCTTGGGGGCCACGGGGATGTGCGGGTCGTTGTAGTTGACGATGGCGCCCTGCTCGCGGAGTTTCTCGATGAGCCGCACCGACGGGCTCTCACGCATGTCGTCCACGTCGCGCTTGTAGGCCAGGCCGAGGACCAGCACCTTGGCGCCGCGCAGACACTTGCCGCGCTCGTTCAGGGCTTCCATCAGGCGATGAATCACGTAGTCGGGCATGCCGACGTTGATCTCGCCGGCCAGTTCGATGAACCGTGTGGTCATCTCGTACTGCCGGGCCTTCCACGACAGGTAGAACGGGTCGATCGGGATGCAGTGGCCGCCCAGCCCCGGGCCCGGATAGAACGGCTGGAACCCAAACGGCTTGGTGGCGGCCGCGTTGATGACCTCCCACACGTCGATGCCCATCCGGTCGAACAGGATCTTCAGCTCGTTGACCATGGCGATGTTCACGCAACGGTACACGTTCTCGATGATCTTGGCCGCCTCGGCCACCTCGCAGTTCGACACCGGCACGATACGCTCCAGGGCCATGCCGTAGAGCTTCGCGGCAATCTGGCCGCTGCGGCGGTCCAGTCCGCCGACGACCTTCGGAATCGTCCGCGTCGTGTAATGCGGGTTGCCCGGGTCCTCACGCTCGGGACTGAACGCCAGGTAAAAGTCCTTGCCGGCCTTCAGGCCGCTCGTGTTCTCCAGGATCGGGCGCAGCACGTCGCGTGTCGTGCCCGGATACGTCGTCGATTCCAGAACGATGAGCTGGTCCTTGTGCAGGTTCCGGGCAATCTGTTCGCCGCTGGAGACGATGAACCGGACGTCCGGCTCGCGCATCTTGTCCAGGGGCGTCGGCACGCAAATGATGACCGCGTCCACCTTCTTGATCTGCCCAAAATCACTGGTGGCCTTGAACAGCCCCGCCGTGACGTTTTCCTTGATGACGCTCGCGGGGATGTGCTTGATGTAGCTGCGGCCCGCGTTCAACGCCTTGACCTTGGCCGGGTCGATGTCGAACCCGAGCACGTTGAATTTCGCCGCGCAGAACTCCCGCATCAGCGGCAGGCCCACATAGCCCAGTCCGATGATGCCTACCCTGGCTTTGCGATTCTCGATCTTCTTTAGCAGGTCCATTGGTGTGGTGTCTCCCCATATCAGGTCCACGGACGCGTGTCGGCCCACGACTCAAGGCACACTAGTGTATCGGTATTTGTTCCGTGGAAGTATAGTAAAGATTGGCGCCCTGGGGTCCGCTAGGGCCGCAGATCGTCGATCCGCAACATCACGTAGCCGTCCACCTTCTCCGTCGAGATCTCCAGGCAGACGGTCCGGACCTGATGGTCGCATTCGACATCCGGATAGGCCCGGACGCGAACGCACGGCTTGCCGGTCTCGAACGTGTACCGAACGGTGCGGCGGATGGTGCAGGAGCGGCAGTGCACCGTGCCGCCGCAGCCCCCGGGTTCGTCGGCGTGGGCGCACTGGAACGCCGTGCCGCCAAGGCTGTCGCGGACTGCCGCGAGCGGCTTGCCCAGAACCTGGCAGGCCTGGGTGTTGGCCGACACGACCCGGACGTCCGAATCCACCACGAGTACCGGAACCCCCAGGCGGTCCAGAAAACTGGCCATGGACTCGCCCTTCGGCGAGAAAAACGTTGCCGCACAGGCCGGACACATGCCGTGCGTGACCGGCGACGCCTGATCCGCGCTGCCCTTTGTTCCCTCGATCACATTGCCGCACCAGGCACACGCTCGAATCATGTTCAGCCCTCTCCCCATCCCCTCCAATGGCGCCGTCTGAGCAGTATCCGTCCTCCAGCAGCCAACGGGGCGACCCTCGCGTCGCGAGTCGTCATCATGGCATCGGCGGACCGTACCGTCAAGCATCCGTCGGCCGATTGCCAGACGTGAGGCAGGTTTTTCCCGTTGTCGCCGCGGGCCGAGGTGGGGTAAACTCTGATTTCCTCTGACAGGAAAAGGCGCCTTCTCCATGGCCACGGAAACCATACAACCCGTTGGCGGCCCCGTGGTGGGTCGCATTCGTCCGGTGGGGTCCAAGAGCCTGACCAACCGCGCGCTGGTGGCGGCAGGGCTGGCCGCCGGGCGCAGCACGCTCGAAGGATGCCTGGCCGGCGACGACACGCGTTACATGGCCGAGGCCTGGCGACAGCTCGGGGCGGCCCTTCAGTGGGACGAAGCCTCCGGGCGGATCGTCGTTACCGGCACCGGGGGCCGCCTGGCGCCGGGGCCTCGCGACCTGTTCGTCGGCAACGCCGGCACGGCGATGCGTTTCCTGACGGCCGTGGTGGCGGCGGGTCACGGCCGATACCGCCTGGACGGTGTGCCGCGGATGCGCCGGCGGCCCATCGAGGATCTGCTGGTCGCCCTGCGGGCCCTGGGCGTCAGCGCCGTCAGCGAGGCCGGCACCGGATGCCCGCCAGTGGTCGTCGAGGCCGGCGGCCTGGGCGGCGGACGCGTGACCGTCAGCGGCCGCATCAGTAGCCAGTACCTCAGCGGCCTGCTCCTGGCGGCGCCTTATGCCGCCCACGACGTCGAGATCGTGATCGACGGAGACCTGGTGAGCAAGCCCTACGCCGACATGACGTGCCGCCTCATGGCCGACTTCGGCGTCGAGGTGGAGAACGAGGAGTACCGGCGGTTCTACGTGGCGGCCCCGAGCCGCTACGTCGCGCGGACCTACACGATCGAACCCGACGCCACCGCGGCCACCTATTTCTGGGCCGTCGCGGCCATGACCGGCGGCTCGGTGACGGTCGAAGGCCTCGCAGCCGACAGCGCCCAGGGCGACGTCGCCTTTGTCCGCGTCCTGGAACAGATGGGCTGTCGCGTGGAGTCGTCGCCCGAGGGGCTGACGGTCCACGGGCCCGCCAGACTGCGCGGCGTGACGGTGGACCTGAACGCCATGCCCGACACGGCCCTGACGCTGGCCGTGCTGGCGCTGGCGGCCGACGGGCCGACCGAAATCCGCAACGTGGCCAACCTGCGCGTGAAAGAGACCGACCGCCTGGCCGCCCTGGCCGCCGAGCTGCGCAAGTTCGGCGCCGCCGTGGACGAGGCGGCCGACGGTCTCACCATCCGCCCGCCGACGACCCTGCGCGGCGCGACCGTGGACACCTACGACGACCATCGCATGGCGATGAGTTTCGCCCTGGCGGGCCTCAAGACGCCCGGCGTCGTCATCGCCGGCGCCGAATGCGTGAACAAGACGTTTCCCGACTACTTTGCCCGGCTGCGACACCTTGTCGGGACATAGCCGTCGGCGTGACGCGAGGGCTGTTTCGTCGGCATCGACGAACTGGTGAACGATTGACACTTCGGAGGTGCAGCCATGACGGCATCCGGTGAGCGGTCCCCGTGGACAAACGCGCTGTTGATCGGCGCCGCGGCCGTGGCGGCGCTGGGCGCGATACTGGTGCTGGCGGCCTGTGTGGAGCGCGGCTCGTGCCACCCGTCGGTGATCGTTGCGGAGTTGCGTCCCTATGGCGTGATGTTGTGGCGGCTGGCCCTGGCGATGCTTCTGGCCGTGATCATCGGGGCCGACCGCGAGCGGCACGACAAGCCGGCCGGCCTGCGGACCATCGCGATGGTAGGTGTGGGCGGGTGCCTGTTCGGGTTGCTGGCCACGATGGCCTTCGTCGGCGACGCCTCGTCGCGCGTGGTCCAGGGCCTCGTGACCGGCGTGGGGTTCCTCGGCGCCGGAACGATCATCAAGGAGCGGTCCCGGATCGAGGGCCTGACCACGGCGGCCACCATCTGGACGGTGTCCGGCATCGGCCTGGCGGCCGGCATGGGCTGGTATGCCCTGGCGGTCATGGCGGCCACAGCCGTCGTGTTCGTCCTGACGGTGCTGCGCCACTTCGAGGCTCGCCACCGTAAGGCCGCCGGCGAACCGTCCGCGATCAACAGCGTCGAAGATTGACCGGCCGGCGCCTTACGTGCCGGCTTTCTTCCGCCCCAGGGCCGTCGCCACGGGGATCCACAGCAGCATCGGCACGAAGAACGACAGGGCCAGCATGCGCAGCGGCTCTTCGGCCATGCGACCCACGGCCCCGAGGTAAGCAAACGCCATCGCGAACGGCAGCGACCCGACAACGCTCGCCGCAAGGAACCGTCCGAACGGCATGCGGCTCAGACCGGCCAGGCAGCAGACGGCCTCGGCGAGCATCGGCACCGGCCGCGCGCAGACCACCGCCAGCGATCCCCATCGCGCAAAAAACCCGCGCGTCCGTTCCAGGTCGTCCGCTCCCGCAATGCGCTCGGCCGCCCGGCGGCCCAGTAGCCGCGACAGCCAGTACGCCGCTACCGACGACGTCACGCACGCCGCCGCGCCGATCAGGCCGCCGACCGCCGTGCCGTACGTTTGCCCGTACCAGTTCATGACCGCCGACGACGGCACCGGCAGCACCAGGTCGGCGATCATCAGGCCGAAGCCGATGGGCACGGCCCACGTCCGGTACCGGTCGAAGAAGGCAAGGGTCTCGGTCGGGTCGAAAAACCGGTGACCGCCCAACAGCAGAAACGACGCCAGCAGCACCATGAAAATCAGCAGAACGAGCCCCAGCAGCCGCATGACGTCCACCTCCGTTTCCGCTTCCGCGCCGCCCGACCGCCGCCATTATACGCGCCGCGCGCGGAGCGTGCCACCGCTGTCCGTTGTCACAACGGCGAGGGGGCAGGGGAACTGCTCGACGCCGTGCCCGATCCCGGTCCAGAGGCCATCGCGTGGTGACGCTGCCGCGGCGACGGTCGATCCGGCGTGGGGCGAATCCAATGCGCCGTCCGGGACGCTTTCCAGCCGCCCATCCGCCACGAAGATTGCAATTTCCTTCCAAGGGGCCGACAATAAAGGAGGACTTGGTTCGTCTGGTCTTGCTGCAGGAGGTGCCGATGAGACGTGCTTTGGGCTGGAGCGTCGTCGTTGCGATCGTGACGTGCGCGTGCGGCGCGGTGCGGGCCGACCAGTACGATTGGACCGTGTGTCAGGACGGCCAGGGACCGGTGCTGGTGGTTCGCAACAGCCGTCCCATGACCACGCCCGAGCAGACACGGCAGGTGGCGGCCGAGGTCGAGGTGGCGGCGTCGCTTCTGGATGCGGCGGGTCTGCCGCTTCGGGTGGTGGACGATGCCGACGTAGGGCCCGAGGCGCTGTCGGAGGCGTCGCTGGTCGTCTTGCCGAGCAACCCGAGGCCGGCGCCGAAGCTGGACGGCCTGCTACAAACCTACGTGCTCAAGGGCGGCCGGGTGCTCAGTCTGGGCGGCGGTCCCGAGACGCACCGCGCGTTGGGTCTGACGGAACTGGCCCTGCGCAAGGCCCGGCACGACGGCGAATTTGCCGCCATCACGTTCGCCGACGACGCCCCCCAGGGGCTGGTCGGTGTCGCCAACCCGGCCGCGGAGATTCACGTCATGGACGCCGCCGCCCCCGGTGTGCGCGTGCTGGCCCACTGGAGTTCGGCCGACGGCAAACGCTCGGCATACCCGGCTGTCATCGCCACCTCGCGCTGTGTTTACGTGGCGGCCGCCCTGACCGAACACGATGCCGACCGCAAGGCCGACATGCTGCTGCGCCTGGCGTCGCACCTCTGTCCGCCGCTGGGGCGCAGGGCCGCCGAGCGGCTCATTGCCCGCATCCCGACCAAGGAGGCCGCCGGCGACAACTGGCAGGAAGCGGCACGCTGTGCCGCCGAGGCACGGGCACGCCTGGCGGCCGACGAGCCTCTGGCGGCAGCGGCCCTGGCGCGGCAGGCGCTGGCCGCCGCCGACCGCGCTGCCGCAGCCGACATGGCACCGCGCGATGGCGAATGGCGCATCGCCTGGCCGCCCGGCGAGGGACTGCCGGCCGCCGATCCGGCCGCCTGGAACCGCCTCGCCGCACGCCTCGCCGAGGCCCGCTTCACCGTCCTGGCCATCGACACGGGCAACGCCGCCCAAGTGATCTACCCGTCGCGGCTCATGACCGCAGGCGCAGCCATCGCGGCGATGCCGCGGGCCGGCAATCCGCTGGATGAGGCCATCAAGGCCGCACACGACCACGGCCTGAAGCTTTTCGCCGTGCGCCACCTGTGGCACGCCGCCGGCGACGAGGGCTTTGCGGCCCGCAAGCTCGCCGCCCTGGGCCTCTGTCAGGAGAACCGCACACAGGCCTCCATCGACTGGGGATGTCCCAACCATCCCGACATGCTCGCCAAGGAACTTGCCGTCATCAAAGAATTGATGACCGACTACCCCGTGGACGGATTTGTCGCCATGGCCGTCGGCTTCGGCGGGCCGGAGGCCTGCACGTGTCGCCGTTGCCGGGAGCAGACCGAACGGCACTTCGGCAAGGCCATCGACAATTGGCCGGCTGCGGTGTTCGAGGACGAACTGATCCGCCGACACTGGCTCGCGATGCGACGCCAGACGACGGCCGAGGTCATACGACAGGTGGCAGCGACGGTGCGCGGTGTACGACCGCGGGCCACGGTGGCCGTGGCCCTCGACCTGGCCGACCTGGCCGACGCCGACCGCGCGGGGCTCGACTGGGCCGCCTGGGCACGCGGCGGCAGCGTGGACCTCGTGGTGGCCATCGACCGCGACGTGCCCGACGCCGACCTGGCGGCCGTGGTGGCGGACCAGGTGGCCAAGGCCGACGGCAAGACGGCCCTCGTGCCCATCCTGGCATCCACCGCTGCCACCGGGTTCGACTGGGCCGCCCTGGCACAACGCATTGACGCCGTTCGGTCCGCCCGAGCCGCCGGATACGGCCTCTGGCCCATGGCCGACCCCTCCGGCCGATTGCTCCATCTGCTGCGCATCGGCCCCAACCGCCCGGCCTCCCCACCGGCGACCGGAGACCACCCCGCGAAATGATCCGTCTTTTCATCCGGTCCCGTGTTGACGTATAATAGGAATGCCGGTGCTCCTGCGCTAGACCCCGTGTGTCGTCGGCGGCGGAATGCGAGGGCAGACGTCATGAAACGAATGGTTCTGGTTGCGGTGATTGCGGCGGCATGGGGCGGCGCGGCCCGGGGCGACATTTTCCATCTCAAGGGCGGCACCGTCATCGAAGGCGACGTACTCCAACACAAGGGCGACGCCATTGTCGTCCTGGTGGGCAACGGCGAGATGTCGATTCCCGTCTCGCTGATTGACCGTCGCGAGGCGGCCCCGTCGCCGACGGAACAGTACAAACAGCGGCTGGCGTCCCTGGAACCGACGGCCGACGCTCATGCCGCCCTGGGCCGATGGTGCCTCGACCGGCAATTCACCGACCAGGCCCGCACGCATTTCCTTCAGGCCCTGAGGCTCGATCCGAACCACGAGGCCGCGCGGCGGGCCTTGGGCTACGTCCGCTACAGGGACCAGTGGATGACTCGGGACGAGGCTCGCCAGGCGCGGCTGGACGATCAGACGCGACGCTCCGACGAGGCCCAGTCGTCCCGCGACCACGAGTTCAAGTTCCGCGTCCGGCAGTGGACTCAGCGGCTTCGCGACCTGAGCAACGGGGCCCTCAGCCAATGGCAGTTCAGCAGCGAGTTCGAGGCCGGCCGCAACGAGGTGCTCGCCATTGGCGACGTGGCGGCTGTGGAGCCGCTGCGCGACGTCCTGGCCCGTCATCCCGAGGAGTCGGTGCGGCTGCTGGCGGTGGAGGCCCTCGGCCGCATCGGCGGCGACGATGCGGCGCTGGCCCTGATCGGCATCATGACGCGCGACAAGGACCGCCAGGTCTGGCAGCGCAGCCGCGAGGTGCTCGCCGGCCTCGACAGCGCCAAGGCCGACCTGGAACTGGCCAACCTGATGCGCAAGGGCGGCGAAGTGGCTCGCGACCGCGTGGCCGGCGCCGTGGCCGACGCCGGGCTGATGAACTCGGTGCCCGGCCTCATCCAGTCGCTCATCACCCGCGAGAGCCGCGTCATCGTCCACGAGATCACGCAGTCGCAACGGGCTTGGATCTGCACGGGCACGCGCTATGGCTACGTGGCCGACCTCGAGCCGGTGGTGGCCGAGGGGGCCGTGGCGTTCAATCCCGTGATCGGCTACATTGCCGCCGGAGCCCTTTTGGACGTTCACGCCCGCGTCGAGCCGTGGACCGAGCGGGTCGTCGTCACTGTGACCCATCCGGAGGTGCTCGACGCCCTGAAGCGCATGACGGGCCAGGACTTCGGCTATGACGTGCGCGCCTGGCGGCGATGGTACGGTCAGTATCTGGTCGCGCACGGCTCGCCGGCGTCCGATCCCACGGCGGCCCCCGCCACAGGTCCGGCAACACCCGCCGTTCCGCAACCGTAGCACAGTCTGTCGGGACCGCTACCCGTTCTCCGGCGTGCCGTCGATCTTCCATTGGCAGCCAGCACATGGATGCATTGCGAAACTCCCTGCACCCCGCGGGCCGCTTCTGGTAATATTATTGGATGCCGTGACTGTGGTTCTGGGGCGGACAAAGAGTGTTGGAGAAGAGTGTTGGAGAGGCTTCCATGAAACGCCATGCCACCGTATCCCTGGTCGTGCTGCTTGCCGTCACGCTCACGGCCGGCGCCGTCCGGGCTGACGTGCCCAAGACCTGGACCGAGGTTGCACGCGAGGCCGCCAAGGCCGGCAAGATCGTCCTGATCATCTATCGCGAGGGCAAGACCGGTCATAGCGACAGTAACTCGTCGAGCAGTTCCTCCGGGGTGTCCATCACGACCACCGTGGCCGACAAGGACGTGCGGCCCCTGATCAAGCGCTACTGCGTCATGGCGAACTTCCGCAAACTCGACGACGACAGCGGCTGGAAACTCTTCGAGAAGCAGGGCAGCCCCGTCGTTTTCGCCATGCCCGACGGTACGTTCCTGCGCGGCATCTCGACCGACGCCAACCCTGAGCAGTTCAAAGACGTCCTGAAACAAGCCTTGGAGAAGGCCCGCGAACTGGTCAAGGAAGCCGGCAACAAGCCCGCCGCTCAGCCGGCGGCGGCCGAACCCGCGGCCAATCCGGCCGACAATTCGGCCGCGATGCTCAAGGAAGCCGAGGCTCTGACCAAGAGTGGCCGCTACGGCGAGGCCGTCCGACTCGTCAAGGCCGTCATGGACGCCGCCGAGGCCGACAGCCCCGACGCCAAGCGGGCCGAACGCGCCGCCAAGGCCCTCACCCAGGAAGCCGAGAAGATCCTCAAGCAGGCCGAGGGCTTGCTAGCGGCCAAAAAACCTTTGGCCGCCTTCCGCCAGTTCGACGAGGTAATCCACTTGTTCGCCGGGCTGCCTGTGGCCGATGCCGCCGCAAAACGCCTCGACGAACTGATGGCCCAGCCCATCATGGAAGACTACGCCGCCGAGTACGCCCAGGAGCGAGTCGCCTACGACCTCTACGAGAAGGCCATGGGCCTCTACGAAAATCAGTTCTGGAAAGATGCGGCCGCCAGGTTCCGGGAGATCGTGGACAAGTATCCCCAGAGCCCCGTGGCCGCCCGCGCCGCCGAACGGGCCGAATTCTGCCGCAAGAAGGACGCTGAAGAGGCTCCCAAGATGCCCACCGTAAACTGACGGCCGCGCCGTCCGGATCCTGACGCGCCGCACATGTTCCCAATCGGTTGTGCCGCGGGAATCCCTCGGTCCGCGACGCCTTCCGTAACCCATTCTCCGCACATGGGGCAACGGGTTACGAAACTTCTGAAACCAAGCCCAGCGTCGTTCGTCTAGTGGATCAGCCCAGTTCCGTTTGTCCAACAGACCTGTGGCAGGGCGTCTTCCGTCGAATCCGCAAATTAAAACGGACATGCCGCACGATTGGAATTATGCTGTAAATCGCAATTCAGATTCATTTCCGACGGGTGGGGCAGCGGAGATTCCCGGCAGGGAGGCACGCCAATGACGCGGCAGCGGGCGGGTATTGTATTGATTGGGATTTTTCTGGTGGCGGCCGGTGTGTGCGAGGCAAAGACCGACCGGCCCAAGGGACGCATCACCGACTGGCCCACGGCCGTCGCTTATGCCAGGAAGTACAACAAGATCATTTTCTGTATCTACACCCCGGGCATCACGCGGCTCTACGGCACCGGAAAGACCGAGGCCGCCACCGCCGGTGAAAGCACCGAGTAGCACGTGATGGCCGTGATCTGTCAACCACAGGTCCGCAAGCTCGAAAAACAGTTCTATATCGTCGCTCGCCTGCGAACCGGCGACTCGACGAGCAACTGGAGCGCCTTCTCGTCGCGGACCGACGGCTGCTGCTTCGTCACCGCCAACGGGGAATTCCTGGAGGCGGTCGGCCGTGATTGTACCGTGGCAGAGTTCACCGAGGCCTGCAAGCGGGCGGTTGCGCGGGCCAAGGAGCTTCGCGCCAACCAGCCCCCCACGGCGGCCGAACTCGTGAGCGTCGCCGAGGAGGCCCTGAAGGAGGAGGACTACGCCCTGGCGCTGTCCAACTCGGACGAGGTGCTCCAGGGGCCCGAGGCGGCG
Source organism: uncultured Anaerolineaceae bacterium (assembly GCA_964500225.1). Classification (GTDB taxonomy): domain Bacteria; phylum Planctomycetota; class Phycisphaerae; order FEN-1346; family JAACEH01; genus JAAYDY01. The sequence goes on along the minus strand of CAZCOA010000001.1, from coordinate 236,288 downwards.
ACGCCCGTCGGCAAACGCGCCGACCGCGTCAAGAAAATCATCATCGGACGGGCCCAGGGCGGCCTGGCCCGCGCCGAAGACCGGCTCAAGGAGGGCAAGGCCGTCCAGACCTTCCGCGAACTCGACGAAGTGGCCCACCTGTTTCCCATGATCGACGAGGGCAAGCGGGCGACCCAGCGGCTCGAGGAAGTCATGGCCGACGCCGCCTACGCCGCGGCATCCCAGGAGTATGCCAAAGAACGCGTCGTCTATGAGTTGCTGGAGCAGGGCAACGATCTGGCCGACAACGAGGACTGGGCAGGGGCGATTGCCAAGCTCCAGCAGGTCGTGGACAACTACAAGGACAGTCCCGTCTTGCGCCGCGCTGCCGCACGCCTCAAGGAATGTCGCGACGCCCTCAAGCAGGAGCAGGCCGAGCAGGCCAAACCGGCAGGCGCCGGTTGCGGCAACTCCTGAGCGGAACGCATAAACACCGACCGGACCACATGCTGCGGCCCGGTCGAGAACAGACTGCCTTGGCATTTTCCTAGGGGGGCGGACTCGTGCGGACGGTGAAGTCCGTTCCCGCCGTCACACGCGCCGCACGGCCAGACAGGCGTTGTGTCCGCCGAAGCCGAACGAGTTGCTGATGGCCACGTCCACCTTCGTCCGTCGCGCCGCCCCCGGCACGAAATCCATCTCGACCCCATCGTCGGCCCGCTGGAAGTTCAGCGTCGCGTGAATCGTGCTGTCCTGCATGCCGCGGACGGTGGCGATCAGTTCCACGGCGCCGCTGGCGCCGAGCAGGTGACCGATGAAGCTCTTGGTGCTGGATATGGGGATTCGCTTGGCGCGGTCGCCGAAGACGCGCTGCACGGCCCGCACTTCCATGGCGTCGCCCAGGCCCGTGCTGGTGCCGTGGGCATTGATGTAATCCACGTCGTCGCGGTTCAACCCCGCGTCGCGCAGGGCGTCTTCCATGGCGGCAGCCGCCCCGCGGCCCTCTTCGTCCGGCGCGGTGATGTGCCACCCGTCGCCGGCCATACCGTAGCCGATCACCTCGGCATAGAGCTTCGCGCCGCGGGCCTTGGCACGCTCCATTTCCTCCAGGACCAGGATGCCGGCCCCTTCGCCCATGACGAACCCGTCGCGGTCGCGGTCGAACGGACGGCTGGCCTGCTCGGGGGCGTCGTTTCGCGTCGAGAGGGCTTTCATCGCACAGAACCCCGACAGGCCGATCCGCGTCACGGCCGCCTCGCTGCCCCCGGTGACCATCACGTCCGCCTCGCCGCGCTGGACCACCTTGAAGGCTTCGCCGATCGAGTTGGTGGCACTGGCACAGGCCGACACCACGGCCACGTTAGGACCCTTCAACCCGTACCGGATCGACACCAGCGCCGAGGCGGCATTGGCCATCAGCTTCGGCACCAGGAATGCCGAGACCCGGCTCGGCCCCTTCTCCAACAGTCGCTCGAACTGGGTCTCGATTTCATGCAACCCGCCGATGCCGCTGCCGATGATCACGCCGCACCGGTACGGATCCTCCGCCGCGAAGTCCATCCCGCAATCGGTCACGGCTTCGGCAGCCGCCACCAGGGCGAACTGCCCGAACCGGTCGATGCGCTTGGCCTCACGCGCGTCGATGCACGGGCCCGGATCGAAGTCGGGAATCTCGCCGGCGATGCGGCTGTCGTACTGGCTCACGTCGAAGCGCGTGATCGGACGAACGCCGCTGCGGCCGGCCGTCAGACCGTCCCAGAATTGCGAAACGGTCTGGCCAAGGCTCGTGACCAGACCCATGCCCGTGATGACGACGCGACGATCCGACGTCACTTCGAGTGCCCCTTAATGTACTCGACCGCCTGGCCCACCGTCTTGATCTTCTCGGCGTCTTCGTCCGATATGCTGATGTCGAACTCGTCCTCAAGCTCCATGACCAGTTCCACCACATCGAGCGAATCGGCGCCCAGGTCATTGATAAACGATGTTTCGGGGCTGATGTTCGCCTTGTCAACACCCATCTGCTCGGCCACAATGCTGGTTACGCGTTCTTCGATCGACGCCACGATAACTTCCTCCCAATCTGATTGATCGTTCGACCAACTCATCGGCCGGCCGCCATCCGGGACGCCGGCTTGCGAATTGTCCTCACATCACCATGCCGCCATCCACGGCCAATACCTGTCCTGTGATGTACGCCGCCGCATCCGAAGCGAAGAACGCCACCGCCTCCGCCACGTCCTCGGCCTCGCCCATCCGACGCAACGGAATGTTCGCCAGGGCCTTCTCCTTCACCGCCGCCGGCAGCACGTCCGTCATGTCCGTCCGGATGAACCCCGGCGCCACCGCATTGGCCGTCACATTCCGGGCCGCCAGCTCACGCGCCGTCGTCTTCGTCAGGCCCACCACGCCCGCCTTCGACGCCGAGTAGTTCGCCTGCCCCGCATTGCCCGCCAGGCCCGACACGCTGGCGATGTTCACGATCCGGCCACGACGCTGACGCATCATATAGCGCGACGCCGCCCGTGTCATCAGGAACGTCCCCTTCAGGTTCACCGCCAGGACCAGGTCCCAGGCCTTCGTCTCCATCCGCATCAGCAGGTCGTCCCGCGTGATGCCGGCGTTGTTCACCAGGATATCGATGCTGCCGAATTCCTCGTTGACGGCTTCGACGGTCTTTTCAACGGCCTCTTCGTCCGTCACGTCCAGCTTGTAGGCCTTGACCAGCGGCGACCCCGCCTCGGTGCACAGCTTGACGGTCTCGGCCATCGGCTCTTCCAGCACGTCCATCAGGGCGACCTTGGCGCCGCCTCGGGCCAGCCGCACGGCTATCGCCCGGCCAATACCGCGACCGCCTCCAGTCACGATCGCTACGCGGTCCGTGACGCTCATCAGAACCTCCTCGCTCAGGTAGGACTCAGCAAGTTTCCCGGTCTTGTTCCGGCCTCAGCAGACGCCCGTCTCTGCGGCGACACTGACGCCCATCACGGAGGCGCTGCGGTCGATCTTCTTCATCAGGCCGCGAAGCACGCGACCGGGGCCGATCTCGTAAAACGTGTCGAAACCGTCCGCCAGCAGCCGCTCCATCGACTTCTGCCAGAGGATACTGCCCGTCAGTTGACGGACCAGCATCGGCCGAATCTCCGCCGACGACGCGTAGTAATTCGCCGTGACGTTGGCCACCACCGGCATCCGCAGATCGCTCAGGGTAATGGCATCCAGCTCCCGCGCCAGCCCGGCGGCGGCCGAGGCCATCAACTGGCTGTGAAACGCGCCGGCCACTTTCAACTCGACGGCTCTGCCGCCGGCCTCCTCGGCCAGCGCAAGCGCCTTGGCGCATGCCCCCTTCGTCCCCGAGACCACAATCTGACCCGGGCAGTTGAAATTGGCGGGCGAGATTATACCCAGCGCCGAAGCCGCTTCACAAATGTTTTTTACCTGCCCCTCGTCCAGTCCCATGATGCTCACCATTGTGGACGGGTTGGCCTCGGCGGCAGCCTGCATCAGCTCTCCCCGGCGGCGGGTCAGACGCACGCCGTCCTCGAACGACAGGGCGCCAGCGGCCCACAGGGCGGTGTACTCGCCCAGGCTCAAGCCCGCGGCCGCTGCGGCCTTCACGTCGCGGCCCGACCCGGCCGCAAAACACTCGGCCAGGGCCACGCTCGTGACGAAAATGGCCGGCTGGCTGATGTCGGTCGCGTTCAGACGTTCCTCGGGACCCTCGAAGCAGATCGTCGAGAGCTTGAACCCGAGCAGCCGGTCGGCCAGGTCGAATAGCTCGCGCGCCCTGGGCGAGGCCTGGTACAGGTCCGCGCCCATGCCGACGCTCTGAGCGCCCTGGCCGGGAAAGAGCAATGCGGTCTTGCCCATGAATGGTCTCCTCGACCTCTGGTTCCGGTCCATTCGCCCGAGAAATCCGTCTCGGGCATCGAGAATCGTACGGTGGATCGACAGCCGCCGCGGCGCGCTAGAATTTCACGACCGCCGACGCCCACGACAAACCGCCCCCGAACGCGACCAGGATCGCCGTCTGGCCGTCGCGCAGGCAACCCTGACGCCGCGCCTCGGCCAACGCGATCGGCACGCTCGCCGCGCTGGTGTTGCCGTACTTGTCGATGTTGACGAAGATCTTCTCCGCCGGGAACCCCAGACGCCCGACGGCCGAATCGATGATCCGCGTGTTCACTTGGTGCGGCACCACCAACGCCACGTCGTCCACCGTCAGGTGGCACTGGGCCATGGCGTCGCGGACCAGTTCCTGCATCTTGTCCACGGCGAAACGGTACACCTCACGGCCCTGGATGACCATCTTGTGGGCCGCCTCGTCCAGATTCCGGTGGGTCACGGGCTGGGCCGTGCCGCCGGCCGGAACGATCATCAAATGGCTGCCTACGCCGTCGATCCCGAGCGTGTTGTAGAGGATTCCCGTGTCAGGCTCGTCCGAACCTTCCAGGAGGGCGGCCCCGGCCCCGTCGCCGAACAGAATGCAACTGCCCCGGTCTTTGTAGTTGGTGATGGCGCTGAGTTTCTCGGCCCCGATGACCAAGGCCCTGCGAGCGATGCCCGTCATGATCGCACCGCGGGCCATCGCCAGGCCGCATACGAACCCCGAGCAGGCCGCTTCCAGATCGAAGCCGCCGCACTTCGGAATGCCCAGCTTGTGCTGCACCAGTGCCGCCGTGGCCGGGAAAATGTGGTCCGGCGTGATGGTCGAGATAATCACCAGGTCCACATCGGCCGCTTCGCGGCCGGCGTCTTTCAGGGCCTCGCGGGCGGCGGCCACGGCCATGTCGCTCGTGGTCTCGTTCTCGGCGGCGATGCGACGCTCGCGAATGCCCGTGCGCGTCACGATCCACTCGTCGGACGTCTCGACGAGCTTCGTGAAATCGTCATTGGTCATGATCCGATCGGGGACGTAAAACCCGGTCCCGACGATCTTTACGCTGCGCGGATGACTCACTGGTGAAGTTCTCCTGCCGGAGCCAAGGCGTCTTCGATCGCCTCATTGACCTTCTGCCCGGCAAATCGCGAGGCGGCTTTCAAGGCGTTCTTGATGGCCCGAGCCTTGGAGGAACCATGACTGATGATGCCGATTCCGTCGATTCCCAGCAGCGGCGCGCCCCCATACGACGAATAGTCGTGTTGCTCCTGGAGCTTCGAAATGACCGGCTTGAGTTTCGACACCATGTCCGGGGCGGACGAACCCAGTTCCTCGGCCAGCATCCGGATCATGCCTTCGCCCATGCCCTCGATCACCTTCAGGACGACGTTGCCGACGAAACCGTCGCAGACGATCACGTCGAAGCTGCCGTTGAACAGATCCCGTCCTTCGGCGTTGCCGCAGAAATTGATCGGCGCGCTGCGGAGCAGGTGCCGCGTCTCGCGGACCAGGTCCGTGCCCTTGGCGTCTTCGCTGCCGATGCTCATCAGCCCCACGCGCGGGCTCTTGGTCCCCAGAACGCGCTGGCTGTACACCGAGGCCATCAACCCGTATTGGGCCAGGTGCAGCGGTTTGGCGTGAATGTTGGCTCCGACGTCGATCACCACCACAGGCCCGTGGAACGTCGGCACAACGATCGAGATGCCCGCGCGGCGAACGCCTCGCAGCGTCCGCAACGCCATCTGCGCCGCCGCCACGACCGCCCCCGTGTTGCCCGCCGACACGAACGCGTCGGCGCGGCCTTCCTTCATCGCCTCGACCATCCGGCTGATGCTGGACCGCGGTTTCTGCCGAAGCGCCTCGACCGGCGATTCGTCCATCCCGATGGCCTGCTCGGCGTGTTCGATCACGATCCGGTCGAACGGGCCGCCCAGGGCCTTCAGCTCGCCCTCGAGGGTATCCTGGGGGCCCACCAGGAGAATCGAATCCTCCGGAGGCAGGATTTCAAGGGCTTCGACCGCTCCCTTGATGATCTCCGTGGGCGCGAAATCCCCGCCCATCGCATCCAGGGCCGTCCGCATGCCTTCAGCTCTCCTTGGTGGCCACAACCTGACGGTTCTGGTACCAGCCACAGTTGTCGCACACGCGGTGCGGCAACGTCACGTGGTTGCAGTGGCTGCAAATGATGGTCGCCTGCGGCGTCAGCGCGTGATGGCTGCGACGCTTCCGCTTGCGGGCCTTGCTTGACTTGCGTTTCGGTAGCATAGGTCGTCGATCCCCTTGATGGCCACTCATGGCCAGACTGTAAGCTAACGAGAGGGCTCCAAGCCCTCTCGTCAAAGCGGCCATGGTATCCTATTCCCTCTGCCACCGTCAAGGAAAAAGCCCTTCCCGCGGCCGCGCCGCCGCCGGAGCACGCCTGACGTCTTAATCAATTGCTTCTTGCAGGCTTTATGGTGTATATTATCCGTACTGCTCCCCGTGATCGGGGCGCCCTTGGGCAGCCATCCTTGATGACCGTTTCGAGCGAGGGCCGTCGTGCGACCCTTCCAGCCCGCCGACAGTGGCCCCGCAAGGACGAGTTCGACCTCATCGCTACGTGTCCGATTGTTGTGCCGGGAGGCAACCATGGTATCGCGGCGGATCGGTGTTGCTGTGCTGGCAGTGCTAATGATGGCGGCGGGGGGGGGGGTCCAGGCCGGGCCGCCCTATTATGTCGGAGCCTACGAAGCCGACCACGAATTCGACCGCATCACCGCGGCCGACATGGAGGTCATCCGCAGCAAGCACGTCCTCATGGCCAGCCGATCCTTCGGCCTCGGCATCCTCAGCGGCGTCAATGCCCTGGCCTCGTCCAACCCCATCTACCAGCTCAACCGAAGCCCCACCTACGATGTCAACAACGGACAGGACATTCCCCTGAATGTCTTCGACAACTTCGATTTCGTCCACTATCTGTGCACGCTGAACCCCACCTATGCCACACGCCTGGTCGAAATCGACAACTTCGTACGCAATCGCTACCACGGCCAGCTCGATGCCGTGATGGTCGAGTACCATTTCTGCGATGCCGCCACCTTTCCGACCTATCAGGCGATTCTGGACGGCTGGCGGCGGGATTTTCCGCACATCAAGGTCATCTATGTGACCTCCGGCTACATGATCGACCAGTACTATCACGACAGCAACCAGGCCTCGGCGGCATTCGGGGCCTTGTCGCGGGCGGCCTACATGGGCGTCCAGCCCTTCTACGATATGGCCCGGCTGCTGGGTACCGACCCGGCGGGCGTCTGGCAGGGCGACTACCTGCTGCCCGAGTACAACCTCTATTACCCCAACGGCGACAACATCCACCCCAACACGCCCTTCATCCAGGAACGCATGGGCAAGGCCCTCCTGTTGGTGCTCTATAAGATGTTTTGCGAGTTGCCGTTAAGGGCCGACGCCGGCGACGACCAGTTCGTCGTGGACAACGATTCCAATGGCACCTGCACGGTGGTCCTGGACGGGGCCGGCAGCTACTGCCGCGACGGCACCCTGGTCAGCTATGTCTGGAAAGAAGGCGACACGGTGATCGCCACCGGCCAGACCGCCGAGGTGGAACTGCCCTATGGCACGCACACGATCTACCTGACCGTGACCGACGACCAGGGCAACACCGACCGCGACGACGTCCGGATCGTTGCCAAGGCCGGCAGCATTCACGTCGTGTACCAGATTGCGGCCAGCGCCGACGACACCCAGTTCACCTCGACGAGCAACTCGGCGACCAACACGGTCCTTTTGTGGCCGTACAACTACGGCGACCGCCGGTCGGGGATGCGGTGGTCCATCACGATTCCCAAGGGCAGCACGATCCTCGAGGCCAAGGTCTCGGCGTGCTCCAACGGGCAGAACGATGTGCAGAACAGCCCGATTCTCCAGATGAACCTGTTCGACTACGACAGTTGCCCGGCGTTTACCACCAACCCCTGGACGTGGCCGGTGACCGAGAACGCCGTCACCTGGATCATGGAGAAGAGCCCGTGGCTGGAAGGGCAATGGTACGACAGCCCGGACATTTCCTCCCTTGTGCAGGAGTTCATCGACCGGCCGGGCTACGCCCCCGGCAATTTCCTGGGCCTTCGCGGCATGGGCGCGCGGCCCACGGGCACCATCGGCTGGCATTACGTGTACCAGTGGGACTACACCGGCCACGCGCGCGGAGCGAAGCTCGACATCCTCTACGCCGAGCCGGAGCCGAACCGCGCCCCCGTGGCCGAGGCGGGGCCGAACCAGTTGCTCCACGACACCGACCGTGACGGCTATGTCACGGTGACCCTGGACGGCAGCGCGTCGAGCGATTCCGACGGCACCATCGTCAGCTACGTCTGGAAGGAAGGGGCCACGCAGATCGCCACGGGCCAGACCGCCCAGGTCACGTTGCCCGTGGGCGTTCGCAGCATCACGCTCGTGGTGACCGACAACGAGGGGGCCACGGATGACGATGTCGTCGTGCTGCGCCTGAACGCGCCGCCAACGGCCGACGCCGGCGAGGACCAGACCGTCGAGGCCGATCCGAGCGGCTACGCCTGGGTGGCCCTCGACGGCAGCCGCTCGTCCGACCCCGACGGCAACCTTGTGGATTGGCGGTGGGAAGACGGCGGCACGCTGCTGGGCGCCGAGGGCGTGGCCGTGCAGCACTTCAGCCTGGCCGTCGGTGTTCACGTCCTCACGCTGACCGTCGCCGACCAGGACAGCGCCACCGACCAGGACACGGTCACCGTGACCGTGACCCCCACGACGAACGTCCTGACCATCTCGGCGGCGGCCGACCTGGACTGGGTGTACCAGAACACCCCCAGCATCCTGGCCAGGAACGGGCACAAGACGCGGCTGGCTATCAGCGTCGAGAAGTGGGGCGGCAATCAGGGCGTGACGCTGGCGGTCGAGAAAGTGGCCGACAGCGGCACGGGCGAGGTGGCCATCGAGAACGATCCGGGCGGCGATCCGCTGGTGCGGTACGTGTACGGCGGCCTGCGGAGCGACGGCGCGGCCGGCACCGGGCCGCTCGTGCTTCGCGTGACGGCCACGGGCGACGTGTCGGGCCAGGCCTTCGCCGACGTGGCGATGACGGTTCGCAAGCTCGGCGACATTGACGGCAATGGCGGCGCCGAGCCCGGCGACATGTCGCTGCTGGTCAACCGGCTGAACGGCATCGACACGTCGGGTCTGCCGGCCTGCGCGTTCGACCTGGACACCAACGGCGGCGCCGAGCCGGGCGACATGTCGTTGCTCGTGAACGTCCTGAACGGCATGCCGGTACCCTGACCCGGCGGGCGTTGCGCGGGCGGGGGGAGGTGGGCGACTGGCGATCCCTCCCCGCGACGAGTGCGGCCAGAGGGCGGGCCGCGGCGGATTCGTCATCACGGGGATCAGCCGGCCTGCGGCGAGGGCAGGGGCGTGGATGCGTCGGCGGCCGGATCGTCGGCCTGCGGCGGCGGTGCGTGTCCCAGCAGGTCCAGGGCGTGATCGGTGCGGCGGTCGGTGCGGCGCGTCGTGAGAAAACTGATCGCTCCGCGCGGCGTCTGAATCCATAGCAGATTCGAGAACACCCGCCGTTTCAGCCGGGCGTAGGCTATTTCGGCCACCGGCACCTGCACGATGCGGCGGCGCATCCATTTGCGGTACACGAATACCACAAGACCGTCGAGGAAAATGAGTTTGCCGCGGCGGAGCCACCCGGCCCCGCGCAGGCCCTTGACGTTGGCCGGCAACACGAGCTGCGCCTTCTTGTGGGCCAGTTTGATTTTGGCCAGCGCGTCGGCGTCCTCGGGTTCCATGTCCTGCAGGGCGTGATGCACGCCGTCGCGGACGAACAGGGCTGCGGCCGCCTGCCATGCCACGCGAACCGCGAAGGCTATGGCTCGCCACAGTAGCGGCAACAGGTACAGGATGATCGCCAGCAGGATCGCGCAGACGATGGCCGTCGGCACGGGGTACGCGATGGCCAGACCGGCCAGCACCAGGACCACGCCGTCGCCGGCCAGGCTGAGCAGAATGTCGCTGAAGGGCTCGGGGCTGGCGGCCACCATGACGCGCGAGCCGACCTTCGCGGCGTTGGTGGTGGTGGCCACCAGAGCCGAGCCGAGGCCGGCCATGATCCACCCGGCGGCGCCGGTGGCGGGGTCGTCACCGACGACCATCACGCCGATGGCCGCCGCGGCCACCGGACGCACGAAGCTGTGCACGGCGTTCCACACGTGGTCCACGGCGGGCAGCTTGTCGGCCAGGAACTCCACCACGAAGAGCAGTCCCGAGAGGATGATGACCGGCCAATTGGCCAGCGACTGGAAGCCCTGGAGGCCCACCGGGTTGCCCCAGCCGAACTTTCCGGCCAGCCCGACCATGCAGACCGTCAGGTACAGGTTGATGCCCGACGTGAACGACACGCCCAGCAGCATCGACAGTTTCGTGATGATCTCCGGCATGGTCCGTGCGGCTCCTTGGCGATGACTGCCCCAGTATAGCCTGTGGCGTGCCGACGGGCCAGCGGATAAAATGCCGCCTCGCCCGCCAGGGCAGGGCGGTTGCCCACAAGGTGGGTGGCATGGCTGCGCTTGCGTGACCATGGCGGACCACTCGGATATCGAGTTCGCAGCAGAAGGAGTCTGTGCCGTGCGCGACGTGTACGTCGTATTCGACCCCGAGGTGCTGACGGCCGAGTTCCTGTCGTCTCGGACGGCCGTGGTGATCGACGTGCTCAGGGCCACCTCGAGCATGATTCAGGCGCTGGCCAATGGGGCGGCGCAGGTGTTGCCGGTCGGCGAGGTGGACGAGGCCCTGGCCTTGCGGCGCGAGCTGCCCGCCGGTTCGGTGGTCCTGGGCGGCGAGCGACAGGGGCTGCGCATCGACGGATTCGACCTCGGCAACACGCCGCAGGAGTTCACCGCGATGATCGTCGCGGGCAAAACGGTGGTCATGACCACCACCAACGGCACGCGGGCGATCCTGCTGGCGTCGTCGGCCCGGCGGCTCTTCATTGCCGCACTGACCAACGCCGCCGCCACGGCCGCCGAGTTGTGCCGTCACGGCGACGGCGGCGACATCGTCCTGGTCGGCAGCGGCACGGAACGCCGCATCAGTTGGGAAGATTCCCTTTGCGCCGGGGCCATCGTGCAGCGGCTCCTGGCCGCCGGCGGCGACGGCCGGTTCCATCTGACCGACTCGGCCCTGATCGCGCTGGAACTCTGGAACGCCTGGGGCCATCGGCTGGACGAGGCCCTTCGTCGCGGACGCGGCGGGTACAATGTCATCAAGCGCGGCCTCGACGACGCCTTCGCCGCCTGCGCCGCCATCGACACGCTGCCGGTCGTCGCGGAGGTCCACCGCAACCCGCTCCGCGTGCTCGCGCGGTCGCAATAGCACCGCGGGGCGAGCCACGATGGCCCGCCCCGCGTCGTGCCGGCCGGTCCGCCGGACGGCTGCTTCGTCGATACCTTGCCGTGCCGCTACATCAGCAGGGCGTCCTCGCCGCTCAGCGGCACGTCCTCGCCGTCGGGGATGCCCGCCGGCGTCTCGTCGTCCTTGTCCGTCCACGTCCGATAGAACCAGTCGCCCGTGGACTCGTAGTACGGTTCCGTTAGCCATTCCACCCGAGCGTCCGCAAAGGCTACGTTCTGTCCCGCCTGTTCATGGTTGAAACTGTTGGCCTCCTCGTCGTCGGTCTGGTACCGCGGATCGAAGAAGGGGCTGCGGTCGGCCAGTACCGCCAGACGCGGGCTCGACGGGTTGCTGTACGGACCGCGAAGGTTCTGATAGCTGTAGCTGATGTGGCGGCGGCTCAGGAAGTCGCGGACCTCGTTCGCGTTGCGGATGAAGTCCGGCTGATCGTCCGTGGACGGACAGATGAACGCTTCCTGGATGACGATGCCCTTGGCCACCAGCAGCCACAGGCTCGCCGTCGTGGAGTTGACTACCTCGTCCTCGTTGTCGGTGCCGCGATGGTCTTCGGTATTGGGTCCTCGAAGCCCCTGGCCGTCGCCCGGAGCATCGGGCAACAGGTCGGCCCGGGTGCTCTTGGCCGTGAAGGCGTTCGGCCACCGGCCGCGATGGTCCGAGGCGTACGTCATGCACCCCTGGGCGATGGTCTTCAGGTTCGTCGCGCAGCGCACCCGGCGCACACGCTCGAGGGCCACACCCACGGCCGGAACCATCATCGATATGAGAATAGAAATGATGACTACCACGATCAGCAGTTCCACCAGGGTGAACCCCGCGCGAGTTCCCTTTCTGTCGGTCAACATGGCACACCTCCTTTCTCTGGGCTCAGCGAGCCCGGTTGCAGGCGGACCGTGACGACACTGTGGTTTGCGGCAGGGGTACGGCTGTGGCTGCCATGCAATTTCGGGGTCTCTCACCTCCTTTCGTTCCCGCCTGGACACCCGGCGATCAGGAACCGCGTCTGTCGTGAGGCTGTCCGCCGGGGCAGACGGCGGGCGCGGCACCGCAGGCGACGTCTTGTCGCGCGCAGCAGCGGAACCCGGCATGATGCCACACTGCTTGGCTGACTTCTCGGAAAAGGACCGTGGGCGAGTCGCGCGGGGCCGGCAGGGGGTTGCCCGTTGCCGGGCGGTATGATACTCAGTATGAAAGATGATGGCCGTTCGACGCCCGCGACGTCACGTTCCAGCGGCCTTCTTCCATTCCTATTATAACATCGACCGGGCGCAGAAACAAATCCAGTGCGAGGGCAGGACCTTGGGACTGAAGGAGTATCGCCGAAAACGCGATTTCACAGAGACGCCGGAACCCGACGGTGCGGCATCGACCGCCCCGCCGCGCGCCGCCAGGGCCAAGACCAGACCCGCGGGCGATGCCGCCGCCGAGGCCGCCTTCGTGGTCCAGAAGCACCAGGCGTCGCATCTGCACTACGATTTCCGCCTCGAGGCGCAGGGCGTGCTCATCAGTTGGGCGGTGCCCAAGGGACCGAGCCTCGACCCTCGGCAGAAGCGGCTGGCGGTCCGCACCGAAGACCACCCAATCGAGTACGGGGACTTCGAGGGGACGATTCCCGAGGGCCAGTACGGCGGCGGCACGGTCATGCTCTGGGACTTCGGCACCGTGCGGTACGATGCGGACCAGGCCGCCGTGGCAGCGGCCATCGACGGCCGCCAAGCGATTGCCTTCGAGCTTCGCGGTCGCAAACTCTCCGGGCGGTGGCGTCTGGTTCCCTTCAACACGGCCGGCGAGAAGGCGCGGAACTGGCTCCTGATCAAGAGCCGCGACCACGCCGCACGCGACCAGGGCGACATCCTGGCCGAAGCCCCCGACAGCGCCAAGACCGGCCGCTCGCTGGAACAGATTGCCGCGGCGAACGAACTGTGGAGCCATCCGGAGGCTGCCTATGGCGACTGAGGGCGATTGGGTTCGCGTGACCAAGCGGCTGCGGTTCCAGGATGCGGTTCACCCGGTGGTCGCCGAAGGGCGACTGGTCCAGCGGCGGCGCATCGCAGCCCCGGGGTCGTTCGCCGGGTCGCCCGGGGGACGGCTCTGGGTGGACGAGGTGGTCATCCAGAAGGCCGACGGCGAACGAAGTGCGATGATCGTCGATGCCCACACGCGTATTGAAGTGGTTTCCGAGCCTGCCGACCCTGCCGCTGCGCCGATCGCCGCCGTGCCGCCGCGGCAATCGTAAGGGCGGTTCGCTGCTCGTTCCAAGTCTCGTCGAGGGGGGGCGTCGGCCTCCCAGGGGCCGGCCTTGTGCGGGGACTCGCGAACGGCCCTTCAGCACCGCTGCCCCTGCCCACACATGGGACAGGCGCCCCGGCTTTCGCCGAAGGCTTGTTTTTTGTTGACACCCCCTTTATCAGTCCTATAATCGCTCTTTCCAACAGCTTGACTAAGCTGAGGTTAGGCAGCGCGCGGTGAGAACCGGGGGCTGTCCAGCGGAGAAAACGCACGCCGATTCGGACACGAACTTAGCGGATTGCTTCCCATGAAAAAGGAGATATCCATGATGCTGAGGGCCCAGATGCGAATGGCTTGGACAATGGGTCTGGTGTTGGCAGTCGTGTCGGTGGTTGGCTGGCCTGCCGTGGTGTCGGCTCAGGAGGAGAACGCAACCGCGGAGGGAGAGGCCGCCACAGGCGATGCGGTTGTTGTCAAAGCCGACGCGCAGGGTAAGGGCGTCATGGGGTTGCCCGAGTCGGAAGTGCCGCTGGATCTTCAGATGGATTTCCAGCAGATGGTCCATTACTGGAAGATCGCCAAGTTCGATCTTGCCCGCAAGTTCGCCCAGGCCGTGGTTCAGGCCAACCCCGAACCGACCACGTTGCTGAAACTCGTCGAGCACCCGGAAGTCGGCTATGTGCTGATGTCGCAGATGGCCAGCGCCGAAGACACCGAACTGGCCGAGGTGGCCCGCCGTCTTCTGGCCACCACCGATGAAGGCATCATGATCAAGCGCAAGGACGTGGACCGGATGCTCGAAGCCCTCAAGGCCCTCGACATCAACGAACGTTCCTATCAGCTCAATCTCCGCAAACTTCAACTCTCGGGCGAGTACGCCGTGCCGCCGGCTCTGGGCCTGTTGGCCGATTCCTCGCAGGCCGCCCTGCACGACGACATCCTGAGGGCCCTGAAAGATATCGACCGCCCGGTGGTTTATCCGCTGGTGGTGGCGTTGGAAACGCCCGACAAGGACCTGAAGCTGAAGATTATCGGCCTGCTCGGCCAACTCGGCTACAAGATGGCGCTGCCGGCGTTGAAAGCGTTGGTCGAGGCGACCGACCAGCCCGAGGGCGTCAAGCAGGCGGCCGCGGCGGCCATGACCGCCATCGACGCGGCGTCGCTCCAGAAGTCGGCCGCGCAGCTCTACGGCGAACTGGCCGAGGCCTTCTATTACAACAAGATCACCACCGTGTCGGACCCGAAGCGGCCGACCACCGACGTTTGGGGCTGGAGCAACGAGACCCGCCTGACGTATCGTCCCGCGCCGACCGAGGTCGTCAACGAGATCCTGGCGGCCCGGTGCTGCGAACTGGGCCTGCGTGCGTCGCCGGATTCGCCCGAGCTGGTGGCCCTGTGGCTGAGCATCCAGGCGCAGATGAACTTCGAGCTGGCCATGGCCGGGGAGAATGCGAAAAATCCGTGGGCTCCGGCCGACATCCCGACGACGGAGTTCTTCCTCCGGTCGGCCGGCCAGCAGTACCTGAACCACGTGCTTGACCGCGCCCTGCGCGATCACCGCGTCGAGGTGGCCGATCAGGCGATCCGGGCGCTCAACGAGGTCGTCAACCAGGACTTCCTGGGCACCTCCAGCGCCCTGAAGGAAGGCAGCCCGCTGATCCGGGCCCTGGAGTATCCGAACCGCCGCATCCGCTTCAACGCCGCCTTCGCCATCGTCGCCTGCATGCCTCGCAAGCCGTTCTTCGGCTCGGACCGCGTCGTGCCGGTGCTGGCCGAGGCCGTCAACATGGAGACCGGCCGCGGCGTGCTGATCGTCGACGCCGACGAGAATAACCGTAACGCCCTCACGGGCGAGTTCCGCAAGGCCGGCTGGAACGTCAGTGTGGCCGCCAATGGCAACGACGGCGTGAGCCTGGCTCGCACGATGCCGCGCATCGACGCCGTGGTTCTGGCCACGAACGTGGACAACGTGGCGTACACCGAAGTGATCCAGTTGCTGAGAACGGACTTTGCGACGGCCCTGGTGCCGATCGTGCTCGTCAGCGGCCAGGACGAGCGCGTCCCATTCAGCTTCCTGAAAGAGAATGTCAAGTACATCGACTCGGTCCCGGCAGGCGCGACGGCCGGCGACATCATGCAGAAGATCACGGCCCTGCTCATGGAAGCCGGCACCGTGGACCTGGCACCCGAGCAGGCCAAGGCGGTCGCCCTTCGCGCGGCCGAGAACCTGAAGCGGGTGGCCGGGTCGCGGCTGGCGTTCACGGCCGACGCGGCCCGCGGCGCTCTGATGGTTGCCGCCGCCGGGAAGAACCAGGAACTGGCCATCGTGGCGATGGAGGCCCTGATCCCGATGGCCGATGACGAGATTCAGCAGCATCTGGCCGATATCGCCCTGGCCGAAGACGCCCCCAAGCCGATTCAGATTGCCGCCCTGAACGCCATCGCCCAGACCGCACGCCACATCGGCAACAAGCTCACCAGCGCCAACGTCACAACGCTGATGAAGAAGATCGGCACCGAAACCGACAACGACATCCGCGACGCCGTCGGCACCGTCCTTGGCGCCCTGGACCTGGAAGCCAAGCTGTCCTCGCAACTGATCCGCGAGCACGCCGTCGAATGAGTGTCGCGACGACCTGACGGCACACATGCGACGCCCACCGGACGCAGCTCCCATGAGGGGCTGCGTCCGTTTGCTTGGTCCGCAGGGGATCGCCGGGGCCATCCCAGGATGCCCCATCTGCCTAATTTTTCACCTGTTCTACAAACCCACCTTTTTTCTTATACAGACACAATATCTTGTCCCCCAATGTGTTGCGATTTTGATTTGCCTCCGCTGCTGGGCTGCTTTTAGTTGTATGCAACAGGCCATATACGACAAGAGGCCGTCCAGGGTGACGGCGAGGTACCACAGCATTGGGGGAGGCAGACATGACAACAATCAACACGATGACAAATATGGTCCGTCAGTGGGTGGGGTTGTACCAGCATTACACGGCAGGCGCACGGTCGGGGCGATCGGTGGCAGGGGCATACCCGACGGCAGACGATCCGTCGAATCTCATGATGAGCGAGCGTATCCGAAGCCAATTGGTCGATATCGAGAGCCAATTGGCGGGCTCGGCGCGGTCGGTTCAACGGAATGCCGTGGCCGACACGGCCTTGGAAGAGACGCAACTGCTGCTGGTCCAGATCCGCGGCGCGTTTTCCATTGCGGCCAATTCCGCCGCCATGAGTGACGAGGAGGTTCGGGCGCAGCAGATCCTGGTGGATGCCGCCGTGGAAAGCATCGACCGGATTGCCGCAACGACCGAGTTCAACGGGAAACGTTTGCTGGACGGATCGGAAGGCGGGTTCTCGGCCCGCGCGGCCGATCTGGGCGACCCCGCGATTGGCCGCCTGGCGTCGGTGGTCACGGGCGGCGTCCATGCGCTGGCCGGCGGCCGGTACGAGGAGGCCGTGTCCGTGGTCACGGCGGCCATCGACCAGGTTAGCCGCGAGCGCGGGCGCCTGGCGGCCGAGCAGGTGGCGGAACTCGGAACGCAGACGCGGTGGCTCCTACAGGCGCAGACCAGCTTGTCGGCGTCGTTGCCGGCGGTGCGCGGCGTTCTGGAGGAAGTGGCGGCCTTGATGGCCGGCGGACGGCGAATCGGTACAGGAGAACCGGCCCCATGGAAAGCCGGCGCCGTGCAGGCGACGTGGTCGCCCAGACACATGCTTGACCTGTTGGGCTGACCGCCCGACGGTGGCACTTCTGGTGATAACCGCCGCGCGCAACGCCAGTTGGGCGATGCCGCGGCGGTTTCTTTCTGCTTAAGTCACCCCGGATGATGGTCGATAACAGACGTGTCAGGGCCTGTCCCTGCGCTGCGACGTTGCGCTGCGCAGGATCCGCCGCGGCCGTTGCCCAGACGGGAGGAAAGACACAGATGGGCACCATCACCACCGGTACCGGGCTCATCAGCGGCATCGACATTGCGTCGCTGGTCGATTCGCTGATGAAGCTGGAGTCTCGCCCGCGCGAGCTTTTGGCGGAGCGGCAAACGGAGGTAGAGAGCCAGCGTCTGGCCGTCATTTCCGTTTCGACGCAACTGACGATGTTGCGGTCGAGCCTGGTGAGTCTGCGCACGAGCGGTGTTCTGGCGGCGGCCACGGCTACTTCATCCAACTCGTCGATTCTCTCGGCGACGGCCCTGAACGGGGCCGCACCGGGCACTTATCAGTTCACGGTGGGTCGCACCGTGACGACACAACAACTGCTGTCTTCGGGAGTGGCCTCGAAGACGGCGGCCCTGGGCGGCGGCACGGTCACGCTTCAGTCGACGCAGGCCCGCCTGACGAGCGACACGGCCCTGGATGTGCTGAACGGTCAGGCGGGGGTCGGCCGCGGCAGCATCCGCATCACCGACCGCAGCGGCGCGTCGGCCGTCGTGGACCTGTCGATGGCCATCAGCATCAATGACGTCATCGACGCCATCAACGGGACCAATGCCGTGGACGTGCGGGCGTCGGCCGATGGCGATCGCCTGGTGCTGACCGACCTGACGGGCCGCAGCGACAGCAACCTGATCGTCGCCGAAGTGGGCGGCGGCTCGACGGCGGCGGACCTGGGCATTCTCGGCAGCGTGGCGGCCAGCACCATGACGGGGTCGGCGATTGTCTCGGTCGGCGAGAACATGGAATTGGGCGTGCTGAACCACGGCATGGGTGTGGAAATCCAGTCGGGCAACGATCTGCACATCGTCCTGCGCGACGGCACGGCGTTCGACGTGGACCTGTCGGGCGCCAAGACGCTTGGCGACGTGGTGAACTTGATCAACAACGCCTCGGGCAATCCGGGGGACTTGGTGGCGTCGATCCATGCCGCGGGCAAGGGCCTGCGATTGACGGATGAGTCGGTCGGCGGCGGGACGTTGACGGTCTCCAGCGGCAACGGCAGCCGGGCGGCCTACGACCTGGGCATTCTCGGCAGCGATGCCGACGGCGACGGCGTGCTCGACGGGGACGCCCTGCTGGGCGGGCTGAACGACGTACTGCTGAGCCGTTTGAACGGCGGCGCGGGCGTTGGGCGCGGCAGCATCCGCATCACCGACCGCAACGGCACGACGAGCGTTGTGGATCTGAGCGCGGCCAGGACGATTCAGGACGTGCTGGCAGCCATTAACGATGCGTCGGTCGCGGCGGATGTGACGGCCTCGCTCAACAGCGCGGGCAACGGAATCGTCATCAGGGACCAGACGTCCGGCGGCGGCAATCTTGTGATTGAGGACGTGGACGGGACGACGGCGGCGGACCTGCACATTGCCGTGGACGATGCGGTGAGCGAGTCGGCCAGTGGCGACCTGAACCGTGCCTTCGTGGGCCGCAACACGCGTCTGGCGGACCTCAACGGCGGCACGGGCGTGTCTTCGGGCAAGTTCCGCATTACCAACACCAACGGCGTGGTCACGACGGTCGATCTGTCGAGCGGCAGTGCGGTGACGCTGGGCGACGTGATCGATGCGATCAATGCGGCGTCGGCGGGCGTCACGGCGCGGATCAACGACACCGGGGACGGCTTGCTGCTGGAAGACACCGTGAGCGGCGTCGGGCTGCTGAAGGTGGAGGACGTCAGCGGCACGATGGCGGCCGACCTGCGGGTTGCGAGAACCGCGGGCTTGGGCGTGGGGAAGCTGGACGGCACGAGCGAAGTCAGCCTGACGCTCGACGCGGGCAAGACACTCCAGGACTTGGTTACGGCGATCAACGGGGCCGGAGCTGCCGTCCGGGCGACGATTTTGAACGACGGGACGACGACGGAACCGTACCGGTTGTCTCTGTCGAGCCAGTGGTCGGGCAGCAGGGGCGGATGGATGGTGGACCTTGGCGCCCTGGGACTGTCGATGACCGAGATGGCGCGCGGCCGGGATGCCGTGCTCAGGATCGGCGACGGGACCTCGGGCCGGCCGGTGCTCATCACCAGCCGCTCGAACACCGTGACCGGCGCCATCGACAGGGTGACGTTGGACCTGGTGTCCGCGGCGCCGGGCACGTCGGTGACCGTCAGCGTAACGCGAAACACGAGCGGAACGCTCGAAGGACTGAAGAATTTCGTGACGCAGTTCAACGCCGTGACGAGCAAACTCGCGGAGTTAACCAAGTACGACACCGAGACGATGGAAGGGGCAGTGCTCCAGGGCGATGGGTCGATCCTGTCGCTTCAGGACGCGCTGTACCGGATGGTGTTCAAGAAGTTCACGGAGATCGACGGGGCGTACCAGACGCTGTCGAGTCTGGGATTCAAGATCAGCAGCGGCGCGCAGATGAGTCTGGACGAGAGCCGCTTCATGGAGGCGTTCACCGCGAACCCGGACGACGTGCTGTCGCTGCTGACGAATACGTCCCACGGGGCGCTGAAGTACATGGAAGACTCGCTGCGCGTCTGGACGGCGCCGACCACGGGGCGGCTGGCGATTCAAGCCGACCGCTTGCAGAACCAGTCGCGGATGCTGACCGACCGGATCAGCGCCATGGATGTGCTGCTGGAAAGCAAGCGCGAGCGGCTGACGAACAACTTCGTCGCCATGGAGACGGCCCTGTCGGCCCTTCAGTCGCAGCAGACGGCCGTCCAGAACCTGGCCGATGCCGTCGAGAGCTGGCGCGAGGCCATAAGCAGCAGATAACCGCACGGGCACCGTCCCGGTGATGAGCCGCAACTTGGGGGGGAACCAAAGGAGTGGCGCAACGGTGGTGAACCAGAACAAAGCCTACATCGAGACGCAGATTCTGACCGCGCGGCCGGAACAATTGACCCTGTTGCTGCTGGACGGGGCGATCCGGTTCGCGGAGCAGGCCAAGGGGCACTTGGCGGCATCGAATTTCGACGGCAGCTACCAGTGCTTGTCGAAGGCCGAGCAGATCGCCATGGAACTGCTGAACAGTCTGCGCCCGGAAAATGCGCCCGACCTGTGCCGCCAGCAGGCGAGCCTGTACCTGTTCATCTACCAGAAACTCGTCGAGGCGAACATGTACCGCGATGCGGCCCGGATCGACGAGGCCGTCCGCGTGCTTCAGACGCTGCGCGAGACGTGGCTCCTGCTGATCGAGAAGCTCCAGCGTGAACAGAGCGCCGAGCGGTCGGCCGCCCCGGGCGGTTATGCCGCGGCCCAGCCTGTGTCGGCTCTGTCGTTGCAGGGATAACGGTCCGCCGCGCGAGGGTTTCGTCCCACGCGAGTCTGTCGGAAAAAGAACGGGCGCCGCCCTCTGGGGGCCGCGCCCGTGTGTCTGCGCGATGAACGGACGAGCGTCCGGATTACTGCTCGGCGTTCTCCTTGGCCTGTTGAGCGGCTTTGGCGGCGGCGATCTTCGCTTCTTCCTCGGCCTTGCGGGCCTGGGCTTCCGCGATCGACTCTTCGCCCTCGACATGAACTGCTTTCTTGCCGGCAGCGCGACGCTCCTTCAGCCGCGTGCTCTTGCCGACGCGATCCCTCAGGAAATAGAGCTTCGCACGCCGCGTCACACCCGAACGGATGACCTCGATCTGCGTGATGCGCGGCGAATGAAGCGGGAAAATCCGCTCGACGCCCTCGCCGGCAACGATGCGACGGACCGTGAACTTCTCGTTCAGGCCGCGGCCCCGACGGCCGATCACCGTGCCGCGGAACACCTGGATACGCTCCTTGTCGCCCTCGGCGATGCGCACGTGCACGCCGACCGTGTCGCCGATGTCGAACTGCGGCCTCTGGCTCTTGAAAAACTCGGCTTCCACGTCGCGAATGATCTGCTGTGACATGTTTCGGCACTCCTGCGTTTGTCGGACCCCGTCGGGCCCGGCCCTGTCAGTTGTCGGCAGCGGGAGCGCGGCTGTCGGCTCCTTGCCCATCGTTCGGACGGCTTGCCGCCGTCGGCGCCCTCGGCCGCAACCGGCGGCCACGGCGCAGAACCACAGTATAGCCTAGTCCCGAATGCCCGGTCAAGCAGATTTCCCCCCGAACCTGCGAGGGGGGGGGCGAAACGGCGGCATTGATGTTCGGAGGTCCCTTCCACGGAACGAAACCTTGTCAGCGGCGTCGAAGATGACTACAGTGTTAATGTCCGGTGCGGGCCGCAGGTTGGACGGCCAGAGGGGCAGAAGCCATGAAACGACTTGTCGCGTCAGGATTTCTCCTGGCATGGGCGGCGACGCTGAGCGCAGGGTACGCTGCGGCCCAGGTCCAGTCGCATGTGTTGCCGGCCGATCTGCCGACGGCTATCCTGCCGCCGTCTGTGACGGAGACGCCCAAACACACGTCGAAAGAACTGTCGGTGCCGCTGGTGGCGGAAGAGAGGCCCCGGGGTACGGGCGGATCGCCGGGGTCGGGCAAGACGGATGCCCCGGCGGTGAGGGACGGGGCCCTTGACTTGCTGGAGGGCAAGAAGCCGGAGTCGGGTTCGTCATCGGGCGGCGGGGGTGTCGGCGCCCTGGGCATTGCGAATGCCCCGACACTGGCCGCGGTGCCGGGTTCGCCGCGGCAGGGTGTGGATTTGCTGGAGAAGGGCAAGCTTGCGGAGGCGGCGGCGCTGGGGCGGAAACTGCTCGCCTTGGAGCCGGGCATCTATAACGACTTCGTGTGGGACTACGTGGCCGAGGCGACGGCCTGGGCCGCCGCGCTGTCGGGCGACTTTGTCGGGGCCGCCGAGGCGCACCGGGCCGGGCAGGAGCGGGTGCGCGATCCCGCGGTGAAGAACTACCACGACAAGGCGGCGACCCTGATGAGCCGCGGCCAGGCGAAAGACGCCTCGGACGCGGCCGCCCGGGAGATGGCCGCCAAGCTGGTGCTGCCGGAATCGTGGCGTCAACTCGTGCTGGAGCAGGTCGCGACGGAGCAGCGCAACGCCCGCCGTGCGATCGAGCAGATGCAGAGCGCTCGGACGGTCGAGGCGCGGCTCAACAACATCAAGGTGGCCTGGGCCAACCTGCGGTTCGTCTATGCGGCGGATCCGAAGACCGGCCGGGATCTGGTGGTCGAGTTCAAGGCGGCGGCCGACGCGCTGATCGTTGACACCGAGGCCAGCCTGCTCGACGAGGCGCGCAAACAGCACGCCGAAGTGGCGCGCTTGCAGCACGTTCCGATGAAGCCGAGCCAGATACCCATGTGGAACGAACAGGTCAGGAAACTCTGGGGCGCGATCAGCGAGGTCAAGCGCGTCTGCCGCATCCACGATTACCTGTCGCGACAGACGCTGGCGTCGCCGGGAGCGGCCCAGACGGCGTTCGACGCGGCGCACCAGTTGTTGTACGAGCCCGGCAGCCGCGGCTACGTGTACAAGCTCATGGGCCAGAAGACACCCATGGGCTTGGACATGACCCGCACCGAAGCGCCCCCGCCGTGAGCCTGCGGGGTGGGGCTGGTGGACACGCCCTGCGGGCTATTCTTCCTTCCGCAGCCGAGAGGATTTCAGCGTTTCGTGTCTTTGTCGTTCTTCTGGTCCTTGGCGTCCTTCTTGTCGCCGCCGCTCGGGGTGTCCCACTGGATGTCGTAGTCCTTCGAGGCGCCGCCGGTGTCCTGTTGCGAGCGGAGCCACTGGCGCCACTTGGCCTTGTCGTAGCCGAAGTCCTCGCCCGTCAGTTTCTTCAGCGCGGCCAGCACTCCCGGGTGGCGCCGCGTGGCGATCTCCCAGTCGGGCTCGATGCGGTAGCCGCCGGGGGCGATCACCGACGTGTTGATCGCCGAAACGCGCACCGTCGGCACTTCGATGATGCCCGTGGCAATGCCCATGCCGGGGGTGGCCGCCTGCACCGGAACCTGCCGGAACGTCGGCACCCCTGCGTTGGTCGCCCGGATGTCGAGGATCACGTTGTACGTATCTACCCAGGCCCCTTTGGCCCGGATCTCCTCGGTAGTCAGCACCTCGATCAACTCCGCCACCGCCGCCGTCTCTTTCAGGTCGGCCAGCATGGCCGCGGCCCGTTCCCGGACGTCCGCCCGGTGATACGTCGCCGCGCGGTACCGCAACTGATCGGTGTACTTCGGCGTGTCGGGATGCAGAATGGCCGCCCGGGCCTGCCCGCGTAGGATGCCGCTGGCGTCGCCCACGGCCATGTCCGACAGGTACGCCAGGGCCATCTTGTCGGTCGGCGGGCCGCTCGTGCGGGCAAACTGCGTCGCCGCCTTCAGAAACGCACTGCGGTGACGCATATTCGGCGTGTACAGCGCCAACCCCATGGGCCACAAGGCCTTCGGGTCCGTGATCTCCAGCAGCCGCCGCTCCCCCTCGCGGAACTCGTCCATGCTCGTGCTCGAGAGCGGCCCCTCGGCCAGGTCGCGACACACGATGTACCACTTCATCTGCTCCTGGTCCAGCGCCGCGATGTGGTCGGCGCGCGTCTTGACCGGCTCTTTCGGCGCCTCGGCAAACGGACTGGCGGAGTTGTCGGCGGCGGCCGCCGGCGACGCTTGTCCCTCGCCCGCCGGCGCAGAGGCCGGCTCATCCGCCCACGCCGTCGCTGCGGCCATTACGCACCAGGCTGCCACGAGGACCCATCCTGACCGTGCTTTCATCGTTCACACCTCCTACATGGAACCGAGGCAGGCCGCGCCGACGGATGCACGTCACAGGTGAGGGCCGGGGGACCAAGGTGTGCAGCGACACCGATGTTGGGCGCCGCGCCCGTCCCATCAGGCAGGGGGCCGGTCCCATGGTTATTCTAACGTTCGTGCTGCAAGGAAGATTGACAAAATCCGCTCCCCTCCGGTCGGTCACACCTCGCCGGCGGCGTACTGTCGGGGCGACACCCCCGTTCGTTGCCGGAACAGACGCGAGAAGTACCCCAGCCCCGCGAACCCCAGCGTGTGGGCCGTCTGGCTCACGCTCAGGCCGCCGTCGCGCAGCAGGTAGCGTGCTCGCTCAATGCGGAGCGCATTGACGTACCCCAGCGGCGTGACGCCGACGTGTCTGTGAAACAGGCGGCACAGGTGCGCGTAGCTGTAGCCGAGGCGTTCCAGCCGCCGCTGCACGGGCTCGGCGTCGGCCATCGGCTCGTAGGCCAGCGACTCCAGGGCGCGCCGGATGTCCTGCACCAGCCGCACGTCGCGATGGTTCTGCTCCGGCGCGCGGCCCCGCGGCTCCAGGAGCCGTATCAGGATGTCCAGCAGCACGGCGCGACACGTGCTCCGTTCCAGGGCGTCTTCGCCGGCCCACCGGCGGCACAGATCGTCCGCCAGGTCGAAGACCTTCGGATCCACGTTGCCGGCGGCGTGCAGGGCGCCGTGCGGCACAAAGGCCGGCGCCGGCCGCAACGCCGCCGCATCCGGCGCCGCCGGGTGATACGTCCATAGGGGCCACGGACCCCGGTCGTGCTCAGCCGTCCAGTCGAAGTGGACCCACCGCCGCACGCCGCCTCGCCCGCCCGCCAACCGCGACACGTGCAACCGCCCCGGCGGCACGATCAGAAACGACCGGTCCGGGCACTCATACCGTTCGCCGGCGATTTCGACTACGAACGGTCCCCCGGCAAACAGCACCAGCTCGTGATCGTAGATGGTGCGCATCGCCTCGACCCAGCCGGGGCGGTGCGGCGCCTGGCCGGCGATGTGCACGGCGGGACAGATGTGTCGAAGCCAGTCGGCCATGGTGGCGGTCTCCTGAACAAGGGCGTTGGTCGTGAGTCTGGCAATGGGGCCAGTATATCAGGTTTGTGCAACTAGCATCAGAAAAATCTCATTGGTCCGCAGTGATATGCGGCGCATGATACCGGAGTCGGCTTGGATAGTGTCAGTTTTGGGTCAATCTGGCCGGGCACAGGAGGAACATCCCATGGGTACTGAACGTATCGCCGAACGGGCCATCGAGCAGGGACGCGGCATTCTGCGGCTCCTGCCGACCTGGGTGCCTCGATCGTTCTGCGTGCCCGGACGACGCATCAAACTTCATCCCGACGACTACTACGCCCTGGGCGGTGCTCGCGGCGGCATCGACGAACGCTGGTTCGCCTCCACCACGCCCGCCGACAACGGTCCGCTTACCGCCCCCGACGAGGGGCTCAGTCGCGTCGTCGTTCAGGACGGTCCCCGCACCGACACCGTGCTCTTGCGCGACGCCGTTGAGGCCCTCCGCGGCGACCTCATCGGCGACCGACTCTGGAACGAGTACCGCCGCTGGCCCATGTACTCGAAGTTCTTCGACAACATGGGCCCGCTGCCTCACCATGTCCATCACCGCACGGAACACGCCGCCGAGGTCGGCCAACTCGGCAAACCCGAGGCCTACTACTTCCCGCCGCAACTGAACAACCACGGCGGCCGCTTCCCCTACACGTTCTTCGGCCTCGAACCCGGAACCACCCGCGAGCAGGTCCGCCGCTGTCTCGAAGCGTTTACGCGCGGCGACAACAAGCTCACCAACCTGTCACGGGCCTACCGCCTGGAACCCGGCACCGGCTGGAACGTGCCGCCCGGCGTGCTGCACGCCCCCGGAAGCCTCTGCACCTACGAGCCGCAACGCGCCTCCGACGTCTTTGCCATGTATCAGTCGCTCGTCGGCGACCAGGTGATCCCCGAGGAACTGCTCTGGAAAGACACCCCACCCGAGAAGGTCGGCGACTTCGACCGCCTCATCGAGGTGCTCGACTGGGACCAGAACGTCGATCCGCATTTTGCCGAGCACCACTTCATGCGTCCGCGCCCCGTGCGACCCGTGGAGCAGATGGAGGCCGAGGGCTACATCGAACACTGGATCTGCTACCTCAGCGACGCCTTCAGCGCCAAGCAGCTCACCGTCCTGCCCGGACGCACCGTCACGATACGCGACGGCGGCGCCTACGGCATGATCATGATGCAGGGTCACGGCACCATGGGACCCTGGCCGGTCGAAACGCCGGCTCTCATCCGTTTCGGGCAACCGACCCACGATGAGTACTTCGTGTCGGCGCGGGCTGCGGCCGAGGGCGTCACCCTCGTCAACCCGTCGCCCACCGACCCCCTCGTGATGCTCAAACACTTCGGCCCCGGCAATCCGGATTTGACCCTGTGACGCTGCGGAAAGGCGACCCCTTCATGACTCAGCCCTGGTTTCAGCGCGGCCATCGGCGCATGCTCGTGGACATGCACATCCCGGACTGGGACCCGGCGTTTCTGGCCCAATACGATCCGGCCGAGATGGTGCGCCTGTACCAGCGCGCCGGCCTCACTTCCGTCATGTTCTACACTCAGTCGCACGTCGGCCTCTGCTACTGGCCCACGACCACCGGCAAGATGCACGAGGGCCTCCGCGGCCGCGACATCGTCGGCGAGACCCTCGGCCTGCTGCGACAGGCCGGCATCGACGCCTGCGCCTACTACAGCGTCATCTACAACAACTGGGCGCGCCTGGAGCACCCCGAATGGCGGCTCGTCATGAACCGACCCGCCGGCGAGGGGGCCCGCTACGGCCTTTGCTGCCCGAACAACCCCGGCTACCGCCGTTTCTGCCTCGATCAGGTGGCCGATCTCCTCGGCCGCTATCGGTTCGACGGCCTCTTCTTCGACATGACCTTCTGGCCGGGCGTCTGCCTCTGCGAGCACTGCCGCCGCAGGTACCGCGACGACACCGGCCGCGAGATTCCCGCCGTGGTCCACTGGTGCGACGAGGCGTGGTGCCGGTTCCAGGAGGCCCGCGAGCAGTGGATGCTTGATTTTGCCCTCGCGCTGAACGATGCCGCGCGCCGCGCCTCGCCGGGCATCACGGTCTACCACAACTTTGCCAGCAGTCTCGCCAACTGGGTCTCGGTCGGCTTCCGCAACGCCGCCGCCAACGATTTCCTCGGGGCCGATTTCTACGGCGACCCCGCCGAGCAACTGACTGTCTGCAAGCTCATGACGAACCTCTCGGCCCATCTGCCGGTGGAGTTTATGACGAGCCGGTGCCTGAGCCTCGTCGAGCACGAAAACAACAAGAGCGCCGAGACCCTCCGCATGCAGGCCCTGGCCACGGCCCTGTTCGGCGGCGCCATGCTCTTCATCGACGCCATCCACCCCAGCGGCACAGTCAACCCGGCGCCGTACGAGAGCATCCGCACCGTCTTCGACGAGATGAGCCGCTACGAGCCGCACTTCGGCGGACGCCCCATCGAGGACGTGGCCGTCTATTTCAGCGGCGAATCCAAGATGGACTTCGCCGACAACGGGACGCCCGTCGCCGACGCCGTTTTCCAACGCGCGTACCCCCACCGCGCGTGTGTCACCGGCATCTGCCGCACGCTCCAGGAGGCCCACATCCCGTTCGGCGTCATCACGCGCAAGCAACTGGCCGACCTCGACCGCTACAAGGTCGTTGTTCTGCCGAACGTTCTGCGGATGGACCCGGATGAGGTCGCGGCCGTGCGCGAGTATGTGCGTCGCGGCGGCGCGATCTATGCCAGCCGTTACACCTCACTGACCGAAACCTGCGGGACGCGCCACGACGATTTCCTGCTCGCCGACGTCTTCGGTTGCCATTTCGCCGGCGACGACCTCGGCGACGTGGCCTATCTGAAACCGGCCGACAAGAGGCTGCGCGAGGCCATCGTGCCGCAAAACTATCTCGGCCACATGGGCCGCCCCGGCACGCCTCACGCCGGCGCCGGCACGTTGCGGTTGGCCGCCACATACCGCGGCCGCGCCCTGGCCACCCTCACCGAACCGTACGACCGCCGTTGGGGCAGCCTCGACACGAGGAACTGGTCGAGCATCCACAGCGCGCCGCCCTGGCGCGACACCGACGTGCCCGCCATCGTGGACCACACGTTCGGCCAGGGCCGGGCCGTCTATTCGGCTGCCGACATCGAGCGCATCGACTGCGCCGCCCATCGCCGCGCGGTCCTGGCCCTCCTGCGCGACCTCCTCGCCGAACGCCAGAGCGCCGCCGCCGACGCGCACCCCTGCGTCTGGATGACCGTCGCCGACCAGCCCGACCGCAGCCGCCTCGTCGCCGGCTTCCTCAACTACCAGAAGCAACTGCCCAGCGTGCCGCTCGCCGAGACGCCGTTCACCCTGCGGCCGCCCGAGGGCAGAACCTTCACCGCCCTGACGCGGCTGCCCGACGGCCAGGCCGTCCCGTTCCGCACCGACGCCGACGGCCTCCTGCACGCCACCGTCACGGACCTCGACGCCCTCGCCCTGCTTGCCGCCGAGTACCGCTGAGCGCGGCGCGTCGTCAAGGTCTCTCCCCACATTTCCCGCGTATTCAAGTGACGGAGGTGCATGTATAATAAAAGGCACGGTTGGCCACGGCCGGATGCGAGCAGACCCTGTCTGCGCGAACACGGAGGCGCCCGAGTGTTTCAACAGAGCGAACTCGTCTGCCTGGGCCTTGCGGTGCCGCTCGCCGTCCCGATCGTGCTTCTGGCGCGCGACGTGCGGTTGCCGGGCGTGAGGCTGCTTGTGGCCGCAGCCATCACCGCCCTGGCCGCCGCCACCTTCACGGTGGCCGAAGACCTCCTCTGGTTTCCCGTATTCAACGCTCTGGAGCACGCCGGCTATGCCGCCACGGGCCTTCTGGCCGCCATCGGGTGCCGGCGCCTGGCGGCCTGGTCCCGGTCCGCCGACGACAAGGAGGCCGCGCGATGACCTGGCACGTCGTCTTCGACGCCGCCGCGCTGGCTGGAGTTGTGATCGCCATGGTCGCCGTCCTGCGGATGCGTGCGGCCCGTACAGGGGGCGTCGTTCGATGGCTTTTTCTGGCCACCCTGGCCGCGTACCTGTTCATCGCAGGGGCCAACGTCGTCGAGCACCTCGGACTCACCGATGCCCTCGACCCCTTCGAAGACTACGCCGAAATCCTCTTTTTCCCGTTCATGTTGTTTTCCCTTTACGCCCTCTGGGTCCAGCAGGAACTCCTGCGACGCACCCAGGCCGAACGTCTGGCCGACCACCTCAACCAGGTGCTCCGCTCCATCCAGCAGATCAACCAGCTCATCGTCCGGGAAGCGGACCGCCAGTCGCTTCTGAGCCGCTCATGCAGCATCCTCGTGGAGTCGCCGCGCTTCAGCGGCGCCTGGGCCGTCCTGTTCGACGAAGGTCGCCGCGTGGCGATCACCGCCGAGGCTGGCGCAGCCGAGCCGCTTCGTCGCGCGGTCGAGTCGATCCATCAGGGGCGCCTGCCGGAGTGCATCGAGCGGGCCCTCGAGGCGGAAGCCCCGGTCCGCATGACTGCGGCCGATTGGCGTCGGCGCGACGGCGACGCGACCGATACGATGTGCTCGTCGTGCGGTGTCACGCTGGTAACCCGCATCAGCCACGCCGGCCACATCTACGGCGTGCTCGCCGTCAGCCACAAAGCCAGCGACCCGCTGGCGGTCGACGCCGAGAAGGCCGAGGCCGAGTTGCTCGGCGAATTGGCCGACGACCTGGGGCTGGCTCTGCACAAGCTGGCCCTGGAGCACGAGAAAGAGGAAGCCGAGGCCCAGTTTCGCCAGGCCCAGAAGATGGAAGCCGTGGGGCGTCTCGCCGGCGGACTGGCCCACGACCTGCGGAACCAGTTGACCGTCATCAATGGGTACAGCGACCTGTTGCTGCCCGAAGCGCCGGCCGAGGGATTGTGGCGCGAAGGTCTGGAGGAAATCCGCAAGGCCGCTCAGGGATCCGAGCACCTGGTCCGGCGCCTGCTGGCCTTTAGCCGCAAGCAGGAACTTCACCCCGAGGTGCTCGACGTCGGCGAACTGCTGCGCGAGTTGCAGAAGACCGTCTCGAAGACCGTCCGCGAGAACATTCGGGTGTCGGTCCATGCGGCCGAGGACCTGGGCCGCATCGAGGCCGACCGCGCCCAGCTCGACCAGGCCCTGATCAACCTCGTTATCAATGCTCAGGACGCCATGCCCAACGGCGGGACGCTCACCATCGAGGCTTCCAACGTGGACCTGGACGATTCCTGCGCGGAAACCCATCAGGAGATGAAGGCCGGTCCCCACGTCCTGATTGCTGTCAGCGACACGGGCGTCGGCATGGACCGCGCCACGCGCGAACACTGTTTCGATCCGTTCTTCACGACCAAAGAGGTCGGCAAGGGAACAGGTCTCGGCCTGTCGATGGTCCACGGGTTCGTCCGCCAGAGCGGCGGCGCGGTCTATGTCTATAGCGAGCCCAGCCTGGGCACGACGTTCAAGCTCTACCTGCCTCGCGTGGACAAGGAAAAGACCCCGCCGCGGACCTCCCAGGCGGTCGAACCGCCCCCCGGCGGCACCGAGACGATCCTTGTCGTCGAGGATGAGGAGAGCGTGCGTCGTCTCGCCATGAGCGTGTTGCGACGTTGCGGCTACACGGTGATCGGCGCCAGCAACGCCGACGAGGCCGTCGCTCTGTTCCGCGCGGCCGGTACCGGGCCGCACCTGCTGTTGGCCGACGTCATCATGCCGAGCATGTCCGGCCCCGAACTGGCCGATCGTCTGGCCGCCGAAAAGCCGGACCTGAAGGTGCTGTACATGTCCGGCTACAGCGGCCCGTCGGCCGACCGCCACATTGCCGGGCGCCGACCGGCCGACCTGCTCCCCAAGCCGTTCAGCCCCGACCAACTGGCCCGCGCGGTCCGCCGCGCGCTCGATGAAACCGTTCCCAAGTCACATCCGTAAATGATCGCCGCAGTGCAGGGCTGGGTGGCACGAGTGGGCGGTATGGCCGGGCTTGTCGCGGCCATGAAAACGAACCCGTCCGATCGCGCACGCTCACCGGCGATGCCGATCGTCGAAGTCGATGTCGTCCTGTTTCCGCTCGCTCATGCGCCGCAGAAAGTCGCGCTCGTCGTCCGTCAGGGCGGCGATGCCCTGCTCGTGGACCTTGCGCAGTACCTCGTCCAGGCGGCGCTCGTCGGCGTCGTCCTCGGGCGTCCGCGTCCCGGTCACGGGGTGCGCCCAGGTGCCCTCGGACCGCCATGGGGCGCCGCGGCCCGCGCCGCCGAAGAGACGTTTGATGCGATCCCCGACATCCAGCGGCGCCTGCGCCCCGGCCCGGCACCATAGGTATGCATAGAGCATGCCGCCCAGGTGGGCCGCATGGGCCACGTTGCCCCCGGATCCCGGATTCAGGAAGGACTCCAGCGCCAGGAACGTCGTCACCAGTCCCCAGGCGATGGCCGCGGTCCGGGCCCTCATCGGAAGCACGAACATAATCAGAATCGTGCTATTGGGATGGAGTATCGCGTAGGCGACGACCACGCCCGACACGCCGGCGCTGGCTCCGACGATCGGTATCTCAGCAAACCCCGCGTACGCGCCGCCGCGCGTCGAAATCAGGTAGTTCAACGCAATTTCGCACACGCCGCCGGCGATGCCGCTCAGCAGATACAGCCACAGGAACCGCCGCGCGCCGAACTGCATCTCCACCACCTTGCCGAACATCCACAGCACCCACATGTTCATCAGGATGTGCGTCACGTCGCCGTGCAGAAACTGGTAGGTCACCAGGCGCCAGAGCTGGAAATGCCGTAGCGTGAGCCGCGCCGTCAGCGCTCCCCACTCGGCCAGGGGAGTCCAGTGAAGCACATTCACCAGCACGAAGACGGCGATGTTGGCGATCAACAGCCACTTGGTGGCCTGGCCGCCGCCGAAGCCCGGGGAACCGAATTGCACACGGACATAGCGGTAGCGTCCGCCCCTGCCGCCGTCGTCATCGTTCCAGGTCGAATGCCATGCCATCAGAGCCGCCGCGTCCTTTCGTTTCCACAGCGCCATCCGCCGTGCTGCGTCCTGTCCGGCTGCCGCTACGTGCCATGATTGTAACGGCATCCGCCGCCCAATCAACCGCCATATGCGCCGCGGTCGTGCGAACCGATCCGCTCGAAACGGTCGTAGAAGAGCAGGGCGGCTATTGTTTTGGCGTCCACGATGCGCCCGTCGCGGACCATCGTCAGCGCCTCGGCCCACGGCGTCCACACCACCTCGATCATCTCGCCCGGCTCGCGGTCGCACTCGCCGGCGGCCACCTCCTCGGTCACGAACACCGTCAGCCGCTCCGAGAGTATCCCGGGGCTCGGCAGCAGCGTCAGCAGCTCCATCAACTCGCCCCTGCCGTCGGTAGGCCGGTACCCCGTCTCCTCGATCAACTCGCGACGAGCGCACTCCACGAGCGGTTCGCCCGGACGATCCAGCGTGCCTGCGGGAATTTCCAGCAGAAAGCCGTCCACTGTGTACCGGTAATTCCGCTCCAGCAGCACCTCGACCCCGGCGGCCGCGCGACGCAGAGCCAGTACCGCCACCGACCCGCCGTGGCGAACCACCTCGCGGACCGCCTTGCGGCCCGCGGCGTCCTCGATGTCGTGCACCTCGAGCCGCACCTTGCGACCATCGTAGACCACCTTCGTCCCCAACCGTTTGACCGGGTTCGGCATATCCGTCTCCTGCGCCGTGGCTCCAACACGACCACTCTAGCCGCCCCGTCGGCCGACGACAAGCGGAATTGACATTTCGCCCCGCCGGTCCTATCATCGCTCCATCGTCGATCAGACAAGGTCTCTATGTCGTCCGGAATGCGAAGGAACAGATGCCATGGCCGACTGTCCGAACCGCCATCGCAACCTGAAGGACTGTACTTGTACCTACACCGCCTGCGGCAAGCGCGGCATGTGCTGCGAGTGCGTCGCCCAGCACCGCGCGGCAGGGGAGATTCCCGGCTGTTTCTTCACCGCAGCCGGCGAAGCCTCCTACGATCGCTCCGTCCGCAACTTCATCCGCGACCAATCGCAGGGAACGCGCCGATGATCGTCATCATCGACAACTATGACAGCTTCACCTACAACCTCGTCCAGCGGATCGGCGAGTTGGAACCCGACCGCCCCATGGAGGTCTATCGCAACGACAAGATCACGGTGGACGAGCTGGCGGCCCGCCGCCCCACCCATCTGATCATATCGCCCGGCCCGTGTACGCCCCGCGAGGGCGGCGTCTCCAACGACGCCATCCGATTCTTCGAGGGCAAGATCCCCATCCTCGGCGTCTGCCTCGGCCACCAGTGCATCGGCTACACCCACGGCGCCACCGTCGATCGCAACTGGCGGCTCATGCACGGCAAGACCTCCCTGATCCATCACGACGGCCAGGCCCTCTTCGCCGGTATGTCCAATCCCTTCGTCGCCACGCGGTACCACAGCCTTGTCATCCTCCGCGACACCCTTCCCGACGACTTCGTCGTCACGGCCTGGACCGACGAAGACGAAGTCATGGGCATCCGGCACCGCACGTATCCCCTGTTCGGCGTCCAGTTCCACCCCGAGAGCTTCCTGACCGTCGAAGGCCCGCGGATGCTCAAAAACTTTATCAGCATGTGACGCGCGACCGGCCTCCACGGAGCGGCGGCTTGCCTCAGGCTCCGGACGCGTCGAGAAACAGCCGTGTGGAAGGGCTGTGTGCATCCGGCGGACGACATGACGGCGCTTGTCGTCACCTAGAAGACGAATCGGTACGCGTTCGCCCGGCCAGGAAAAGCCAAGGGCCTGCCCGCGCGGGACAGGCCCATCATTGCCATGGGGTGAGCTAGGGGATTCGAACCCCCGACCCCCAGGACCACAACCTGGTGCTCTAACCAGCTGAGCTAAGCTCACCATCGTGCCGGCCGGTGCGGTCCGCCTCCCGGCCTGCCAAGACCGCCATTATCCCACAATCGGCCCGAAAGTCAACTGAAACCGTTACCAACTCCGCCGTTGGCAGGGGGCGCCTCACGGCCGCAGGTCCGGAAAAGGAAGGGGGCGTGACGTCTGCGGAGGGGGACGACATCACGCCCTTGGGTAAGGTGATGGGATGTTCCTGCGTCGGTCGCATGACCGTCCGATAATTCCGTTTATCGGCGATCGGTCTCAGGTAAGTTCATCAATTTCGAACCCGTTCCTCAGGTCGCTCAGCTCGTCGGCCGACAGGTCGTCGTCGGGGCTGGTACCGCGCAGGTCCGGCGGTTCCAGGTCGGCCGGGGCCGCGGCGGCCCGGGTCGGCTCGGCGGGCGGCGCGCCCGGGGTTGAAACGGCCGCGGTCCGTTCGGGCGACGGCGGCGCTGCACCCAGCGCGGACACAGCGCTCGCCGACACCCTTTGGCAGACAGTGCCGATCACGGTGTCTGTCTCGTCGGTCGATTCCCGCAGCAGAAGTCCATGAACCGCCCCGCACTGCAGGGGCAGATAGGTCGCCACGCGCACGTTCTGCGGTCGCAGGCCGCGGAACGTCGCCGCCTGTTCGTCGGCCGCCAGCACGATGCAGCCGACGGGGCGATCCTCCGCCGCAAGCCCGGCGTCGCCATACGCCCGCCGCAGCAACCGCACGTGCGATGCCAGCCATCGCCGGCACCGTTCCGCGCGGACCAGGGCGGCCGGGTTGCCGTCCTCGGCGACCAGCACCGCCACGGCTGCGCCGTCGCGATCCACGGCCACCAGGTCGGGCCCCTCGGCATCGGCCGCCAGGTCGGCACGCAGGTCGATTGTGCCGCGAAGACCGGGGATCACGCTTCCGAGCGATGCGGCGACGGCCTCCAGGAGTTCGTCCCGCGACGCCGGCTGCCACGCCGCAAACGCCGGCGACCCGCCGCCGAATTCCGTCTCCACCACGCCGGCCACCGGCGGCAACGTCTGCCGTTGCCCGGCCTGCGGCTCGGCGGGGCGGACCGTTACGTGCTGGATTCTCGGCGGCCGCGAGGCCGGTTCCACATCGCCACGATCCGTTCCGGGCATGTCGCCGCTGCGGGCCCGCAGTAGCGGCCGCAGATATCCGAACACCGCCCGGGCCTCCAGCGAATCAAAGACGCCTCGGACCGGCACAGGCGCCGCCGTGCCGCCGCGGCCCACCGTATGGCCGAGGAACGTCGGCGAGCAGCCCAGATGGGCAATCGCCACGCGCGACAGCCGCCGGAATGTCCGTTCCGCCTCGTCGCGGGCGTCCGCTTCGAGCACGAAAATGTCGGGCACGGGCCCTTTCGTGGCCGTCGTCGCGGCTTTCAGCTCGCGGTATGCCTCGACCAGCCACTGCGGGTCCGCCAGCGTCAGCACCACGCAATGGTCCGGCAACGATCCTCCCGAGGCGATGAACTCGCTTGCGGCATCGGCCAGCACGAGAATCAGCCGATCGGCAGCGCGGATGATGTCGCCGAAATGGCCGCATGCCTGGCACGAGGTGGCCGCCTGCACATCGTCGCGGGCCAGGGCCGCCACGGTGGCCCGCGGCCCGTCGAACGTGACCAAAGCGGTTAGCCCGCACGGCGCCATCAGACGCGACACCGCCTCGCGCGCCAGCAAAAGCCTGCGCTGTGGAGGCACGCCGCCCGTCAGGATGGCCACTGCGGCAGGACCTGTCGGGGCAACGCTCGCAGGCATGTCGATTTGGGGGGTCTCCAGCGGCCGGGCCAACAGGTCGTCCACGCCGGGCGACGGCGCGCGGCTCGGTGGAGGCGTGCGGCCCGAAGCGCCGCCGGCGGAGCAACCGGCAGGCAACCCCGCGGAGGCCGGCGGGCGGGCGCCTGTGGCGCCGAAAAACAGATCGCCCAACTGGTCGAGCGCCTGCTGCCGACCGATCGGCCTGGCCATGGGAGATTGGGGATTCACGTCCTTGCGGCCTCCGCGTCCTTGCGTCGGAGCACGCCCCCTGCGATCGGGTTCCCCGATCGGCGGCGAGCGATCAGACGGCGCTTCCCAGTTCCACCACGCTGTTGAACTCGCCGAATTCGTTCACGCGCGTATTGGGATTCGCGGGGTCCGCGGCCCACCGGCCGTCGATCACCAGGCGGTACTCATGATGTCCCTCGCCCAGAGGCACGTGCAGCCGCCACAGCGTGTCGTCGGCGGCGTCTCGGACCATCGGACCGGCGTCCGGGTTCCACCCGTTGAAGCTGCCCGCCAGATGCACGCTGTGAGCCCCCGGCGCCCGCGCCAGGAACACCACGCCGCCGTCCACCAGGTTCGGCCCGAGAATCTCCTGGGTCATCTTGTCCACGACGGCCACCTGCTCCGCGCGGGCCGTCCGCTCCGTCGCCGCCGCTTCGGCCATCCGGAATTGCACGGTCTCGGCCATCAATTCATGGGCCAGCGATTGGTAATCCTTGTGCCCGCGGCAGCCGGGGAAGAACTCCGTGATCGGGCTGCCGGCCGCTGCCGCTTCCTTGAGCTTGGCATTGAACCGGATCGTCGTTTCGGCCAGCAGATCGTTGTAGTCCCGCTGGAGTTGCTTGTATGCCGCCCGGTCGCTCTTGGTTCGCGGATCGTACATCGTCGGCAGGATCAGGACGCGCGGCTCGTGGCCGGTGCGCTGGCCCACCATCTGGATCGTCTCGCGCACGCGAGCCACGCTTTCCACCGCGAAGAACCCCGTCTCCACCGGAACGATCACCGTGTCGGCGGCCCGCAGTGCGTTGATCGACAGCAGATTCATCGACGGCCCGCAGTCCACCACGCAGAAATCGTACAGGTGCTCGACTCGCCGCAACGCTTCCAGCAACCGCTCCTGGCGATTCTCCACCCCCGCCAGACGCTGTTCGACCGCGCTCAGCAGAATCGACGCCGGCGCCAGATAGAAATCGTTCAGAATCTCCCAGGCGATGTCGGCCAGCGACAGCATCGCGCAGCCGTCTTCCCGGTCCACCAGGCAGTCGAACGTCGAACACTCGACGTCTTCCTGCTTGACGTTGGTGCCGATCGTCGCATGGCCCTGCGGGTCCAGGTCGATCAGGAGCGTCCGCTTGCCCGATTCCGCAAGGCAGGCCGACAGGTGAATGGCTGTGGTGGTCTTGCCACAGCCGCCCTTCTGGTTGAACACGGCGATGGTTCGCATCGGTCTCCTCCGCACTCCCCCCCCGGGTTATGTTGGTCCGTCAGGTTGCGGTGTGGATCAGACAGGCAGCGATGCCGCAGCCCTGGCAGTACTGAAATGGCGCTTCACCACGCAATATCGGACATGCACCTGCTATCTCTTTATAAAATTATCGGACGCACTCCAAGGATTTTCCGGCCGAAATTCCACTTTTCTTCCCTCCACGGTCTTGGTGCGGCGCACACGTCCGGCACGCCGGCTTCCGCGACGCCCCCCAACGCTGGGGCGACGCGCCGCGGGGCGGGGCCGGATCAGCCGCGAGGCCCCGTCGCGAGCGGTCCGCCGCCGTGACGGCTTGACGTAGTCTCTGAACAGTATTGAGAGGCGGCCATGGCGAACGAGCCGAATAGCCAGGCTACTCGGTCTGCCTGACGTGGCAGGCGTCCGGCCACGCCCCCATGGGCTCAACGGGTTGCCGGTGGCAGTGTCGTGCGATGTCCAGTGAAAAGTGACCTTCAGTCCGGCAAAATCGGGGAAGCCAGATACCCCCACAAACCGCATTTCTGACACAGAAAAGGGCTTTCCGGGCATCTTTGACAAAAAAAACGTGTCAACTTTTCCGCGTCATGGCCGCACGTGTGCTATAATTGTGGCTGAAGAGGGGAACTGAGAACCTCGGCTCGCTGTGTCGGCGACCATAGCGGCCGGGCCGGTTCCCTTCTATTTTTTTCATCTCCTTGCCGCCCATTCTTTGCGAGCAGCCATAGCGGACCGGCAACCTTTCCGACGCTGATACTCCCGCGTCTGGCGGTCGGCTTTTCCCTTGACTCGCCACGGGGTCGATGGTACCTAGCTGCAACATGGAACGGTTGGGGTGCCTGTCGGCACACGTCGGCGGGCTGAGATCACACCCATCGAACCTGATCCGGATCATGCCGGCGAAGGGAACCGATCGCGCGACGTAACGCCAAGGGGGCCCTCTGCCGGGGCCCTTTTCGTTTGGAGGAGCACCGCCGTGGAAGAAAAAATCACCGCCGCCATCGTCAACCGCTTTTTCGAGAAACTCCGCAAGTCCCTGACCGTGGACGTGGTAGTCGTAGGTGCAGGACCATCGGGAATGATTGCCGCGAAGTATCTGGCCGATGCGGGCAAGTCGGTGGCCATTTTCGAGCGCAAGCTGGCGCCCGGCGGGGGCATCTGGGGCGGCGGCATGCTGATGAATGAGATCGTGTTCCAGGACGACGTGAAGGACATCCTGGACGATTTCGGCATCACGACCACGGATGCCGGCGACGGGTACCTGACGGCCGACGCCGTCGAAGTGGCCGCGGCCCTGATCTATCATAGCCGCAAGGCCGGCGCCGTCTTCTACAACGCCGTCAGCGTCGAGGACATCATGTTCCACGAAAACCGCGTCTGCGGCGTGGTGATCAACTGGACGCCCGTGGAACGACTCCAGATGCACGTGGACCCGTTGGTGGTGACGGCCAAGGCGGTCATCGACGGCACCGGGCACCCGTCGGAGGTGGCGAACCTGGCGGCGCGCAAGGCCGGCGTCCGCCTCGACACGCCCAGCGGCGGCGTCATGGGCGAGCGGCCCATGTGGATGGCCTCCGGCGAGGCCAGCACCGTCGAGAATACCAAGCGGCTCTATCCGGGCCTCTACTCCAGCGGCATGGCCGCCAACAACATCATGGGCGGCTTCCGCATGGGACCGATCTTCGGCGGCATGTTCAAGAGCGGACGCAAAGTGGCCAAGTTGATCCTCGACGACCTGGGCCGCTAAGCTCGGTTCCGACCAGGCTGGGATGAACCATGGACGACTTCTTGGCGGCTTGGGGGCTTGCGGCCGTTGACGAGCCGGTACGGTACCTTGTGTTCGGCACGGTGGCTGCTCTGTTGGTGAGCATGGGCAAGGCCGGTTTCGGCGGCGGCGTGGGGCTCCTGAGCTATCCGCTGATGATCGTGGCCTGCGGCGACCAGACGCGCAAGGCCGCCGGCATCATGCTGCCGCTGCTGGTGCTGTGCGACTACGTGTCGGTGCTGGCCTGGTGGCGTCGGTGGCATATTCCTGCGGCGATGCGCCTGGTGCCGGGCATGTTGGCCGGTCTGGTGATTGGTTTCGCCGCACTGGCGGCCATGGGACGGCTTGACGAGCTGCGCGGCCTCCGTAGCGGATGGCCGAGCCCGGCCGATGCGACGCTGATGCTCCTGGTGGGCCTGATCGCGCTGGGCTTCGTGGCGCTGCAACTGTCGCGGCAACGCACGAGCAGCGCGACGCGGACCTCGCCACTGCCCACGTCGGCCGATGCCGGCGCCCCGCAACCTCCGGCTCCTCGCCCCGGGTTCTGGGAAACCGCTGCCCTCGGCACCGCCGCTGGCGTCACGACGATGCTGGCTCACGCCGCCGGCCCCATCGCCACGATCTACATGCTGCGTCACGACATGCCCAAGGATCGGTTCGCCGCCACCACCAGCTTCTTCTTCTGGATCGCCAACCAGATCAAGATTCCTCTGTATGTCGCCCTCGGCATGATGAACCGGGAAACGCTGGCGGCGGCTGTGTGGCTGGCTCCGGGCATTGTCGCCGGATCGATGCTGGGCGTGGCCCTGAACCGCCGCCTGCGGCAGACGCATTTCACGGGCATCGTTTACGTGCTGCTGTCGGTCGTAGGCATTCACCTGATCGTCAAATCCATCATGGCCTTCCGTTGTCTGGTCTGAGTCTCGAGGTCAGCGGCGATCACGAGACTGAGACCGCTGTTGCCATAGACGCGTCGGTGTCCTATAATCCCGGTTTGTATGTGTATCGGCGTTGGTGAACGGACGGGGACCCAGCACGACGGAACACAACTGCGGAGGACGATATGACGGATCCGAAGCTTGTGGGCGAGGCGGCCGAGGAGTTGTACCAACAAAAGGCCTACAACTGCTGC
This sequence comes from uncultured Anaerolineaceae bacterium, assembly GCA_964500225.1. Lineage (GTDB taxonomy): Bacteria > Planctomycetota > Phycisphaerae > FEN-1346 > JAACEH01 > JAAYDY01. Next base: position 196,141 of record CAZCOA010000001.1, on the reverse strand, counting down.
GAGTCGGTGGCCACGGCCGTGGCGCGGGCGATGGGGTACGACTGCGGCTGCCTGCCGGCGCTGGCCACCGGCATGGGCGGCGGCGTCGGCCACACCGGCCAGATTTGCGGCGCGATCACTGGCGGCGTGATGGCCCTGGGTCTGGGCGTCGCGCGGCTCGGCCTGAACAGCCACGCCGCCGAGAAGGAGAAGGCCAACGAGTGGGCCTCCGAGCTCGTGGAAGCCTTCAACCGCGAGTTCAACTACACCGCCTGTCACGACCTGATCGGCATCGACTTCACCGCCCCCGACTGGCGCACCGAATACGGGCAGAAAGGGTGCAAGGCCCAGTGCTCACGGTTCGTGAACTTCGCCGCCACCTGGACCGCGGCGCACTTGGCCGCCGAGTGCCCGTAACGAGCCGTCCCCGATGCCGCCCCCGGAAGAGCCCTGGCGCCGCTCCGCCTGAGCGCGGCCGCCGAGCGGGAAGGGAGAACCGGTTGCCGTGATCCGTGTCAAGGAGTTCCTCGGCCCCGACGGACCGATTGCGTCGCGTTTGTCGCACTACGAGTTCCGGCAGGAACAGTTGTCCATGGCCGAGGCCGTCGAGCAGGCCCAGCGGGCCAACCGCCATCTCGTCGTTGAGGCCGGCACGGGCGTCGGCAAGAGCTTTGCTTACCTGGTTCCCTGTCTGGCGCAGGCGACCGAGCACGGCCGCAGGGCCGTCGTCTCCACCTACACGATCAGCCTCCAGGAACAGTTGATGGCCAAGGACATTCCGCTGCTGGCCTCGGTCTGGCCTGAGGAGTTCCGGGCCGTCCTGGTCAAGGGGCGCAACAACTACCTGTGTCTGCGCCGCCTGGAGAGGGCCACGCAACGCGCCGCCACGCTGTTCGTCACCGATGACGACGTGGCCCAGCTCAAGCAGATCGTCGAGTGGGCCTACCGAACCGAGGACGGGACGCTCTCGGACCTCGATCCGCAGCCGTCGCCGCGCATCTGGTCGCGCGTCGCCAGCGAGCAGGGCAATTGCCTTGGCCGCAAGTGTCCCCACGAGGGCAAATGCTTCTACCAGCGCATGCGGCGGCGGATGATGCAGGCCGATCTGCTCGTGGTGAACCACGCGCTGCTGCTGAGCGATCTGGCCATCCGGGCCGAGGGCAGCGAGTTTCTGCCCTCGTATTCGCTGCTGGTCGTGGACGAGGCCCACAACCTGGAATCCGTGGCCAGCGACGCCTTCGGCCTCGAGGTGGCCTCGGGCCAGGTCCGTTACCTGCTGGACGGCCTCTACAATGCGCAGACCGATCGCGGGCTGCTGGCCGGATTCCGTGACAAGGACGCCCTCGACGCGGTGCGGGCGGCCTCGGTCGCCGCCGCCGAGTTGTTCGACAGCATTCGCGATTACGTCGCCTCCCAGGCCCGGGCCAATGGCCGCATCATCGAGCCCGACGTCGTGCCCAATCCTCTGTCGCCGGCCCTGGGCGCGCTGCACACGGTCCTGCGCGGTCTGCTCAAGCGGTGTCCCCAGGAGGACGACCGCCTGGAAGTGGCCGGCGCGATGGACCGTTGCATGAACCTTTCGGCATCGGTGGCCGACTTCATCGGCCAGGCTCGCGAACAATCGGTGTACTGGGTGGAAACCGACGGCGATCCGGCCCTCGCCGGCGCCGCCGACCGTGTCGTCCTTCACTGCCAGCCGATCCACGTCGGGACGTTGCTGCGACAGCAACTGTTCATGCACGTCGATTGCGCTGTGCTGACCAGCGCCACGCTGGCCGTCGGCACGGAAGCTCCCTTCGATTACATCAAAAGTCGTCTCGGTCTGATCGATCCGCTGGAGGTCCGGCTCGGCAGTCCATTTGACTATGCCGAGCAGATGGTTGTCCACGTGGAGGCCGGCCTGGGCGATCCGAATTCGCTGGATACATTTGTGCCGCGGGCCGTCGAACGCATTCTCCACTACATCCGCCTGACCGAGGGCAAGGCGTTCGTTCTGTTCACCAGCTACCGGATGCTGAACCAGGTGGCGGACCTGATTCGCGAGCCGCTGAAGTCCATGGGCATCCAGATGTTCCAGCAGGGCGGCCGACTGCCGCGAAACGTCATGCTCGAACGTTTCCGCGAGGATATCCACAGCGTCCTGCTCGGCACCGAGAGTTTCTGGCAGGGCGTGGACGTGCCGGGCGAAAGCCTGTCGAACGTCATCATCACGAAACTGCCCTTCGCCGTGCCCGATCAGCCCGTGACCGAGGCCCGCATCGACGAGATTCGACGCCAGGGCGGCAACCCGTTCATGGACTATCAGATTCCCGAGGCGGTGCTGCGGTTGAAACAGGGGATCGGGCGGCTGATCCGCACCCGGGACGACCGCGGCATCGTCGTTATCCTCGACAACCGGGTCGTTACGAAACGCTATGGGCGGCTCTTCCTGGAGAGCCTGCCCGAGTGTCCTGTGGAGATTCATCGTTCGGGGCCGCCCCCTCGCCGTCGCGGCGGTCACTAATATCGTTGCCGCCACGGCGTCGGGGGCCTATAATGCCACGGTCTTGGCCGGCATGGGCGACGCGTCGCTCGCCCAACGCCGGTCTGCGACAAAGCGGAAGGATTCTGCAGAAGCATGACTGACATCCACCAGGACGGCGAGCCCGTCCGGTCCGACAACCCGGTTTCCTCACAACCGGCGTCCCCGCCGGCGGATTCCACTGTGTCCGACGACGGCCCCGAGGCCGCCGGGGCTGTGGCTCCATCCGTGCTGGACGATAAGGCGGCTCCGGTCGGCGACACGTCGCCGGCCGACTTGTTCGTCGAAGGCCAGACGCTCCAGACCGACGTGCCGCAGTCCGGCGCTGCGGGCGATCAGGCCGTCGGGGCCGACCACGACGCCGACCAGGAAGCCCCCGGCCCGGACGAAACGCTCGTCTGTGTTCGGTACGGCCGAATGAACGCCCTGGGCCTGTTCCGCTCGAAGATCGGCGACATTCCGCGGCATACGCGGGTCGTCATCAAGAGCGACCGCGGCCTGGAGATCGGCACCGTTCTGTGCAAGGGCTCGCCGCAACTGACCTACGAAGGCAAGCCCCTGCGCCGCATGGGATCCGTCCGGCGCATTGCGACGCACGACGACCTGACGGACGAAAAGCACTTGCACCAAAGCGAAGCCCGCGCACGGAAGTTCTGCGACGAGCAAATCCGCAAACGCAAGCTCCCGATGCAACTGGTGGACGTCGAGTATCTGTTCGGCGGCGACCGCATCATTTTCTACTTCCTGGCCGAGAGCCGCGTCGATTTCCGCGACCTGGTCAAGGATCTGGCCCACGAGTTTCAGACGCGGATCGAGATGCGGCAGATCGGCGTTCGGGACGAGGCGCGGCTCCTGGCCGACTACGAGCGCTGCGGCCAATTCATCTGTTGCCGGGCCTTCATCAAGGAGTTTCAGCCCATTTCGATGAAGATGGCCAAGGTGCAGAAGGCCACGCTCGACCCGAGCAAGATCAGCGGCCGCTGCGGTCGCCTGATGTGTTGCCTGCGGTTCGAAAACGAGACCTATGAAGAGCTTAAGAAGGCCCTGCCTCGCAAGAACAGCTTCGTCCTCACGGAAATGGGGCCCGGCAAGGTCATCGGCGGCGACATCCTGACGCAGTTGGTCAAGGTGTTCATCGGAGGCAAGGTGCATGTGGTTCCGTTGGACGCACTGCTGGCCCGCGACCTGACCGAGGCGCAGGTGCAGGAGGCGATGGCGTCGCGTCCAGCGCGGCCCATGGGCCGTCGCCCGGAGGGGCCAGACCGGTCGCCGGACCGCGAGGACGGCTCGTCGATGCGTCGGCCGGACCGTCCGGAAACCCGTTGGGACGACCGTCGCCCGCCGGCACCGAGTGTCGCGGCGTCGGAGACCGAAGCCGATGTCCGCGCGGCCGACGAAGAAGTCCTTGGGCCGCAAGAGGTTGCAGCAACAAGCGAGGCCGGCTCCGGACAGCAGCAGCCCTCGTCGAAGCGTCGTCGTCGCGGGCGGCGCCGTCGCAAATCCAGGGGCGACCGCAACGGGGCGCCCGGAGCGGCCGGCCGAGAAAATGGGAAGGAAGACCGCGGTCTGGGCGTTCCCCGGGCGGTGCTTGAGGATTTGGGGATTGTATCCGGCGGCGAGGACCGCGGGGACGGCGGGGCCGCCGGTGGTGGGTCGAACGAGGCGGGCGGGGGCCAACCCTCGCGCCCGCCGCAGGATCGCCGCGAGGGCGACCGGGACGGCCGATCGCGCGGCAGGCGTCGCCGCGGTCGGCGCAGTCATCGTCGCGGCAGGAGCGATCCCGGGGGCGACGGCCGCCCGGGCGCCGCCCCGGATGCCGGCGGATCGCCGCAGTGAGCGACCGCGAGGAACGTCTGATGGCTACGTACGATGCCGACGGCGAAAAGAAGCTGACCGAACTGCTTCGCCGCAACAAGCGTTATCCGCGCGAGGCCTACGAATTTGTCAGCGAGGCCCTGGCCCATACGGTCCGGCTGTTGGACCGTGAAGGCCACGTCACCGGCGCCGAACTGTGCGAAGGGGCCCGCGACCTGGCCCTGGAGCAATTCGGATTCATGGCCAGGCGTGTGTTGGAATCGTGGAACATCCATTCCACCAACGACTTCGGCCGCATTGTCTTCGCCATGATCGACGCCGAACTGCTGCGCAAGACCGAGACCGACTCGATCGACGACTTCGACAATGTGTACGACTTCCGCGAGGCGTTTGATGAGTCGTTTCGCATCCAGCTGAAGCCGCAACGATGATCCGCCCGCGTGGCGGGTGCGAGGCCGGCGGAGACTAACATAGAACCCAAGTCACCCGTTCGGGAGCACGTTCCTTGGCTGCACGGCGACACAGAAACCCTTCCAAACCCGACTTGGCAGTGCTTTCGGCGCCGTCGCGGCGACCGTTTCAGGCGGCCGTGGCCGTTTATGTCGCATGGCTGGCCCTGCTCGTGTTCATGGCAGTCCGCCAGCACCTCGGCTGAGGCCGAAGGCGTTGTCTGCGACAGGCGGGGCAAGCCAGACAGACGCGGGCCGGTTGGCGTCATTCACCGTTGATATAAGGGTTGTTGGTGCGTTCGAGGCCGATGGTGGTGGTCGGTCCGTGGCCGGGGTAGCAGACCGTCTCGTCCGGCAGCGTGAGTAGTTTCTCGCGGATGGCCTTTTCGAGCCGCGCCCAACTGCACCCCGGAAAATCCGTGCGGCCGACGCTCATGGCCATGAGCGTGTCGCCGGTGAAGACCACCGGCGGGCCGGACTTCGGCCGCGACGCCAGGGCAATGCCGCCGGCGCTGTGGCCGGGGATGTGTAGCACGTCGAGGCTTTCGTCGCCGAAGACGATGCGGTCGCCGTCGGCCAGGAGACGGTCGGCCGGGGGGCTTTTGACGGCCATGCCCATCAGGACCGACAGGTTCCGCAGGCTGCTGGCCAGTTTCGGCGCGTCGTCGGCATGGATGGCCAGTTGGATGCCGGGCCAGTGCCGTTTGACGGTTTCGTTGCCGATGATGTGGTCCACGTGGCCGTGGGTGTTGACCAGCACCGACGGCTCCAGGCCGCGGCGGTCACAGACGTCCAGCACCGTTTCGATCTCTTCGGGTGCGTCGATCAGGACGCCGTGGCGGCCGTCGTCGCTGGTGATCAGGTAGCAATTGACCATGAACGACCCGAGGGTGAACGTCTCGATCTTCATCGACGGCGGCTTCCTGTTGTGATACGCTGTCTGGGAGCACGATACGCTGAAAAACAAGCGGCCGGATTGCCGAAGAATATCGGAGCAGGCGTCTTCCTGCCGATCCGGCCGACCGTCAGCCCGGAAGAAAGCGGGCCTGCCGCGACTCGAACGCGGAACCTACTGCTTAGAAGGCAGTTGCTCTATCCGATTGAGCTACAGGCCCGTGCAAGGCCATAGCATAGCGGATAAGCAACTTTTTTCAACGTCAAAGCCCGCTGCCGCCGTGCAGCGGATGATACTGCGGAGAAATGCCTTGGACACTCCGACGCCCTCGTCTGCTTCCTCTACGCCTTCTTTGCCGTCGCAGGGCGACAGCGCCCCGGCGTCGCCGGCTGGTTCCCTGCCGCCGCCGACTTCGGCCGCGCCCGCTGTCTCGGTCGCTGCGGTGGCGATGTCCGGCAGAAAACGCAGCGACGCGGTCAACGTGAAGCGGGTCGGCACGATGCTGGCCTCGCTCCTGGTCGCCATGGCCGTGGGCGTGGCGTTGTGCTCAGCCGTTATGCCGCCTCCTCACAGTGGACTTGCAGCCGATCAGCGTCCATCGTCGGCGATTTTTCCCGCGGGCATGGCTCCTCTGCGGCCGTGGCGGTTCATCATCCTTCACCACACCGCTACGCAGCAGGGCGACGTCCAGAGCCTGGAACTGGCTCGGCGGCGCGGCGTGGCCCCGACCGGCGAACCCGCCTGCCATTTTCTGATTGGTAACGGTCGCGGTGTGGCCGACGGCGCCCTGGTCTGCACCGACCGCTGGCTACGCCAGGAAACGGCCTTCGACTCCCCGATTTCTTCGGCCGAGCCGCTTCTTCGGGTTGCCCCGTCGGATTATGCCATGATCCGGCAATACGGTATCACGGTGACTCTGGTCGGGGATTTTGGGCGGCACAAACCCACCGCTAAACAAATGGACACGCTGGCCAACCTTGTATATACTTTGAGCGACCGGTTTTCGATTCCGCTGACCGACGTGCTGATGCACAGCGATGTGGCGGCGGTCTCGTGTCCGGGACCACAACTGCCCGCCGGGGACCTGTTCCGCCGCGTGGGCGAGAAATACCGCGGCAAGGCTCGCCCGCAATGACGGCCCCGGCCGCGGTTCCCACCTAGCGGGTACGGGGGAGGGGCGTACACGTTGGCCGCCGACGACTGGGACATTGATCTAAGGCATGCCCCTGACGGCAACGCCGGCGAAGTCATCGACACGATGGGCCGTGCTGCCGTGCTGGCCCGGCGCGATCCGAAGCGCCGGGGTAACGTTCTTTACATGCCCGATCACGGGGAGATTCTGGTCACGGGCGACGTTCACGGCTGCCGACCCAACTTCGATCGCATCCTGGCCTTCGCCGACCTCGAACACCATCCCGACCGGCACTTGGTGCTGCACGAGCTGATCCACGGCGGTCCCACGGATGCCGAGGGCGGCGACCTGTCGTGGCAACTGCTGGAGGAGGCCGCGCGGCTAAAGATCGATTACCCGGAGCGTGTCCACATCCTGCTGGCCAACCACGACGTGGCCGAGATGCTCGGCATTCAGCTCCGCAAAGGCTCGATCAATCTGACCCAGAGTTTCGCCGAAGGGCTCCGGCACGCCTACGGGTCGCAGGCCGCCGAGGTCAAGCGGGCCTACTGCGATTTCTTCCGGGCGCTGCCCCTGGCGATCAAGACGCCCAACCGCGTCTGGATCAGCCACTCGACGCCGCACTTGGCCGCTCTGGCCGATTTCAATTACGACATGTTCGATCGGCCGCTCGGCGACGACGATTTCACGCGTGAGAGCCAGCTCTACAGTTTCCTCTGGGGCCGCAACCAGGACGACATGGCCGCCCGCATCTTCTGCCGCCACGTGGGCTGCGACGTCCTGATCGTCGGCCACCAACCGTCGCAGATGGGCTTCAAGATGCCCAACTCCCGTCACATCATTCTCTACAGCGACAACCAACTGGGCCGGTACCTGCTCCTGCCGCTCAATCAGAAAGTGACCCAGAGCGGCCTGTCGTACCGCGTGGCCAAGATCGCCGACCTGCCGCGACCGGACGAGGCGTGAGCAGAAGATGGCTGCAGCCGCCGGGGCAGGCGCTTCCCTTGCCGACGAAGGTTCGCTATGCTGACGCCATGAAAGAAACGGGCACGGTCGTAGCTATCGGCAGGACGAAGATGGACGTGCGGATGGATGCCGCGCGGCCGCAGATGTGCAACCAGTGTCGTGCGTGCGAGGTCCTTGGCGGCGGCAAGGAGATGCGCCTGCGCGTGCCGCTGACCGAAGGCGTCGTTGTGGGCGACCGCGTGGCGGTCGAGGTGCCGCACGCCAGTCCGTGGCTGTCGATGGTGTTGGTGTTCGCACTGCCGGTGGCCTCGGGCGTGGCCGGACTGCAACTGGGCATGCGGTGGCCGTGGTGGACGGACCTGCTGGGGCTGGAGCCGGAACTGTGCGGCGCGATTCTCGGTCTGGCCTGCGGCATCGCGGCGTTTCAGGCGGCACGGGTGGTGGACCATCGGTATTTCAGGCATATCCGGGTCGAGCGGCTGGAGGGAAAAAGCCAGACGGACCGGTCGTAGGGGGAGGCGGTGCGCTGCCGGGGCCGACGGTGGCCGAGACCGTGCAGACGATTGCCGTGACGGAGGCCCTGCGCCGGCGGCGCGCCCGGTTCGTGCATCGGTGAGGGCAAGGATCGATGCGACGCCGCTGCGCGAGCCGCCCCGCAGTAGCAGTAGACGCAGCGACGGATTTGCCCCGTTCGCCCCTCGCCGCGCCCGGCTGAACGCTCGGCAGCGCCTCCCCCCCCCGGAAGGGGGAGGGGGATCGTGGGAACGCCGGGACCAGAAGAAAGCAGAGGCGCGCTGGGAGGCGGCCTCTGCTTCGATGTTCCGGCGGGCGTTTCGTGTTGCCCTGCGCGAGTAGGGTGCTCGCCGGAGATCAGTTCTGGCGGCTGGGTACGACCACGAGGTTGTCGAACGCCACCTCCGCGCCGCCGACGCGGAATCCGATGCGGCCGCGGCGCTGCGGCGGCAGATCGCCGTCGGTCCGATCGGTCCAGGTGAAGGTGGCGGTCTCGGCGGCGGGGTCCGAGGCGTCGCGCGGGACCACGGTAGCGGTCACCTGTGTGGCGTCTGGACTGACGTTGCGGACCTCGATGGTCACGCGCCACCAGCGTCCGTCGGTCAGCGACCCCGGTAACTGCAACTGAGCGTTTTCGGGCCGGCTGACGACTGCCTCGGGACCCTGGCGGCTCTTGATCTGGAGCCGTGCGGAACGGTTGGCAAACTCCACGGCATAGTGGCTCTTGCCCAGGTCGTACACGACAAAATCCAGTTGCGGTTCGGCTTCGGCCTGGAGCACGCGGAAGTCGCAACTCATGACGTAATCGTACCAGCCGGGGAACCCCGCGACGAGCTTGCCGCCGCGGTGGCCCATTTCGTTCTGCTTCAGCACGCGCGAACCGTCGATTTCGGCGATCATGAACTCCTCGGGATGCGTCGGCACGAGTTTCCAGGCGTCCGGCAGCGGGCCGAGGGCATAGGCCTCGTAGTTCTCTTCCATGAGTGCCATGCGGCTGCGGGCCACGCGCACGTCCTCGTGGAAACGACGCGCGACGTGACTGGCCACTTCCGCGTCAGCGGTCCGCTCGAAATACTGTGCGGCCAGGGTGTCGTCGCCGATTTCGTACTTGCAGAGATACCCGGCCTGGAACCAGAGGCGGTTGTCGATTTGGTTGGCCGCGGCGGCGAAGTAGTCGGCGGCCTTGTCGAAGCGGCTCTCCGTCATGGCCAGCTCGGCCTGAAGCAGTGGGGCGATGCCGTGCTCGGGGCCGCCCAGGGCGCGCAGGGCCTCGATGGTCTCGCGGGCTTCTTGCAACCGGTCGGACCTCAGGGCCGCATAGGCGGCCAGGGCCTGGACTTCCGGCCTGTGGCTGCCGGCCAGGAGCCGGTAGGCGTCGTTGTACCGCCCGGTGCGGATCAACCGGGCCGCCTGCTGCGCGGGATTCGCTCCGGCCGCCACGGCGCCGGTCTGCCACGGCGGTATCGTGGCCGACGGGGATGTTGCCGCGGCTGCCGATGCCGACGCGTGGTCGGCGTCTTTCAATCGCTTCAGCAGAAAGTGCACATCTTGAATCTGCTCGGGCTCGGCCGCCCGGCGCGTGATGTAATGCACCAGTTGCAGATTGGCCACGCGGAGCACGTCAGGCTTCTCGGCGGCAACGGCTTCGTCCAGGGCACTGAGGGCCCGTGGCTGAAGCTCGTGGATGCCGGTGACGGTGGCGACGTGCTTGGCGTCGGCGTAGAGATAATCCAGGGCCTGGTAGCGTGGCGGCTGGACCAGCGGGCCGACCAGCCGCAGGCCCAGCAGGACGATGATGACGGCGGCCACGGGCATCAGCAACTGTCGCAAGACTAGTCGGCGACGTGGCGGCGACGCCGACCGCCGCACGCTGCTTCGCACCGCGGCGTGACGATAGAGATCCTGCGCCGCCCGGAGCAGGACACGGTCGGCGGAGCTGTCCGGCAGATCGCGATGTGTCGCCGCCCGAAGCCGCTCCAGGTCCATGCCGAGCCCGCGCAGGCCGTCGAGCGTTTGCCGACATTGCAGGCAGGCGCCCACGTGGGCTGCCACGCGCGCGGTCTCGTCGCTGCCCAGGGCGCCCCGGGCATACTCATACAGCAGATGGAGCGGGCACTGCTCGCAGCTCATGGTTCGGCACATACCTCGTTCGGCACGTCGGCCGACCGTCTCGTGGCGGCGCGCGTCGGATCGTTGGGCGTCTCGGGCCGGACACGGGCAGACCTGGCGGACGTGGCGATTCCTCGAAACGGTTCCTCACAGACTAGTACGAGTGGCGGCGGCCCATACGCTACGGATTTCCGGTCTTTTTTCGATCCAGTCGCTGCCACACGGCGCGAAGCTCCTTCAGGGCGTAGTCCATGCGGCTGCGGGCAGTCGATTCGGGACAGTCCACGATCTCGGCGATTTCGCGGTAGCTCAGGTTGTGGAAAGCACGTAGTACCAACACCTCGCGGTGCTGCGGCGGCAGGGATTCGATGGCCCCGCGCAAGAGCCGCAACGATTCCTCCTCCATGGCCGCCACGTCGGGCCGCCAGGCGTGGCCGCCGTCCTGCGAGTCGGCCATCAGGTCGAACGACTCGCTCGTCATGGCCTTTTTCTTTTTCTGGTAATCGGTCACCAGGTTTCGGGCGATGGTGAACAGCCAGGTGGAAAGCTTGCGGGGATAGCGGTAGAGGTCGCGTTTCTGGAGCATTCGCAGGAAGGTTTCCTGGGCCAGGTTCTCGCCCTCGTTGGCGTCGCGGACCAGGCGGCAGGTGTAGCTGGTGATGCCGGCACGGTGACGGCGGAACAGCTCGGCGAAGGCTTCGCCGTCGTCGTTCCGTTGCAGCCGAAGCATCAGGTCTTCATCGCTGAAGCTGTCCATGCGCCGTCCGCCACGCCCCGGAGGAAGGCCAGATTACGACGCCTATTGTAAGCCCGCAGTCCATGGTTGCAAGTGCCGGGTCCGACGAACTGATCGTGGGCCTGCTCCCGGGGACGTCTGGCGGCTCAGGTTTTTTCCAGCAGGAAGATGGCCGTCGAGGCGCGCCAGTTCTCCAACAGGGGGATCATGCGGCGGCCGCTCAGGTTCAGAAACACCTCGCGCAGGATGCGTGTGCCTTCCTTCTCGGCAAACTCGCGGAAGTCGCGGACCGTCAGCAGGTGAACGTTCGGCGTATCGTACCACTGGTGCGGCAGGTGGCGCGTCCGAGGCATGCGACCGGTGAAGACCAGTTGCAAGCGGACCGACCAGTGGCCGAAGTTCGGGAAGCTGATGATGGCCTGTTTGCCGACGCGGAGCATTTCGCGCAGCACCTTGCGCGGATCGAGCGTCTGCTGAAGCGTCTGGCTGAGAATGACGGTGTCGAACGACCGGTCGCCGTAGTAGCTGAGCCCTTCGAGCAGGTCGCCGTGGAAAACCGCCAATCCGCGGTCCACGCATTCCAGGACGCGCTGATCATTGATCTCGACGCCGCGGCCCACGACGTTCTTCTGTTCGATCAGTTCCTGCAAGAGCGTTCCGTCGCCGCAGCCCAGATCGAGCACGCGGCTGCCCGGGGCGATCATTTCCTCGATCAGCTCGTAATCGACGCGGCGTCGCCGCATGTTGTGGGTCATCGTCGGCCTCCCTTGGCCACGGCCGCCAGGAAACCGCGAATGGCCGACTCCATCAGGTCGTTCGGCAGCAGGAAGGCGTCGTGCCCGTAGTTCGACGGCACCTCGAGGAACGTCGTCGGAATGCCGTTGGCTTTCAGCGCCCGGACGATTTCCTTGGACTCGGCCGTCGGATAGAGCCAATCGCTGGTGAAACTGATGACCAGGGCGCGCATCTCGGGCCGCAGCCGCTCGAACGCCGCGACGAGCGAGCCGCCGCCGTACTTCGTCGTCGGGTCGTAGTAGTCCATGGCCCGGGTGATGTAGAGGTAGCTGTTGGCGTCGAACCGCTTGATGAAGGCGTCGCCCTGGTAGCGCAGGTAGCTCTCGACCTGGAACTCCGTGCCGAAATCGTAACCGTAGGCGTCCTTGTCCTGAAGGCGCCGGCCGAACTTCTCGCGCATGGAGTGTTCGCTCAGATATGTGATGTGGGCGATCATCCGCGCGATGGCCAGTCCCGCCGTGGGGGCCTGGCCGCCGTAGTAGTGGCCGCCGTTCCAGTTCGGGTCCTTCATGATCGCCTGGCGTCCGACCTCGTCGAACGCGATGTTCTGGGCGCTCTGCCGGGCGGCCGTGGCGATCGGCACAATGCTCGCCACCCGGTCCGGGTACGCCAGTGCCCACTCGATCACCTGCATGCCGCCCATGCTGCCGCCCACGACACTCATCAGGCGCTCGATCCCGAGGTGGTCCACCAGGGCGGCCTGGGCCCGGACCATGTCGCCGAGGGTCACCATCGGGAAATCCGTCGCATAGGGTTTGCCCGTCGCGGGGTTGATGCTGCTGGGGCCCGTCGAGCCCTTGCATCCGCCGATGATGTTCGAACAGATGACAAAGTACTTGTCCGTGTCGATCGGCTTGGCCGGACCGATCATCAGGTCCCACCATCCGGGTTTGCGATCGTCGGGCGAATGTCGCCCCGCCGCATGCGCATCGCCGGTCAGTGCGTGGACCACCAGCACTGCGTTGCTGCGGTCGTCGTTCAGCCGGCCGTACGTCTCGTACGCCAGTGTCACGGGGCCCAGCGTCGCGCCGCTCTCCAGGCGCATCGGCTCCGGCGGCGCGGCAAAGGTGAAGCTCTGCGTCTTCACCAAGCCGACGCTCTGCCCTTTGATTTCCACATCATCGTCAATCGACATCCGTCCCCACTCCCGCTATGCCTTGGCCAGGGCCTGTTCCAGGTCGGCCAAGATGTCTTCGATGTTCTCCAGGCCGATGCTCAGGCGGACGAAGCTCGGCGTCACGCCCGCGGCCAACAGTTCCGACTCCGACAACTGCTGGTGCGTCGTCGAGGCCGGATGAATCGCCAGGCTCTTGGCATCGCCGATGTTGGCCAGGTGGCTGAACAGCTCGAGCGACTCGATGAACCGCCGGCCCGCCGCCACCCCGCCGGCAATCTCGAACCCGACCAGGCCGCCGCACCCCTGCGGCAGATAGCGCTCGGCCAGCGGCCGCGTCGCGTGCGACGCCAGGCCGGGATAATAGACCCGTTTCACCTTGGGATGCTTTTCAAGGTATTCCGCCACGGCCTGGGCGTTGGCGGCATGGCGTTCCATCCGGAGCGTCAAGGTCTCGATCCCTAGCAGGATCAGAAACGCGTTGAACGGGCTGAGGCACGCGCCGGTGTTTCGCAGAGGCCCGGTGCGCAGCCTCGTGGCAAACGCCGTCGGGCCGAACGTCTCGGCGAACCGCACGCCGTGGTAACTGGCGTCCGGCTCCACCAGGTCGGGAAACCGTCCGTCGGTCCAGTCGTACGTGCCGCCATCGACGACCAGACCGCCGATGCTCGTGCCGTGGCCGCCCAGGAACTTCGTCAGGCTGTGGACCACGACGTGAGCCCCATGCTCCAGCGGCCGGCACAGGGCCGGGCTGGCCGCCGTATTGTCGATCATCAGCAGCAGGCCCTCGCCCTCGGCTACGTCGGCCAGGCCCTCGATGTCGGCCACGTTCAGCGCGGGGTTGCCGATGGTTTCGGTGTAGAGCACCCTGGCGGCCGGCGTAACGGCCCGGGCGAAGTCGGCCGGGTTGTCGCTATCGACCCAGTTGACCGTGATGCCGTAGCGCGGCAGCTCGTGCGTGAAGAGCGTCACCGTGCCGCCATAGAGCCGCGTGGACGCCACGATCTGGTCGCCTTGGCGCAGCAGGGCGGTCAGGGCGCCGGTGATGGCGGCCATGCCGCTGGCGAAGGCCACGGCGGCCGTCCCCCCCTCCAGGTCGGCCACGCGACGTTCCAGCACGTCGGTCGTGGGGTTGCTCAGCCGCGTGTAGATGTTGCCGGCCTCCTGGAGCGCAAAGAGCCGCGCCGCATGGTCGGCGTCCTTGAAGCAGTAGCTCGATGTCTGGTAAATGGGCACCGCGCGGGCGCCGGTCGTCGGATCGGGCTGCTCGTAGCCGGCGTGGAGGCACCGCGTCGCCAGGCCTCGCTGTCTGTTCGTCTGGGTCATGGTACAACCGTCCTTTCCGCAGTTGCCGCAGGGGTGTTTGTCGGATTGCGGCACAAAAAAAGCCTCTTCCGATGGGGAAGAGGCTGTGGACAATCCTTTTGTCGTGCCGGTCCCTCATCTTTCCCCCCGACGCGGGGGGGCGGGATTTAGCACCTGACATTGCGCGGAACCGCAGGAGGTCCGTTGCAATCGGTTGCTGTGGCGTCATTGGGCCCGTCCCTCAGCCACTCTCGATGAAGCAACTGCCTATTTACTTGTCATGCAGCACTATACTCCCCGAGCCGCCCGAGGTCAAGACGATTCCGTTCCCGAAGGCGGTGTGCCCCCTGTGGCGTCGGGCGAACCGGGGTTCTGCGAGGTGCCGCCCTTGTTCTTGCGATGCCGGCGACCGCCACGACGGCGGCGCCTTTTCTTCTTCCCGGGACTGTCGCCCGTGGCCGCGGGGCCGTTGCCCGCGGCTGACGACACGGCGTTGAGGACGGTCTCGGTGGCGGTGACGGCGGCGGCGTGGGTGACGCCGTTGGCCGCAGTCCCGGTCTTCGGCGCGTCGTTGCCCGACTGGCCCTCGCGTCGTTGTCCGCCGCGACGCCGACGGCGGCTACGGCTATGGCTCTTGCCGTGATGGTGACGCGACGGGCCGCCGGCCGGCTCGTCGTCCGGCCCGTGCCCCTGGCCGCTCAGCGGCGAGGGCTGCAACGGCGGCAGGGCGTCGCCGATCAGCTTCTTGACATCCGACAGCCACCGCCGGTCGGCCCGTGTCACGAAACTGATCGCCAGGCCGCTCGCCTCCACCCGGGCCGTGCGGCCGATGCGATGAACATAGTCCTCCGGGTGACGCGGAAAATCGTAGTTGATCACGTGCCCGATGTCCGCCACGTCGATCCCGCGGGCGGCAATGTCGGTCGCGATCAGGATACGGCACCGGCCGTCGCGGAACGATGCCATGGCCTCGTCGCGGTCGGCTTGCTGACGCCCGCCGTGAATGTACGCCGCCGTCAGTCCCGCGTGGCGCACCGACCGGATCAGCCGGTCCACGCCGCGTTTCGTCCGGACGAAGACCAGCGTGCGGCTGTCGCCGTTGTCGCGCAGCAGCTTCAGCAACAGCGGCGTGCGTTCCTCTTCGTGAACCGCGTACAGTCGCTGCTCGGCCCGCTGGGCCGGCGCGCCGCGCTGGCCGATCTGGATCCGCACCGGGTCGCGCATGCTCTCGCGGATCACCTTCTCCACTTCCTTGTCCATGGTCGCGGTGAACATCATGGTCTGCCGCTGCGAGGGCAGGCGGAGCACGATGTAGCGGATCTGCGGGATAAAGCCCATGTCGTGCATGCGGTCGGCTTCATCGACCACAAGCACCTCGATCTCGTTCAGGTAAACGGTGCCTTGCTGGATGTGGTCCATGAGCCGCCCGGGCGTTGCCACGAGCACGTTCGGCCAGCTGCGCAGGGCCTTCAGGTCCTGGTCCATCGGGACGCCGCCGACGATCGTCGCCGCGCGGATGCCGCTGGAGCGGCCGAGTTGCTGGAACACGCCCGTGATCTGCACGGCCAGTTCGCGCGTCGGCGCCAGGACCAGTGCCGCCAACTCCAGCCGCTGGGCCAGACGTTGGATGATCGGCAGCGCGAACGCCGCCGTCTTGCCGGTGCCGGTCTGCGCCAGGCCGATCAGGTCGCGGCCCTCCAGCGCCGGAGGAATCGCCGCCGCCTGGATCGGCGTCGGCCGCACAAATCCGGCGGCAGCCAGGTCCTTCTGGATGGTCTCAAGGAACGGAAGGTCACGGAACGAAACGTTATGGGTCTCACTGCGGATACTGCTGGTCAAGACACGCCTTTCTGAACACCCACGGCAAACAAAGATACGCTCGTGGCGGGCTGGAGGCGCCTTGGGGCCGCCGGACAGCGGCCAAGCCTTTGGCCGCAGGTCGCTGACCCGTTGAACGCCTCGATGTGGGAACGCGCCGCACCGGGCTCGGGGCACTCGGGGCACAACACGCTTGCGCCGCCCAAGGCCCATGCGCCCGTCTGTGTCCTGCGGGCGCCTCGGACTGTCCCGGCCGCCGCAGCGGCCGGACAAATCAACATAGTATACACAACGTTCCAGGGCAATGCACGCAATTCCACCCGACGTGCCGAGCGAATTGCTTTCCCGTGCGGCGCTTGAAGGCGGGCGGTTGCGGCTATACAATGCCCTAACGGACGGGCCAGTGCAGGGGGGGCGGCTCGACCGGTGAGGCCATTGTCAGGATACATGGGCTATGTGGGACTATAGCGAGAAGGTCAAAGAGCATTTCCTCCATCCGCGGAACGTCGGCGAGATACCCAATCCCGACGCCGTGGCCGAGGTGGGCAATATTACATGCGGTGACGCGCTGAAGCTGATGCTGAAGCTCGACGAGAACGAGCGGATCGTGGACGCGAAGTTCCAGACGTTCGGCTGCGCGTCGGCCATCGCCAGTTCCAGCGCCCTGACGGAGATGATCAAGGGGATGACGCTGGACGAGGCCGCGCGGCTGACGAACGACGACATCGCCGAGTTTCTGGAAGGGTTGCCCGAGGCGAAGATGCATTGCAGCGTCATGGGGATGGAGGCCCTCCAGAAGGCCATCGCCAGCTACCGCGGCCAGAAGTTCACGCCGGAGGAAGAGGGCAAGGTGGTCTGTCGCTGCTTCGGCGTGACGGACAAGCTGATCGAGAAAGTGGTCCGTGACCACGGTCTGAAGACCATCGAGGAAGTGACCCACTACTGCAAGGCCGGTGGCGGGTGCCAGGGATGTCACCGGGAAATCCAGGCGATCATCGACCGCGTTGCCGGTCAGGCGACGGCCGCCGCGACGGCCGCGACCCAACCGCCAGCGAAGCGCAAACTGACGAATATCGAGAAGATGCGTCTCATCGAAGAGACCATCGCTCGCGAAATCCGCCCCGCCCTGCGGGCCGACGGCGGCGATATCGAGCTCGTGGACATCGACCGCGACGACGTGACAGTGGCGCTGCGCGGCCGGTGCTCCACGTGTCGCGTCAGCCAGTTCACCCTCAAGGGCGTCGTTGAGCAGAAGCTCCGCGAACACGTCAGCGACCGGATCGTCGTCCATCAGGCCGAGGAATAGGTCTGCGTCGGCGATGCCGTGAAAGGGGAAGCCATGGCCAAGGTGGCCTATTTCGACAACAACGCAACGACTCGCGTGGCTCCGGAAGTGATGGAGGCCATGCTGCCGTATTTCCAGGAACTCTATGGCAACCCGTCGAGCATTCACACGTTCGGCGGCCAGGTGGCGGCGCGGATCGAAGAAGCCCGCGAGCGTCTGGCGGCCCTGATTGGCGCCGAGCCGCAGGAAATCATTTTCACTTCCTGCGGCACCGAGAGCGACTCGACGGCCATCTACTCGGCCATTCGCAGCTTGCCCAAGCGGCGGCACATTGTCACGAGCCGCGTGGAACATCCGGCGGTGCAGAATGTGTGCCAGTGGCTGGCCGACCGCGAGGGATATCGCCTGACGGAAGTGGGGGTGGACAGCCGCGGGCGGCTCGACATGGACCAGTTGCGCGAAGCGGTGGACGACGACACGGCCATCGTGACGCTGATGTGGGCCAACAACGAAACGGGAACGATTTTTCCGGTGGAGGAGGCCGCGGCGCTGGCTCACCTGCACGGGGCGATTTTCCACACCGACGCAGTGCAAGCCGTGGGGAAAGTGCCCATCAACCTGCGTGCCGGCAGCATCGACATGCTGAGTCTGTCCGGTCACAAGCTGCATGCTCCCAAGGGGATCGGTGCGTTGTACGTGCGCCGCGGGACACGTTTCGTGCCGTTCCTGCGGGGCGGACACCAAGAGTCCAATCGCCGCGCGGGCACCGAGGCCGTCCCCGGCATCATCGCCCTGGGCCGGGCTGCCGAGTTGGCCGCCGAGCGGATCCACGACGAGAACACGCGGGTTCGGGCGCTGCGCGACCGCCTCGAAGAGGGCCTTCTGGCCACGTGTCCCGACGCCCGCGTCAATGGCGACACAGCCCACCGGCTGCCGAATACGACCAACATCAGCTTCGAGTTCATCGAGGGCGAGGCGATTCTGCTCATGCTGGACCAGGAGGGCATCTGCGCGTCGAGCGGGTCGGCCTGCACCACGGGGTCGCTCGAGCCCAGCCACGTCCTGCGGGCGATGGGGGTGCCGTTCACGGCGGCTCATGGGTCGGTCCGCTTCAGTCTGTCGTACTACACGACCGACGAGGAGGTGGACCACGTGCTGAAGGTCATGCCGGGGATCGTCCGGCGTCTGCGTGAGATCAGCCCCTTCGGCCGCGAGAAGCTTCGGACAGCATAGAAGCGTTTACTACACCTGCCAGGAGAAGTCGATGGCGAAGACGATGTTCAACGATGTCGAGGCGGCCAAGATCGCCGTGAACATGGAGCGAAACGGGCTGGCGTTCTATACGCATGCCGCGGCAAGAGCCAAGGATCCGGCCGTGCGCAAGGTGTTCGAGCGTCTGGCTTCCGACGAGCGGGATCATATCAAGGTGTTTGAAGATCTGCACGAGCGGCTGCTCCAGGAGCCGCGACGCGAGGGCTATTTCGACGACGAGGAGATCGACCGGTACATGCGGCGACTGGTGGAGTCGCATGTCTTCTCGGACGAGGGGACGGCACGTCGGCTGCTGGACGACACCGACAGCGACATAGCCGCCCTGGGCCTGGCGATGCGTGTGGAGCGGGACGTGATGCTCTATTACCAGGAGATGCTTCATTTCAGCGCCTCGGCGGCGGCGCGCGAGGTGTTTCAGACGATTATCCAGGAAGAGCGCCGCCACCTCGTCGATCTGGCCGAGCGCAGCGAGAAGTGCGAGAATCTCCGGGGCTGAGCGGCCGGGGGCGCATCGCGGCCGGCGCGCGAAATCGGCGGCCGCCCCGGGAGGATGGGCCGGGATGCGGACCGAAGATTACTTGACAGAGCGGCGCTGGCGGATTAAAATCCTCGGCTCGTCATCGGTTGCGATGGCGTGCAGTGAGGTTGAGCCGAAAGGAGACGCCCCATGGGCTTCAGCATGAAGAAACCGAGGAACAGCTACATCAAGCGGAAACGCCAATGCGGGTTTCGCAGCCGCATGAAGACCAAGGGCGGCCGCGCGATTATTCGCCGTCGTCGCCGCGTGGGCCGGTCGTTGCCGAACGTCTGATGCGAACCGGTGCCTGACGTGGGGCCGGTTCGGACGGATATGAATGTAATGACAGAGTGTCGTCGGGGGCGTCCAGTCGGGCGCCCTCGTTTTTTCCGCTTGCTACGACGGGCACTTAGGGATTGACAGCGGCGGGGAATCGGCTAAGACAGACCGCTATCGCCTCGCGGACGGGGTCACCCGAGGCGGGTATCGGCGAGTGGGATCGATCCATGGACGTTGGGATGGAGGTTGCAGAATGAGCGGGAAGCTGCGTGTGGGGATGATCGGAACGGGGGGCATTGCCCGGAGCGTCCATTTTCCGGGCTGGCAGAGCTGTCCTCGGGCGGAGGTGGTGGCGTGTCTGGACATGGACCCCGCGCGGGCCCAGGCGGCGGCTCGCGATTTCAACGTGCCCAAGGTTTGCACCAGTCTGCGCGAGTTGCTGAGCCAGGACATTGACGCAGTGGACATCTGCACGCCGAACTATGATCACAAGAAATCGGCCCTGGCGGCGCTGAAGGCTGGCAAGCATGTGTACTGCGAGAAGCCGATGGCCATGAACAGCCGCGAGGGCGCCGCCATGGTGGCCGCCGCGAAGAAGGCCAAGCGCAAGCTGATGATCGGTCTGCACAACCGCTACCGGTCGGAGGTTCAGTGCATCAAGGCGCTGGCCGATTCGGGCCGCCTGGGCAATATCTACTACTCGCGGGCCCTGAGCATTCGCCGCCGCGGCGTGCCGAGTTGGGGCGTCTTCGGGCAGAAGAAGCTTCAGGGCGGCGGGCCGCTCATCGACATCGGCGTTCACGCCATCGACATGGCGTGGTACCTGATGGGCAAGCCGCGACCGGTGTCCGTCAGCGGCCGATTCTACGAGACCATCGGCAAGACGCCCGGTCACATGGGCATGTTCGGCCCGTGGGACTGGAAGACCTATGACGTGGAAGACTTCGCGGTGGCCCTGGTGCGGTTCGCCGAGGGGCAGACGATGATGGTCGAAAGCGCCTTCTGTGTGAACCTGCCGGAGGACAAGTTCTCGGCCGAGGTGGTGGGCGACAAGGGCGGCGCGACCGTCAGCCCGCTGAAGGTGCTGATCGAGGAGGCCGGCTACATGATGGAATGCCAGCCGCAGTTCGTCAAGGACCGCGTGCAGCCGCACGCCGCCGGCCTGCACGCTTTCGCCGACGCGGTGCTGGACGACCGTCCCGTGCCGATTCCGGGGGAAGAGGCCCTGGTGACGCAACAGATTATCGACGCCTTGTACCGCAGCAGCGCCCTGGGCCGCGAAGTGCGGCTATAGGGAGTCGCGACGCGGCCGCCGCGGGCCTGACACGCACGAGGCCGGTGCAATCGAGACAGCGGGCGCACGTTTGTAGTGCTATGGGGTATCATTCTGTCTGCGGTGACGTGGCATTCTGCCGTGCGTGGCGAATCGCGCGGCCGGCGTAAGGTTCTTGCGGCCCAGGCAAAGGAGCGAATCCATGGTCTACCATGTATGGCGGCACTCGGCGGCGGCGATGGTCCTGGCGGTTCTGGCGGCGATGACGGCAGGGGGATGCCGGCCGAAGGCGGCGAGCGAAGGGCTGCCCCTGGCCTTCGAGCAGCAGCAGAAGATTATCGACGGTCTGGCGGACCGCGAGTACGTGGTCGCGTGGGTCGTCTTCGCCGGCGTGGCCGAGTTGGTGCCGCAGGATCAGTTCACCGGTACGGCCTACGAGGTTCATCCGTTCCACACGACGGTGGCGGTTCTGGGCGATGTCGAGACGGTGGCCGGCACGCCGCCGGTGGACGCCGATGGCCGCATGGTTCTGGCTATCGAGGACCCGGAAACGGTGTTCGGTGCGGCCGGAAGCAACGCCAAGGAGGCCGCCGGATCGCGATTCAAGTTCACCGTCATGGAACGGCGCACTTGGGAAGGCCGTCCGGTGGATCGTATCATGATCGTGCAACCGTCGCTGAAGTGAAGGGACCTGGGCGGCAGAATCGGCCGCTGTGCGGGTGAATTGGCGCAAATCGGGCCGCGGCAACGGTTTTTGAGTAACAAGCGGAGTGTTCCGTCGTTTGATCCTGACAGGGGGCCGCGCGGGAATCGGCCTTTCCATCCGGTCAGGAGAAACGTGCTATGTGTTGGCGTGGAGTATTGGCGGCGGCGGTCCTGGGCTGTTGTGCGGCAGCGCAGGCAGGGCAAACGTTTTACGTGGTGCCGGCCACCGGGACAACCGGTGGCGACGGGTCGCAGGCCAGGCCGTGGCGAACCTTGGCCGAGGTGGTGGATCGCGGCGCCATCCGCAAGGTCGGGCCGGGCGACACCATCCTGTTGGGGTCCGGGTATCACGGCCATGTGACGCTGTCGGGCAACAACTCGGACTTCATCACGATCGCGGCCGGCAAGGGCCAGACGCCGACGCTCGGTCGCCTGGAGATCACCTCCGGCACGAAGTGGCTCATCCGCGGGCTCACGATCAGCCCCTCCTGCGGCGACAAGCCGTACCAGGGCGACATCGTGACGCTGGCCGAGGGCGGCTCGTCAAGCGACCTGGTGATCGAGGATTGCTTCATTTATACCGAACTGGACTCGTCCGGGTGGAATGCCGCCCGGTGGATGGCGGCCAACAACGGCATTTTCATGGGCCGCCACGGCAAGAACCTGACGCTGCGCAACAACTACGTTCTGAACACGCGGTTTGGCATCGCCCTGTGCGCCGAGGATTCGTTGTGCGAGGGCAACGTCGTCACGAACTTCTCGGCCGACGGCATTCGCGTGACGCGCGACGGCCTTACGGTCCAATACAACGTGATCAAGAACGTTTATGTCAACGACGCCGACGGCGACCCCAACCATGACGACGCCATTCAGTGTTTTCTGTTCAACAAGGGCACGGGCACCGTCCGCCGCGCGACGATTCACGCCAACATCATCATCAACCGCGAGGACGACGGGCAGAAACTGACCAACCACCTCCAAGCGATCGGCTTCTTCGACGGGCCGCTGATTGACTTCACGGTTACCGACAATGTGATATGTGTGGAGATGTGGCACGGCGTGACGTTGTGCGACGCGGAGAACGCCCGGATCGAACGGAATGTGGCGTGGTCGCGTTGGCCGTCGCGTCTGCGGCCGTGGATCGAAGTCAGCGGCAAGGCCGTCAACAATACCGTGAGGGACAATTACGCGTGTTCGTTCCGGCTGGCCCCGGGCACCGCGGCCGAGAACAACAAGGCCGCGACCGCCCAGGTGTACGAACAGGCCCTGGATCGCGTCCACACGATGATCTGCAAGAAGTTCGGCAAGTACCACCCCGTGGCCGGCTACGCCCGTCTGGGAATGAGCAAAGGCAAAAACCCCGAGCCGAAGGAGACGGAAAAAGAACCCCGGCCTGCGGCCCAGGGCGAGGCGGCGAAGACGCAAGCCCGGAAGGAATGAACTTTTTCGTCGCGTCGCTCGTGAGGCGTCTTGGGCCCTCAGCCGGGTTTGCGGCCGCGGGGCCGCGCGAAAGCGGCGATGCGGCCCGGCCGCTCTTTTCCCGGAGGCGGGGAGGGGGAGCGGCCGGGTCTTGCGGCATCCGTCATCTCAGTATGTATCGCGCAGGGACCGAACCTTCAGGGCCTTGCGCAGGGCGGCGGCGTCGGTCGGGCGACGGCCGCGGAACGTTACGGTCATTTCCTTGCCCGGCAGCAGCGTCAGGAGGTTGTCGCTAAAGGTGCCCGGCAGCTTGCCGGTGGAGAGTTCCACGAACAGGGCCGTGGCGTCGCTCTTCAGGGTGACGGTCAGTGCGTCGCCGCGTTGGGCCACGTGGGCGACGATGCGCGGCTTGGGCAGTTCGGCCCGCTTCAGCGGCGCGAAGTGGTGATCGTTCTCGGACCGGTGCGGGCCGGCCTTGAGGGCCACGCGGAGGAATCCGCCGGAGGCGCCGCCCAGGGCGTTGATGATGGTTTCTCGCGGCAGGACGGCCACGGCCCGCGACTGGTCGGCCTTCAGGGTGAAGGTGCCCTTGCCGCTCCAGACGCGACGGCCGTCGTAGGTGCGGGCTTCGGCCGACCATGAGCCGCGCACGGGCTCGTCGAGGTCGCTCGTGCCCCACAGCCGCAGGCCTTCGGCGTCGTCGCTCACGGAAGCCAGCAGCGGCGCGTAGAACCGCCGGGCCATGTAGTGCAGCGCCTTCCACCGCAGCAGCCAGTCGATGCTCGACCACGAGGCCACGGGCCAGATATCGTTGAACTGCCAGTAGAGGGTGCCCATGCAGCGGGGCTTGGCGCGGCGCCAATGCTCGATAGCCGTTTTCATGGCCAGGCCCTGGTTCAGTTGCGACAGGTAGCAGAAGCCGTCCATGTCGCTCGGCAGCCGCAGATACCGCGTCATAAAATCGACGATGATCGAGTTGCCCTGCCTGTTTCGCTGGTGGTGTTCCATGACGGGGCTGGAGACGTTCATGTCCTCGGGCCGCGCCACGGTGCGCAGCGTGTCGATGCTCGGGAACGACTGGAACCCGAACTCGCTGGAGAACCGCGGTGTGACGGTGAGGTAGTTGTCGAAGTCCTTGCGCCGATGCCAGACGTCCCAATAGTGCATGTCGCCGACGTTCGGGTCGCCGAAGGGATATCCCGGCTTGCGCGGACATCCGGTGGGCGAACTGGGCACCCACGGGCGACCGGGATCTTCCTCGCGGACGACGCGCTGCTGCGTGTCGTAAGTGAGCTTGTCGTAGGCCCGGCGGAACCGTTTCTGGTTCGGGTCCTGGGCCCACCACGAGTCCACGGCGGTCTGGTTCTCGTTGTTGCCGCACCACAGGACGATGGACGGATGGTTGCTCATGCGGCGGAGCTGGTGCCGCACCTCGGCCTCGACGTTGTCGAGGAACCACTTGTCCTCGGGATAGGCCGCGCAGGCGAACATGAGATCGTGCCAGACCATGATGCCGTGGCGGTCGCACAGACGCAGCAGCTCGTCCTGGGCATAGATGCCGCCGCCCCAAACGCGAAGCATGTTCATGTTGGCGGCCACGGCGTCCTCGACCAGTTGCCGCAGGCGGTCGGGCGTCGTGCGGTCGGCGAAGACGTCGTCGGGAATCCAGTTGGCGCCCTTGCAGTAGATGTCGCGGCCGTTGATGCGGAAGGTGAAGCTGCGGCCGATGGCGTCCTTCTGTTGCACGAGCTCGACTTGTCGCAGGCCGATTTGCGTTTCATAGCGGTCGCTCGGCGCGGCGCCGCCGTCGGGCGTCCAGGCCACGTCCAGACCGTACAGCGGCTGCTTGCCGGCGCCGGCCGGCCACCAAAGTTTCGGCTTCGCGATGAACACCTTGGCCGCGACGCGGTTGGCGCCCTTCTTCAGCGACGCCGCGGCGAGGACCGTTTGCCCGTCGATGCGCACCGCCAGCGTGCCGCGGCCGGCCTTCGGGGCCAGCACGTGGGCCGTCACGTCCAGCCGCACACCGCTTGCACCGTGCGACTGTTGCGTCGTCACGTAGTCCAGCACGGGCTCGTTCGTGGCCAGCACGTAGCAGTCCTGCCAGATGCCGCTGGTGGCCAGCAGCGGGCCCCAGTCCCACCCGAAGTGGCACTGGGCCTTGCGGACGAACGGCCGGAACGTCGGTCGCGGCGGCCGGTCGGCCCAGGCCCGCTCTTCCAGGCGGTTGCAGACCGACGCGGACCGCCGGCTCATGCGCCGGCCGTACGCGATCGGCGACTCGAAGACCACACGGACGACGTTCTCGCCCTCGCGCAGGCGGCCCTTCACGTCGAACCGCCAGCGGCGGAACATGTTGTCCGCCGTGCCGACCTTGCGGCCATTCAGGTACACCGTGGCCGCCGTGTCGAGCCCTTCGAAGACCAATTGCTGCATGGCCGCGCGGGCCTGCGCCGGCGTCGTCCGGAACTGCCGCACGTACTCCCACGGCACCTCGTCCACCCACAACACGTCGAGCTCGTTGCGGCGATAGTACGGATCGGGAATCTTCCCCGCGCGCAGCAGGTCCGTGTGTACGCACCCCGGCACGCGTGCATTGATCCATTGACGTACGCGCCCCTTGCCTCCGTCTTGGCGCATCTGCCACGCACCGTTTAAGGACACTTTGCTCATGGGTCCATCTCCTTTGGCTGCTCCGGGTCACACCGAGTCATTGTCGTCGAGATTCCAGCTCTGCGGCACGCCGCGCCCATTGGGCTGCTTCGGCGGTTTGACCTTTAACCGTCAGCGCGGCGGCGAGGTTGCGGCAAACGTCGGGCAGGTTCGGCTCGAGCGCCAGGGCCCGCCGATAGGACGTAATGGCCGCATCGAGGTTGCCCATCCTGTGGTACGTCATGCCCAGGTTGTAGTGGGCCGCCACAAGGTCGTTCTTCATGGCGGCCGCCCGCTCGTACCGCCGAATGGCCTCGGCATAGTCCTCGCGGTGCTGGGCCACGTTGCCCAGCCCGATTTCGGCGCCGTACCAGTCCGCGTCCAGTTCCAGGGCCCGCCGGTACGCCTGCTCCGCCTCGGCCATCTGCGCGGCGTCCTGGCGGCGCTTGGCGACGGCGTACAGCTTGTCGCCCAGGTTGCTGACGAACCGGGCGTTTTGCGGCTCGGCGGCCACGGCGCGGCGCTGTGCCTCCAGAGCGGCCGCCGCGTGCGCATCCGTCCGGTCGGGCTGGTTCGGGTCCATCGCCCGTTGCCACAGGGCGTTGGCCAGGCTGTTCCAGGCCACGCCGTTGCCGGGCCAGGCGGCGGCATTGTACTGCCAGAAGGTCACCGAGTCGCTCCAGATGGCCTGCTGCTGCACGGTGAGATGGCTCAAGAGGACGAGGATGGCCATGGCCGCCGGCGCCACAACCGCGCGGCGGAGACTGGCGGGCCGGGCTGCAAGCCAATCGGCCGCAAGCCACGTGACCGCCATGAATACGCCCACCAGCGGCAGGTACGCGTACCGGTCGGCCATCCGCTGTGCGCCCACCTGAACGATGCCGATCACCGGGACGAGCATGCCGACGTAGATCAGCCAGCCGACGGCCAGATAGGGTCGCTGCCGGCGCAGGGCCGCCGTCGCCAGGGAGATCGCTGCCAGCGTTGCGGCCAGCGCTGCGGCCGCGCCCACGCCAACGGCCGGGCCGCCGTGCTCGGGCAGGGGATAGAACGGTGTGAGGCTTCCCGGCGCGGGCCAGAACGTCTTGACCAGGTACATGACGTAGGCGTAGGCGGCGTTGGCGAGCCGCTGGGCGAGGGGAACGGCATCGAGCCCGCGAACGGCGCCGCCGGCCTGCTGAACCAGCAGCGTCACGACGGACGAGGCGGCGACCATGGCCACCAGGGGCAACTTTTCGGCGACGCTACGCCACGAGAGCCGCCCCAGGGGCCAGTAGTCCAGCAGGAGCAGGACGAACGGGACGGTGACGGCCATGGGTTTGCTCAGGAGGGCCGCGGCCAGGGAGGCGGCGACGAGCAGGTACCGTCGCGGCGACGGTCGTTCGGCGTAGAAGGCGTAGGCCCAGAGGGTGAGGCCGGTGAAGAGGCCGCAGAGGACGTCCTTGCGTTCGGCGATCCAGGAGACGCTTTCGACGTGCAGGGGATGCAGGGCGAAGAGGGCGGCGACCAGGGTGCTGGGCCAGAGTCGTCGGGTGAGCCGGTGCAGGGCGATCAGGAGCAGGGCGGTGGCGAGGGCGTGCAGGGCGATGCTGGTGGCGTGGTGTCCGCGCGGGTCGAGGCCGAAGAGCGTGACGTCCAGGGCATGCGAGAGCCACGTCAGCGGGTGCCAGTTGGCGGCCTCGCGGCTGCGGAAGGCCCAAGCGACGGTCTCGGCGCTGAGTCCGCGGCGGACGTGGGGATTCTCGGTGATGTAGGTGTCGTCGTCCCAATTGAGGAAGCCATGGCGAAGCGACGGCAGATACACGGCGGCCGTGACGACCGCCAGCGCGATCGCTGCCGTCCAGGGGGCAAGGAGATGGGCAGCAACGCCGGCCGTCGCGGGGGGCTTCGCGGCAGGCGGTATTGAGGCGACGGCTACTTTCTGTGCGGTGCGTGGTGCGGCCATATCAAGGATTCCCTGCGGCCGCGTGGGCCGCGTGTGTTGCCTGCGACGGTTCAGGGCGTCGCATCCGGGGTCTCGGCGGGCTCCCATTGCCGGGCCGCGGCCATGTCGCCGAGTCCTTCGTAGGCCATCGCCATGTAGTGGCGGGCCAAGGGCGACTCGCCGGCGCGGGCCATGGCCTCGCGTAGATGTCCAATAGCCTCATGATACCGTCCGAGGCCGATCAAGGCGCCCGCCATATTCAAGCGAGCCTCGACGTGATCGGGCCTTGCGCTGAGCACCAGGTTCAAGTGGGCGACGGCTTCGTCGAGGCGGCCGGCCTGGAGCAAGGCAGCCCCGAGCGCCGCCCGAGCCGGACCGAAGTTCGGATCGCACTGGACCGCCGTGGCAAACGCTTCGACGGCGGCGGGCGCGTTGCCGCGCCGGGCGGCGGCCAGGCCGAGCCCGTAGTGCGCGCGGGCCCATCCGGGGTTTAGTTCCAGCGCGCGCGTCAGGTGCGGCACAGCCTCGTCCACACGGTCCGCCTGGGCGAGCAGGATGCCCAGATTCGCCTCGGCCTCGACGCTTCGCGGATCGACGGCAATGGCGCGGCGGTACCACTGGATGGCCGCTTCGCGGTCCCCGGCGTCGTGGGAGGCGCGGCCCAGGTTGACATAGGCTGCCGCACAGCGCGGGTAGGCCGTCACGACGCGATGCCACAGCGAGAACGAGTTGCGCCACACGGTCTGCTGGTCCACGGTCAGACCGCCCAGGACGACCAGCACGGCTAGGGCGACTGTTGCCGCGATCGTTTGCCGTCGGGGCCGTGCGGCCGCCCAGTCGGCTGCGGACCACGCGGTTGCCATGAATATCCCCACGAGGGGCAGATAGGTGTACCGGTCGGCCATCCGCTGTGCGCCCACCTGTACCAGGCCGATCACCGGCACGAGCATGCCGAGGTAGATCAGCCAGCCGACGATCCAGTAGGGGCGTCGGTGACGAAACGCCCAGGCCAACGCCGTCAGGGCGAGCAGCACGAGGGCGGCCCCCGCGGCCGCAGGATACGATACCGCGACGCCCCCGGCATGAGGCAACGGATGCAGCGGCACGAGCGTTCCCGGCCACGGCCATACGGTCATGACCAGGTACATGACGTAGGCGTAGGCGGCGTTGGCGAGCCGCTGGGCGAGGGCAACGGCATCGAGCCCGCGAACGGCGCCGCCGGCCTGCTGAACCAGCAGCGTCACGACGGACGAGGCGGCGACCATGGCCACCAGGGGCAACTTTTCGGCGACGCTACGCCACGAGAGCCGCCCCAGGGGCCAGTAGTCCAGCAGGAGCAGGACGAACGGGACGGTGACGGCCATGGGTTTGCTCAGGAGGGCCGCGGCCAGGGAGGCGGCGACGAGCAGGTACCGTCGCGGCGACGGTCGTTCGGCGTAGAAGGCGTAGGCCCAGAGGGTGAGGCCGGTGAAGAGGCCGCAGAGGACGTCCTTGCGTTCGGCGATCCAGGAGACGCTTTCGACGTGCAGGGGATGCAGGGCGAAGAGGGCGGCGACCAGGGTGCTGGGCCAGAGTCGTCGGGTGAGCCGGTGCAGGGCGATCAGGAGCAGGGCGGTGGCGAGGGCGTGCAGGGCGATGCTGGTGGCGTGGTGTCCGCGCGGGTCGAGGCCGAAGAGCGTGACGTCCAGGGCGTGCGAAAGCCACGTCAGCGGGTGCCAGTTGGCGCCGACGGCCTGGGCGGGGTGGGGGTTGAAGGCCCACACGACCATGTCCCAGGTCAGACCGTCGCGCAGTCGGAGGTTGTCGGTGACGTACCGGGTGTCGTCCCAGGCAACGAACTGGTGGGCGGTCGAAGGAAGGTAAGCGGCGACAGTCGCCACGGCCACAGCCAGAGCGAGCCGCCAGAGACGAGGGGCACGACCTCGTGGGGGTTCGGGGGCAGTGGATGCGGCGGAGTTGCGACCGCGGGAATCGGAACGTGTTTTCCGCGACGTCATAAGGTCGCACTATAGCACCGCATGATGGCAGCGACAAGGGCGTGCGTCGTCGTCGCAGCTCACGGCAGGGGGTGCTGCGTCGGGCGTCGGTCGCAGAAGACGGTGTACTCGGTGAAGCCGGCCTCGCGGAGCCGGGCAGCGGCGGCGTCCAGATGAGCGCCGACGGCGTCTGCCGTGTGGGCGTCGCTGCCGAGGGTGACGGTGCGTCCGCCGGTTTCGCGGTAGGCCCTGAGGACGTCCACGCCGGGGACGATGGGCTGGCCGCGGTCGCGGTGGCGGGTGTTGACTTCCAGGCCCACGCCGCGAGCCGCACATTGCCGCATCAGGTCGGCCATCTCGCGGTCGAAATCGTCGTATCGCCAATCGCCGAGCAGATCCCATCCGACCTTGCGGACGTAGTCCACGTGGCCGAGCACGTCGGGCAGGCCCGTGGCCACGAGGGCACGAAGTTCGGCGAAGTACTCGCGATAGACTTCCTCGGGCGGAAACCCGCGTTGGAGGGCCTCGCGAGCCATGGAGCCGAACACGCAATGGACCGAGCCGATGAGAAAATCGAAGCGATAGCCGGCCAGCAGTTCGGCGGTGCGGGCGGCGTAGCGGGACTGCCAGTCGAACTCCAGCCCTTTGCGGATGACGAGGCGTCCTGCAAACTCCCGCCGCACGTCGTCCAGCCGCTGCTGGTACCGCGCGTCGTCGTAGTAGCCGTAGCCCTTGTCGTAGGGGTCAGTGTCGAAATGTTCGGTGAAACAGATTTCATGGAGTCCGAGCTCGACGGCCCGGCGGCACACGGCAGCCATGGACTCGGTGCTGTCGGCGCTGTCGGCGGTGTGCAGATGGTAATCGGCGAGGGTCATGCGCTCGTGTCCTTGGTCAAGCGTGGTGGGCGCCACGGCCTCGCCCCGGCCGCGCGGCCGGGGTGGGCATGGCGCCCACGCATCAGGGGGATACTATAGCACACGTGCGGCCGCGATTACAGGTCGCGGTCCACCGCTTGGGCCACGCGGCGGCACTTGGCCACCAGCACCGCGAACTCGGCCGACGTGATGCTCTGTTGCCCGTCCAGGACGGCGTCTTCGGGGTGGTCGTGGACCTCGATCATCAGGCCGTCGGCGCCGCAGGCGATAGCCGCCAGCGACATCGGCTCGACCAGTCGGCGGCGGCCCGTGCCGTGGCTCGGGTCCACAATCACCGGCAGGTGCGACAGTTGTTTCAGTTGCGGCACCACGCTCAGCGAGAGGGTGAACCGCGTGTGTTGCTCGAACGTTCGCACGCCGCGTTCGCAGAGGATGACATTGCCGTTGCCCTGCTTCAGGATGTACTCGGCCGCCAGGAGCCATTCCTCGACCGTGGCCGCCAGGCCGCGTTTGAGCATCACGGGTTTCGGCTGGTTGCCGGCGGCGCGCAGCAGGTCGTAGTTCTGCATGTTCCGCGCGCCGATCTGGAGCACGTCGGCATACTGCGAGACCATCGGCACCTGCTCCGGGGCCATGACCTCGGTGACCACGGCCAGGCCGGTGGCCTCGCGGGCCTCGGCCAGGTACCGTAGCCCCGTCTCGGCCAACCCCTGGAAGGCGTACGGACTGGTTCGCGGTTTGAAGGCCCCGCCGCGAAGCGCCACGGCCCCGGCCGCCTTGACTTCGTGGGCGAGCTCGATCAGCATGGAGCGGTCCTCGACCGTGCAGGGGCCGGCGATCAGGCCCACCTTGCGCCCACCGAAGGCGAAACCGTCCACCTTGACCTGCGTCGGCTCGCGGTGCATCTCCACGCTGGCCATCTTGTACGGCGCCAGGATCGGTACCACCTTTTCGACGCCGGGCAACGATTCCAACAGGTCCTGGCTCACCGGCCGCTCGTCGCCCACCAGGGCCACCACCGTCCGCTCCGTGCCGACGATGGTGTGCGGCTGAAGGCCCAACTCGGTCACCCGCGAGGCCACATGGGCCACCTGGTCCTTTGTGGCCTCGGGTTTCATGACAATAATCATCTCGTTTCCCTTAACAAGGTTCCGCGCCGGCGCCGGCCGCACGAGGCGCGACGCACCAGGATGCAACGGTCGTTCCGTGACTACCGATGGGGTAGCACAAAATACCACCCCGAGACATCGTCTCGGGATGTGATAGCGGCTCCTTTCGTCATGGCTGAAGCTCCTGACAGTCGTGGTTTCGGTGGACGAAAAAAAAGCCCCGAGGCTTTCGGGCCTCAGGGCTTCATACACTCACAAGATACTCAGTGCGCCCTAAGACCCTCCATGCCCGAAGCCATAAAAATAGTACCACCGACGCCAAAACCCGAGCGCAGCAGCGTTGGCTGTTTGACGACTGCTCAGGCTGTCGGTTCGGCTCGCCATGGTTTTCAGGGCCAAAACGCACACTTTTTCCGGTCGCACGCCGCGACCTATAGTGACTATACCGAAATATCGGTCGTTGTCAAGGCGGACTGAACGTCATTTGTGATTCGGGGACGGTGTATCAGCCTCATGGGCAGCAATCACTGAGGCGGCCTTGCGATGGTGGCGGCATGCATATTACATGGTGCTTGACTATCCATCTTCTGTGGTGGATACTACCTGCGTCAAATACGGAAGACGAGCGTACCTCTATGATACGTCTGGTCGAAGCACTCCAATTCCGGCAGCCAGTCCTCCATTTTCTGGTCCGAGAAAAATGAGGTCGTCCGGCGCATCCGGCGCCGGAGCCACGATGATACTGCCGTCGCGGCGAGGTGCAAGCGGCAGGCGGCCGGCAGGGTCGGGGTCGGCGAAAGCGTCCTTGCATGTTCGGCGGCGGCGGGTATCCTGTCGGCGAGGCGCAGCCTGGACCGGCTCGACGGAGTGACCCATGAAGTATCGGATGCTTGTGGCGGACATGGACGGAACGGTGTTGGACTCGCGGCACGAGGTGTCGCAGGGGACGATCGAGGCCCTGCGTCGGCTGGACGAGGCAGGGTGTCGTGTGGTGCTGGCCACGGGGCGCAACTATCGCACGGCCTTGCCGGTGGCGCAGCGGATCGGTCTGGACCGCCCGCTGATCTGCTTGAACGGCGGCCTGGTGAAGCATCCTCGCGACCACCGGACGCTGGACATCCGGACGTTGCCGGCGGCGACGGCCCGCGGCCTGGCCGAGACGCTTCTGGCGTCGGGGGCCGATGCCTTCGCCTTCGTGGACGGCTATGGCGGCAAGCACGATTTCGCGTACATTCCGGGGGCGAGTCCGTCGCCCGAAGCGGCCCGGTTCCTGAAGTCGTACTCGGGCCTCCACGTGGAGACCGACCTGGACGGGGCCGACGAGATGTTCGCGCGATGCATCGAGGTGGGAACTATTGCCGACAAGGGAACCTTGCGGCGGTGCGCCGACGCCGTGCGGGCTCGGTTCGATTCGCACGTTCACCAGATGGTGATCTACGCGCCGAACTTCGATCTGTGGCTGCTGGAGGCCTTCGCCGCGGGGGTGAACAAGTGGACCGCAGCTCAACGGCTTGCAGCTCAGTGGGGCATTGGGACCGAGGCGGTTGCCGCCGTGGGCGACGACATCAACGACATTCAGATGGTGAGCGGGGCCGGCCTGGGCATCGCCATGGGCAACGCCGCCGAGGCGGTCCGGGCGGCAGCCCGGCGCGTCGCGCCCTCCAACGATCAGGGCGGCATGGAAACCGTCGTCCAGTGGCTCCTCGATGCCCGCGACTGACCGCCTGCGGTCGGCGTGGACGCCGTGGCGGTTACGGCAAGGCGACGCCGTTCAGGGTGCTGACCAGAAGAGCCATGTCGGTAGGCTCCGTGCCGCCGTTGGCGTCGAGATCGAACGCCCTGGGGTGGTACTGGGGCGGAGAACCGTTGAGGGCCAGGACCAGGACGGCCATATCCGTCGGTTCGACGCCGCCGTTATGGTCGATGTCGCCGAGGCGGCGTACTGTGAACGGCACCTGGACGGTCGTGCGGCCCGCAAGGTTCCCCGCGGCGGACACGTTGAGCGTCAGCGTGCCGAAGGCGCCGTTGTTCCTCGGGCTGCCGACGATGTACTTCTGAAGGTCGGTTGGGCCGTTCTCGATGATCACATCGCCGGGGCCGCTGTCGGGGGCCTTCGCCACCGAAACAGTCACATTGTCGTTGCCGTTCAGGTCGGTGACGGTGACCGTCAGCAGCACCTTGTGCCCTCCGTTGGCGAAACTGGCCTCGATATTCTGATAGACCCAGTCGAGACCGTCCTCGGTGGCGACCTCGATGTGCGGATTGCCGGCGACCACGACGTCGGCCCCGTTGTTGAGCACCGCGGCGGGCACCTCGGCGCCGGCGATGGTGAACGTGGGGGCGGGCATGATGTTCGAGTAGCTGGAAACGTTCGCCGTCACCTGAGACACCTCGACGCCGTCCCATGCGTAGTAGAAGCGGGCGACGACCGATCCGGGGGCGAGCGTTTCCAGCGGGACGGCCTCTGCGGCGAAGAGGACCGCGTGGCCGAAGTTCATCGTGGCGGAATCAATCGCCGTGGCGAAGACGCCGAGGGAGAACGTGTTCCAGGCGTAGGCCGACGGTGCGACCAGGGCCGCCATGTCCGCGCCGTTGCAGGCATAGACCCACTGGGGTGCCGGGCTGAAATGGCCGGCGTCGGGGCCGCTGAGGGTCATCCTGGCACCAAACCCCGTGACCGGGCCGCTGAAGCCGTTGGCGCCGGCGAAGAGCAGATCGACGTACATCAATCCCAGGTCGGCGTCGAACTGCGCCGCCGAGAGCACCAACTCCGGCCGCAGCGACTCCTCGACGGTCACGGTGGCCGTGTTGCCGATTGTCACGGTCTGCCCGTCTATGGCCATGCGGGCGCTGAGGGTCTTCTCGCCGGGGGTATCGTTGAGGAACGTGGCCTCATAGACGCCGACGCTTGTTTCCACGACGGGGCCTAGGGTGCTCGTTCCCGAACCCGTGACGACCAGCTCGATCATGCCGGCCAGCCCGGTCACGGGGTTCCCGGCGCTGGTGCGCAACTGGACGGACACTACGGCGGCCCGGCTGCCGTCGTCGGGAATGGCGGACGGCGACACCGTGACGGTGCTCGTGGCGGCGCTGGGCAGCCGCTCGTCCACCCACAGCGGCGTCTGCGGATCGCCAAGCAGGTTCGACGCAAAATGGCACCACCGGAACGCTCCGGTCTTGTCGACGCGGAAGAGGTTGTCAATCTTGGCGTCGGCCTGCGCGCGGCCGATTTCGTGGATTCCTTCGTTGAAGATGGCGTCCCAGAACTCGTAATCGTAGTAGTGGCTCGGGCCGACGGTGGATCCCGGCCAGTACCACCCGTACCGCGAATTCATCACGACCGCGAAGGCGCCGCTTGTCCCGTACACGACGTGATGCTCGGCAATGGAGTCGCTGTACTGGAAATTGCCCGAAACGCAGCCGATGGAGTACATCAGGTAGGGGTGCGTGTTAGTCAGGGCGTCCACGTTGCTGTTGTAGAGCTTGGCATTATAGGTGGCGTTGGCATGCCCGTTGTGGTTGATGATGTGCGGATTGGCGTTCAGGTCGGCGATGAACTGGCTCGCGGTCCAGGGAGCCGTTTTTTCGTAGCGCTCGACGAGGGTCCAGTTGGAGGGGAAACAGCCGTCGCGGACCAGGGCCTTCGAGTCGTCTCCCCAGGTGACATCGTCGAGTCTCTCGCCGAGCCAGACGCCGCGGGTGCGGTTGGCGTGCAATGTGGTTTCGTAAAGGATGGTCTTGGCGACGAAATGGGCAGCCTCTGTGGCGCTACTGGCCGGTGCGCGGCCGACGAAGACGTCTGGGTAAAGGTCTATGTCTTTGCCCTTGTTGCCGTCGTTCGATTCGCCCCAGATGGAGTCGCCGTCGTTGTTCCACGGGCCGTCCAGGCAGGCGTAGTACATGTCGGTCGGGATGGCGTTGTCCACGTACTCGGCCGACACGTAACCGTAGCCGCCGCGGAACGGAACCTGGTCCACGTCGCCTCCGATCAGGATGTAGCGGGTGTTCCAGGTATTGCGGGCCTGGCGGATGAAGTCGCGGATCTTGTCGGGGTTGTCGCCGGTTTCGGTGCCGGTGAAGCCGGCGTAGATCGTGTCGGTCGTGACCACGGTTGCCGCGACGCCGCGGGCCGTCTTGTGGTCGGCCAGGGTCTGGAATGCGGCACGCAGGGCGCTGCTGGTGATAATGACGTAGTCGAAGGGGCCGCCAGGGGGCAACGTGCCGCCAGCGGGCTGCTCGTCCTCGGCGGGCGCCTCGTAGGTGTCCAGAGCAGAGGGGTTGTCCAGCGTTCGGGCCAGATGCAGTCGGTCCGCTCCACCGCGGCGCACCGTGACGCGATCCCGGCCTCGGGCCTTGACGGCTCGTGTCGTTATCGTGACGGACATCTTCGGGTAGCCGACGATGGTGCGTGCGGCAGCGTCGTAGTGGACGGGAAAGAGGTTCAGCAGAACCAGGTCGTAGCCGCAGGCTGCCACGGGCCGCCAGGTGACGGGGCGGTCGGCGGGGAACGATTGCCGCGTGACGGGCGGCCGTCCACGACCGGCGGCGTTCGGCGGCACGTTGGTCGGCAGCGGCTGCGGCGTGGTGGCCAGGGCGTCGATGTCCCGGGCGATCACCTCGGGCGGTCCCAGTTCGACGTGCACGTTGGCAATTTCGGTTCCGGGCGGCAGGGCCAGGGAGGCGAACCGGACGGGGACGACGGGGTCGCCGGGGTTTTGCCAGAGGCTTTCGCCTTCGAGGGTGACGGCGGGCGCCTCGGCGGGGCCGATCACTTTGGGACGATTCCGGAAACGGAATTCGAAGGCGGCCTCATAGGTAATTGGATCTGCTGGGGCGGGGGCCTCGGCAGCGCGTTTTGCGGCACGGGCCGTGGGCATCCAGCCGTTCCAGGCAAACCTATCCGTCTGGTCGTCGGCGGGCGGCCCGGCCAGGGCCACGGCAGAGGATAGAACGGCCAGGACCACCACCCAAAGTGCTATGCGTTTCGCAAAACGCATGGAAACGTGTCTCCCCAGAGCAAATTCCTGGTGCGTTTCATCCCGGTAACCAGGCATCCCAGGTGCCTCCGAACAGGTCAATACACATATTAATAGGGAGGCGGGTCGATTGCAAGGTGTTTCTTTATGGTGGTTTAACGCAAGTTGTCGAGGT
>CAZCOA010000001.1:152487-159457 GCA_964500225.1 uncultured Anaerolineaceae bacterium | reverse complement strand
GGCGGGTCGATTGCAAGGTGTTTCTTTATGGTGGTTTAACGCAAGTTGTCGAGGTTCTGAAGATTTACTGAGAGCAACATCGGCATATTGGGCGACGCTCAGTCGGGCGTAGGCACGGGTCCCTTCGGATGTTGCCGCAGGTCAACATGCTGATAGTTTGCAGCCGTCGGGCGGGTAGAAGCGGCCTGGTGACACTGAAAACGCAGATGGTGGCTCTCGGTCGTTATGCGGTGGCGTGTTCAGTGGTTGTGTGGGGTGTTAGAAAAAAGCTATTTTTCATGGTTTTTTCTTGGGCTATCGGACGGAGCCGTTCTGGTCGTCACAGGCCGCAGAGGTTTCCCAGACTGCCAGATCGGCGGTTCTGTCGGAAGTGCTGTAAGGTGACTAATCGTAATGGGTTAGGACGTTTCTGCGTTGTTGTTGCCCTTGGCTGCAATGCTGATAGGGGGTACCTTGGGAACGTCAAGCGGGGGCCTTCCGGGGCCGAAGATATTTGACTGTGGAGGATTCCTGAGCTATATTTTCCATGCCCTGTGAAGGGGGCATTGGCACTGTTCAGTGCACGTCTTGGTGCACATCTGAAGAACGCTGAGATTTTCGAAGCGAACGGGGAGAGGGATGGTTAAGGACGTCTATACCACCGGGGAGGTTGCCCGTGTTTGCCGTGTAAGTCCGCGCACGGTCAGCAAGTGGTTCGACACGGGTCAACTCAAAGGTTATCGCATTCCTGGCAGCAAGGACCGGCGCATACCGCGGGATCAATTGCTGCGCTTCATGCGAACTCACGGGATGCCGTTGAAGGGACTGGAGGTCGGCGTCACACGCGTTCTGATCGTGGACGACGAGTACGAGATGGCCGACCTGCTTCGGACGAGCCTGGAGCGGGACGTGGGGTACTCGGTTCAGGTGGCCAGTAACGCGTTCGAGGCGGGGATGATAGCAGACAGTTTCCAGCCGCACGTCATCCTGTTCGACCTGGAGTTGTCCGACTGCAACGTACATGAGGTGCTCAAGGCGCTGAAGAGCAATCCGGACCTTGCGGCAACTCGTGTGATCGGTGTGGGCGGCCAGGAGCAGGAAGCACAGAAGTACCTGAGCTACGGGTTCGAGAGCTATCTGCCGAAGCCATTCAACCTGCGTTCGGTCGTTCGAGAGATCGAGAACGCCACGAACGTGCTATCGTGAGGTGAGAGGTTACTTTCTCCTCCAGGGTCTTTCGCCGATGCGGTTTGCGGGGCGGCGAAAGGCCCTTTCGCATGCACATAGCGCTTCTGCTGGTCTTCGTTGTGGCTACCGCCGGCTCAGGGGCGGCTTGGGGGGGGCGGCGCGTCCAAGCTTCGCCTTCCCGGGCGGGTTAAGGCTGAGCGACGTGGCCTTGGCGGGACTTCTGTTCCTGAATCAACAGATCGACGTACTCGTCCTCGGTGACTTCGCGGCCCAGGTAAAACCAGGCCACGCGGTCCACGGTTCCGTCATCGTGGTACCAGATCCAGCGTCCGTGACGGACTCTGTCGGGGCCGACTTTCTTATAGCAGCCGCGCGTGGCTTGCCAGCGGCCGTCGTCCTGTTTTTCCCAGCATTGGACGCCGCGTGCATCGGAGGTGATGTAGGCGCGTTGGTCGGCGTGGATCCCGATCTGCCACCGTGTCTTGGCGGGGACGCCGGTTTCCATGGCCGTGACAGTCTGGCCGTGCTCGTCCACGATGGTCAGCCGTATGCAACTGCGAAGCTCGGGGGCGGCCGACTCGTCGTTGACGCTCGGGACGAGGATGAGGCTTCCCGGGGTGGAACGGACGGGTTCGAGTTTGCAGATGTTGTTGTTCTTGCGGCAACCGCCGAGCGGCAGGATGGTGGCGCAGACTGCGACGAGGGCTACGGCGCCCCAGGCGCGGGGCGTCCGAATTGCGGCAGATGCGGCAAGAATGGCCTCGGAATCGCTCACGTTTTGTCCTTCAGCTCCTTGAGCTTGACGAGGGCCTCGATGGGGGTCATCGCGTCGAGGTTGAGTTTGCGCAACTCGTCGATAACGACGCGTCCGGGGTCCTCGAAGAGAGACAATTGGTCGGGGGCCGAACGGCGTTTCGGGTCGGCCTGTAGGGCTCCGTGGTTGACGCGCCGGGCCAGGAGCGATCGGCCCGACTCGTCCACGTGCTGCGATTCGAGGGCGGCGAGGATGTCGCGAGCGCGATGGACAACTTCGCGAGGAACGCCGGCCAGCCGGGCCACGTGGATGCCGTAGCTTTTGTCGGTGCCGCCAGGCACGATCTTGTGCAGAAACACCACCTCATCCTCCCACTCGCGGACGGCCACGTTGAAGTTGCGCGTGGCCGGGAGCAGGTCGGCCAGTTCGGTCAGTTCGTGATAGTGTGTGGCAAAGAGCGAGCGACACCGGATGGTGCGGGCGAGGTGCTCGGTGATGGCCCAGGCCAGAGCGAGGCCGTCGAAGGTGCTGGTGCCGCGGCCGACCTCGTCGAGGATGACGAGCGACCGTTCAGTGGCGTTGTTGAGGATGTTGGCCGTTTCGCTCATTTCGACCATGAAGGTGGACTGTCCGCGGGCGAGCTCGTCGGCGGCACCGACTCGCGTGAAGATACGGTCCACAAGGCCGATTCTGGCCACCCGAGCCGGAACGAACGATCCCATCTGAGCCATCAGCGTCACCAGGGCGACCTGGCGGATGTAGGTGCTCTTGCCGGCCATGTTCGGGCCGGTGAGGATCATCAGGCGGCACTCGTCGGGCGACAACACACAATCGTTCGGTACGAAATCGGCGCCGAGGGTCCGGTCGAGGACGGGGTGGCGGCTGTCGAGGAGCTCCAGTTCCAGCCCGTCGCGGACCTCGGGGCGCACATACCGTTGCCGCACAGCCACGGACGCGAAGGTGCATAGCACGTCCAGTTCGGCCAAGGCGTCGGCCAGGGACTGGATGGCGGCGGTGTGCTCGGCGACGCGGCGGCGGATGTCCTGGAACAGTTCAAGTTCGAGGGCAAGGGCCTTTTCCTGGGCGCCGAGGACTTCGGTTTCGTGGAGCTTGAGTTCCTCGGTGATATAGCGTTCGGCGTTTTTGAGGGTCTGTTTGCGGACATAGTCGGGCGGCACTTTGTCGGCGTGGGCGTTGGTGATTTCGATGTAGTAGCCGAAGACGTTGTTGAAACCGACACGCAGCGAAGGGATGCCGGTGCGGGCGGCCTCGCGTGCTTGGAATTCGGCGAGCCACCGAGCGCCGCCGGTGCTGATGTCGCGCAAGCGATCCAGTTCGGCGTGGTAGCCGGGGCGGATGAATCCGCCGTCGCGGAGGGTGGCCGGTGCGTCGTCGGCCATGGAGGCCTTGAGCAGCGTGCACAGCTCGGGCAGCAGTTCGATGCGCTGCTCGAGGGTTCGGAGTCGCTCGGCCTGTCGTTCGGCCAAGAGGGCCTTCAGCGCGGGCATTCGGGCGAGGCTTCGGCCGAGGGCCAACAGGTCTCGTGGTCCGGCGCGAAGGACGGCGACGCGAGCCACGATGCGTTCGAGGTCGGCGACATCGTCGAGGTGAGCGGCGAGGTCGTCGCGCAGGTTGCGATCGGCGACGAGAAGTGCGACGGCATCGAGTCGCGCGTTAATTTGCGCTGTATCGGCGAGCGGGAATTGGATCCAGGTGCGCAGGAGCCGCGCGCCCATGGGCGTTCGGGTCTGGTCCAGGACTCCCAGCAAGGTATGTTCTCGCGACTCGCCGCGCAGGGGCCGCAGGAGTTCGAGGCTGCGGACGGTGGCCTCGTCGAGGTAAAGGAACCGGTCGCTTCGGACGGCGGTGAGGCGTCGGATGTGTCCGAGAGCGGTTCGTTGGGTTTCTTCGAGGTACTGAAGGACGGCCGCGGCGGCACGGACGCCCAGAGGCATGTCGGCGACGCCGAACCCGTCGAGGGAGGCGACGGCGAAATGCTCGCGGAGGCGTCGTTGGGCATCGTCGGGGTCGAAGAGGTAGTCGGGCCGTTTGACGATGGGGCTGCCGGCGGCGGCGCGCAGTCGGGTGGTCGTGGCGGCGTCGAGTTCGACGATGTGCTCGGGCAAGAGGCACTCGGCGGGGCCGAGTCGAGCCATCTGGTCGCAGGCGCCGGCGACGGTGGTGTCGTGGCACCAGAACTTGCCGGTCGAGAGGTCCACCCAGGCGACGCCCGCGCGGGGACCGTCGGGGCAGACGGCCGCCAGATAGTTCGCCTCGCGGTCGTCGAGCATCGATTCGTCGGTGAGTGTGCCCGGCGTGACGACGCGGACGACGTCGCGGCGGACGACGCCCTTGGCTTGCTTGGGGTCCTCGATTTGCTCGCAGATGGCGACGCGGTAGCCGGCGCGGATCATTTTGGCCAGGTACGAATCCACGGCGTGGTAGGGCACGCCCGCCAGGGGGATGGGGTTGTCCGTGTCTTTGGAACGCGTGGTGAGGGCCAGGCCGAGAACCTTCGACGCGATGCGTGCGTCGTCGTAGAACATCTCGTAGAAGTCGCCCATCCGGAAGAACAGAATGGCATCCGGGTACCGGGCCTTCATTTCCTTGTACTGCTGCATCGCCGGTGTCGGCATGTCGGCCAGCCCCAACCGCTTGAACGTCGCCCACGGATCACGAGGAACAGGGATTGTAGCACTCCCGGTCCGAGAGCACAAGCGGCGCGGTGGGGGGCGACGTTACACGATCATGTCCGGCGGTGCGGGCATGGAGGGCAGACGCTCTGTATCTTCAGTGAGGCTGTTTTGTGAGCCCCTATCGTCCGGCGGATTGATCCGAGTGAAAATCGTCAGGTCGCGCTTGAGGCGGGCCCGGCCGGGACGGTACAATGCTCGCTCGGACTCAAACCGGACAGGCAGACCCGTTTCGCGGAAGGAGCGACGCACATGTCTCTGGATCTCAGCACTCTGGTGCAGAAGAACGACAAGCGAATCGTGTTTTTGATCGCCGACGGCATCGGCAGCATTCAGTCGGGGCCGAACAACCTGACGGAGCTTCAACAGGCGCGAACGCCGAACCTGGATCAGTTGGCGGCCGAGGGGGAATGCGGGTTGCTGGATCCGGTGATGCCGGGGATCACTCCCGGCAGCGGGCCAGGTCACCTGGGGCTGTTCGGCTACGAACCGACAGAGTATATCATCGGGCGCGGGCTGTTGTCGGCGTTGGGCGTGGGGTTCCCG
Source organism: uncultured Anaerolineaceae bacterium (assembly GCA_964500225.1). Taxonomy (GTDB): domain Bacteria; phylum Planctomycetota; class Phycisphaerae; order FEN-1346; family JAACEH01; genus JAAYDY01. The sequence continues at coordinate 154,297 of CAZCOA010000001.1, read as the reverse complement.
CTGAAGGGAGGCGATCTGGCGGCGCGGCTGAATTTCGCTACGCTCGACAAGCAAGGCAACATCGTGGACCGTCGTGCGGGGCGCATTCCAACCGAGGAGAACGAGCGGATCATTGCCAAGCTTCAGGCGAAGCTGCCGAAGGCGATCGACGGGGTGAAGATCTTCCTTCAGGCGGAGGCGGAGCACAGGGCGGTGCTGGTGCTTCGCGGGAAAGGGTTGAGCCAGGCGCTGGGCGACACCGATCCGCAGGCGACGGGTGTGCCGCCGCTGGATCCGAAAGGGCTCGACGGCAAAGCCGCCACGAAGAAAACCGTCGCCATCGTCAAGAAGCTCATGGCGCAGATCCGCAAGATTCTGGCGGATGAGCCGAAGGCGAATGGCGTGCTGGCTCGCGGGTTCGCGCTGCACACGGAATTGCCGAGCATGGCCGATCGGTATGGGCTGACGGCGGGCGCCATCGCGAACTATCCGATGTATCGGGGCGTGGCCAGTCTGGTGGGCATGACGTTGCTGGAGACGGGCAACAACCTGCTGGAGAACATCGCCGTGGCGGGCAAACGGTGGCAGGAGTACGATTTCTTCTTCATTCACTTCAAATACACGGACAAGACGGGCGAGGACGGCGACTACGAGGCGAAGGTGAAGCGGATCGAGGAGTTGGACGCGGCGATTCCGGCGCTTCGAGCGCTGAAGCCCGATGTGCTGGTTGTGACGGGCGATCATTCGACGCCGTCGAAGTTGAAGTCGCATTCGTGGCATCCGGTGCCCGTGGTGCTGTGGGCTCCGGCGACGGTGCGTCGCGACGGGGTGACGGAGTTCAACGAGGTGGCCTGTGCGGCAGGAGGCATGGGGCGGCTGCCGATGAAGTACCTGATGCAACTGGCGCTGGCGCACGCCGACAAGCTGATGAAGTTCGGCGCGTGACGCAGTGTGTGCGATGTGAATCCATGAGGAGGGCCGACGGTGAGCCTTGAATCGACGATGAAAGCCAACGCCGAGGCGTTGCGGCGGAATCCGTATCCGGGCCGCGGGATCGTGATGGGGTCAAGCCCCGACGGGAAGCGGTACGTTCAGGTGTACTGGATCATGGGCCGCAGCGAAAACAGCCGCAACCGCATCTTCGTCAACGAGGGCGGCACGGTGCGGACGCAGGCATACGACGCGAGCAAGGTGAAGGATCCGTCGCTGATCATCTACAACGCGATGCGTGTGGCGGGCCGGTGCCACGTGGTGTCGAACGGGGCCCAGACGGACACGATCTGCGAGGGACTGGCGGCGGGCAAGCGCTTCGAGGCGTCGCTGGCCGAGGCGCGTTACGAGCCGGACGAGCCGAACTTCACGCCGCGCATCAGCGGCGTGATCCACCTGGGCGACGCCGACAACCCGATGGCGTTGTCGGTGCTGAAGGCGTCGCCGGCGGAGGCGGGCCTATGTCTGCGTCAGACGTTCTGCTACGAACGGGCGACGGCGGGCGTGGGCTACTGCGTGACGACGTACACGACCGACGGCAATCCGTTGCCATCGTTCGTCGGAGAACCGTATCCGGTGCCGCTGATGGACGACATTCGGGCGACGGCCCGGTTCTACTGGGACGTGCTGAACGCGGATAATCGGATTTCGCTGGCGGTGAAGACGATTGATCGAGCGGACGGCAAGGTGGCGATCGAGATCGTGAACAAGCACCGGTGACGTGGGGGGTGCGGCCCGCGGATGCGTCGCGGCGGCGTGTGACATGGCGGGTGCCAAGGTCGCATGGCGGCAAGCGGTGGCGGCCTGGGGGAGCGGCGAGATTTACCGACGGTCGCGGTGC
>CAZCOA010000001.1:0-152477 GCA_964500225.1 uncultured Anaerolineaceae bacterium | reverse complement strand
CGGCGTGTGCCCGGCCCGCGCCCACGGCCGCCGGGCGGCCACCGGGGCCCGCCCCGGCGGGGCGATCAGGCTTCTTCTCGTCGCACGGGGCCGCGGGCGCGTTTGAGTTGGCCGCGATGACGCTTGGCGTCGAGGCGGCGCCGCGTGGCGGCCGGGGTCGGCTTGGTTTTGCGGCGGGTCCTGGGTCGCACGGCGGCCAGGCGGAGGAGCTGGACCAGGCGGTCGATGGCGTCGTCGCGGTTACGCGTCTGGCTGCGGTGGCGGCGGGCGTCGATGACCAATTCGCCGCGGGTGTTGATGCGGCGGCGGGCGATGTGCAGCAACCGTTGGCGGACCTCGTCGGGCACGGTCGCCGAGTGGAGCACGTCGAACCGCAGTTGCACGGCCGTGGAGACTTTGTTGACGTTCTGTCCGCCGGGGCCCGAGGCGCGGACGGCCTCCCAGTGAATCTCGTTCTCGTCGATCGACAGGGTAGCAGTTATGCGGATCATGCCGCCAGCATACGCTTGACGGCCCGCCAGATCAATCCATCGCCGGGGGCATGTCGCCGGCGGGCGGGAGGTCGGCGGGGGCGATCACCTCGTGCGGGGCCGCAGCAGCCTCGCCGCGCGGGGGGTGGCGAGGGACGTGTCGCAGGGCCCACCCCATGAGGACGGCAGCGAGCAAAAAGCAGGCGAGGGTGGAGATGGGGTTGCTGATCCAGACGCCGGTGACGCCCACGAAGGTGGCCAGAACCCATGCGGCGGGAATCTTGACGAAGACGGCTCGGGTCAGTTGTGCCAGGGTGGAGAGGATGGCGCGGCCGAGACCCTGGAGACCGGCCGAGAGGATGATGTCGCAACCGACGAAGAAGTAGGACCACGAGTTGATCCGCAGGTACGAGACGCCCATGGCGATCATGTCGGGGTCCTGGGTGAACAGTCGCAGCACGGGGGCCGGGAAGACGAAGATGACGGCTCCGAAGGCACCCATCAGGACGCCGGCGATGAGGCACCCCATGAGGATGGCGCGGCGGCAGCGCGGGATGAGCCTGGCGCCGAGGTTGTAGCTGACGACGGGGACGACGGCGCCGCTGAGGCTGAAGATCGGGACGAAAGCAAACATTTCGAGGCGTCGGGCGATGTTGAGGACACCGGCGGCGGTGGAGTTGTGCTGGCTGAGAATCCAGTTGATGGCTCCGTTGGAGACGGCCATGCCGACGATGCTCACGGTGACGGGGACGCCGAGGAAGTAGATTCGTCCGATGGTCCGCCAGAAGTCGTTGGGTCGGATCTGCCACGGGGCGCCGGCTCGGACGCGCGTCCGCTTGGAGCACAGTGCCGCCAGCAGGAGCACGGCGACCAGCAGTCGCGTCATCAGCGTGGCGTTGGCGCCGCCTTGGACGCCAAGATCGAAACCGTGATCCGTGAAGAAGGCGGCCGCCTGTCGCAGGCCCCACACCTGGGGCGCGTCGCGAGCGGGATTGTTCGGACCGAAGATCAGGAACCCGTCCAGGATGAGATTGGCGACGTTGCCGAGGAGCGACACGTGCATGCCCGTGACGGTGTTGCCCTGGGCCCGGAGGCCGGCTTCGGCGGTCATGCCGACGTGCATGAAGACCATGCCGAGGGTGATGCGGCTGATGTATCGGGCGCCGTGGGTGAGTTCGTCGTCCGACGCGCCGAGCCAGGCCACGATGGGTTTGGCCGTCAGGGGACCGAGCAGGGATCCGATCATGCCGACCGCGAAGGAGACCAGCAGTGCCTGCTCCAGGACGTTGCGAGCGCCCTCGGGATCGTTCTCGCCCAGGCGGCGGCTGAGCAGCGTTGCCACGCCGAGCTGAACGGCAGCGCCGATGGCGAAGGCGAAGAACAGCAGCGTCGATCCGAACGCGACGCCGGTGATCTGCTTGACGCCGAGCCAACTGATGAACAGACCGTCCACGGCTTCGTAGGTCGTCGCCAGCAGGCCGGCGACCGCCGAGGGGACGGCCAACCGGATGAGGGTCCGCGTGACGCCGCCGCGCCCCATTTCCTCGGGCTGAAGTTGTCGGAGACCAAAGGCCATGGGCCGAGCCGTTGTTTTCCGATCAGTCGAGCCTCGCCGACCAGTGGTTGCGGCCGGTGACGGAGGTTTTGCGGATGCCGGGGAGCCGCACCTCGGCGGTCACGCCCCTGGGGAGCGACAACTGCACGTCGGCGGTCGAGTCGCGGCGTCTCCAAGCGGCGCGCACGAGCCCGCGCGGTGTGGGAATGACGACGGTCGCACGATCGGTCTGCGGCAGATCGAGCACTGGGGCGAAGACGATCCGCCGCCAGGCCACGTCGGCCTGAAATACGCCGCCGACCGCGCCGGCGAGGTGATAGATCGGGTGCGCCGACCAGGCGTGCGACGTGCTGCCGAAACCGACGGGAAAATCGAACGTTTCCCACGTGCCGCCATAGGGAATCATGGGTGCATAGGCGGTACGGATGTGCTGGACGACCTCGCGCGCGTAGCCGAGTTGCTCCATCACGTCATAGACGTATGTGACCCAGTAGGCGGACGGTTTGGCGCCGGGTACCTTACGGCCCTGGAGGTAGGGCAGGAGCCGCTTGCGAACCATCTGCGGCCAGCACTCGCGCTTCAGGCCGCACAGAATGGCCAGCGTCTGATTGTGGATGGACCATGCGGCGACGGGCCGGCCTTCAAGCGTCAGACCGTCGCGGAACAACCCCTTGCGGCAGTCCCACAGCTTGGCCAGGACGCGGCGTTTCTGCTCATTCCAGAGCTCGATCAGGTGTCGTCGTTGGTTGGGCATGCCGGCGGCGCCGGCTAGCGCGGCCAGTTTTTCGAGCGTCAGGACGTACCACAGGTTGAGCAGCGTCGGCGTGCCCTGCTTGTGGATGTCGGTCCAGTCGAGGAAGAGCCAGTACCGCTCGTCGTATCGGAGCAGGCCGTGACGTCCGCGGCCCTCGCCGGTGAAGTAGCCGAGTAGGCGCTCAACGCGCGGCCACTGCTGGCGGACGAGCGAGGCATCGCCGGTCTGCCAGTAGTAGTCCCAGAGGGTCAATGCCCAGATGAGGGAAAAATCGGGCAGAATGGAACCGTGGGAGTTGGTCGGCGCGTGGCCGTAGGTGAGGCCGTTGGGTACCTCCTGCCGGGCCAGGCATCGGATGCCGCGGACGAGGAGCCGGGTGTCGCCGCTGATGTAGAAGGTGTTGCGAGCCTGGACGCGAGCGTCGCCCCACCACTGGGCCTGCTCGCGCCAGGGCGTATCGACGTAGGCGTCGAGGGAACAGATTTGCTGCGTGCGGACACTGATGCGGTGAATGTCGTTGAGGACGTCGTCGCCGCACTCGAATCGGCCCTTGATGGCGTGCGGATAGATTGTTTCGCGAAGGCTGAGCCGGAGGCGGAGGGGCCGCCGCGTGTCGCGGGCGATGGCGGTCACGTAGCGGTGTCCCATCATGTGGAAGAACTCGAACCGGGTGCGTCCTCGACGCAGGCGCAGTCGCGACGACATGGAGACCTGGCTGACGTGCTGGAGGACGAGGGCCGGTTGGCCGCCGGGCTCGAGGGCCTCGCAGAAGAACAGGTCCAGGATTTCGCCGCCGGCGGCGCCGTCAGCCTCGACGATGAGGGTGCCGACGGAGAGTTGCCCGAGGTCCACGCTGACGGCGGCGTAGCGGTCGGCGCCGGCGGCGGGCAGCGTGAAGGCGAAGGCGTCGTGCGTAATTTCGCCCGGCAGGGCCTTGTGCCAGCGGGTTTTGGGCCACTCATGGCGCAGCAGGTCGGTGGCGTTGGGCGTGTCCTGGTATCCGTCGGCGCAGCGGCCCTCGGCGGCGGTGCAGGTGCGCTGGTAGATGAGCATCCGCTCGGCCAGGTTGGGCAGGCCGCGCGGTTCGAGGCTGTGCCACGGCATGACGCCGAAGGGTCGCGCGGCGGAGGTCTGCGGCCAATCGCGCGGCCGGCGGGCGGAGCGAATCCAGTCCTGGTCGTCGAGGCGCGCGTCCACGTGTTCCTGAAGGTTCATCTGGCGACTGACGCGAACGACGTCGGGCTTGACGGCCGCCGAGACGCGCGACGGCCACGAGGCGTCGCTGACGAGTTGGAACCGGCCCCACCTGGCCGCGCACAGCAGCCCGGCGTGCCACTGGTACTGGTACTGGAAGTTGCTGATGCCGCCGTTGTAGGCGCGGATGCTGATCCAGTTGTGTCCCTTGACCAGGTGCGCGGCCAGGTCGTACTCGTCGTAGGCCCAGGTGACCTGGTAGCCGCGAGCCGGCCCGCGGCCGACGTAGCGGCCGTTGACGTAGAGCATATAGTTCTGGTCGGCGGTGATGTAGAAGGGGGCTCGCGGCGGCACGTGCGCCAGGCGGAAGTCCTTGCGGAACTGGGCGTAGGTGTTCCGCATGTCGTACGACCTTTCGGGCCAGATCCACTTGGCGGACCGCAGCGGGTGATTGGTTTCCACGGCATGTCTCCGATTCACGGTGCGCCGCGAAGATCGCAAAGGATGCGGTTGCCACCACGCGTTTGCGTCGGCGACGCCCCTGAAGCGTTCAGTGTAAGGGCAATCTTTCGCGTGTCAATCGTTGAGGTTCTGTTCAGTCGGTCCGGGGTGTGCCGGATATGGAGCGGCGCAGGGCGTCGTTGACGAGATGATGGGCGGCGCGGATGGGTTCGCAAAGCCGGCGTCCGCGGGTCGTCAGGAGCACGAGCCGTTCAGCGCCGGCGAGGTCGATGCGGTGGCCGACGGAGACCCAGACGGGTTTGACGTTGTCGCGGGTGCGCAGGACGGTGCCGATGCGTTGGCCGGGGGCGAACGCGCCGTGTGGATCGGCCGGGGCGAGCAGTGCCCGTCGGTTGCCGCGGCGCGGGCCGGGCTCGCCGCGCGTGATGCCGTAGAGGCGGCTCTTGGCGCAGCCGACAGTCGTGGCGTCCAGGAGCAGCCCGATGTGGGACGCCAGGCCGAGACCGCGCGGATGAGCCATGCCCTGGCCGTCGAACAGGATGGCGTCGGGCTGGACGGTGAGTTGTTCGAAGGCCCGCTCGAGGGCGGGGCCCTCGCGGAAACTCAGCAAGCCGGGAATATAGGGGAAACACGTCTCGGCCGCAGCCACGGCGGTTTCGATAATCTCCAACGAAGGCAGCCGCATGACCACGACGGCGGCAACGAACCGGGCCGCCGGCTCGTCGTCGGGGCGGCCGTGGCGGGGGCGGCGTCGGGTTTCATAGGCCACGTCGGCGCCGGCCACGGTTCGCAGACGTCGGACATCCAGGGGAACGTCGTCGCGCAACAAGGCGCGCAGTTGCCTCTGCACGGCTACGGCCTCGTCGTAGGCGATGTTCCAGGGATGAAGCGGGCGGAATCGCATGGAGGCCCATCCTCTGCCGACGGCGTCAGGTGTCGGCTCCGGTGGCATTCCAGTCGAGCGGGCGACCGTCGGGGCGGCCGAACTCGTCGCGCGTCGGCCGGCGATGCAGGTGCCAGATCATGAACCCGTAAAAGAGCACGACCAGGGCCAGGACCACCCAGTCCCAGCCCTTGACCCAGGCGACGGGGCCGGCGATGTTGATCCAGTAGTGGAGAATGCTCCGTTCGAGCGCGACGGTGGCCACGGCGCTGTGGGCGATGCTGACGAGGCCGACGACGGTCATGGCCGCGCGGCCCCAGCGGCAGCGGTAGAGCATTGCGATCGAACAGATGATCAGCGCCACTTTGAGCGGGAGGTTCATAAAGACGTAGATGCTGCGAACGCGGTCTTCCTCCGCGGCGGCAGCTCCGGTGCTCAAGAGGGAGATGTAATGGAACAGGCCGAAGATGTTGACCACCAGGCCGGTGGCGCCGAGAAGCAGACCGGCAATGGCCAAATCAGTTGTCAGTCGCTGGGCTTTCATGGTCGGCACCGAACGTGAAGGTCTTTAGGGTGGCGTCGAAGGCGGCCTCGGCAGCCTTCAGAGCGGTTGTCTTGCTCACGAGCGTCCACAAGTACCAGTGATTGCCGTTGACGGCAATGATATGTCGGGTGCACGTGGGCTCGTTGTCGATGGCGTTGGCGTCATAGGCGAGCTGGACGGCGGGTGTGCCGTCCAGGGTGCAAGCGTTCTGCGTCACCTGAACCGCAGGGCTCATGGCCTGCTCGATGGTCTTGCGATAATTGGCGGCCACGGCGTCGGCCGTGATACCGGTCTGGGCGGGCTGCACCATCAATGTGATGACGGCGGCGCCGTCCTGGCGGACGATTTCGAGATTGGTCGGCACGCCTTTTCGCTGCTGCGGCAACCGCCACCCGTCCGACGGGAGCTCCACGCGATAGCCGTAGGTGTGGCTCTCGTAGCGGCGGCCGTTCCAGAAACCCTGTTCGCGGCCGAAGGGCCGGGTCCAGCGGACGCTCGCTAACAGGCGGCTGAGGACGTCGCGGGCGTCCACCTTGGCGGGCCACGCGGCCATGTGGCCGATGAGGTAGCCGATGTCGTCGCGGATCACGACGGCGAATCGGCTGCCCATCTCGCGGCCGAGCATCGGCGACGTCGCCGAACGGATCTGGGCCGTCAGGCCGTCGATGGTTTTCTGGCTGCACGTGGGTTCGCCGCGGATGCCGAAAAGCGTGGTGACTTGGTAGAGCCGTTCGGCTGCTTGCGGGTCGCCGGCGCGGATCGGTGCGGCGACGACGGCCAGCACGTCGTCGCCCAGCAGGTTCGCGATCAGCACGAGCCCGCCGTCGTTGGCCACGAGCGGCACGTAGGGATAGTCGGGGAGCGTGAGCTTGTAGCCGTAGGCCTCGCTGCTGAGGCCGTCGCCGACCTTCAGCGGCACGGCGTTCTGCCACTTGATGTCGCCGTCAAGCTTCAGGCCGGCGGCTTTGTTGCCGTCGATCTCCTCGAGGGTCTGATTGTGGTTCTGCCCGATGGACTGGTAGAGGCGGCCGTCGGCGCAAAGCACATGGAGCGTGCGTGCCAGGCCGTTCTCTTCGGCCACCAGCCAGGCGTCCTGCCGTTTGCCGTCGAGGGTAAGAGCGGCCTTCCGGATCGTGCGGTACCGCACGGGATTGCCCGACGGCGATCCGTTGCGTTCGTTGATGAAGGTTCGGGTCCAGGCGCCGCCCTCGGCAATATTCCGGCCGGCCAACCAGATCGGCAGCGCGCCGCCGAAGGTGGCGCCGGCGGGCGCATCGACGGTCCAGCGCCGCGTTTGGTCGCCGCAGACGGCCTCGACGTTCAGGCGGCCGTCGGCCACGGCACCCTCGAGTGTCAGTTCCGGTTCGCCCGCGAGGCGGCGGATGGTGCGGAACCGCATTGCGCCGAACGATGCGTCGAGCCACATGACGCTCTCTTCAAGGCAATCGGCCTGGGCGATCGAGAGGCTGCTGCGCATGAACCGTCGGACCTCCAGGCGGTAGGCGGCGCCCGAGTCGTCGCCGTCGAGGGCGTAAAGGGCCCGGTTCAGGTAGCCGATCTTGTGCTTCTCGTATCCCATGAGGTACCACGCGGCCTGGTTGAGGACGCCCTGGGGGTGTTTGTCGGCGGGGGTTGCGGCAGGAGCCGGCTTCGGCTCGGCGGCGTCGGAGGGTGGCGCGTCGTGCTGCGGCGTCGCGGTCATCGGCGACGGCGGCGCCGGTTCGGCGACCATGGGATCGCTGTCGGCGCGAGCCGTCCCGACGGCCGGCAGGGCCAGTGCCGCCGCGATTATCATGGTGAACCATGCCAAATGATACGGTGCGCGTCTCACGGAGCGTGCCCTATCATCTCGAGGAATTCCTGTTCCGACAGCACGCGAACGCCGAGCGTGCGAGCCTTGTCGAGTTTACTGCCGGGGTTGTCGCCGGCAATCAGGAAATCCGTGTTTTTGCTGACGCTCGAGGTGGCGCGGCCGCCGAGCGACTTGATCATCGCCTCGATTTGGTTTCGCGAGAACCGAGCGAGCGTTCCGGTGACGACGAGGGTCTTGCCGCTCAGGGGCTGGGGCCCCGAAGGGGCAGGGGCCTCGGCTTCCATGCGGACGCCGGCAGCACGCAGAGCCTCGACGAGGGCGCGTCCGGCCTCGGCGGCGAAGAAGTCATGGATGCTCTGGGCCACGACGGGGCCGATCTCTTGTATTCCTTCGAGCCGCGAGGGATCGGCCGCGGCCGACACCAGGGCGTCCATCGAGTGGAACTCGTCGGCGAGAACGGCGGCGACATGGCGGCCTACGTGGCGGACGTTCAGTGCCGCAATCACGCGGTCGAGACTTCGCTGCTTCGACGCCTCGATCTGCTTCATCAGGTTCCTGGCGGATGTTTCACCCATGCGGTCGAGTTCGGCCACCTGCTCGGCCGTGAGGCGGTACAGATCGGCCGGACTACTCACCAGGTGTTTGTCCACGAGTTGATCGACCAGGGCGTCGCCAAGGCCTTTGATGTCCATCTGGTCCCGGGCGGCGAAATAGCGGATGCGTTCCTTGAGTTGGGCGGGGCAGGCAGGGTTGACGCATCGGATGTAAACGCCCTCGGGATCGCGGACGGCCGGTCCGCCGCACACGGGGCACTGCCGGGGAATAGGAAACTCGGTGGAAGCGACGCTGCGCCGATCGGTTCGGACTTCGACCACTTGGGGAATGATCTCGCCGGCCTTTTCGATGACGACGACGTCGCCTTCGCGGACGTCCTTGCGGCGAATTTCGTCGAAGTTGTGCAGGCTGGCCCGCGACACGGTGGTGCCGGCCAGTTGCACGGGTTCGAGGTTGGCCACGGGGGTGAGGATGCCCGTCTTGCCGACCTGGACTTCGATGCTCGTCACGACGGTCTCGGCTTGTTCGGCGGCGAACTTGTAGGCGATGCACCAGCGGGGCGACTTGGTCGTGGCGCCGAGGCGGTCCTGCTGGTCGAGCGAGTTGACTTTGATGACCAGCCCGTCGATGTCGTAATCCAGGTTGTGCCGCGCGGCCTGCCGCCGGTCGAACTCGGCAATGACGGCCTCGATGCCGCGGCAAACAGTGATATCGGGATTGACCGGCAGGCCCCACTGTCGTAACAGGGCGAGGGCGTCGCCGTGTGTGGGGGGGCGCGGGGCGCCTTCGATGGCCGCGATGGCGTAGGCGAAAAAGCGGAGTTTGCGGCGAGCCGTTTCGCGCGAGTCCAGCAACTTCAGGCTTCCGGCGGCGGCGTTGCGCGGGTTGGCGAACACGGGCAGCCCTTGGGCTTCGCGCTCGGTGTTGATACGGTCGAACTGCGACCGCGTCAGGTACGCTTCGCCGCGGATCAACACGGTCGCAGGCGGGGGGGTGCCGTGCAGCTCGAGCGGCACGTCGCGGATGGTGCGGATGTTTGCCGTGACGTCGTCGCCGACGCGGCCGTCGCCGCGCGTCAGGCCGCGCGTCAGGCGGCCGCGTTCATAGTGCAGGCTGATGGCCACGCCGTCGATCTTTGGTTCCACGACGTATTCGATCGGTTCGTCGGTCTCGAGAAACCGTCGCACGCGGGCGTCGAACTCGCGGACCTCCGCGGGCGAGTAGGTGTTGTCGATGGAGAGCATCGGCACGTCGTGGGGGACGCTTTCGAACTGTTCCACGGGCTGTCCGCCGACGCGTTGCGTGGGCGAGTTGGGATCGGCCAGCTCGGGGTGGGCCTCTTCGAGGCTTTTGAGTTCCTGATAGAGCCGGTCGTAGTGGGCATCGGAGATTTCGGGCGCGGCCTCGACATAGTAGAGGCGGTTATGCCGTTCGATCTCGCGGCGAAGCTCGGCGATCCGTTTGGCGACGTTGTCGCTCATGGGGCCCGAAAGCTCCTACTGGTCGTCCCACGGCAACTCGGAGATCCACGTCGTGTCGCACGGCGTCCAAGGGCATAGTTCGTCGGGGCGGAAAAACCGGGCGATCTCTCTTTCGGCCGATGCGGGGCCGTCGCTGGCATGAACCAGATTGTAGCGATTGGACAAGGCCAGATCGCCGCGAATGGTGCCGGCGGGCGCCTCGGCCCCGAACGTCGGACCGACCATCCGTCGCGCCATGTCCACGGCCGCGGGAGCTTCCAGCACCATGACCACCACGGGTGCGCTCGTGATGAACTTCAGCAGCGGCTCGTAGAACGGTTTGCCCTTGTGCTCGGCGTAGTGGCACGCCGCCAGTTCCGGCGTCATGCGTATCATCTTCATCGCCACGGGCTTCAGCCCTTTGTCCTCGAATCGTTGAATGATGCGTCCGATCATGCGTCGGTGCATCGCATCGGGTTTCAGAATGACCAGGGTTCGCTGCAAGGCAATCTCCTTAAGCGTGTCATGTGTTGTGCGGCACACGGAGGTGCAACGAGCCTATTGTAGCGGTCCGGTGCCGCGGACTCAACCACTTCGCGCGGGCAGGCGGGCGCGGACGGCCTCCACGGCTTCGTAGCCGACGGCCAGGTTGCCTCGGCCGACGCCCAGGCGGACGTCTTCGCGGACGTGGCCGTGGTAATCGGTGCCGCCGGTGGCCGCAAGGCCGAGTTGGCGGGCCAGGACCGCCAGGGCGCGCATGTCGTCGGCGGAATGGTCGGGGTGCCAGACCTCGATGCCGTCGAGGCCGGCGGCGGCCAGGCTGGCGACAATCCGCCGCACCTCCTGCATGGTCCGCTTGAGCTGCCCGGCGTGGGCCAGGACGGCGACCCCTCCGGCGTCGCGGATCATGCGGATGGCCTCCTCGGGCGAAACGCGCTGGCGGTTTACGTAGGCGGGACATCCGCGGGCCAGGTAGAGCTGGAAGGCCTGATCCACACTGGCGACGTAACCGGCCTCGAGGAGGGCCTGGGCGATGTGCGGCCGTCCGACCGATTCGCCGCCGGCTTTCGCCAGAACGTCCTCGTAACGAATGGGCATGCCCAGTTCGGCCAGCTTGGCCAGAATCTGCGGATTGCGCTCGTCGCGGAAGCGGCGATACTTCTGGAGTGCGTCGATCAGGGCCGGGTGGCGCAGATCGAAGCCGTAGCCGAGGATATGCATCGTCCCATTGGGAAACTCGGCGCTGATCTCCGTGCCCGTCAGGACTTCCAATCCGATGCGCCGACCGGCGTCGAGGGCCTCGTCCAGACCGGCCACGGTGTCGTGGTCGGTGACGGCGATGGCCGTCAGCCCGGCCTCGGCGGCGCGACGGACAATCTCCGAGGGGGCGTACAGGCCGTCGCTAGCCGTGGTGTGAATGTGCAGGTCAACGCGTCGAGGGTCGTCAGGCACATCGGCTCCGGTGCTGGGCCGCTCAGGAGAAGAGCGGCGTGCTTAGATAACGTTCACCGCAACTGGGAACGATCACGACAATGGTCTTGCCTTGGTTTTCCGGCCTGGCAGCCAGGAGAGCGGCGGCATGCAGTGCTGCGCCGCTGGAGATGCCCACCAGGAGTCCTTCCTCGCGCGGTGCGCGGCGGGCCATGGCAAAGGCGTCGTCGTCGCTCACGGGGATCACTTCGTCGAGGATCGCCCGGTTGAGCACCTTGGGGACGAAACCTGCGCCGATGCCTTGGATCGCGTGCTTGCCGGGCCGTCCGCCGCTCAGGACCGGCGAAGCCGCCGGTTCGACGGCCACGAGGCGGACCGAGGGCTTGCGGTCCTTGAGATACTCGCCCGCGCCGGTGATCGTACCGCCAGTGCCCACGCCCGCGACCAGGATGTCGATGCGGCCGTCGGTGTCGTTCCAGATCTCCGGCCCGGTCGTGCGGCAGTGAATCTCCGGGTTCGCCGGATTCTCGAACTGGTTGGGCATGAACGCGGCGGGATTCTCGCGGCAGAGTTCGGCGGCGCGGCGGATGGCGCCGCTCATGCCTTCGGCTGCCGGAGTCAGTACGAGGCGCGCCCCCAGCGCGCCCAGGAGCCGCCGACGCTCGACGCTCATGCTCTCGGGCATGGTCAACGTGAGCTTGTACCCGCGTGCGGCGCAGACGAACGCCAGGGCAATGCCCGTGTTGCCGCTGGTCGGCTCGATGACGTCGCCTCCCGGAGCGATGCGGCCGTCGCGCTCGGCGGCGTCGATCATCGCCACGCCGATGCGGTCCTTGACGCTCGACAACGGGTTGAAGTACTCCAGTTTCGCGTACACACGGGCCGCGCCCGGCGTCAGGCGGCGCACCTGCACCAGCGGGGTGTGCCCCACGGTCTGGGTGATGCTTTCAAAGATTCCGGCCACGTATATGTCTCCTGAAAGCGCGCTATGCGATCCGCGAGATGTCATGGTATCGCGGGCCGCGCCGCAGGGCAAGGCCGTCGGTTTCTGAAACGGTATTCATGGGGCAGGGGGCAAGGAGCAGAAAGCCCCTGTCGCGCAGGGCAGGGGCTTTTCCGAAGGGAACCTCCAGCCAAAAGACGTCAGCGCCCTCGGGGGCGTTGCTTTTCCGCTATCCGTGTGCCGGTTCCCGCTACCGAATCCGGTACAGGTGCACCTCGTGACCCGCGAAGGCGTCCTTGAAGATGCCGCCGGCCACGTCGATGGAGCGGCCCTCGCCGAGAACCTCGGCCTTGGCTGCTGCCGGCAGGCCCGTCACCGTGAAGGTCGCCTCGGTTCTGCGGCTGTACATCGAAACGGCGAACACGTACGTCGCCCCGTCGTGCCGCTTGACGATGGCGTGGACCGGCGTGTGCGGTTCGCTCGACGCGACCGTCACCGCACCGGCCACGGTCGGGCTGTTCAGCACCGGCGCCAGGGCGTGAATCTGCCGGTTGAGTGCCGTTACCGCCGCCAGCATCTCAGCGTCCGACAGCAGCGCCGCCTCGTTGAACGGGTTGAACTGGTGCACGAAGTAGATCAGCCCGCGGCTGCCGTGAATCAGCGACATCCACGCCTGGGCCTTTACTTGGTGGGGCGTCGGCTTGACGTTTACGTCCGACATTCCCGTGCATTCGAGGCAGTTCCAGACCGGTTTGCGGTCCTCGGTCCATTGCCGCAAACGGGCGACGCCGCGCGCCTGATACCACAACTGGCTCGCCAGTTGCCCCGTGGTCACCGGGTACACGTCGTACGAAACGATGTCGCACCCTTTGATGTACTCGGGATAATCTTCGAGCTTGGCCGTGCGTTCGCCGCGGCCGACGTACTCGTCCCAGGCGACGCCGCAACCGAGGTTCAGAAACACGGGGCGGCTCGGGTCCTTGCTTCGAATCGCTTCGTAGTCGCGCACGATCCACTTTGGCGGCACCGGCGGTCCGTAACCCGTGTAGTCCTTCTTGTCGAGCTGCTGCGACGCGTAAAGTTCCGGCCACGCTTCTTTGATTTTCTCCTTGTCGCGCTTCCAATACTCGTCGAACTTGTGCGCGTTGTCCGGCTCGTCGTCGTGCATCCAGCCCACGATGATCGGATCGTCGATGTGTTTCAGCCCTACCTCGTTCTGGCTGCAGATCACGGGCATGTCCTGCCTTTTCAGTTCGGCCAGTTGCTCCTCGGTGGGGCCGTTCCAGAGGCCGATGTAGAGGTTGATGCCCGCAGCCTTGTACTGGGCGGCCCGCGCCGGATCCTGCAACCAGACGGCGATCGGGAAATAGCCGGGATCGCGCGACGGGCCGTTCGGCCACCGGGCATAGGGCGTGGCTGTCTGCTCCTCGGGTGGCGGCACGACGGCCAACCCCTCGGGCGGCGGCGGAGGCCACAGCGGCTCCGACCGCATCGGCGCGCCGGGCGTGGCTGTCATGTCGTCGATCCATACCGTTTGTCCGCCGTCTTTGGCCTCGTCGCCGAGGATCACGACGCCACGGACGGCGTTCAAACGAATCTTGTCCTTGACGAACTCGCGGATCGGCTTGTCGTCGCACAGAAGGCTCATGCCCTTGTCCGGATCGAGCTGGAAAGTCCATTTGTGCCAGCCCTTGTCACGCTTGACGCCCAGGTACTGAACCTGCTGCCACGGACGTTCCGCGCTGTCGGGAATCACGTCGGACGAAGCGTATGTCGTGTTGCCCGCCAAATACGAGGCGTACACCGGCCCGACGAGCAACGCCGGCGCTCCGTCGGCGTCGCTCACACCCCACAGCGGCCCGGCCCCATAGGCCTTCGGGTCGCCGCGCTGCGTGCCATCCTCGAACACCCACATTTCGACCGTACCTGAGGTCCCCACGTCGGCGAACCGCCATACGGCCTTGCCGCCGGGCCCGACGCGCAGCGCGGTGCTCTCGCCGCGGCCCTTGCCTGCATCCGCGGCCACGTCTCCGCTGAGGGTCAGGCCCTCCAGGGCTTTCACGCCCTCGAAGGTCAACGACTTGCTCCCGGCTGCCACCTCGTCCTGAGCCTGGACCGCGCCAGACACGAGCAGCGCCGCACACAACCCGATGGCCATGGACCTGATCATACCCGCATCCTCCTTTTCGTTCAGTACCCATGCGCTGGCTGCCACCGATATGAGGACGGTTGGCGGAGTGTGTCCAGGTGTCGCGCTGCAAAGGGTGTCCGTTGTCCGTATCCCGACGGTGTCAGGGCTCTTGTACCATTGGAACCCGGAAGGCGTCTCGGCGGCTCGGTAAAATGCACCGTGCCGCCCATGACCCGGGGCTTACGATTCCAGGTGCCACGTATTGCCGTGGCGCACCACGCGGCGATACACGGTATTGCGTTCCTGCGGCTCGTAGCCGGCGTCCAGGATCATCGCGCGGATCTCATCCACCGTGAGCGATTGCGGCGTGGCGGCGCCGGCGGCGTGCGTGATCCGCTCCCGGACCACCGTGCCGTCGATGTCGTCCACGCCGAAATGCTGACTGAGCTGGGCTAATTCCAGGCCGAGCATGATCCAAAACGCCTTGACGTGCGGCACATTGTCGAGCATCAACCGCCCGACGGCCAGGGCCCGCAGGTCGTCGTAGGCCGTCGTGCCGGAGGTCCGGCGCAGGGGCTGCGCGGACGAAGCGGCCAGCTCGGTGTGGTGCGGATGAAAGGCCAGGGGGATGAACGTCATGAAGCCGCCCGTACGGTCCTGCAATTGACGCAGGCGGAGCATGTGGTCGATGATCTCTTCGGGCCGCTCGATGTGGCCGTAGAGCATGGTCGCGTTCGAGGGGATGCCGAGATCGTGGGCCGTGGCCATCACGTCGAGCCACCGTTCGGCGGAGATTTTTCGCGGGCAGAGGGCCTGCCGGACGCGCGGAGCGAAGATCTCGGCCCCGCCGCCGGGCAGGCTGCCCAGACCGGCGTCGCGCAACACGGTCAGTACGTCGCGCACCGCTTGTCCCGACGTGTCGGCCAAGTGGGCGATCTCCACCGCCGTGAACGCCTGAAGATGCACCTGCGGCCACATCGCGTGCAACCGCGAGAGCATCTCGATGTAGTAGTCTAGCGGCAGATCCGGGTGCAGTCCGCCGACAAGATGCAGTTCGGTGGCCCCCGAGACGTCCAGCGCACGAGCCTCGGCTACCACGTCGTCCACCGTCATCGTGTAGGCGCCTTCGGCCCCCGGCACACGGTGAAACGCACAGAACCGGCACCGGTTCTCGCATACATTGGTGTAGTTGATATGGTGGTTGACGATGTACCAGGTGATGCGGCCGTTGCGTCGGCGGCGCACAAGCGATGCCAGGCGGCCGACCGTCGGCAGGTCCGCCGTTCGCATCAGCAGTAAGCCGTCCTCGGCATGCAGCCGCTGCCCGTCGATCACGCGGCGGCACACGTCCGCCAACGCCGGATCAGTCATGAACTCGAAAATGCTGCTTTCGGCGGGTTCGTTGAACACGAGGTGCGTATCCTTTGTCGTTGTTGATGCGTCACAACAGAACGTCGATTACGGCCAGCACGGCGAAGACGACGCTGCCGGCGGCGTTGGCCGTGAAGAACGCCTGATCGATCCGTGACAGGTCGTCGGGCCGGACGAGGCGGTGTTGCCAGACCAGCAGTGCGGCCAGAGCGGCCACGGCCGCAAGATACCACGGCCCCAGGACGACAGGGCGATCGGTTCCGACGCTGCGAGACCACAGATATAGAGTGGCAAGCAGCGCGATGGCGGCGGCGTGGCAAGCGCGCGAAACGGCGATGGCGGCACGGGCGCCCCATCGCGCCGGCGCGCTGTGGAGGCCGCACGAGCGGTCGTGTTCGACGTCCTGAAGGCTGTAGAGTATGTCGAAGCCGGCGGTCCAGACGGCCACGGCCGTGCCGAGAAGAAGAGGCATTACGCCGATGCGGCCGGTCAGCGCGATCCATACGCCCACAGGGGCCAGCCCGAGGGCGGCGCCGAGCACCCAGTGGCACGTCACCGTAAACCGCTTCGTGTAACTGTAGCCGCAGAGGACGGCCAGCACGGGGACGCAGAGCCGCACGGGCCAAGGGTTGCTGCTCAGGGGCAGGAACGCCGCGGCGGCGCCGATGAAGACGACGGCGGCCCCGACCGCCAACGTGGCGACGCTTCGAACGGAGAGTTTGCCGGAGGGGATTGCCCGGTCGCGCGTCCGTGGATTCAGGGCGTCCAGTGGCGCGTCGGCGACGCGGTTACAGGCCATGGCGGCGGTGCGTGCGGCCACCATGGCGACCAGCAGCAGAGCGGCCTCGGCCCATCCGGGCGGGCCGCCGCGTGCCCAGAACGCCGCCACCACGGCAAACGGGAGCGCAAACAGAGTGTGCGCAAACTTGATCGTCTCCAGGAGCAGTCGCAGGCGGCTCAGCATGTGTGCGTGTCGCTCGGCGTCGCGTCGGTCGGCCATCGGACGGCCAGGTCGTGTGCGACGCCCAGGATGTCCAGGACGCGCCCCGCGACGAAATCCACCAGGTCGCCGACCGTGTGGGGACGGTGATAGAAGGCCGGCATGGCCGGCAAGACGACAGCGCCGGCCTGCGCCAGCCGCAGCATGTTCTCGATCATGATCGTCGCCAGAGGCGTTTCGCGCGGGACGACGATCAGAGGTCGCCGCTCTTTCAGCGCGGCCATGGCGGCCCGTCGCAGCAGGTTGTCGGCCAGGCCGGCGGCCAGCGCGCCGAGGGTGTTCATCGAGCACGGGCAGACGACCATGCCGTCGTGTCGCCAGGAGCCGCTGGCCGGGGGGGCGGCGCCGTCGTCGATCGGGTACGGACAAATCCGGCGTTGCACGGCCGCATCCGGCCACAAGGCGTCAACAAGGTCCACGGCGCGCGATGCGGCGGCGGCCTCCTGCGCCAGGACCGTGCGGCCGGCCGTAGTTACGATCAGGTGGACCTCGGCGCCGCTGCGGGCCAACAGTTCCACGAGTCGTACGCCGTAACATGCGCCGCTGGCCCCGGTCATGCCGACGATGAAGCGTCTCATGAGGATCCTCCGCGGCCGAGGGTCTCCAGCAGTCGCTCGTACTGACGTCTTTTTTGTTCGGCGACGCGCGACAGGTACGAGGTGTGGTAGTCGCGGATCAACTCGTCGCAGTAGCCGATGGCTCGCCGGAGGCTTTCGATGCGATTGCTTTCGTTCGAGGCTTCCAGTTCAGCCAGTGCCACTAGCGCCATCGCGGCGCCGTCGGCGCGGGCGTACTTGTCCTTGACGTCGGTCAGCATCTTACGACGGGTGAACGCCACCGGTTCGGCCATGGCGATTTCGTAGGCCAGGTTGTCGGCCAGCGGGGACTGCCCGGCCCGCTCCAGCAGGGCGGCCAGTTCCTCGCGACGCCGGCCCGCCGGCAGAAATGGCGGCAGACTCAGGTACTCCTTGAGCACGGCATCGTGGCTGCCGTCCGGACGGCGGTTTTCCTGGAGAAACGCCATGGCGCGCTGGGCGGCCGCATACTGTTGCTCGACCCGTTCCTGCCAGGCCCGGCGACGAAGCAGCGACCCTGCCTTCAGCACGTCCGTGAACACCGACAGGTCCTTGGTGTCCACCGACGGCTCATCGACCACGGCGGCGAATGCCTTCAGGACCGTGTCGTAGGCGGCCATGCCCTGGTCGAGATGTCCCTGCCGCACGAGGCAGTCCGCTATCTTCACCGAGGCTTCCGCAGCATAGGGGCTTTCGGGATATTGATCGCGCAGCATTTGCCACAGCGCGAGGCTTTCTTGGCCCACGATGCGTGACGCGTCGAAGTGAACGGTGAGGTTGCCGCCGTCGAGCTCTTGGTTTTCGTCGCGTAGGCCCCGCGTGTCGAGGGCCATGTCGAGACTGCGCGCCAGGACGTACAGGATGTCCGCCCGATGGCGGGTGTTCGGATGCTCGTCGAGGTAACGGCGGCAGGCCTGGCCGACGGCTTCCTTCTGACGTCTGAGGTTTTCGACCAGGATCGTGGTTTCGTAGGCGACGCGCAGTCGCATCTCGCGGGCCTTGCGGTCCACCGCAGCGGGCGCCAGGCCGGGCACCTGCAATGGGTGTCCGGTTGTTTCCGTCGTCGCGGTCTTGGCCGGATTGCCTCCCGCCGCCGCGGCGTCGGCGTCGGCCTCCCGCTTGATTTCGGCCTCGATGTCGGCACGCACGGCCGAATGGGGAATGTCGGCAAAGTAGTTGCTTGCCAGGCCGAATGTCCTGGAGAACACGCCGTAGCGGATCTCATCGTCGCCGACGGCGATCTTGTGGGCGGCAATAGGAATGACGCACAAGATGAACAGCAGGACGCCGGCAACGCGGGCATTCCAGGAAAGCCGGCGGAGCACCGCCACGATCAGGGCAATCAGGACGATGTCGATGACGATGGCCGCCAGGGCCGGCAGATAGTAGGCGCCGGGCAAGACCACGTCTTCGGAGGCGGCGCTGCCGATGAGGTAGAACAACCACACGGGCACGCAGGCCAGGATGGCCGAGAGCGTACGGCTGGAAAGTCGCAGGCGATAGTCGCCGGCGATCCAGATGCTCGCCACCAGCAGCAGGGCCAGAAGCCAACTCGGCCCGAGCATCAGGGCGATGACGGCCAGGAGGATGCCGCCTCGCTTGCCGTGAAGCATCGACACCATCACGGGCGCCAGCACCAGCAAGGCCATCAGGCCGCCCATCACGAGGATCAGCGCGGGGTGTTCCAGGATATCCACGGGATACCGCAGCCAGTGGAACACGGCCAACGACGGTCGCGCTTTGATGGCAAAACGGAAACCGGTCAGGCAGTACCTGAACTCGGCGACGAAGACCAGGTAGGTCAGTGTGATGAAAGCCAGGTACACGTTGACCGACGGACGATAGCTGCGTCCGCAGACGCGGCACTTTTTCTCGTCGGTGCGTCCGTCGCGTGAGAAAAAACAGCGAGCACATTCCATGGCGTCGTTTCACTCCAACAGGTTCAGGTCGCCGGCTCTTCGGCGGTCGCGGGCTTGTCGGCGACGGTCAGCGCGGCCACGCCGCCGAAAAGTCGTCGTTGCGACACGGGCCGCAGCCCGAGCGCCGCCAGACGGCAGGCCACGTGCTCGGGATCGCCGAACGCATCGACCGATCGCTGAAGATAGCGGTAGGCCGACGGGTGCCCCGAGAGGATGCGACCTACAATAGGCAAGACTCGGCGGAAATAGAAGCCAAAAATCGCCGGCCACAGGCGGCCCCGGGGACGGCAGAACTCCAGCACCGCCACGCGTCCTCCGGGACGGACCACGCGGGCCATTTCGCCGAGCGCGGCCTCGCGGTCCGCCACATTGCGCAGCACGAAGGCCATCGTCGCGGCGTCGCACGACGCGTCGGCCAACGGCAGCGCCACGGCATCGGCCACGACAAACGCCGCTTGCGATAGGGCGGCCCACTTGCGACGAGCCCGGTCGATCATCGGCCCGCAGAAATCCATCCCGACGACACATCCCCCGGATCGCAAGCGCCGGGCCATGGCTGCCGTCACGTCCCCGGTGCCGCAGCCGATGTCCACGACGACCGGTGCATGCGGGCGGTCGTGGCGCTTGTCGGTATCGGCCGCGTCGGTGGACGGCGGGGGCGTTGCACTCTCACGGCAGGCCGCGGCAGCAAGCTCCCGGCGCCACAGCCGGTCCAGTCCGAAGCTCAGCAAGTGGTTCAACAGGTCGTATCGCGGTGCGATGGCCGCGAACAGACGGCGGATCTCGCCGGCCGAACGCAGGCGCTCCGGCGGCAGCGGGGCGGCGGCCGACAGGTCATGCGTGGGGATCGGCGAAACCATAGTCGGTCCATCGTTCGGTGACCCGTCGGACAACGTCTTCGGCCATGTGGATGTCGTCGGGCCACGGGCGCACCTGCCCCTCGCCGGGCATCTTGCGGGTAGCGTCGATGCCCATCTTCGTGCCGGCACAGGGGTACGGCGCGGCGTGGTCCAGCGCATCGAGCGGGCCGCGGACCAGCTCGATGTCGCGCCCGGGGTCCACATTGTTGCCCACGCGCCACAGCACCTCGTCCACCTTGTGCACGTCGGTGTCGGCGTCCACGACGATGATGAATTTCGTGAGCATCATCTGTCCCAGGCCCCAGAGGGCGTGCATGACCTTGCGGGCCTGGAACGGGTACGTTTTGCGGATGGCCACGAACGCGAAGTTGTGAAAGACGCCGAACAGCGGGAGATCGTAATCCACGACCTCCGGCACAAGCATCTGCACCAGGGGGCGGAAGATGCGTTCGGTGGCCTTGCCCATGAAACAGTCTTCCATGGGCGGTCGTCCGACGATGGTGGTCGGATACACGGCGCCGCGACGGTGCGTCACGGCCTCGACGTGGAAGACCGGGTACTGGTCCACGAGGCTGTAGTAGCCGGTGTGGTCGCCGAAGGGACCTTCGTTGCGTCGTTCGCCTGGGGCCACAAAGCCTTCGATGATGATCTCGGCTTCGGCCGGCACCAGTAGATCGTTGGTGACGCACCGTACCACGGGGACGTTCTTGCGCCGGATGAAGCCGGCCAGCAACAGCTCGTCCAGCCCGGGCGGGGCGGGGGCCGTGGCCGCGTAGATCGTCGCCGGATCGCCGCCCAGGACCACGGCCGCGGGCATGGCCTCGCCCGCAGCCTCCCATTCGTCGAAGTGCCGTCGCCCGTCGTGGTGAGCGTGAATATGCATGCCGGTTGTGTGCCCGTCGAATACCTGGAGGCGGTACATGCCGGCGTTCTGCCGGCCGGTCGCGCGGCTGCGGGTGTAAACGGCGCCCAGGGTGATGAATCGTCCTCCGTCGCCCGGCCAGCACGTCAGCACGGGCAGCCGGTCCAGCGACGCCTCCGCGCCGCGGAGCACCACTTCCTGGCACGCCGCGCCGGTTACCGTCTTCGGCGCCCAACGGAGCATCTCGGCCGCCCAGCCGAGGCCCTTCAGCGTGTCGAGCAACCCGCCCGGCGGGCGCGTCTCGAGCAGTGACCGGATACGGTCGCCGATCTCATCGCAATGGTTTACCCCCAGGGCCATTGCCATCCGCTGTGTCGAGGCAAACGTGTTGATCGCCACGGGGAACGCCGAGCCGCGCACCTGCTCCATCAACAACGCCGGGCCGCCGCGCTTGACCTGCCGGTCGGCGATTTCTGTGATTTCCAAGTACGGATCGACTTCTGCCGTCACGCGATGCAATTGCCCCGTGGCGTCCAGGCGAGCCAGGAACTCCTGGAAGTGCGCATAGCTCATGGGCGATTCTCCCCGCCCTCCGGGGGCTTGCCGTCGTCGCTCTCGGGCGGCTCCGGAACGCTGGTGTCGAACATGTCCTTATATGGCTCGAAATCCGGCCGTCGCTTCTCGCCCAGGGCTCGCAGCAGGCGGTACAGAATGTTCCGCTTCAGGAATACGTCGTAAGCCACCTCGTGGGCCAGCTTGTAGCTGACGTTGCGCTGGGCCCATGTGCTGGACGCGATGCGGCCGCTGTAGGTCAGCAAGGGGATCCGCCCCTGTTCCAACTTCCGGGCCGTCTCGCCGCTCTCAAGGCTATTTATCAGGTCCACGCCCAGCGTGTACCGCGCCGTGCCGTCAGCGTCCGTGCGTCCGGTGATGTACACGGGGTAGGGCGATCCGTCGAACAGCATTTCGCTTTCGTTGCCGCCATCGGCCCTCAAGTGCGACACGCTCCGCATCCGCCGGAAATCGTACCGCGACAGCTTCAGTCCGGGGAACAGGTTCGCCAGCCACTCGGGCGCCGCCGGTCCCACCATGGTGCCGTCGCGAGCCTCGAATTCGCTCGTACCGACCGGCCAGTTGAACTGCTCGGCCGTGGCGAACAGACGCCGGCGCGCCTGGTACACGCTGTCGCACGATCCGTTCACGGTCATATCGGGGAACTGGAGCCTGACCATGGCGTTCAGCCCTGGACCGGCCTGGAGGTTCCGCGTGCTGTATTCCAGCAGAAGCTCGGGGTTCGGCTCGCGGAAGTCCGTGGCGATGTGGCCGATGACCACGCCGCCGAACATGACGGCCTTGAATGGGCGCACGTCGAACCATCCGTGGTTCAAGGTGAAGTCGGCCACGAAGGCGTTCCAGTCGTAGCGCAGTTTCTTGTCGTCGGTCCACTTGAACTCGCCGAAGGCCAGTTCGCCGTCGATGTTCATACGGCTGAGGAAGGCGGCCAGTGCGGGCCAATCGGCGGGAATGCCGATGACCGGGTGTGCGGCGTCGGGCGTCTCGATTCCGAACACCGTCATCAGCCGGTCCAGGTCCAACCGTTCGCCCGTCACCGAGAGCCGCCCCTTGGGGGCGTCGAACGGTTCGGCAATGTCGGCCGCCACCGTCAGCGAGGTATCGGCCACGCTGACGGCCAGCGCATCGGCCAGTAGCCGCAGCCGTCCCAGCACCAAGCGGCCGTTGACCGACACCGGCTCCCGATGATACAGGATACTGGCCTTCTCGAACGCAAAATCGCCCGACGTCAGCTCGATGCCGTACGGGTCTGCTGCCACGCTCATCGAGAATGCCACACCGCCTTGCGGGTCCAATTGCCGCAGCCCCTTCAGCGGCACCAGTTGGGCCAGTCGCGCGAGCTGCTGGGAACGTCCTTCCAGGTCCAGCACACAGCCCAGGATGTCGCCGGGCCGCAGCGGCAGGCGGTCGCGGCAGTAGATCGTCCCCTTGCACGTGACATGCGTGTCGGCGATGTCGAGCGAGGCCTTCGGGATCTCGAATTCGCCGGCCAACGGCGCGCGGCGGACCCATACGTCTGCCATGGCCCGCGTGCCGACGGGCTTCAGCGTCGCCTCGCCGACGAGGAACGGACCCGGCGCCCGGCCCTCCGCTGCATGGCCGCGCATCCCGTATTGGAACGTCGCTTCGGTCGCGTCCACCGTCAGTCGCAACTCGCCAATGCCTCGGTTGCCGCGCAGACGCAAGTCGGCCGTCGCGCGACCCGACAGGTTGTACTCGGCGCAGAGCCGGTCCCACGAGCGGCTGAAGACGCGCAGCGACCGGTCCTCCACCAGCGTTGCGCCTCCCGTCAGATCCACCGATCGCATCGCATGGCGCAGTGCCGTCCAGTCTGCCATGCTGCGCAGCACGTCGGCGTCCAGTTCCACGGTGCCGGCCAGAGTGGCCCGGGCGGGACCCAGTTCCAGCGCGGCGTGGTCGATGGTCCAGCGGCGAAGGTTCCCGGCGACCTTCGTGGGCCGCGACGCCCGCAGCTCGAACGTCTGCCTCAGGCCGCGCGTCTTGGTCACTTCGCCATGGCGGGCGGTGTAGCTCGTGTCGGTCAGGTCCACGCGGGCTTCCACCGACACGCTTTCATCGAGTGTTGCCGACACCCGTGCGGACAGGCCGCCCTCGGCCCGCTGGGCCTTCAACCGCGATTGCAGCCAGGGCAGGCACGCCAGCATCGCCTGCACGTCCTCCGACTCGACCTCCAGGCTGACGCGGGCGGGCAACGTCGGCGCCCGCGCCGCCGGCTCGGCCAGACTGGTCACGCCGGCCAACGACCCTTCCAGCCTCAGCAGACTGTCGGCGAACCGTATCTCCGCCGTCGGCACGGTCAGCGCGTCGCTCCGGACGTCGTAGGCCGCCTTTAGCCGCAGCGACGCCTCTTCCCCGAGCGGCTTGGCCAGCAGCGGCGGAGCGGCCTCGCCGAAGAAACCGTTCGGGGCGATCCACTCCACGCTGGCCCGCGAGGCGTCGGCCTCCAGATCCACCTGCCACTGGCCGGCATCGATGCCGCCGTCCAGCTCGCACCGGAGGTTGCCCACCAGGATAGGGGATCTCGTTCGCGGGACGTAGGGCCGCACCAGCCGGAGCCACTGTTGAATCCCCGTCACGTCCAGCCGTCCGCTGAACGCGATGTGCGGGGGTTGAGCGTCAGCGGCCGCAACGCGGAAGATGCGGCCCTTGTAGGTCAGGCGGCTATCGGCCAGAACGGCCTCCACACCGCGGCATTCCGGCAAACCGGTCTCGCCCTTGAGCACCCCGTCGGCCCGCACCCGCAGCGGCACGCCCGCCGCCTTCGTTGCACCGGGACCCGTTTCGAAGGCCAGCGAGGCGGCGTCCAGGGTCGCCGCCAGGGCCACGTCGTCGGCCTCGCGACGCAACAAGATTTCCGCGGAAAGACTTCCCGACACGTTGAACCGGCGGATCCACTCCTCCACGGCCGGCATATGACGCGGCAGCAGTCTCGCATCTGGAATCGACACGTCGATCCGGACGGCTTCGTCCCCGGTTGCCCCCTCGACGGCCGCCACAGTCCCCGTTGATGCCGCGGCTCCCGGCGTCGGCGTCGAAGCTGTGACGACGATCTCGTCGCGGCCGTCCGGGCCGGCCTGGCCGACCCGCAGCGATGCCGAAGTCAGTGACACGCGACCGCCGCGCAGGTCCGCCGTGGCGTCCACGGCCAGCCGGGCCCGACGACCCGCCGGCTTCGACAGCAGCGGCTTCCATTCCAACTCCGTCTGGTCCAGACTGATGTCGTCGGCCCGAACACGGACGGTGTCGCCCGCGAACGTAATGGTCATGTGATTGACGGCGGTCGTTCCCGTGGCGGCTGCCAGGCGGTTCAGTGCTCCGCCCAGCGGAGGCACGTTCTCCTTCAGCGGCGCCCAACTGATCATCCCGCGCACCGACAGTTCGCCTTCCAGCCGTCCGTCGGCTTTGCGCACCAGGTCGCCGTCCACGCGGACGCTGCTGCCGGCGCCGCTGACGGTGATCGGATTGATCCGAATGTCCCCGGTGGTCTTGTTGTAGGCGCCGGCGAACCCGACGGTCAGAAGGTTCATGTCCACCAGCGCTGCCGCGCGGCGCCCCAGACCGAGTTGCACCTGCGAGGCCGACACCCGACCGCGTATCCCGATGCGATCCGCCTGGTCGATGGTCAGGTTCACTTCGCCGCTGGTCGGCGCGTCGATCCGCAGTCCCCCCGGCAGCGCGCTGCCCCGCGGAAACAGATACCCCAGGTTTACCGACTTCCACTCGACGTCGCACCCGCCGACGATGCCCGCGAAGTTGTTCAGGTCGAAGTGATCCAGAAACCCGGAAATGCTCAGGACGCCCACCGGCGTCAGCCCCGTCTCGCCCGCCGCTTTCCCCGGCAGGGGCCCCGCGGCCGTCGCAGCCGCGCTGTCGGGCGACGGCTCCGCCTCGCCTTCGGCCGGAAAGTGCAGCAGCCCGCCGCCCGTCACGTACGCCTTCTCGCTGCGAGCCAGACGGCCCAGCGTCAGGCGCACTTGCGACACGTACCGCCGCGTGTCCGCCTGGAGGTCCACCAGATGGATCATCCCGTTGCGGATGTCCAGCGACTGAAAGTCCGGCGGCGGTCCCGACGATTCCAGGATGTCCAGCCGCCCGTCCTTCTGACGCACCACCCGAACGTCCAGCCACTCGATCACCGCGTGGCCCAGGTACGGATGTTCGGCCCGTGCCGCCGTGATCAGTTCCCACGGCTCATAGTGCAAATGCAACCCGCGTATCGCGATGGCCGGTTCGTCCAGGTCGCCCGATGCCGATGCCACGCGCAACTGCCCCACTTTCACGCCGCTCAGCCACCCGACGCCGCAATCGGCCACCGACACCTTCCGACCCAGCGACGTTTCCAGATCCTTGCGGATCATCTCCGACAGCGTGCCCGAGGGAATCAACGACGGCGCTGCTGCCGCCGCCAGCACCGCAATCGCCGGCGCCAGCACCGCCAGAGTCCGCCACGGACTCCGCGATCGTTCCGCCGCCTCTGCGCGCTGTGTCTTCGCCATGGAGCATCCTCGTCACGTGTCAGACCGTCACGAACGCCATCATAGCAAGCTACCGCACCCCAGGCAACGCCGCGCGGCCACCCGTACGCGACGGAAAGAGACGGCGGCTTTACCACGAAGGCCCCGCGACTGCGGGCCGGCACGCCGCCAACACCACGGAGCGAAGCGGAAGATGCCCACGATTTCGTCATGGACCCCGTTGCGAACGACAAAAATGTTGCTATAATCGTCCCTTAGTGTGTTGTTCTGTCGGACGCCGTGTGGGGAGCGTCCGTGCCCGGGAGGCAGACGACAACCCATGGCCAAGAGCAAAGCAGAGAAGACTCGGTCCGCGCGCAGCGGCAAGGCTGTGCCGGCTTCACTCGTCGATCACGAGCCCAACAGCCCCGGCCGCGCCGGCCCGCTCGCCGCCGAGCGAGGCGCCGCCCAGAACGAGCTTCAGCGGCTGCAACTCCTGTACGACATCAGCGAAGTTCTATCGCGGCACACGGCTCTGGAGGATGTCGCTTCCCCGGTTCTCGAAGCCCTGGCCGACCGCATGGGCATGTCGCGCGGCACCCTGACTCTCCTGAACCGCCAGACCGGCGAGATCCTCATCGAGGCCGCGCACGGCCTGTCGGCCGAACAGCTTCGTCGCGGCCGATACCGTCTCGGCGAAGGCGTCACCGGCAAGGTCGTCGCCACCGGCGAACCGGCCATCATCCCGCGCATCAGCCAGGAACCGATGTTTCTTGACCGGACCAAAGCCCGCAGCCGCTTCAACCGCGATGACGTCTCGTTCATCTGTGTCCCCATCAAACTCGGCGACGAAGTCTATGGCGCTCTCAGCGCCGATCGACTCTATGCGGACGACGTGGACCTGAAAGAGGACGTGCGGCTCCTGGGGACCATCGCTTCGATGATTGCCCAGGCCGTCAAGACCCAGCAGGCCATCCGCGAGGAACGCGAGCGCCTCGAGGCGGAGAACGTGCGGCTGAAGGCACAACTCCGTGAACGGTGGCAGCCGACCAACATCGTCGGCCGATCCAATGCCATGCAGGAGGTGTACGACCTCATCGCCCAGGTGGCCAAGAGCAACGCCACGGTCCTCATTCGCGGCGAAAGCGGCACCGGCAAGGAACTGGTTGCCCATGCCATTCATGCCAGTAGCCTCCGGGCCGACGGCCCCTTCATCAAGGTCAACTGTGCCGCACTGCCTGAGACGATCCTCGAAAGCGAGCTCTTCGGACACGAGAAAGGGGCCTTCACCAGCGCGATCAGCCAGCGCCAAGGACGTTTCGAGCTGGCCAACGGCGGCACCATTTTCCTCGACGAAATCGGCGACTTTTCCCCAACGTCGCAAATCAAGCTGCTTCGCGTTCTCCAGGAACGCGAGTTCGAACGCGTCGGCGGCGCTCAACCCATTCGGGTGAACGTTCGCGTTCTGGCCGCCACCAACCGCGATCTGGAGCAGATGATCCGCAACGGCGAGTTCCGCGAAGACCTGTATTATCGCCTCAATGTGTTCCCGATCTACTTGCCGCCCCTGCGGCAGCGCAAGAGCGACATCCCGCTGTTGATCGACCATTTTCTGGCCCGGTTCTCGACCGAGAATCACAAGAAAGTCACGCGCATTTCGACGCCGGCCATCGACATGCTCATGAGCTACCATTGGCCGGGCAACGTGCGCGAACTGGAAAACATCATCGAGCGAGCCGTCCTGATGGCCGAGGGGGACGTGATTCGCAGTACGCACCTGCCGCCGACGCTCCAAATGGCCACGCCCTTCAGCGTGGATCGCGAGACCGGCCGTTCGCTCAGCGAACGCGTCGCCAGTTTCGAACGCGAAATGCTGATGGACGCCCTGAAGGCTGCGCGCGGCAACATGGCCAAGGCCGCCAGGCACCTGAAGACCACCGAACGCATTTTCACCTACAAAGCCCGCAAGTATGGCATCGATCCCAAGCGGTTCAAGACCGAGATGTCGTACTGACCCTCCGGCGTCCGGGGCTTTGGGGTGGAAACCGGGAGACGATGGGTTATACAATAGCCGAGCCTTCCGGTCCGCCGCGGTCATCTGCCCGAGGCGGCGGGCCGACACGACACAGCGCATGGCCGCACCCGGAGAGACGTCTTGGCCGATCACGTCGCGATCATCGGTAATGGAGTGGCCGGATTCGGCGCCGCACGTCGGCTGCGCCGCGAGGCGCCCGACCTGACCATCAGCCTGTTCAGCGATGAAGCCCATCCCTTCTACCTTCGCAGCCGCCTGAAAGACTACCTGGCCGGCGACGCAGGCTATCACGAAATGATCCTGGAGTCCCGCAATCTCTATCGCCGCGAGAGGCTGAACCTGTTTCTCCGGACGCCCGTGGTCGGCCTCGATGTGGCCCATCGCGAGCTTGTCCTGGCCGCCGGCGACCGCGTCCGCTACGACCATCTGCTGCTGGCCATGGGGTGCCGACCCTCGGGGCTCCCCATTCCCGGCGCCGAAGCCGCGGGCGTCTTCGGCCTGCGGACGCTCGACGACGCCGAGGCCATCCGGCGGTGGATGACCGGACGCCGCCGGGCCGTCGTCCTGGGCGAGAGCATGGTCAGCCTCCATCTGGCCGAAGGGCTGGCCCGCATGGGCGTCGAGGTGGACCACCTTCTCATGGGCGAGCACTTCTGGCCCGAGGTCCTCCCCCCGGATGCCAGCAACCTCGTCGCCGAGCTCATGCAGCGGCACAACATCCGCATCCGCCGTCGCGTCACCGTCGAAGAGATCCTGACGCGTCACGGGAGCGTCTGCGCCGTGCGGCTCTCGGGCGGCGAGGTCATCGATTGCGATATGGTCGGCCACGGGTGCAGCTTCCGCCCATGCACCGAGCTTCTGCGCGACACGCCCGTGACCTGCGACGGCGGCGTGCTGGTCAATGACCGGCTCCAGGCCGCCGTGGCGGGCGTTTATGCCGCCGGCGACTGCGCGAGCTTCGGCCCCGAAGAACCCGACAAAGCGCCCGGCGCCCCATCGAACCCGTTCTACAGCCGGCGTCAGGACGCCTTCGTCCAGGGCGAGACCGCCGCCGCCAACATCCTCGGCCACAACGAGCGGCTGACCGGTCTGACGCGCCACGTGCGCACCGACCTGTTCGGTCTGGCCGTGGCCGCCCTGGGGCAGAGCAACGCCTCCGACGAGGACCCCGCCGTCACGACCGTCGTCTCACGCCACGGAACCGCCTATCGGCGGCTTGTCTTCAAGGACGACATCCTCGTCGGGGCCATTCTGGCCGGCGACGTCGAACACGCCACCATCCTCGGACGCCATATCCGACGCGGATGCTCCAGAGACCAGTTGGAGGCCGGCCTCATGGCGGCCCTGACCGAGAACCGGCCGCGGCTGGAGCATACGCTTCGCACCGGGTGCCCCATCTGCACGGACGCCGTGACCGTGCCTGCCGGCGCTCTCATCGGTAGCCGGTTCATCTGCCACAGTTGCGGCGCAAAACTGCACCTAATCTATGCCGATGGACGCCCCGCCGTCGCGCCGCAGGACGACGTCTGACGGATCGGGGCACGTCGTGTCGTGGATCGTTCGGGAGGGGGGCCTCATGAGGTCCAAACGCAAGCGAAGTCAAAAGGTCCTGTCGCACCGTGCTCCCGTGGGCGCGGCGCCGGGGACCTTTCGCATCGACCCTGACGCCCCGCGGCCCGTCATCGACGTCATGGCCTACGGCCCCGACAACTTTCTGGCCGAGGAGGTCCGCGACCTCTCCCGATTGGAGACCCTCATGGCCGATTGGCCCGTCGTTTGGGTCAACGTCTGCGGACTCGGCGACGAGACCGTACTGAACCGCCTGAAGACCCTGTTCGCCCTCCACCCCCTGGCCCTGGCCGACGTGGTCAACGTCGCTCAGCGGGCCAAGGTGGAACCCTACGGCGACCTGCTTTTCATCGTCACGCGCATGGCCGCCGTCCAGGAGCATAAGCTCGACACCGAACAGATGAGCCTCTTCCTCGGTCGCCGCTTCGTCCTCACGTTTCAGGAACGCGTAGGCGACTGCCTGGACCCGGTCCGAGACCGCATTCGCCACAACGCCGGCCGCATCAGGAGCCTCGGCACCGACTTTCTCGCCTACAGCATCCTGGACGCCGTGATCGACGCCTACTACCCCCTCCTGGAACAGTATGGCGAATGGCTCGACGAACTGGAGGACGAGGTCATCCGCCGCCCCAACGCCGACGTGATCCAGCGCGTTCGCGGGGCGCGCCGCGACATGCTCATCGTGCGGCGGGCGCTCTGGCCTCAGCGCGACGCCATCAATGTCCTGCTCCGCAATCCGTTGCCCCTGGTCGCCGACGAAACACGCATCTACCTCCGCGACTGCTACGACCACGTGTCACAGCTCATCGACATCGTTGAGACCCAACGCGAGCTGGCCGCCGGACTCCAGGATGTCTATCTCTCCGCCGTCAGCAACCGCATGAACGAGATCATGAAGGTGCTCACCGTCATCTCCACGATCTTTATTCCTCTGACGTTCATCGTCGGCGTTTACGGCATGAACTTCGACCCGGACAGCTCGCCGTGGAACATGCCTGAGTTGCGATGGAAATGGGGCTATCCGGTGATCATGCTGGCAATGGCCGCCGTGGCGGGGGGCATGTTGCTGCACTTCCGCCGCCGCGGCTGGCTTGGCGGCAACCGACGCTCCCCGGGCGACAATGGAGATCCGCCCCTTGTGTAACGCCGGCACGGTGCGTCGGCACGCAATGCGCGGGTCGGTCCAACCGACCCGCCCTCCCGGGGCCCCGTGCTGCGGGGTCGGCACGTTGCCCCTGCATCTCCCAGGACGCTGACGTCCCTGTCTTGGCACCGTGCGGTTGTCCGGGTATGCTGGAGGGCGGCAGGGCGGCCGTCGCCATGAAGGCCGGCGCGGGTCGGCCGACGGCGGCCGTCGCCCGGCGCGCCACCCGGCGGAAGGAGCCCGCGGCCATGCTCAAGCGAGTTCTCGGACGCAGCGGCATCGAGACCAGTGCGATGGGCCTGGGGTGCTGGGCCATCGGCGGCCCCTTCTGGCGAGGCGACCGCGGCGTCGGCTGGTCCGTCGTGGACGACCAGGAATCCATCCGCGCCATCCGTTGTGCGCTGGACTTCGGCATCACGCTGTTCGACACGGCCGACGTGTACGGCTGCGGTCACAGCGAGCACATTCTCGGCCGCGCGCTGGGCAACCGCCGGGAGAACATCCTCATCGCCACCAAATTCGGCACCACCTTTGACGAAACCAGCAAACAGGTCGGCGACTCGTGCGGCGACCCGAAATACATCCGCCAGGCCTGCACCGACAGTCTGGCCCGATTGCATACCGACGTGATCGACCTATACCAGTTTCATGCCGCCGACTTCGACCTGACCCGTGCCGTCGCCGTACGCGACACGCTCGAAGACCTCGTCGAGGAAGGCAAGATTCGCTGGTACGGCTGGAGCACGGACGACCCGGCGCGGGCCGCCCTGTTTGCCGAGGGTCCGCACTGTACCGCCGTACAGCAGCGGCTCAACGTCCTCGAAGGCAACCGTGTTATGCTCCGCCTGTGCCACGATCAGCACCTGGCCAGCCTCAACCGCTCGTGCCTCGGCATGGGACTGCTCACCGGCAAGTTCGATGCCAACACGACCTTTCCCGCCGACGACGTCCGCCACGGCTGGAATCTGCGCGATGGCCCGCAGGCCGAGCAACTGGCCCGCCTCCAGCGCATTCGCGACGTGCTGACCAGCGACGGACGCACCCTCGCCCAGGGCGCCCTTGCCTGGCTCTGGGCCCTGGATTCGGTCACCATTCCCATCCCGGGTTTCAAGACGGTGCGGCAAGTGGAAGAGAACGTCGGCGCCATCGCCCACGGTCCCCTGACGGCCGACCAGATGCGACAAATCGATGATATCCTGCTCGCCGACAGGCTCGGAACCTGAAAGCCCCTCGGCGGTGGTTGGGAGCTCCGTCAGACAGCCGCCACCGATCTGGCAGACTGGGATTCCGCACGTTTTACCTCGATCCGGCGATCTCCAGCTCCAGCCGGGCCCCCGCGCTACGCGACGTGGCCGTGTCCTCGACCACCACGTTCAACGCATAGCGCCCCGTCGCCAGATTCGTTGGCAGCGGCAGCGTCGTCCGCAGGAAAAAATCCTGCCGCGGCGTGCGGCACGTGTCGTCGATGTTCTCGAAGTTGTGACGCCACACAACGGTTCCCTGTTCATTTTCCAGGCTCAACCGCTGTGCCAGACGCACATGGTGCAACCCGTCGCTCTCGCGGCGGCTCGTGAACCGCCGGACCTCCGTGTACAGCAGCAGGCTCTGACCGGGCACACACCGGTTCGCCGTCATCGGCGTGAAGACGCCGAATCCCTGGATATCGCTGCAGAATTGCACCTCGCCCAGCGCCAGCGGCGCCTCGGATAACAGGTCCGACCGCACTTCCTCCAGCGCGTCAAGCACCTCGCCGGCGTGGGTTACCCGATCGGTCCCCGGGGTGCGGTCGCGCGCCACCATCATCGTCCAGAGCAGGTCGCGCCACAGTTTCTGCTCCGCCGGTGTCAGGCCGGGAATAGCTTCCAGGCTCTTCTCGTCCTGGCCCGCCGCGAAATGCAGCAGCCGCAGCGTCCGGGCCACCTCGACGTCTGCCGGTCTCTTCGCCGCTATGGCCTCATACCGCTCGATCAGCGTCTGGAGCGTCACGGCCTCGGCGGGCGCAGGGGCCGGCGCGACGGCTGCCGCCGCCGAGCCGTCCTTCGGCGAGACCGTCTCTACCGCCACGGGACGCACCGCCGTCAGGCTCACTTCGCCCGCCTCGCGCGGGACCTCCCGCGGCGCAGGCGCGACCGGCGGCGACGTCGGCCCGGTGCCGGCGGTCGCGCCTGGACCGCGCGACGGTGCCTTGACGCGATCGGCCATCGCGGCCTCCAGTTCCGCCACTTGCCGCGTCACTTCGTCCGGCGATGCCGGCGGACGACTGGCCGTCGAACTGTCTGTGGCATCCTGGGTCGTCGCCGAGGCCGCCGACGGATTGGCTGCTGTCGAAGCGCCCGACTCCGACGACCCCGTCGTCGCGCCGACGGGCGGCGCCTCGCCGGCCGGCGAACCCGTTTTCCACCGGCACCCCGGACCGCACAGCACGAGCGCCGCCGCGGCGACAAGAACGATCCATGGCTGTCTTCCGTTCATGATCTCACCTCGCCGCCGTCGCCGTTGCCTGACGCCCCTGCGACGACAACGCCAGCAGAAGCCGTTCCACGATCAGCCGGTCCGGATAGCGGCTCGTCTTGGCCTCCAGATCGGCCGCCAACAGTCGCCGGTACGCCGCAACCAGCCGCTCGACCGAAAACCGTTCCACCCGCCGCCGCAATTCCTCCTGGTCCCGCGGATTCCAGGCATGCTTGGCCACGGCCGCGGCCATTCCGTCGCGTTCGGCCGCCAGGCGCGTGTCCAGGAGCCGCCGCAGCGTGCTCCGCAACGCCCCCACGAGCGCCGGCGGCGGCAGTCCCTCGGCCATCAGCGCCTCGGCCACGCGCAGTGCCGCCGCACGGTCGCCGTCGGCCAGCGTGTCGCACAGGTCGAACGTCTGGTATGCGCTGTACCCCATGCCCACGGCCGACACGTCCTTCTCGGTAATGGCCGGGGCCGCGCCGACGTACAGTTCCAGCTTCGCCAATTCCGCCGCAATGCCCGACAGGTCTCCCTGGCACAGGTCCGCGAGCAACTGGGACGCCCCGGCATCGATCTGTTTACCGTGAACCGTCCGTGCCCGACGCTGCACCCAGGCGATCAGGTCGCGCCCGCCGCGCGGCGCCCAGCACGCAATGTCGCCGCCCAGTTCCTCGATTCGCTGCGACAGCTTCGTCTTGCGGTTCCACTTGTCCACCGTCATCACCAGCACCGACGATGTACACGGACGTTCCAGGTAACTTTCCAGTGCCTTGCGGTGCCGGTTCAGAAACTCCCCGGCGTTCTGGAGGACGACCATGCGGCTCGTGACGAACATCGGCACCGACAGCAACGCGTCCATCACTTCGCCCAGGTCGCGCTGCTCCTTGGCGAACTCCACGACCGCCAGCGACGGATCCTGACCCTCGCACGCCTTGGCCTTCAGCGCGGCAACAGCCTCTTGCACCTCGAAGGCGTTGTTGCCGTAGGCCACATAGACCGGCCCCAGCGGCGAGCGGGCGAGATGGCGTTCCAGATCCGAGAAGTACATGATGGCTGATCCGTGGGTCTGCCAGGCCGGTCGCGCAGGATACGACGACGTGCTGCCGACCGTTGCTGCATCGTACTCGACGGGCGCTACCGCTTCAACTGCAATCGTTTCTGGATCGCCGCCAGGCGTCCCTCGTGGCCGCCTCCGCTGTCGAGCGCCCTAAGCCATGATTGCCGCGCCTCGTCGTGACGGCCCGATTTCCAGAGCAGGTCGCCGTGAAGCACCAGCGCGTCGCCGTCCGTCGGCGAAAGGTTCAGCAGCGTTTCCACGGTCCGCAGTGCGCCGTCCGTGTCGCCGCGCGCCGCCAGCGACCGCGACAGGCCCAGCAGCGCGTTGACGTTCTCCGGCTGAAGCGTTACGGCCTTGCGGTAAGCGTCCACGGCCGGGTCCCATCGGCGGCCGGCCGCATAGATGCCGCCCAGGTCCACCCACGCCCGCACGTGGTCCGGGTTCAGCGTGGTCGCCCGCTGCAACTGCCGCTCCGCGTCGGCCCAGTTCTCTTGGAGCCGCGACAGCGTCGCCATCGCATACGCCCGCTGCGATTCGGCCACGGCATCCTGCGATGCCTGTTCCGTCGTCGGCGCGGCCGACGGGGGCGGTGTCTCTGCCGCCGCGGGACGGACAATTTCCAGCGACACGTCGGCCGACGCCAGGTGTCCTGCCCGGTCGAGCACCGTGATGCGCACCTCCACCGTGCCGCTCGCCGCCTCGGGCACCGTCCATGTGTACGACCCGCTGCCCGGCAGATCGGCCGCAATCGGTTGCCACAACGTCTGCCCGAAGGCCCGCCAGTCCAGCCGCGCCGGACGTTTGCCCAGGTTCGCGTCCGTCGCCTGCCATGCCAGGACCGCCGTGCCGGTCACCTTCACCGGCTGCCGGGCCGCGCCGCCGGCCGCCTCCACCCCGAGCGGCGACGTCCACTGGACGCGCGGCGGCTCGGTGTCCACGATGATCTCCATCTGCGGCGCTTCACCGCTCAGCGGAACGCCCCAGGTGTTGCCTCCTGCCTCGCGATGCGTGTGGAACCCGTACACGCCGTCGGCCGGGGCCTGAAACACAAACAGCCCCGTCAACCGCTCGGCCACGTGGTCCAGTTGCCACGTGCGGCCGCCGTCGGTCGTCACCCACAACCCCACGCGGTCCGGCGGATGCTCCTCGTCCCACGTGTAGCTGATGCTGAGCATGCGGCTGCGGAGCAGGGGCGTCTCCGCGGTCGCACGCACTTCGCCGCCCGGCTCCACCCACTGGTCGCCCCGGCCGCGCGCCGGCGCGACCGCCTCGGGCGACGGCGATTCCGCAGCGCCCGTCACAGGGGCGACCGGCGACGGACGGGGCGCAGCAGCCGGAAGTTCAGAGGTCATCATTGACGAGGCCGGCGGCGGCACGGGCTCCATCCTCGGTTCCTGCGATGTAGGGGCAGGGGAGGTCGCCGACGACGGCGGCGCGACGGGCGCGTCGGCCTGCGGAGCTGCCACCGGCTGCACCGGCGTTGGCGTCGGCGAAGCTTCGACCGGCTCGGCGACGGGAGTTGACGCGGGGGGCGGCGAGGGCGCAGCCGCCGGGGCCGGTTCGGCCGCCACTTGTGCCGCCGCAACGGGCGTCACCGTCGTCCGGCAGCAGGCCGTCGTCATGTTCCCCGCCAAGTCCACGAACGTCACCGCGAAATCCCATGTGCCGGCGCTCAGCGGACCGACCAACGCACTGCCTTCCGGGCTCGGTGTCACTTCCTGCGGCGGCAGGGTTTCCTTGCTCTGGCCCTGGGCCGCGGCAATCTTCACACCGCCGATCGAGCTGCCGGGGTCGCTGACCTGCCACGCGATCCGCACCGGCTCGTTTTCCCTCGCCGCCGAGGCCGTCAGGCTCGCGACCTGCGGCGGCGACGTGTCCACCGTGATGATCAGGTCCGGCCGCGCGCCCGGCAACGGATCCGCCCCGCGCGACGCCACGGCCTCGCCACGGAAGATCGCCCAGTACGTGCCGTCGGTCACGGCGCGAAACTCCAGTGCCGCCGTCGGCAAGGTCCGTTTTTGAGTGCGCACCCACGTGCGGCCGCGGTTGCCGCTCACGTAGAGTACAACGGCCTGGTCGCGCCCGGGCTGCACACCTTCGCACGTTGCCGGATCCAGCGGCGCTCGCACCTCGCGCGAATTGACATACAGATGGGGCGCCGACGGCGCATCCGTCGCGGCCGCGACCGCCGGACTCGACGTCGCCGACGAACCGGCCGGCGCCGCGGGCTCCATCGCCGGCATCGACCGGACAATCGGCATCAACTGAGGCGAACTGTCGTCGTCGGCAATCAGTGCCCCGCAGGGCCATGCCACGATGACCACAAGAACGCTCCAGGGCAACACGTTAGGTAGCAAGTATCTCATGGCGCCCTCCGAGCTGTCACCCGGCTCTTTGTTTGTTCTGCTGCGATGCCGGCGGCAACCGTGTGGCTACTGTATCCACTGCCGCAGCTTTTGCGCCGCCTGAACCATCGCCACTTCGCACGGCGGCATGTAATCGTGGTAGAAGGCTTCCCATTCCACGTTCAGGTAGCCCGACCACCCCGCCTTCTTCAGCAGGGCGATGGTCTCCTGGACGGGCCAGTTGCCTGCGCCGATGAAGCACTCGTACTCTCCCTGCTGACCGGGCATCGCAAAGGCATCCTTGGCGTGCAGATACGCAATCCGCTCGGGCCGCAGGTGCCGCAAGGTCGTCTCGGGCGCCTCGCCGGCGTGCTTCGGACCCGCCACGTCCAGCAGGGCTTTGGCATTGGGCATCGCCGCCAGGTCCAGCACACGGCCCAGCAGTTCGCCCGTGGCCCAGTCGTCGTGAGTCTCCAGGGCGATGTTGATCCCTGGATTAACCTTGGCACCGGCCTGCATCACCCGCGCCAACCGCGGGATCGCGTCCTCGTGCGTCTCGCCTGGCGTCAGCCGACCGCCGAAGATGCGCACGTTCCGCGCTCCGAGGTCCGACGCCAGGTCCACAAACCGCTTCAACTCCTCGATGTTCCCCGCCTCGTCCCGATGGTCGGGTTTGTCGGGGCCGTAGGCGTCGCGGTTGGCCGCCATGATGTAGCTCGACACCGACACGATTTCCATCCCCGCATCGGCAAAGAGCTTGCGCACCTCTTTTCGTCGCGCAGGACCGTCCTGCCAATGAACGTGGGCCCCCTGGCGGCCGCGCAACTCCACGCCCTCGTACCCGGCGGCGCTCAGTTGCTGTGCAAACTCTTCCAGCGGCTTCGTCGGGTTTCCGAGGGTCGAAAACGACAGTTTCATCATCCGTGGGATCCTAGGTATGTGTTCTGCTGTAGCGCGACTCGAATGATCCGACAAACCGATATCATGCCACGCACAGGGCGGCAGTCAACCCCTTTTGCCCTTTCTGTTTTCCCTGCTCATGGCAATTCTCCAATCAACCTTGGGTTTCAAGCCGGCCGCAGGCATGAGCACTGGCTGCGCACTTTTCCATGGGCGTACGCCATCGTTGTAGTCAAGGGGGTCATGTCAGCTTGGGCATCGCAGTGCGGCTCACCCTGTGGCCTAGCGGCCTCCGACGTGTGCGGCCCCGTTTCAGCGAGGCGATAGTCCGCAAACCTGCCCAGGGAACGTGCATCCGAGGGCATGTTCTGGAGGAAAAAAGTCGGTTTCCGATGCCGCTGCGGCTGGTCGCCGAGAAAACAGGAATCGCCTGAAAAGCCGTAAGTGTGTGCTGGCCAACAACTTGAGTTGCCCTTGGGGCGTCGAGGCAATCGCCGATTTGCCACCGTGTCGGTCATGGCTATAGTCTCCAGAGACTTGACTGACCCAACGGGTCACGGGGGACCAAGAGTGATTCTGCATCCGAAAGTGCTCATTATTTCGCCCGACGAGCAACGGGCTGAGTCCATCGAGAAGCACCTGGAAGGCACCGACTTCCAGGTGATCCAGACGCCCGACGTGTTGTCGGCCATGGCGATGCTCAAGGCCGAGCACGTGGACATTGTCTTGTTGGACGACAACCCGCGTGAGTTTTTCATCAGCGACGCCGCTCGCATTCTCAAGTGCATGAGCCGTCGAGACTATCTGCCGGTCATGTGCCTGTTTCCGAAACCCGTGGAGGCATCGCTGCGAAGCGAGGTGCTGGCGGCCGGGGCCGACGACTACCTGATGGGCGATATCGAGCCGATCGAGCTCCAGGCCCGCTTGCGGCGGCTCCTGGGTATCATCGCCCTGCACGACGAGTTCCACCGGAGCAAGAAGGAGTTGGAAGACGCCCTCTCGCGCGAGCTGCAACTGCTCAGACAACTGCGCAGCGACAACCAGCAGCTCAAACAGCGCAGCGTGACCGACGGGCTCACGTCGCTCTACAACCACCGTTACCTGATGGAGTGGCTCAAGACGGAATTCAAGATCGCTCGCCGTTACGGGCACCCGATCTCGTTCGTTATTGCCGACCTCGACCACTTCAAGCAGGTCAACGACACCTTCGGGCACCCGTTCGGCGATTTCGTGCTGAAGGAACTGGCCGTCGTGGCCAAGTCGGCCGCACGCGAGTCGGACCTGGTGGCCCGTTACGGCGGCGAGGAGTTTGCCATTGTGCTGCCGCGCAGCGACCGCGAGATGGCCCGAGCGTTTGCCGACCGGTTCCACAAGGCGGTGGCCGAGCGGAGCTTCGAGAAGGGGGCCCATTGCGTGGACCTGACGATCAGCGTGGGCGTGGCCACCTATCCGCTGGATGCCGAGGCCACGAGCCCCGAGGTTCTGGTTTACCTGGCCGACCAGGCGCTGTTGCAGGCCAAGGCCACCGGCCGCAACAAAGTGGTCGCGTGGCATGAATTGGACCTGGACATGCGGGCGCAGGTGCGGCAGCAGCTCAGCGGCCGCGCCATGGCCGCCGCAGCGTCGGGAGGCACGTTGAGCTCACCGTTCATGTGAGCCGTGGCATGGCGAATCCCAGCGCACCGGCTCACTCTCTTGGCCGGGTGCGGACGTTGCATGGAAACCTCCGCGCCGCATCCGGCCCCCCGCTATTCTCCGGGGCCTCGTGGCTCCGGCGTCCAACAGGAAGGGCAGCCCCGGTCACGTGGACCGGGGGCTGCCCTTCGGCGTTGGCACGGGGTGTCTTCGCCGCTCAGGCCAGGAACTCGCTGAGCCGGGCCATGGCTTCCTGGATCTGGTCGGCATTGATGCCCGAGTAGGCGAAACGGATGTACTGCTGCGTCTCGCCGGGCAGCGGGCGGCCGAAGTGCCGCCGCGTGCAGAAGCTGACGCCCGTCTTGTGCAGGCACAGTTTGCGGAACTCCTCCACGTCGGTCACGCCCTTGCGCTTCATGACCTCCGTGACATTCGGCCACAGATAGAACGTCGCCTCGGGCCGGAAACAGCGTATGCCCTCGATCCGGTTCAAGGCATCGACCAGCAGGTCGCGCCGTTGGCGAAGCACGTCGATAATGGCCTTGGTTTCGGTCGAGTCGCCTTTCAGCCCGGCCAGAGCTCCGTACTGGATAAAATGGTTCGAACACGACTCGTCGTTGACGTTGAGCTTGGCCACCATGGCTACGAAATCGGCCGGCCCGATGCAGGCCCCAAGACGCCAGCCCGTCATCGCGAACTTCTTGCTGAACGTGTACAGGATGACGGTTCGCTCGGCCATGCCCGGCTGGCTGGCGATGCTCATCGGCTCGCCGCTGTAACGCATGTCGAAGTAGGCTTCATCCGACAGAACCGTCAGGTTGTGCTTGACGGCCAGCCGGGCCAGTTCCTCCATCTCTTGCCGAGTCGAACTGGCGCCCGTCGGGTTCTGGTAGTTGTTGTAGATCAGGATCTTGGCCCCCGACTGGATTCCTTTGCGGATGGCATCCATGTCGAGCACGAACCGGTCGCCCGCCTCCTTGAACCCGTAGGGGATGCCCACGCCGCCGTGGAACTCGATCTGCGATTCGTAGATCGGGTAGCCCGGATTCGGATAGAGCACCTTGTCGCCGGGGTTCATGGCGACCATGATGAACTTGCCGATGGTGGGTTTGCCGCCGGGCTGGATGGCAACGTTGTCGGCCGTCAACGGCAAGCCGTGCGACTTCGACAGGTCGGCGGCCAGGGCCTCGCGCAGCGCGGGGATGCCCGCCGTCGGGCAGTAGCCGGTCTTGCCTTCCTTCATGGCCTTCACGGCGGCCTCGATGACGTTCGACGGGGTGATAATGTTCAGGTCGCCCAAGTGGAACGGATAGACCTTATTGCCCTTGGCGGCCCATTGACTGGCCTCGAGCGATACCGCGAAGGCGGTCTCGGTCCCCAGCCTGCTCATCCGTTCGG
Source organism: uncultured Anaerolineaceae bacterium (assembly GCA_964500225.1). Taxonomy (GTDB): domain Bacteria; phylum Planctomycetota; class Phycisphaerae; order FEN-1346; family JAACEH01; genus JAAYDY01. Next base: position 112,110 of record CAZCOA010000001.1, on the reverse strand, counting down.
CCACAGGAATCGTCATAACAGCAGTTCCTCCCTTCAGGTACAGTGACTGCCGAAACTGACACAGCGCCTCCGCAACCGCCGTTCCGGCCGATTTCGGTTGCCAGCGAGTCCTAAGAATAGCGAATCACATCGCCATTGCAAGACGTTAGTGGCGGCGGCTCAGAACCAGCATGGGGTTGTCCAACGGTTTACAGGCAGGCGCAACAGAAGGCGGGGCCCTCAGCAGGGAGGTTGCCTGGAGGCGTGCTTCAAAGCAGCCATAAGAATGTGACGCAACTGGGCGGTGGGTTGCTGCTCCAGATACTGGCGGTTGAAATCGAAAGCAAACTTCCCTTGAAAATGCAGAAGCCGGTCCACGAGTTCCTCACGGCTGAGCGAAGCGATTGTCGAAAGTGGCAAGTTGTCCTGCTGCGTACAGTCACTGACCATGATTCCGGATTCCCCCAAGCGCATGTCGGTCTAATACTCGGCGATGACACTTTATCGGCCAGATGTCTGTCATTCTTGACGCGAACCAGCGGGGGAAAATTCACCAGGGGCGAAGCCGGAGGCTTCCGCTGTCGGCGCAGATCGCTATAATTGCCGCCGCCATGGATACCGCCCTGTTCGATTACCGTCTTCCGGCCGAGGCCGTCGCCCAGACGCCCGCCGACCGTCGCGACGCCAGTCGCCTTATGCGTTTGTGCCGCACATCGGGCACCATCGATCATCACCGTTTCGTCGAGTTGCCGGAGTTGCTGCGGCCGGGTGACCTGATGGTGTTCAACGACACCCGCGTGCTGCCCGCGCGGCTCGCGATGCGCCGACGCACCGGCTCGCAGATCGAGGGGCTGTTCCTGTCCCGGCTGGACGATGGGCGATGGGAAGTCCTGCTGCGAGGGCGCGGACGACTCAAGCCGGGGGAGAGTCTGGTAATCGACGGTGCACCGGAGCAGTCGCTGCGACTGGACGCCCACCAGGGCGAAGGCATCTGGATCGTCACGCCGCAGCCCGACGCCGACCCCTACGATCTGCTGCGGCGCGTCGGTCGGACGCCCTTGCCGCCCTACATCGACCGCCGTAACGTTGATGAACGGACCGCGGCGATGGATGCTGAGCGGTATCAGACGGTGTTTGCGCGTCGCGACGGGGCAGTGGCGGCGCCGACGGCCGGGCTGCATTTCACGCCCGAGGTGATCGAACGGCTCCGGCAGCGCGACGTTGAGTTGGCGTACCTGACGCTGCACGTCGGCCTGGGGACGTTTCGCCCCGTGACGGCCGACCGCGTCGAGGATCATCGGATGCATAGCGAGCGGTTCGAATTGCCGGCGGACACCGCCGAGGCGATTCACCGCGCCAAGGCCCAGGGCCGCCGCGTCGTGGCCGTCGGGACCACCACGGTCCGCGTGCTCGAGACGGTGGCTCGCCGCGGGCCGTTGGGCCCGTGTTCCGGCCAGACCAACTTGTTCATCTATCCGCCCTTCGAGTTCAAGCTGGTGGATGTGCTGGTGACGAACTTCCATTTGCCGCGCAGCACGCTGCTGATGATGGTCAGTGCCCTGGCCGGACGCGAGTTCCTGCTCAGGGCCTACGAGGAAGCGATTCGCCAGGGCTACCGGTTCTACTCGTACGGCGACAGTTGCCTGATCGAGTAGCGCCGGGCGGCCGGCGGCACGAGCGGGCGAGGTCACTGCCCATGGCGCGACGGCGTGCAATCGGTCTGTTCCTTCCGGCGTGGATTCTCCCGGCGCTGCTGGGATGGGTCGCGGGTCCGGCGCGAGCCGACGACGGCGACGACAGCCGCCCGACTCCGGAGACGGCCATCGGACGGCCCGGCGAGGTACTTCGCGAGTTCTTCGCCGAGCAGGACGTCCAGAAACGAGCCCTGCTGGCACGTCAGTTCGGCGAGGTAGCTCCGCCGCAGTGGCCCGTGGTCATTCAGATGCTTCACCGCACGGCACCGTTTCCGTCCCTGGCACCAAAGACCCACGCACTGGAGACACCCGCCGACGGCGACGCGCCCCCCGTGCGGTACCTGATGCGGATTCCCCCGGCCTATCGGCACGATGCCGGCGTCGCCTGGCCGTTGGTGATCGGCTGCCACGGTACGGGCGGCAGCGCCGGCGGCTTCATGGATTACGTCGAGGCCATGCTCGGGCCCGACGCCGACACGTATGTGATCGTGTGCCCCGAAGCGCCGACCGTCGGCGTCTACCGCCCCGAGGCCTCCATGATCGACTGCCCGCTGCGCGTGCTTGACGATGTGCGCCGCCGCGTCAACGTGGACTCCAACCGCACGGTGCTGACGGGGTATTCCAAGGGGGGCTACACGACCTGGGGCACGGTGCTGTTCTCGCCGGGGCAGTGGGGCGGCGCGGTGCCCATGGCCGCCTGGCCGATGACGGAGGCCGGCACCGCGGGCACGACCTTCTACCTGGAGAACGTCCTGTCGCTGGCGATCCAGGCTCACTGGGGCGAGCACGATATCCTGCCGGGCCAGACGCAGGGCATCAACACCCTGAGCCGCCAGGCTGACGACCGCATGAGGGCCTTGGGCGCCGCGCGATACGAGGGCATCCAGTACGCCGGACAGGGACACCAGATCGACCTGGACGGGCCTCGCGTTCGCGGGTTCATTGCCGGCGCCCGCCGCGACCCGTTTCCCGCCCGGTTCCGGATGGTCTTTCACCGCGTGAGCCTCGGGCGGGCCTGGTATGTCCGCGCCGTTACGGGCAGCAAGCCGGACTTCAACTTCGCGGCCCGTCAGACGCTCCGCGTCGACAAGCCCATGGACGCCCAGGAGGCGCGGCGGATGATTCTGGAGCGGGAGGCGTTCGAGATCAACGTGACGGTCGACGCCGGGAAGAACTCGCTGGACATCCGGGCGACGAACCTTCGCGAGATCGAGGTGGAAGTGAGCCCGCTGATGATGGACTTCGGCCGCGCGATGACGGTGAAGGCCAACGGCCTCAAGCTGATGGACGGCATGCAAGCCGTGGACTGGGTCGAGCTGCTGGAGACGGCCCGGCGCACCTACGATTTCGAGCGACTGATAGGTCTGCGCCTGCGGCGCGGCATTCCGCCTCAGTCTCACTGAGAAACGGCCGTAGCGCTTTGCGTTCCCCGAGCGGCCCTCACTCGAAGTACGTGTCCTGTGTGACGGCCGTCAGGCCCTGCTGTCGGACCTTTTCGACGAACTCCGTTTCGTCCAGCGCGAACAGCGGCGATACTTCGAGCTTCACGGTCGGTTCGCCCTTATCGTTCGTGGGCGTCTTGACGTGGGCGGCCTTCAGCCATCGCACCACCTCGGCCATCATGTCGCGTTGGGCGGTCTCGACGGAGTCTTCGCCCCGGGCGTTCTTGACGGGGCTGAAGATGCTCTCGCGGGCGCCCTCGAGGACCATCGTGCGGCGAGCCGCCGGCAGTGCGTCGAAAACGAACATCTCGAACTTGTTGGCATTGGGCTGCCGCGGGCGGATACGGTGGCTCAGGTCGTTGACGAACGGCACCTTTTTCCACGCCCGGTGGAACGGCAACTCGTAGCCGCGCTGGTTGAGCTGATTGACGAAATCCACGTCGTAGATGTGAATGGCCACGTTGCCCGCCTCGAAGTAAAGGCTGCCGTCGGGCCGGCGGCGCTCGGCCAATTCGGGCTGCATGTCGCTGTATTCGATGACGTGCAGCCGCCCGTCCACCAGGCAGAAGTTGCCGACGCGCTCGTCGGGCGAGCGTTTCTTGACCATGCGGCTCGACATCTGGCTGCCCGTTTGCACGTGGAACCCGATGAAGACCGGATCGATCGGCTGCACGAGCACGTTATCCACCTGGAAATGCGAGATGTAGGCCACGCCGCGGCGAGCCATGTCGTCCAGAGCGCCGCTGCGCTTCAGGGCGCGGATGGCGCCGCCATGGCCGTCCGGCGTCAACGCCAGGGAGTAGGGGCTGTCCATGAGCAAAAGCCCGTCCTGGTCCACCGCCGGCATCATGCCCTGGCGGAAAAACAGCACGTTCTCGCGCGACAGGCCGAAGTAGTTGTGCTCCTCGAAGAAGCGGCGGCTGATTTCGTCGTTGTCGCGGCTTGTCATGATGTACCACGGCACCACCGCGCCGTAGCGGCGGCACGTCGCCAGGATCTTCTCGGCAAAAAGCTGGAACAGTGTCTTGTTGCTGATCGGTCCGATGGGGAAACAACCCTTCGGGCCGTCGTACCCCAGTCGCGTGCCCTGGCCGCCGGCCACCAGAAACGCCGCCACGCGGCCTTGACGCACCGTTTCCACCCCCTGCTCCCAGGCTTCCTGGTACCGGCGATGTTCCTCTTCGGTCTGCGGGAGGCGAATGTACGGACTCGGCTCCGGATGCGACACTCCGTGGCCGGCCTCGTTGCCCTTGATATGTTGCTGAATCAGCCGCGACACTTCCTCGAAATCCAGCGAATCCAGTTCCCTGAGCAACTGCTCCCGTTGTGCCGTGTTGAGCTGGTCCCAGAAGCGGAACACATGCTGCTGTCCCTGGCTGTCCACGATTTTGCGCAATCGCGATTCCGATTCCAGTATGCTTGCCAACGCTACAACCTCCCTGTCGAAACAGAACCAGCCTTACACCAGGCGATATCGTGTGCCGGTCGGCCCCGCCTTGCAACGGTTAACTCTGGGGCTGGCCGGACGGGCCGGCCAGGCCATTGTCGGCGGGCGGACTCTGTCCGTCCTGCGGCGGCTTCTTGGCCGACCGTCGCCGTCGCCGCCGCTTGGGCTTGGTCTGGGCGGCGTCGGCTGCCGGGGCCGGCGCCGAGGGGGCAGCCTCGGCGGCTGCCGGGGCCGCCGGCTTTACAGGGACGCCCACCGCGGCGACCAGCCCTGCGACGGACGGCTCGCGGGGAATGTCGCCTGCCGCAGGGGCTTGCGCCTGGGGCGGGCCGCCGCTCGCAAGGTCGCCGCCCGGCGTGCCATTGCCCGGGCCCGTCGCCATGATGCCTTTGGCCCTGGACCGTCGCCGACGCCCGCCGCGCGACCGCGACCGCCTGACGCCCGTGCCGCCGGGAACGCCGCAGACCCCGGGATCGCCTGCGGTGCCCGCAGCGACCGCGGACGTCGTCGCCGCAGCGCCGCCCGGAGGCGGCGAGGGTGTTTCGGACGCGGTTTGCCGCTCCGTCTCGTTCTCGTTCGGCACCGGCGAGGGTTCCTTGGCCGCCGACACGGTCGGCGCGGGGCTCGGCGCGGGCTTCTGTTGCTGCTCCTGCTGCACTTTCAGCCGCTGCTGCCTCGCGGCCTCCTGCGGATCGAACTTCACCGGCAGGCCGCGGCTGTCCTGACAGTGGAACTGGACCATTTCCTGGCCGCCGCGGTCGTCCGACAGGACCATGATTCGCTTGCCGGACCTCTCTTCGAGCTTCACCAGGGCCCGGCGTTTGCGGTTGTGGATGTAATGGCCCACGGTCGGATGCACCGTCACTTCGACCTGTTGCACGTTGTCCTGGCTGACGGCCAGGGCGAGCTGACGCATGACCTCCAGGCTCATCGACTCGGCGGTCTTGATCAGACCCGAGCCACGACAGTGCGGGCACTCCATGAACGTGGATCGCTCGATACTTGGCCGCATGCGCTGTCGGGTCATCTCGATCAGTCCGAACTTGCTCGTTCTGAGTATTTTTTGCCGCGCGCGGTCGCGCTTGAGCTCTTTGCGAAGCATCTCTTCGACGCCACGACGATGTTTCTCGGACCGCATATCGACAAAATCCATGACGATGACGCCGCCCAGGTCGCGCAAGCGGAGCTGTCGGGCGATTTCCTTGGCGGCTTCGAGGTTCAGCTTGTAGGCCGATTCTTCGGCGTTCTTCTCCGTGCGGAACTTGCCTGAGTTCACGTCGATGGCCACCAGGGCTTCCGCCTGGTCGATGACCAGATACCCGCCGCATGGCAGCGGCACCGTCCGGTCGTAAACCTTGGCGACTTCCTCTTCCAGCCCGAACCGGTGAAACAGCGGTATGCGGTCCTCGTACAGCGTGATGCAGTTGGCGTAGCGCGGCATGGTCATCTCAAGGAAATCGCGCGCCCGGCGGGCCACGTCGGGGTCGTCGATATAGACGCGCTCGATGTCGGTCGTGAAGATGTCGCGCATCGTCCGCACCACCAGGTCGGACTCGCGGAAAATCTCGGCAGGGGCCTTCGACGTGGCGATTCGCTCCGAGATCAGCTTCCAGACCCGCTTCAAGTAGATCAGGTCGCGCTGAAGCTCACGCTTCGGCTGGTCCAGGCCGGCCGTCCGCGCAATCAGGCCCATGTTCTTCGGCCGATCCAGCGTCGCCAGCACGTCGCGCAGTTTGTTGCGGCTGTCGTCGTCCTCGATTTTGCGGCTCACGCCCACGCGGCTCAGGCCAGGCATCAGCACCAGGTACCGCCCCGCGATGCTCAGGTACGTGCTCATCGTCGCGCCCTTGGTGCCCAGACCCTCCTTGGTCACCTGGACGATTACTTCCTGGCCGCGCTTCAGAATCCGCTCGATCGGCGGATGCGTCTGCCCGCGAGCCTTCAAGCTCTCGGGGTGATAGCTCGGCGACACGTCGCTGACATGCAGAAATCCGTTCTTCGGCTGTCCGTAATCGATAAACGCCGCCTGGATGCTCGGCTCGATGTTGGTCACGCGGCCCTTGTAGACGTTGCCCACGTGGTGGCCGAGCGACGACCGTTCAATGTATAGCTCCTGCAACTCGCCGTTTTCCATCACGGCAATTCGACATTCCTCGCTGTCGATGGCGTTGACGAACATCTGTTTGCTCATCGTGTTGGGGTTCCTTTCCAGACGTTCCCGGGCGTTCTATCCGCCGGCGGCGACGCCTTGTTCTGCTTGGCGCTCCATGCTGTGGCAGGCCGCTCGGCGTCGTCGGCCCTGCGGTTGCCGGTTTGCCGCCGGATGCCCGTGGATTCGCGAGGTGGGAAGGCCAGAGGTTCAGTCGCCCAGGACCAAGTCGGTGCGGGTAACGGTGGCACGGGCTCGCCCCTCGGACGTAAGGCCAAGGCCGGCAAGCACTTCGTCCGGCCGCAGAGTGCCCTCCGGACGGCACTCCGCCGTCAGGCTCAGGACTCCTGCGGAGCACTCCAGAGCCGCTATCAGCGGACGGATGTCCACCTGACGTCGGTGGTCGTCGTCGCCCCGCTCCACGGGAAGACGGTCCCGCGCCAGCAGCGACGCGACTCGTTGCGGCAGGTCGGCCGGCCGCTCGGCCAGGTCGATCCGGTAGCGGGCTCTGACGGCCAGGGCTCGTTGACTGGGCGCCACCGTGTCGATCTGGCGGAGGGTGAGGCCGTCCGGCAGTTGCCTGGCCAGGGCTTGGGCCACGGTATCGGGGTTGACCCAGTCGGCCAGCTCGAATTCGAGCCATTCCGACTCCGAGGCAATCCCGACGCCGCGGGCCAGGGCAAACGACATGCGCGGTCTCACGTGAAACCCTTCGGTCATCCGCAACGGCAGCCCGCTGCGACGCAGCACCCGGTGCCACAGCCGCATCGTGTCATGATGCGACAGAAACCTCTTGTCTCCTTCCACACGATATTGGATGCGAATCCGTTGTCGAAACATAACGATTCAGGCCTCTGCCGCACGCTGCGGCGCGACGACCTGATGCCTTTCCTGGTTGTCTGATCGCGACTCCGCGCCGTCTGGGGCGGCGCATGGTGCGCATTGTACTGTCATTCCTCGGCGAAGGCTTCCGGAATAATCTGCCTCGCCACTTCGTTCAGGTACGTGGCGATTTCCCGGTCGCTTTCGAGCGTCAGGACCTTGTTGGCCACGCGCCGGGCCTGGCGCATCGAGGTTGATCGGATCATTTTCTTGATCTCCGGGATGCTTGTGGCGGCCGTGCTGATGGTGTCCACGCCCAGGCCGACCAGAAGCAGGGTGAAAACGGGGTCGCCGCCCATTTCGCCGCACACGCTTACCTCGATGCCCTCGGCCTTGGCGGCCTGGACCACGTTGTGAATCAGCGTCACGACGGCCGGGTGCGCCGGCGTGAATATGCTGGCCACCCGCTCGTTCAGCCGGTCCACGGCCAGGGTGTACTGCACCAGATCGTTGGTCCCGATGCTGAAGAAATCGCACTCCCGGGCAAACTGCCGCGGCAGAATCGCCACCGACGGCACCTCGACCATGATGCCCACCTTCATATCGCGGTCGAACGGGATGCCTTCCTCTTGCAGGTCCTCGCGAACGTCGTTCAGGAGCATCTTGGCGTGTCGCAGTTCGCGCAGATTGGTGATCAGCGGGAACAGGATACGCACCGGTCCCAGCGCACTGGCGCGGAGGATGGCCCGCAACTGGGTTTTGAACAGGTCCACGTGCTGGAGGCTGTAGCGGATGCTGCGCAGCCCGAGGAACGGGTTGCGTTCGCTCTCTTCGCCCGAGACGTGGGTGAACTTGTCGGCCCCGAGGTCGCAGGTGCGGATGGTGATGGGCCGCCCCTGGAGCAGCTTGATCGCTTCTGCGTACGCCTGGTAGTGGTCTTCCTCGGTCGGGTCTTCGTCGCGGTCCAGGTAGAGAAACTCCGTCCGATAGAGGCCGATGCCTGTGGCTCCGCGTTTCAGGCACGTGGCCACTTCCTGCGGGAATTCGATGTTGCCATACAGCGTGACCTCGTGCCCGTCCTTGGTCACGGCCGGCAGGTCGCGCAGCGACGTCAGGTCGCTCTCCAGCCGCTGCGCCTGCTGCATGTACGTCCGGTACCGCTGCACCGTCTCGGCGTCCGGGCCGATAATCACCAGGCCGCGGTTGCCGTCGATGATGACCTCTTCGCCGCCGTTGGTGTCGGTCGAGACGCTCTGGAGCCCGACGACGGCGGGGATGTTCATGGCCCGGGCGACGATGGCCGTGTGGCTCGTCCGGCCGCCGACGTCGGTGGCGAACGCCAGGATCCGGCTGCGGTCCAGGGCCGCCGTCTGGCTGGGCGTCAGGTCGTGGGCGACCAGCACGTGCGGACGGTCGAGCGCCTTGAGGTGCTCGCGTTTGGCGCCGATCAGATGACGCAACAGCCGCCGCTCGATGTCGTACACGTCCTGCACGCGCTCCGCCAGGTACGGATCCTTCATGTCGCGGAACCGCCGGGCGTAACCGCGCAATACGGTGCTGACGGCGTACTCGGGGCAGAGCAGTTGCTCGCGAATCGTCCGCTCGAACTCGCCCTGGAGCTGGGCGCTGTTGAGCATGGCGAGGTGCACCTTGAAGATTTCGCCGAGTTGCTCGCCGATGGTTTCGGAGACTTTGCGGCTGAGGTCGTTCAGTTCGGCGCTGGATTTTTCGATGGCGTCGTGGAGCCGCTGAAGCTCAGATTCGATCTCGTTCTGCCGGATCTGCCGTTGCGGAATGACCATTTCCTCGCTATCGAGGACAACGGCCGGCGCCTGGACGACGCCCGGGCTGACAGGTATGCCTTTTAGGACTTGCATCAGGCGGTTCCGGGGCCGCGGCGCCACGTCCCACGGACGATCGCGCCGCTAGTCTTCATAGAACTTGTCTTCCACCAGCCGGGCCAAGGCCTCCAAAGCCACCGACGCGTCATCCCCGTCGGCCTCGAAGACCAAGCGCGTTCCCTGGGTGGCCTCCAGTGTCAACACCTCCATGATACTCTTGGCATCGACGCTCGTGTTGCCCTTGTGAATGCGGATCGGGCCCGCGAACCGGTTCGACATTTCGACAATCTGCATGGCGGGGCGGGCGTGCATGCCCTGGCGATTCACGATAGTGACTTCTCGCTTCATGCGTCAGCCCCGTCGAACGTTCACGGTTCGTTGACACGGTGACCCCTGGTGTGGTGGACGAGCGACTAGACGATCGCTTCCTCGTCGGCCTCGACGAGCAGTTCCCAGATGGCGTCGGCCGTTTCGGCCTGTCGAAGGAAGCGCCGCCAATGCTCCTTCTGAGCATTGCGGAAGATGTTCTCCATGGCCTTCAGGTGCTCGGCCGGCCGGTCGGGCGGGCTGATCAGCAGGAAAAACGTATGAACCGGCTGACCGTCCAGGGCCGCAAAGTCCACCCCCCCGCTGCTGCGAGCCACCGTTCCAACCAGCGTTTTGACACCCTCGTGCTTGACGTGAGGAATCGCCACACCGTTGCCGAATCCCGTCGTGGCCTTCTTCTCCCGCTGCACCAGGGCGCTGAGCACATCGTCCTTTTTACTCTTCGACAGGCTGCCCGCCGCCACCAGCGCCTCAATCATCTCCGCCAGCACTTCCGGGCCTGTCTTGCCTTGAAGGTCCGCGATCAGAGCCTTGCGGCACACAAACTCCTGGAACTTCATTCCGCTCTCCGTCGAGACGTTCCGGTTGCCGTCCGGCTCCGCCTCCTCTTTTCCCAGCAACACATCTTCGTGAATCCCAATGGCGATGCAGAACCGCGGCCGTGGCTACTCGGCCGTTTCCTGTTCGCCCGACTTGCCTTTGTGCCGCAGATCGCGGGCGCGCTCCTTGTGCTTGCGGAGCTGTCGCTCCATCTTGTCCACCACTGTATCGATAGCCGCATACATGTCGTCGTGGGCCTGCTTGGCGACGACATCGTCCGAATGCTCCACGTCGACGATGAACTCCGCCGTCGGACGGCCCCCGTCGAAGTCCAGGACTATCCGAATCTCCTGAATGCGGTCATCGAACCGCATCAGACGTTCGGCCTTTTCCTGAGCATAGGCCTTCATGGCCTCGGTCACCGACATATGACGTCCGGTAACTACAATCTGCATCGGCGATTCCTGAAATAGAGCTTGTTCTAACCTATCGTCTGGAGGCCGCCGGTATTGCCTTGCGGCGGCTTCTGGCGGGTCCATCACTACCCCGTGAGTATAAGGGGCTCTTTTACGTGTGTCAATGCTCTTGCCCCTGGCTTCGGAGGGGCTCGCCGGCGCCTGCCGCCGAAGCTTCCGCGGGCATCTCGTTGCCGCCGTGCTGGCCCGGGGGCACCAGGACCCCGCCCGAAATCGTGAATCGCAACGCCTGATCCACCGGAATGTCGATTTCCACCAGTTCTGCTTTGCGGACCGCCACCACATATCCCGTAAACGGCGTCGGGCGGCTCGGAATGAACACCGAGACCAGGTCCTCCCCTTTGGCTTTGCGGAGACTCTCCATGGCCGGCCCCGTCACGAAACCCATGCTCCAAAGCCCCAGTCGCGGATATTCCACCATCACCACCTTGCGAAATGCCGCCGCCTTTTTCTCGTCCTCGGCGAAGATAAACTCCGTCAGTTGCTTCAGATGCGGATAAACCATCCGCAGCACCGGCATCCTCGACAGGGCCCCGTCCACGGTCTTGTACAGCTTGCGGCCGAAAATCGTCAACAGCGCGAAACCCACCACGAAGATCGTGACGAAGGCCACCACGTATCCGGCGAACGAAAAGTTGATGTGCAGACTGTTGCCCCCGTGAAATAGGTCGTGAGCCCGGCTCGCCGCTCCGTCGCCCGACAGGAAGAGCCTTACGATGCCGACGATCAGGCTGTTGATCGGTCCGGCGACGTATTTGTGCACGAATCCGATCACCCAGACAAGGATGACCGCCGACAGGGCCGTCGGCAGCAGGGCGGCCAGGCCCGTCAGAAATGCCCGTTTCAGACTCATCCGCCCTGGTGGGGCCGGCGCTGCCCCCTGCGGACCAGCGTTGGATACGTCAATCTGCGACACGGCGGGGGTTCCTTTCCTCTGGTTCAATAAACCCCATTTTACCCAACTGCCGCCCCCGATGCCACCGCCATCGGCTCGGATTCCGCCACAGCCGCCACCGCCACCGCCACCTGGACCGCCCCGGCTCGTCGCAGCACGCGGGCGCACTCGCCTACTGTCGCCCCCGTGGTCATCACGTCGTCCAGGAGCAGGATGCGGCGGCCTCTGACCTGCTCGGGGCGGCGGACGCGAAACGCCCCGCGGACGTTCTCGCGGCGGGCCGTGACGCTGAGGCCCACCTGCGGCGGCGTGTCCCGGGTCCGCGACAGCAGCCGCACCACCGGCGCCGCCGTGCCGCCTCGGCGACGTACCGCGCGGGCCAGCAGCGACGCCTGGTTGAACCCCCGCCGCCAGCACCGCCGCCAGTGCAGCGGCACGAATGTCACCAAGTCGATCTCTCCCAGGAAGTTGGCCTGGTGCAGTCGCGCGGACACCAGATCCGCCAGCAGCGGCAGCGTGTGGAGCCCGTCGCGGTATTTCAAGGCTCGGATCATGGCGCCCAGGGGGCTGTCGTACGGGCCGGCGCGCACGGCCACCTGGAACGGCGGCGAATGACGCGAACAGTGCCCGCACGAACCGTAAGGCCCGACCGTGCGACCACACCGGCGGCAGAACGGCGTGGCAGTGGCGGCGGCCAGCCCCTCGCGGCAGCTCGGGCACACCGCCCAAGCGGCGGCGTTCCGCTCGGTCGGCGTGCCGCAACAGACGCATCCCGGGGGTAGGGCCAGGTCCAGCAGACTGCGAACGAGCGTGGTGACGATCATGGCAGAGTTCTCGGATGCGGCCGTCCGGCGCGTCTCGGCGATTCGGCGGCCATGGGGCCACAGCATAGCGACGCCTCGGCAGCCAGGCAAGACGCCGGGCGCCGGCTGCCATTGACCGTGGTCGTTTGGGCGGGTACGATGCGAACGATGGCGTGCATGCGGGCTGGTCGAGAGGATGCGTCGCGAGGGCAGGGAGCCACATGATCCACGAAGCTGTCGTGCTGGTGCTGGGCGAGGTGCCGAAGGATCTGCGCGGCGAGGTGTTCACGCCGCAAGTCGGCAAGAGCGCGCCGCCATACTACTCGGCCAGCCTGCCGCGGCAGGTCGCCATCGGCGGCGACACCTGCGTGATCGACGGTCGCGAGGTCGTGTTCGAACTGCGCGGCTACGCGCCCGACGTGCTGCTGATCCAGGCTCGGTTACGTCTGGACAACGTCTTCAGCGAAGCGACATTCGACGCCGAATCGCGCGTGCTGGAGCGGGCCCGGGAGATTCTGCGCGAGAACGGCGGCAACACGGAGTTGAGCGAAGAGTACACCGTGTTCATCGTCTCCGACTACGCCGGCGAGCCGGAGCAGTTCCTGGACCATGGGGAGATCATCGCGTCGCTGCTGAAGTCGGAGCGGCAGGAACTGGCGGCCCGCGAGGTGGAGTACACGCTTCAGTCGCAGATCAAGTACGCGCGCGACGATCTGGCGATTATCGACTGGGACGGGGCGTTCCTGTTCGACCCAAGGGCCGACGTGGCCCAGGACATCGAACTGTTGACTCTGGCGAATCTACAACTGCTGCGTCACCGGATGCTTGACCGGTCGCTCGAGAATCGTCTGGCTCGCGTGGCCGAGCTGGTGCGGCCGCCGCTGGCATTGCGGACGAAAGACATCGAACGCGGCCTGCTCGAGATCATCGATGCCCGCATGAAATCCATTTCCGAGCTTCAGCGGCTGGAACGCGACATCAAGCTCATCGGCGACTGGTACTCGGCCCGGTTCTTCGAGGTGGCGGCCGGCAAATTCAAGATCGCCGACTGGCGCCGCTCGATCCAGAGCAAGCTCGAGTCGATCGAGGACATCTACTCCATCGTGGCCGAGAACTTCAGCGTCTCGCGCAAGCACCGGGCCGAATGGATTCAGATTCTCGTCTTCTTCGTCCTCCAGCTCGGCTGGTTCGCCCTGATCGTGCTGGAGCTGTTCTATTTTACCCGCGAACTGGGCGCTCGGTAACCGGGCGGCCCCACAGGGGCATCGGCCCTATCGTCCGGTCTGGCACGTGTTCCGCGCCACGACTAGAACGCCCGCGCATGGCGATAAGTGAAACCAATCGCGGAATTTTCAGCCCTGGCGCAGTTGGACGATGCCCAGCTCGGGCCGGGCGCGGAAGCGGATGGGCGTCAGGTAGCCTAGGCCGCGGCTGACGTAGACCTGGGCGTGTTTGTGGTGGAACAGTCCTTCGGCCAGGTGGCGGTGGCGGATCGGCAGCCGCGGCGGGCCGTAAATCGGCAGGCGGACCTGGCCGCCGTGCGTGTGCCCCGACAGCATCAGGTCGAAGTTCGGCGACTCGAACTGGTGGAGCGAGTAGAGCGTCTCGGGATTGTGGGCCAGGACCACCAGCGGCCGTCCGGGCGGCTCGTGCAGCACATCGAAATCGAAATCGTCCGACCACAGGTCGCCCAGGCCGGCCAGGTGCAGCGTCTGACCGTCTCGCACGCGGGTCGTGAATTCGTTGACCAGCACCTCGATGCCGGCATGTTCCAGGGCCTTGCGTCCCGCGGCGGCAAATGTCGCAGCCCCATGAACGCCTTTAGGGTACGCCGTGCCGTAGTCGTGGTTGCCCAGGCAGGCCACTTTTCCCAGCGGCGCGTCGAGGTCGCGCAGCACGGCGGCCACGTCGGCCATGCGGGTCTGGTTGCCGGTCACGAAGTCGCCCGTCAGCACCACGAGGTCGGGCCGCAGGTGGTTGGTCCGATCCACCCACTCGGCCACCTCGTCGAGGCCGACCGGATGGTAATGCACGTCCGTGAGATGAGCGATACGAAGGCCGTCGAAGGCCGGCGGCAGGTCGCGCAGGGCGATGGTCGTGTGGCTGTAGTCGATCCACCAGGGCTCGATGAACCGCGCATAGCCGAACGTGCCCAGCGCCGCCCCGACCGCCCCGATTGTGCCATACCCTGCCCAACGAAGAAAGCTGCGGCGGCTCAGTCCCCGCCGCGGCTTCGGCATCCTTTCCGAGATCATAAAGGCGCATTATACTATCCTGGGCCGTCGAAATCAAACCCTCCATCTCGTGGAAGGCTTGAGAGGACACAGGAGGTTATCGTAAGCGGAGCCAGCATTGCACCTTGACTCGGCCTCGGAATCGGCTATTATGCGTCCATGTGCCCCCTTTGGGACGGGCGCCAACCCAATGGGCGATTAGCTCAGCTGGCTAGAGCACTTGCTCGACAAGCAAGGGGTCAGAGGTTCAAGTCCTCTATCGCCCACCATTGTAAGTTGAGGCGGCGACTGGCCTTAGGCCGGCCGCCGCCTTTTGTTGGACGTTCTGAAGACGCCCCACCTGTCGCCGGTAGGTCGGTCTTTCTCGGCATCTGCCGGAGCCACGTCGGCGCCGTCAGGGATGGCTTTTGGCACGACATGTGAGGGCGCCTTCCTCTGGAAGGGGGAGGGGGAAGAGCGGCGGCTTTCGGCAAGTGGCGGATGAGCTTCTTTTCTTCACGTTGGGCCCCTTGCAGAGCGATTCTCGCTGCGGTAGACTGCGCCTTAGTGACCGTCGCCCGCAGCCGTGTCCGGAGGACCCGACTGGGGGGCGACGGCGGAACCGATCCAGCGGCCCCGCCCATCCAGCGGCAGCCGCCGATTCATATGGACCGGCGCCGGGCGGTTGTGCCGCGGCGTCGGCGTCTCAGGAGGTTCGCCCATGAAGATCGACGTGTACGGGAAATCCGGGTGCGCCAAGTGCGAAAGCACGAAGGCCAAACTGTCGCACTGTCTGAGAAAATGGGCCGTCGAGGACTCCGTTACCCTCGAATTCGTGGATCTGGACACGCCCGACGGACTCGCCCGCGGTGCGTTCAACGATGTCTTCGACGTCATCCCGGTGACAATCGTCTGCGGCGATCAGGAAGAGACCCTCGGACGTTGGGAAGGCGCCGTGCCGCCCAGCGAGGAAGTCGCCCGCGCTCTGGGCCTCAACCGGCAGTGACCGGACCGCAGGCTTTGCCGTTCGACGGTGAACCGCGACCTCCTGCCGACGCAGGCGGGCCGACTTTACACGGGCGGCCCGGAACGGTTGCCAATACCCAATGATTCGTCCCGACGATCTGTCATCCTCCAGCAGCCGACAGGGGTTGCCGCCCATCCGCGGCTTTCTCCCCTCTACGCTCATTGACTGGCCCGGACGCATCGCCGCCATGGTTTTTCTGCCGTACTGCAATTACCGTTGCGGCTACTGCCATAGCGGCGCCCTGCTGATGGCCGACACTCGCGAGGAGATTCCCTTCGACCAGGTTCGCGACTATCTGGAATCCAAACGCAACTGGCTCGACGGCGTTGTCATTTGCGGCGGCGAACCCACGCTTCACACCGAGCTGGACGAACTCTGCCGGCGGCTGAAGGGCCTGGGCTACGCGATCAAGCTCGATACCAACGGATCGCATCCCGAGGTGCTCCAGCGGCTGATCGAGGCCCGTCTGATCGACGCCGTCAGCATGGACGTCAAAACGGTCCTCGACCACCGCATGGCCGAGCTCACGCGGGCGGAGGTCGATCTTGACGCCGTGGACCGCTCGATCTTCCTGCTCGAAGCGTCGCCCCTGGAGGTCGAGTTCCGCACCACCTGTTGCCCGGCCTTCGTTGACGAGGAGGCGATCGAGTGGATCGCGCGACGCCTCGGCCCCGAGGCCAACTATGTCCTTCAGCGTTTTGAGCCGCAACATTGCCTGGATCCCGTCTTCCGCACGATGCAACCCTATGCCGGTCCCCAGATGGAGCACCTCCTGTCGGTCGCGCGGCGCCATTGTCCCAAGGCCCGTCTTCGCACGGGATGACCCATCGGCCGTGAAGAATATCCCACGATGCAACCGATGATAAGGAACAGACCTGGGCCGAAGGTCGGCCGTGCCGCACGCAGTTTACCCATGGGATTCTTGGTCATGAAGCTCGCCATCACCGCTCCCGTTCGCTCCCTTGCCGGGCACGCATCGCTTGCCGCCGTTGCGGCCGCCCTGATGCTGTGCCTTGTCTCGTCGGCGGCCGCGCAGGGAAAGACCGCCGGCGGCAGTGCCGGGGTTTCCCACACGAATCTGGCCTGGCAGATTGCCCTGGAGTCGGTGGACTTCTCGCCCGGTCTCATCGACGGGCGCATCGGTCCCAAGACGCGGCTCGCCACGAGCGAGTTCCAGCGCGTTCGCGGGTTGCCCGTCACCGGCGACCTCGACGAGGCCACGTCGCGTGTCCTCGGCGTTGACCGGCTGCGTGCGCAAGCGGTGCGAACCTACATCATCCAGGAGGCGGACATGGCCGAGGTGGGCCCGCTTCCCACGGGGTGGCTCGAACGCAGCCGGGCGAAGCGGTTGCCGTATCCCTCGGCCAAGGAGATGCTCGCGGAGAAATTCCATACGTCGCTTTCGACGCTCACGGCCCTGAACCCGGGCGGGGCGGCCTGGAACCGGCCCGTCCTGCGCGCCGGCGACCGCGTGGTCGTGCCCAACATCATCCCCGGCCCGGCGCCCTCGCGGGCCAAACGCATCGAGATCGACCTCGACCAAAAAGTGGTCCGCGTGATCGGTCCCGGCGACAGCCTCGCGGCCCTGATGCACTGCTCCATCGCGGCGAAGAAGGAGAAACGACCCTCCGGCCGGGCCCGCGTGACCGTCGTGAGCTTCAACCCGACCTACGTCTTCGACCCTGCGATGTGGCCCGAGGTCAAAGGGGTGGACCGCAAGCTCGTTCTGCCGCCCGGTCCGCGAAATCCGGTCGGCCTGTGCTGGATCGGCCTCAGTCTGCCCGGCTATGGACTCCACGGGACGCCCGCCCCCGAGATGATCGGCAAGACGGGTTCCCACGGCTGCTTCCGGCTGACCAACTGGGACGCCTGCCGACTGGGCGCCATGGTCGCGCCGGGCACGCCCGTGGTATTCAAAGGGGGCGGGTCATGAACGTGCCCCATCCGCCGGCCGGACGCGACTACGAAGCCATCGCCCGCGAAGTCCGCGACGGCCTTACCGACGGGGCCGCCCTGTGGCAGTGCATGCAGGCGGTCGTCGATGCGATCTGGCGACATCTCGGCAACGACCGCGGCGGCGTGAGCTGGGTGGGGTTCTACCTGCCCGCGGCCGACCGGAGCGAATTGGTTCTCGGGCCGCGACGCGACAAGCCGGCCTGTTCGCCCATCGGGCTGCACGGCGTCTGCGGTCGGGCGTTCACCACGCAACAGCCCGTGGTCGTGCGCGACGTGTCCGCCCTGGGCGACCGCTACATCGCCTGCGACGGGCGCGACCGGTCCGAAGCCGTGGTGCCGCTGACCGACGGCCAGGGGCGGTGTGTCGCCGTGCTCGATCTCGACAGCCACGATGTGGGGGCGTTCGATCAGCGCGACCTTGACGGCCTGCGGCGAGTTCTTGCCGCCGCCGGCCTCTGCCTGTCGTGCTGAGGGGCTGGCCGCCGGAGGATCGGCCGGGAAATGTCGAAGGTCCGCTCCGCGTGCGGCGGAACGGACCTTGGGTGTCTCTGCGGGCTATTGCCGCCGGCCGCGCAACCGCATGGCTGCCGGCCTGCTGCGAGGCGACCCTAATGGCCGCCGCGCTTTTTCTCTTTCTCCAAATCCTTGAATCGTTTGAGCGGCGCGCCGGGATAGGCGGCTCGGGGTTCGGTCGGTTTCGTGCGTCGGCGCTGTTCGGCCTGTTCCATATCGACGAGGTGTTTCTCGGTGACGATGCCCTCGTAGTCGGCCTGGACCTGGATGACGAGCGCCTCGTTACCCGGGTAGTCGTACTTGTAGACCCACCAGCCGGCACGGCTGCCCTCAGGGATGCGTCCGTCCGGGTCGCGGTCCCAGATGATCTCGGACGGCTTGCCGAACTTGTCTTCGAGGTCTTCGACGAGCATGCCGATCTGGATATCCTTCTCGTACTTGTCGCGGATGTGGTCCGGGCCGAGCCACGGGCCCGAGATCCAATAGCACCCGGACGTCGGCACGAGTACCAGCAGCATCAACAGCGGCAGATAGCATTTCACTGGATAGGTCCCTTCTGTAGTGCTCATTCGGGCGTCTTGGCGGCCCTTTTGAACAGTCCCCATACGTACGTTATCGGCCGCTGAGTTGATCCACCTTGACCACTCTCCGGTCGATCAGCTTGGTCCCCGAACCGTCCGGGTAGTAGTACATGACCTGGATGATCGCCTTGTCGGTTTCGAAGCCGTGCGTCATGGCCAGTGGGAAATGGAAACAGCGGTCAAAGCTGTTGTAATACCGTTGGATGTCCTGATCCGACTCGATCGGGACGTACCAGTCGGCGATTCGCGTGCCGCGGTTCTCCAGGCTGTGGGTCTGGTAGTTGAACGTTTCGATGCGGAAGGCGCCGAAGGCCTTCACCGGGTCGCCGAAGCGGTCTTCCAGTCCGACACCCACCTGGAGGGTCTCGCGGACGCCGTCGCCGTCGAGGTCCACCAGCTTGGTCGAACTGTAGTAAATAGCGAGTTTGGCAGGGCCGAACGCGTTGTACCATTGTCGCGGCGTGGCGGAGCCGGCGGGTTCGTCTTTGGGGACGTCGCCGAGGACGCGGCCGAGTTCGCCGAGGCGATCGACGAGAGCGAGTTTTTCGGCCGACTCGGGGAGCCTGGCGGCATCGGCCAGCGCCGCACGAGCCAGCACGCGGGCCTGTCCGCGCTCGGCCGCGCCGGGCATCGAATCACATCCCGCGACGGCCGCGGCCGCCGACAGCGCCATCATGGCTGCAATCGCTCGCAAATGTCGTCCCCCTGACTGTCCTGCAACGGGGCGATTATAGTCCCCGCCCGCCGAGACTGTCAAGGCCATGTCCGGGACGGGGGTGGACGGGGCGGGGCACAGGAGGCTGTCCGGGCCGCGGACGATCGCCGAGCAGTTCTTGCACTTTCTTCCGCAGGCCTCCGGATTGTACCGATAGGGGCTGGACGACCCCTTGCTCCGCGCGTATAGTACTCGCTTTCGACAGGCGGCAGCAGCTCTGCAACCGAACGGCCGTCGCCCTGAGTCAGAGCGCGGCGTGTGCGGCGGGTCGCCGCCTGCTGCTGGTCCTGTGGTTCGTAAGGAGGCGTGAATGTGGCTGGACGAGAATATGCGTTGAAACCCAAGAGTGTGCCGCCGGTCAAGACGCGCAACCGCATCATCCAGACGAAGATTCCTGTGCCGCAGTCGGTGCCCATCCTGGAGACACTCCGCAAGTATGAGCCGCAGAGCATGCGCGGTCAGCCGCCTATTCTCTGGGAGAAGGCCAAGGGCTGTCATGTCTTCGACCGCTGGGGCAACAAGTGGCTCGACTGGTCGAGCGGCGTGCTGGTGGCCAACGCGGGCCACGGTCGCAAGGAGATCGTGGATGCCGTGATCCGGCAGGCCCGCAAACCGATGCTGCACAATTACTGCTTCCCGACGGAGCTGCGCGGCAAGCTGGCCCAGGCGCTGGTGCGCGTGGCGCCGAAGGGGATCGACAAGTGCTTCCTGCTGACGACCGGCAGCGAAGCGACCGAGTGCGCCATGAAACTGGCCCGGACGCACGGCCTGAAGGTGGGGGGCAGGAAGAAGATCGGGATCATCAGCTATGAAGGGGCATTTCACGGCCGTACGCTGGGCGCGCAGATGATGGGCGGCATCCCGTCGCTGAAGGACTGGATCGTCAACCTGGATCCGACAATCCGCCAGGTGCCGTTCCCCGACGGGTATTGGGTCCAGGACACGAGCTTCGACTCGTTCTTGTCGAACCTGGCGGCCCAAGGCGTGACACCCGATGTGGTGGCCGGCGTGATTCTCGAGACCTACCAGGGCGGCAATGCGAGCTTCGCGCCGCCGGAGTACATTCAGAAGCTGGCCGCGTGGTGCAAGGAAAACCAGATCGTTCTGATCATGGACGAGGTGCAGGCCGGGTTCGGTCGCACGGGCAAGTTCTGGGGCTTTGAGCACTACGGCGTGACGCCGGACCTGATCTGCTGCGGCAAGGGCATCTCCAGCAGCCTGCCGCTGTCGTGCGTCCTCGGGCGGCAGGAGATCATGGACCTGTACCCGCCGGGATCGATGACCTCGACGCATACGGGCAGCCCGCTGCCGGTGGTGGCCGCACTGGCCAGCCTCGATATCATCAAGCGCGAGAAGCTGGTTCAGAACTCGGCGAAGATGGGCAAGCTCCTGCATGCAGAGCTGAACAAGATTCAGCAGAAGTACCCCGAGCGGCTCGGCTACGTGCACGGCAAGGGGCTGGTGGCGTCGCTGCACATGATCAAGGCCGGCCGCAAGGAGCCGGACGTGGACCTGGCGTTCGCCGTGGTGGAGCGCTGCGTCGAGAAGGGGCTGATGTTGTTCAGTCCGGTGGGCGTATCGTGCGTGAAGATCGCGCCGCCGCTGTGCATCACGAAGGAGCAGATTCTCGAAGGGTGCCAGGTGGTCTGCGAGGCCATCGGCGAGGTGCTGAGCGAGGGCGCATGATCGTGTCGATGTGCTTGCGGCCGATCCGGCTCGCCGTGCCGGCGCGAGGCGATCCTGCAAAAGGGGCGGATGGCGGCTTGCACCATGAGGCGCCGGGAAACGAAAGGAACTGAGAGACTATGGCTTTCGACGGCAAGGTCAACATTCTGGTCATCGGCGGCGGCATGATCTGTGAAGAGGCCACGTTGCCGGCCATTTTCCAACAGCGCAAGCAGGGCAATGTCGGGTCGATCACGATCGTGTCGCTCAATTCGGCGATCATCGCGCGGCTACGGAAGGTCTTTCCGAACGAGGACTTCGTCGGCGTGCCCGATCCGGCCACGACGCCGGCCGACAAGAACATTCCCGACGGCTACAAGGAGTGCCTGAAGCAGCTCCCGAAGCCGGGACTGGTGTACGTCACGACGCCCGATCATCTGCACACGCAGATGATTCTGGATTCGGTAGCCGCCGGGCACCACGTCGTGAGTATGAAGCCGCTGTGCCTGAAGGTGGACGAGGGCCGCAAGATCGTCGCCGCCGCACGCGACGCCGGGGTCTATGTCTTCACGGAGTACCACAAGCGGCTGGACCGCGCCATCCGGGGCCTGCGGTATCGGTATCGCAAGGGGGAACTGGGCGAACCGCTCTACGGCCACGCCTGGATCGAAGAGCCGAAGTATATGCCGCTCGACAAGTTCAAGGCCTGGGCCCACAATTCCAGCCCGTTCGAGTACATCGGCACGCACTACGTGGACGCCTACTACTACGTGACCGGCCTGATGCCCAAGCGTGTTGTCGGCTTCGGTCAGAAGAAGTATCTGCCGACCGTCGGCTCGAAGGCCTACGACGCCAACCAGGTCTGCATCGAATGGGAAGACGGCTCGGTCTTCTGGGTCCAGACCTCCTGGGTCTGCGCCAACAACAACGCCCAGATGACCCAGCAGGGCATGATGATGCACTTTACCAAGGGCGAGTACAAGGCCGATCACGCCGACCGCAACTGCTACTTCGTCACCGACGAGTCGGGCTTCCAGCACTACAACCCCAACTTTGTCAAGCCGTTCGACGACTGGAATGAAGAAGGCGCGATCGACTGGTGCGGCTACGGCATCGAGTCGAACTCTCGCGGCATTCTGGACGTGCAGTACCTGTACCGGCAGACCGAGGGCCTCGACGAGGCCGCAGCGAAGAAGAAGCGGCAGGAGATTCTCGCCAAGTGGGCCCGAATGAACACGCGGGCCTTGCCCGAGAACGCCATGGTGGGCGTGGCCGTGAACAACGCCGCCCGCATGAGCTTCGATGCCGGCGGCAAATTCGTCACGATCGACAAAGACTTCAACATCGCGTTCGAGTAGCGGTTATAATGGCCGTGGCGGTCGGACGCCGGTCTCCGCGGCTCGCCGGCCGCCGCACGACCGCTTTCTCGGAGGCGCGACCATGTGCCTGGCCGTTCCCGGCAAACTGATCGAGCGCGACGGCAATAGCGGCACGGTGGACGTGCGCGGCAACCGGGTCCAGGCCCGGCTTGATGTCGTCCCGGACGTGCAGCTCGGGGACTACGTGCTGGTCCACGCCGGCTTCGCCATCAGCGTCCTGTCGGACGCCGAGGCCGCCGAATCGCTCGGTCTTCTCGACGACCTGGACGAGGCGACGCCCCATGACGGTCCGCTCATGCCATGACCTCTGCCGCCGCATCGCCCGCCGGATCGAGAGTCTGCCCGACCGTCCCATCCGTCTGATGGAAGTCTGCGGGACGCATACGGTGGCCATTCACCGTGCGGGGCTGCGCGCCCTGCTGCCTCCGCGGCTGCGTTTGGTGAGCGGTCCCGGGTGCCCTGTCTGCGTCACGCCGCAAAGCTACGTGGATGCGCTGATCGATCTGGCCGTCCGGCCCGGCGTTCGCGTCGCGACCTACGGCGACATGATCCGCGTGCCGGGCCGCGATACGACGCTTGAACGAGCCATGGCCCGCGGCGCCCGTGTCAGCGTGGTGTATAGCATCATGGAAGCACTGAGCCTGGCGCGGCAGACGCCCGCCGAGCAGGTCGTCTTCGCCGGCATCGGCTTCGAGACGACGGCTCCCGCGACGGCCGTCGGCCTGAGGTTGGCGGCAGAGGAGCGGTTGGCGAATTTTACGGTCCTCAGTGCGCACAAGCTGATCATTCCCGCCATGACGGCGCTGCTGGAGAGCGGCGATCTGGCCATCGACGGCTTTCTTTGCCCGGGACACGTGAGCGTGATTCTCGGGGCCGACGCCTATAAACCCCTGGCCTCACGGTTCGGCCGCCCGTGTGTGGTGGCCGGTTTCGAGGCGGAGGAGATCCTGCGCGGAATCGACCTTCTCGTGGCCCAGTTGGCCGACGGTCGGGCGGAGGTCGAGAATGCCTACGCCCGGGTCGTGACAGCCCGAGGCAACCGTCGCGCCTGGGCTCTCATCGAAGAGACGTTCGAGCCGGCCGACACGCCGTGGCGCGGCCTTGGCACAATCCCCGGCAGCGGTCTGGCGATTCGCCCTGAGTTTGCCCATCTGGACGCCGCGCGGCGGTTTGGCCTGGAGATTACCGCGCGCGAGGACGACCGCGGGTGCCGGTGCGGCGAGGTGATCCGCGGGGCGATCGAGCCGCCCGAGTGCCCGCTTTTTGCGCGGCTCTGCACGCCGGCCAGTCCGGTGGGACCGTGCATGGTTAGCCGCGAAGGCAATTGCCAGGCTTGCTACAAGTATTCCCGGGTTGTGTGAGGAGCGGCGATGGCGACGGACCGCAACGGCAACGACACGATCTTGCTGGCGCACGGCGGCGGCGGCGAACTGAGCGACCGACTCGTCCGCCAGGAGATTCTCTCGCGGTTTCCCTCGCGCGAGTTGGCTCGTCTGGCCGACAGCGCCGTCATCGACGTTCCGGGATCGCGTCTGGCCCTGACCACCGACGGCTACGTCGTGCGGCCCCTGTTTTTCCGCGGCGGCGACATCGGGCGGCTCTGCGTCGCCGGCACGGTGAACGATTTGCTCATGAGCGGCGCGATGCCGCTGGCCCTGTCGCTCGGGGTGATTGTCCGCGACGGGTTTCCGATGAGCGACTTCCGGCGGATACTCGATTCGGTGGCGGCCGCGGCGGCCGAAGCCGGCGTCCAGGTCGTGACCGGCGACACCAAGACCGTGGGCCACGACGCGGCCGACGGCATCTTCCTGACCACGGCGGGCGTCGGCGTGGTGCCCGAGGGACGCCGCCTCGACTACGCCGCCGCACGGCCCGGCGATGTGGTCCTGGTGTCGGGCACCGTGGGCGACCACGGCATCGCCATCATGTCCGAGCGGCAACAACTGGGGTTTACCAATGCCATCGAAAGCGACGTGGCGCCGCTCGTGGAGACGGTGACGGCGTTGTTGGCCGCTGCGCCCGGGACGCGCTGCCTGAAAGACCCGACGCGCGGCGGCCTGGCGGCAGCGCTGAACGAAATCGCGCGGGCTTGCGGATGCACTATTGTCGTGGACGAGCCCCAGGTGCCTGTCCGCGAGGCCGTGGCCGGAGCATGCGACCTGCTCGGCCTGGACGTGCTGACAGTGGCGAACGAAGGCAAGTGCGTGGCGATTGTGCCGGCGGATCAGGCGGAAGCGTCGCTTGCGGCGCTGCGCGGTACACGATACGGTAGGGAGGCGGCCCAGATCGGCCGCGTCGAAGCCGGCAAGCCGCTGGTCATTGGCGTCAACGATCTCGGCGGCCGACGGCTTATCGAGATGCCCTACGGCGAGCAGTTGCCGCGCATTTGCTGACTGTGGGGCGGAACCGCTTGCCGCCGGCGGTGTTCGCCGCCACAAGGGGGGCCCCTGGACCCACCCCACACCTGACGTGTGGCAGCCCAGCAAGGCGAGACCATGGTGACACGACACACCCCTTGGCGCATCGGCGTGGTAAAGTTCTTGAATGCCGCGCCGCTCGGTTACGGCCTGGACCGTCGCCGCGACGTGCAAGCAGTCTGCGACGTGCCGTCGCGTCTGGCGTCGATGCTCGAGCGGGACGAACTGGATGCCGCCCTGGTGCCGGTGATCAGCTACTTCCGTCTGACGGCCGAAGCGCGCGAGCGGCACCGCCGGCGGCCGTTGGTCATTGTGCCCGACATCGCCATTGCCGGCCGCGGTGAAGCGATGAGCGTCCTGCTGTTTTGCCGCGCCGACTACCCGCTTATTCGCCATGTGGCGCTGGATCCCGCCAGCCAGACGAGCAACTGTTTGGTGCGACTCATTCTGAAAGAGGTTTACGACCGCAAGCCGCACTACCGCTGGCCCACGCCCGATCCGGCGGCCGAAGACCGTGACAGCGACGCGTTCCTGCTCATCGGCGACGCGGCGCTGGCCCGGCCGCAGCGCGACTTCCATCATGTCCTGGACCTAGGGCTGGCCTGGCGGCGGCTGACGGGACTGCCCATGGTGTACGCCGTGTGGGCGGCCCGGGAAACAGACCGTGCGGCGGAGTTGGCGGCGGTCCTGGCCGAGGCGAAGGCGGCCGGCCTGGCTGCACGTGACGAGATCGCCCGACAGGGAGCGGCACGCCTTGGCATTCCTGAAGAGCTGGCCCGTCGCTATCTCTACGAGGCGATGCACTACGACTTGGACGGCGAGACCCTGGCCGGGCTTCAGAAGTTCTATCGCTGGGCGGCCGAGCAGGAACTCGCCCCGCGGCACATTCCGCTGGTGATGATCGGACAATCTGAGGCCACGGGAGGTTCCGCATGAGCCGACTCGACGCCCGCGAAGCACTGGAACTCTGGCGGCACGAGGACCTGCTCACACTTGGTGGCCGGGCCGATGCCTTGTGCCGCCGCCTCCACGGCGGCCGCGTCCGCACCTTCGCCGTGGATCGCAACATCAACTTCACGAACCTCTGCACGTCGCGGTGCCGATTCTGCGCGTTCTACCGCGTCAGCGGTTCGACCGGCGGTTACGTGCTCTCGGACGAGGAACTTTTCGCGAAGATCGCCGACGCGGTGGACTGCGGGGCCACACACATCCTGATGCAAGGCGGCCTGCACGCCGGGCTTGGGCTCGATTTCGCCGCCGGCCTGCTTCGCCGCATCCGCGACCGCTTCGACGTACACCTGCACGGCTT
The DNA here is from genome assembly GCA_964500225.1 of uncultured Anaerolineaceae bacterium. Taxonomy (GTDB): domain Bacteria; phylum Planctomycetota; class Phycisphaerae; order FEN-1346; family JAACEH01; genus JAAYDY01. The sequence goes on along the minus strand of CAZCOA010000001.1, from coordinate 85,920 downwards.
CAGTCCGCCGGAGATCGTTCACTTCGCGCGCCAGTCGGGCTTGGACGTGCGTTCGGTGCTCGCGCGTCTGCGCGACGCGGGCCTGGGCAGCCTTCCCGGCGGCGGCGCCGAGATCCTGTCCGACCGCGTGCGTCGCTTGATCAGTCCGGACAAGTGTACGGCCGACCAGTGGATCGCCGTGATGCGCACGGCCCATGAGCTCGGTCTGCGGACCACGGCTACGATGATGTTCGGCCACGTGGAGTCGCTCGAGGAGCGCATCGAGCACCTCGAACGGTTGCGGCAATTGCAGGACGCCACGGGCGGCTTCACGGCGTTCATCGGCTGGCCGTTTCAGGCCCGCGGCACGGCCCTGGGGGCCGATCTGGTCGCCGGCGTCGAGCTTGCCCCGTGGTCGCGCGACGGCCGGTGGCGACCGTCCGGCGCCGACGACTACCTGAGAACCCTTGCCATCAGCCGCCTCTATCTGGATAATTTCGAGCATGTGCAGGCCTCGTGGGTGACCATGGGGCCGAAGATCGGCCAGATCGCGTTGCGGTTCGGCGCCGACGACCTGGGCAGCACCATGATGGAAGAGAACGTGGTCCGCGCCACGGGCGTTGCGCACCGCCAGTCGCGCCGGCAACTGATCGAGTTGATCGCCGACGCGGGCTTCGAGCCGCACCAGCGCGATTGCCTTTACACCCGAACCTGGCCGGCCGAATCGGCCGCACACGCTGGAGAGATGCCGTGCCCGACCGAGACGAACTGATTGCCGCCGCACGACCGCTGCTGGTGGGTCCGAGCCTTCTGGGCCGCGAGGACACCTACCTGTTCGACCAGGCGCTGCGTCTGCTGCGCTACGTGGACGTCATCCTGACGTTCGACGAGGTGAAGGTGCTGCGGCTGGACCGCGTGTGCCTGGACGCCGCGACGCTGTTTCACGATGCCGCGCGTGTTCGCCTGGAGCGCGAGCGCCGCGAGTCGCCTGTGTACGCCGCGGCGACGATGAGCACCGACGAGGTGCGCGGCTACTCGGCCGAACTGGCCGGAGACGCCCTGCGCGACCTGCTGACGCCCCGCCAGATCGAGCACACGCAGACTATTATCCGCCAGAATCAGAACCGCGCCACGCGCGTGCCCGAGGCCATGATCCTGTCGGACGCCTGCAACCTGGACGACCTCGGCACGTTGGGCGTCTGGCGCGAGCTGCGTCGGTTCGCCGTGGAGGGGCGCGGCCTCGACGAAGTGCTGGTCAGTTGGCAGCGTAAGCTCGACTACGGGTACTATGCGGCCCGCGTCGGCGACGCGTTCCGTTTCGCCCCGTCGCGCCGATGGGCCGAGGCTCGCGTCCGCCGACTGGAACGGTTCATGACCGCCATGATCCGCGAGCACGCCGCCGAAGATTGGAAGGAACCCGACGGCACCACGCCGTAAGACAGTTCGGCACCCCGACTGTTTGCGGCCACACCGAGGCGGTTCTTGTGTTTGGGACGGGCTGTGTTGACGGCCGGCCGTCGTCCGGCGGAACCTTCCTGTATCGGACGATGCCAAGAAGAAGGGGATTTGTCCATGCCCACGGTAGCCTGTATCGGCGGCAGCATGGCCTACAAACTGATGGCCGACGGCAAACTGAGCGGCAAATGTCTCGGGCCCCAGGAAACGCCGTTCGGCCCCAGCGCGCCGGTGTACGAGCTGGGAGAGGGTACGACGACGGCCATGTATTTCATGAGCCGCCACGGCGAGCGCGGCTACCACCAGGCGCCGCGGTTCGTCAACCACCGGGCCAATATCTGGGCGCTGAAATCACTCGGCGTGGAGCGTATCCTCACTTGGAGCGGCCCCGGCGCGATCAACCGCAAGATGACCCCCGGCAGCATCGCCATTATCGACGACCTGATCGACGAGACGCGTCACCGCCATGACACGTTCTTCGAGCACGGCGGCCTGGGGTTCATCCGCCAGTCGCCGGTCTTCTGCGACACGTGCCGCGACGCGCTGCTGGCCGCCGCCGAAAAGACGGGCCTGCTGGTTCACACCAAAGGGGTGTACGCCTGCACCGAAGGGCCGCGGCTGGAGACGCCCGCCGAGATACGCAAACTCGCCCTCTTCGGGGCAGACCTTGTGGGAATGTCGTTGGCGCCGGAAGTGTTCCTGGCCCGCGAGCTGGAGATGTGCTACGCCGCCGTGTGCTACGTGACCAATTACGCCGAGGGCGTCGTCAAGCGGCCGTACCAGGCGGGCCTGCGGTTCGAGGGCATGACCACCGCCGGCGAGGACAGCGCCATCGCCGCCACGGTCGAGCACTTGCCGCAACTGATCCGCAATGCCGTCGAGACACTCAACATGGCGCCGAAACGCACCTGCCCGTGCAGCCAGGCGATGGCCCGGTACCGCCGCCGCGGCGACATCGGCGACGATTGGCGGCGGTGGATCGAGCCGGGTGGTGGTGCGTGATCGTCCGTGGTCGATGGCTCCTGCGGCCCGGGCGTCCGCCGTTGGACGATGCCGCCGTGGCCGTTGACGGCGCGGGACGCATCGTTCGCGTGGCCCCTTGGCGTGATGTCCAGTCCGACGGGTCGCCCGGCGAACCGGTCATCGACGCCGGCGATTGCCTGCTCATTCCCGGCCTGGTCAACGCTCACACGCACCTGGCCCTGAGCGACCTGGCCGGCCGTATTCCGTCGCCGCGCTCATTCTCTGCGTGGTTGAAGGCGATTGTCCGCCACGGCCGCACGCGCCGTCACGATGCGCCGGCGGCGGCCGTGCGCGACGGGGCGGCCCAGTCTCTGGTGTCCGGTGTCACCACGGTAGCCGACGTCAGTTTCGGCGGGACAGGGGCCGAGGCTCTGGTGGAGTCGCCTCTACGATCGACCGTTTTCGTGGAAGTGTTCGGCCATAGTCGCAAACAAACGGAGCCGCGGTTGGCCATGGTGGTGGCCAGAGCGCGGGCGCTGGCCGGTCTCGGGTTGTCCGTGGGCCTGAGTCCGCACGCGCCGTATTCGTGCGGCGTCGGCGCTTACCTGGCCGCCATGGCCGAGGCCGATCGCTGCGGGTGGCCCCTGACGACGCACCTGCACGAAACACGCGACGAGATCGACCTGTACCGAACGGGCCGGGGCCCGATGGCTCGCTGGTGGCAACTCCGATTGATGCTCTGGCTCGGCGGCTTTGCCCCGCCGCGCGTCAGCCCTATCCGGGCCCTGGCCGACGCCGGGGCCTTCGGGCGCCCATGGATCGTCGCCCACGGCAACTATCTCGACGACGCCGAGATCGACCTTCTGCGACGCAGCGGCAGCACCGTCGTGTATTGCCCGCGAAGCCACTGCTACTTCGGCCACACGGATCACCCGTACCGTCGCCTGATCGCCGCCGGGGTGCCCGTGGCCCTGGGCACCGATAGCCTGGCGTCGGCCCCGTCGCTGAGCGTCCTGGACGAGATGCGGTTCGTGGCCTCCCGCGACGGGACGCCGCCAGAAGACCTGCTGGCCATGGCCACCGCCGCCGGTGCCGATGCGCTCGGCCTGGGCGGCACCGTCGGGCGACTCGTCGAAGGCGAAATGGCCGATCTAGCGGCCTTGCCACTAGGCAGCGGCGAGACCCGCGACCCGTGGGCAGCGCTGCTGACGTGCGATCCGGTTCCCGCAGGCGTGTGGATCGGCGGGCGGCGGTTGGTCGGCGCATAGCGACACGGCACGGGTCGCGGCGCACCGCATAGAGCGGCCGCTTGACGCAGGTCCTGAGCACTGTCGAGGGACCTTCAGGTGCCAAGGTATTGCTTCCCCCCGCTGCCGCAAAGATGATGTACGGTCTGAGGGGTGGAAGTGATGGAGAAGTTGGTTGACAGGTGGCGGGGTTTTTGGTCCATTATGATCAACAGGAATGGCTGAATACGTTCTAAAATCGGCCAGGCGGGGGCGTTCTTCTCTGGACGGCCGGCCCGCTGGCCAAAATGCACGTCTGAAAGGAGAGTGTCATGAGCAAATGGATCAGCATGGTTTTGGTGGGTCTGATGATGGTCGTCGGTGCGACGCTGGGCGGCTGCGAGAAGAAAGGCCCCGCGGAAAAGGCGGGCAAGGCTCTCGATTCGGCCATTAAGGACACGACGAAGGCTGCCGAAGGCGCCACTGAAGCCGCCAAAGATGCTGCCGAGGACACCGCGAAGACCGTCGAAGAGAAGGCTGCGGAATAATACTGCCACCCCGGCAGCGACAGACTTCTGCTCGTCTGCCTGTCAGTCACATGAGCGGGGACCGTCGGAGTCTGCTCCGGCCGGTCCCCGTTGCTTTCTTGCCCGTCGGTTGTTCCGCGTTCAGCGGCCGAAGCAGGTGTTTATGGCCTGGGCGGCCTTCAGCAGGGGGTAGTTGCGCGGCACCTTCTTGATCCGGCCCGCGATGCTTTGGATCGGCACGCTTGTGATCCGGCCGCGGCGCATGACGACGAGCCGGCCGAATCGCCGCCCGCAGACCAATTCCGCAGCATGGTGCCCAAAGGCTGTGGCCAGCGTCCGGTCGAAGGCGCACGGCGTGCCGCCGCGCTGGACGTAGCCCAGGACCGTCGCGCGGCTCTCCAGGCCCGTCAGGTCCTCGATCTCGCGGGCTACCTTGTGGCCGATGCCGCCCAGGCGGATCGGGTCCGGCGAATCGGCCACCACCCGTTCGACCGTCATCGTGCCGCCGCGAGGTTTCGCCCCCTCGGCCACGCAGACAATCGAGAACCGCTTGCCGCGACGGTAGCGGTCCTTCACAAAGGCCGCCACCGCCGCCATGTCGTACGGTATCTCCGGAATCAGGATGACGTCCGACCCCGAGGCCGCGCCGGCGTACAAGGCCAGCCACCCCGCGTAACGGCCCATCACCTCGGCCACCATTACCCGGTGATGGCTCCCGGCCGTCGAGTGCAACCGGTCGATGGCTTCGGTGGCCGTCTGCACGGCCGTCATGAACCCGAACGTGTAATCGGTCTGCGGCAGATCGTTATCGATGGTTTTCGGCACACCCACGATATTCATGCCGCAACGGCGGATCAGACCGTCGGCAATCGCCATGGTCCCATCGCCGCCGATGCAGACCAGGGCATCCAGCTTCAGCTTGCGGTACAACGCCTTGGCCCGGTCCGAGGCATCGTAGGGCGGCTCGTGCCGGCCGCCAATCTTCTGCGGCGGAAAGTACGCGAACGGATTGGCCTTATTCGACGACCCGAGAATCGTACCCCCGCGGGTCAGGATGTTCGACACGTCCGGCCCGTCCAGCCGCTCGTACCGGTGCTCCACGAGGCCGGCGTACCCGTCGTAGATGCCGTACACCGTCATGCCGTGCTCATACACGAGCGTCTTGGTGACGCTGCGAATCACGGCATTCAGCCCCGGACAATCCCCGCCGCCCGTCAACACGCCCACGCACCTGACCGCCTTCTTGCCTGCCACATCGTGCTCCTTAATACTGAGAACGAACCCTTGCCGTCGCCACGGACTCCGTTGCGAGCGGCCCCTGTGCAGTGACTTGCAGCCCAGCACGCGATCGAGCCATTGTAGGCCATTGCGCACGCCACCACAACCCAGTCCGGACCTCCTGAGGGCAAAAAGCCGCCGGTTTTGCAGCAACTACCCGGGCGGCGGCAAGGTCGGCCGGTCTTCCGTCGGCATCTTTCGCTTCCACCGCGAGCCACCGCAACTGATTGTGCGGCCATGGCTTGCGATGTGCACGATTCGCCATGGAGAGGCCGTGAGGAACATTTTTCGGCGGCCGATTTGCCCGACCTTGCTGTGTGCGTATGGTTACCTGTGCCCGGTCGAGTCGTGGGTGGCGTCGCGGTGCCGGTGGGAAGCGGCGAGATCGGTCGGGCGACCATCAATACGGCTCGGATGGCTCGCCCCGAGGCCGTTTTGTCGAAAGAGGGCGGCTCTCGGCCCGAATGGCCCGGTCATCGGGCGTCTGAGGCCGGGAGCGGCCCTTCGGCGAGTGCCGCGCGAGCCTTGGCCGCCAGCCGCGTGCCGGCCTTCCGGCATGAGCGATGGTGTTCTTTTGGAGAGTGCAACACATGCCGCCGCCGTAATGGGTCTTGCCGATGCCGTCTCGTGCGGAAGGGGGCGAGTCAGTGGTGTCGCCCTTCGCCGCACACGGCCGCCACGTTTGCAGTACTGTCCTCCTGTTGTCCTGCTTCCCGTGATGTGGAGTCGGGCCGGCGTACCGAGGGGTCGCCGGCCCTTGCTCCATGGGGGTAGTGTCGCGCGGCAGCCTTCCTCCACGGCAGGACGGTGTGCCCCGGTTCGTGGGTTTTCATGAAGGCGTGGAACGGAAGGCGGCTATAATGAGCTTTTGCTTGTCGTGCGGCGGGCGACGTTCGGTCGCCGGGCGCGGGCGGCCGTAGTCGGAAAGGCGTGCAGTGTCCATGCGAATTGTCCTGGTGAACCCCGTGGCCCGCGACTGCGAGGGGTACCACACGATCGGTACGCGGATTCCGCAGTTGGGACTCCAGGTGCTGGCGCGGCTGGTCCCGCAGCCTCACACGGTGGAGATCATCGACGAGATTTTCGGGCTGGACGCGACGGAGCGGTTGCTGACGCGGGACCGGTACGACTTGGTGGGCATGACCGGCTACACCAGCGGCGCGACGCGGGCGTATGAGTTGGCGGCCCTGTGCCGCAAGCGGGGATTGCCGTGCATCATGGGCGGGCCTCACGCGTCGGCCGTGCCGGACGAGGCGGCGGCGCATTTCGATTCGGTGGCCGTGGGCGAGTGCGACGAAATCTGGCCGCAGATCGTCGCCGACGCCGCGGCGGGACGATTGCAGAAGCGGTACGAGGGGCGTCTGGCCGACCTGACCGGCGCGATGGGCGCCGCCGCTCAGCAGCTTCAGCCCGTCAACGGCCGCTACACGTGCAGTTGCATCCAGACCTCGCGCGGATGCCCCGTCGGGTGCGACTATTGCAGCGTCACGCGCTTCAACGGCAACACGATCCGCCGCCGGCCCATCGACGCGGTGATCGACGAATGGAACCGCACGACGAGCCGGTTTCTGTTCGTCGTGGACGACAACTTCTACGGCGTGGGCCCCAAGCACGCCGAGTGGGCCAAGGAGTTCCTGCGCGAAGTGAAGAAACGCGGCAAGCGGCGCCTCTGGTTCAGCCAGACGAGCATCAACATGGGCGCCGACGCCGAGGGGCTCCGCCTGGCCTACGAGGCGGGGTGCCGGTGCATGCTTGTGGGCCTCGAATCGTTCAACCCTGAGACTCTGAAGAACATGCACAAGGGGCTGAACCTGAAGCTCGTGGACCGGTACCGCGATCTGGTGGCGGGCTTCCACAAGGCGGGGATCGCCGTGCTGGGCTGCTTCGTGATCGGGGCCGACGAGGACGACGAGAGCACCGTGGCCGATACGGCCCTGAAGGCGGTCGAGTTGGGCATCGACATCATCCAGATCACCAACCTCACGCCGTTGCCGGGCACGAAGCTCTACGACCGTTTCCTGGAGCAGGGACGCATCATCGCGACGAATTACCCGAAGGATTGGGAGCGGTACACGTTCATCGAGACCGTGTACCGGCCGACGCGGATGACGGCGCAGCGACTGGACGAGACGATCTACGAGCTTCGCCGCGCGGCGGCGCGGGAGAACTGGGTCTGGCGACGGACGCTGCGGACGTTGTGGCGGACGCGGTCGCTGAGCACGGCGACGTTCGTGCACGGGATGAACCGGGCGTGGGTGGGCCTGGCCCGCGGCCTGGAGAGCCGCGACCAGATACACTTCGCCCACGTGCCCGACGAGAGTCCGCGCGTGGAGCTCATCCGCCGCGCCTTTGCGATGCGCCGCGGCGACTTGGGCCGACCGACGTAAACCGATGCGTGGCGCTGCCGGCGGCATGACGCCGAACAGATGGTTGGAAAAACCCCGAACTCGTGCCATCATCGGCTTGACTACGGCTTGTTCATAGATGGCTCCCTGCATCAGCCCTGCAAGCCACCAGCCGACTACCCCTGCCGCAGGTTCATCCTGAAGGGGACATTTCTATAGAGTGATTCGAGGTGTTTGATGTCGCGCTGCCACGGGTCATAGGATTGTGCAAGCGGATCGTGCGTTGTGTGGGTGGAAAGCAGTTGCGTCGGGCGGCGCGCGGCGTATCGTAATGGGATCCGCAGCGGCCGTCGAGGGCGGCGGAGCAGGTCGCGCACGAGCAGAAGGGAAGGTTTCGAATGAGCAGGCTGGATGTCTACGTGGATCGGTCGCCGATCGTCGGAGCGCTGGAGGTGGTGAGTCTGACGGTGGGCGGCCCGGATCGGCTGTACGGCGGGATGACCGGCGCGCACGGACACCTGTTTTTCCGGTACGAGCTGGGCACGGGTCCCGGCGGCCGCGGCGGCCGGTTCGTGGACCTGGGCGACCGCGTGGTCAGCGCGCCGCCCATCATCAGCTTTAGCGGCAACCCGATCCCCGGGAAGATTCACCACGCACTGGAGACGTTGCCCGACGGACGCATCGCCGGGGCGACCGGGCAGAACTACAGCATCGCCGGGCTCTACACCGACCGCGACGAGGGCGGCCACGTATTCATTTACGACCCGAAGCGCGACGCCTCCGAGGACCTCGGCGTGCCGTGCCCGCACGAGTGGCTGTTTAACCTGACCATGGACCCGGCGGGCGAGAACCTGTACGCGATGACGTACCCGCTGAACCATGTGGTGCGGGTGGACCTGAAGCGAGGGTCGATGCGCGTCGTGGGCCAGCCGCCCGCGAAGACCTGGGGCGACAGCGGCCCGTGCCACCAGTGCTGCACGGACGACGACGGCCGCGTGTTCGGCAGCGGGTTGCACCGGCACATCTGGATGTACGACCCGCGGCGCGACGTGCTGGAGGCGACGGCGATGCGGCTGCCGGAAGGGGCCGAGCGGATCGACTCGTTTGTTCGCGGCCCGGACCACAAACTGTACGCCGGCACGTGGGAGCGCGGCGACCTGCTGCGCATCGATCCGGCGACGCTGACGCTGGACGTGCTGGGGTGCCCGGGTGGCGGTCCGCGGCTGCCGGCGCTGGCCTGGCGCGGCGACGGGTGCCTGTACGGCGCGGCCGGCGGCGGGCGGGCCTACCAGACCCGCAGTGCGTTCATCTTCCGCTACGATCCGCGCACCGAACGGATCGAGGAAATCGGCCCGATTGTGTCGGCCGAGCAGGGCGTCGCGGGGGAACGGATTCACACGATGGTCTGCGGCCCCGACGGGCGACTCTATTGCGGCGAAACCGGCGGCACGCAGATCAAGGCCGGCGAAGTGGCGATGAACCCGAACCTCTACGTCTGCACCGTGCGGGACTGAGGTGCGGGCGATGCGCCGGAGGACAAAACGGCGCGGCGGCAGGGGGCGCTTGTCAGAGGACCGCCTCGGCGTGGCGGTGGCTGTGGCAATCGAGGTTCACGGCTACGGGCAGGGCGGCGATGTGGCAGGGTAGCGAGGCGACGTGCACGGCCAGAGCGGTGTTCGCGCCGCCCAGGCCCATGGGGCCGACGCCGGTGGCGTTGATCGCCGCAAGGAGTTCCCGTTCGAGGTCCGCGTCGCGCGGGTCGGCGGCCGCATCCCCGAGCGGGCGCAGCAGCGCTTCCTTCGCCGCCAGGGCCGCCATCTCAAAGTTGCCGCCCAGGCCCACGCCGACCACCACCGGCGGGCACGGGTTCGCCAGGGCCTCACGCACGGTCCGGACCACGAACTCGACGACGCCCGCGCGGCCCGCCGACGGCGTGAGCATCGCCAGACGCGACATGTTCTCGCACCCGCCGCCCTTGGCCGCAAACCGCAGGCGGACGCGGTCGCCCGGCACCAGGCGGATATGGACCACGGCCGGGGTGTTGTCGCCGGTGTTGCGGCGGTCGATCGGATGGCCGACCACGCTCGTCCTGAGGTGAAAGTCGCGGCAGGCCCGGGCCACGGCGTCGTTGATCGCCTCGACGAGGTCGCCGCCGTCGAGAATCACCTGTTGGCCGATATCGAGAAAGACGACCGCCAGGCCCGTGTCCTGGCACAGCGGTCGCCGCTCCTGGCGGGCGATGCGTGCATTTTCAAGCAACTGATCCAGCACGGCCCGGCCGGTGGGGCTGGTTTCCGTGCGGCGGGCCGTCTCGAGCGCCGCCGTTTCGCGTTCGCCCAGATTGACACTCGCCCGGCCGATGCAATCGTACAGGGCATCGGCCACAGCGCGGACAGATACGGTTCGCATGCTTCGTCTCCGCCTCGATTCGCGACAGTCCGCCATTGTACCCGCCGAGCCCGGCGCGGCAAGACGATGTCGCGGCCTTTCGGTGAGGCCGCCGAAGGGCGGCACCCCATGTAAGCAGCAAGCACAGCGTGTGGGGGCTCGGGCCCGCGCGGCACTTCATGAGGCTGAGTGACTCGTCTGCGTGTGTCGTCTTGCCACCCGGGGCCGTATCTGCTACCCTACGACGCCATGGGCACAGTGAGTCTTCATCCACCGTTGAGCATGGACGTGGTGCGTGGGCTCGTGGCCGGCGACGAGGTCCGGATCACGGGCACGGTGTATGCGGCGCGCGACGCGGCGCACGCGCGGATGGTCAAGGCGCTGGAAGCAGGCGAGTCGCTGCCGTTTGTGTTGCGGGGAGCAATTCTTTACTATGTGGGGCCGACGCCCGGCGGGCCGGGGCAAGTGTTCGGCGCGGCGGGGCCGACTACGGCCGGACGCATGGATCGTTACGCGCCGATGCTGATCGAGCAGGGCCTGGCCGCGATGATCGGCAAGGGCGACCGCTCGGCCGAGGTCGTCGAGGCGATGAAGCGGTGCGGGGCAGTCTATTTGGCAGCCACGGGCGGCGCCGGCGCGCTGCTGGCCAAGTGCATCACGGCCCAGCGCGTGCTGGCCTACGAGGACCTGGGTCCCGAGGCGTTGCGCGAACTCACCGTGGTGGACTTTCCCGCCCTGGTGGCCATCGACTCGCACGGTCGGTCGCTCTACCGGCGCTGAACCGCGCGGGAGGCGTCGCTGTCGGCCATCCCCCCTTTGCAAGCGAGGCTCTGTGTTTCAGAGTCGTCCGGCCCTGGCGGCTTCGGCGGCGGCGGCTTCGGCGCCTTGTTGATCGTGGACAATGTGGCAGACGGCTCGGGCAATGATGGCCGGATCGTCGGGCCCCGGATAGAGGACGTTGCGACCGACCAGGGCGCCGTAAACGTTGGGCGCGGTGGTCATGCCTTCGGCAAAATCCACCAGAATCGTGGCGGGGATGCCGGTGGCCGGCCCGCCGAGCATCAGGATCGGGAGCGTCGTGGCACGAACGATCCGCGAGAACGGCCGCACCATGGGAATCTTCAGCCAGAGCCGCGCCGTGCTCGGGCCCAGCGCCGAAGCGATGCCGATCAGGCGGATCCACTCGATCTCGTCTTTCGAGAGGAGCCACTTCTCGAAGCGGTTCTCGACGACCAGGGGTTCCAGGAACATCGGCAGCCCGGCCTCGGCCACGTCGGCCAGCAGTTCGGCGAGGGCGACCATGGATTCCAGACAGTCGCGATTGGCGTCGCCCTGGGCGGTGTAGCGCCACATGACCTTGCCGCCGTCGAGGTGAGCGGCCAGCAGGTCGGCGGCGCTGAGGTAGCAGGTGGGCATATCCCACAGCTCGTGGCGAGCCCCGTTGAGGCCGGAGCGGTTCATGGACCCGATGAGGACGCGCTGGCCGAGGAATCCCTTGCCGCCGCGGCTGCGCTGGAGGGCGTCCAGGGCCACGATGTCGTCGATAATGTCGGGGGTAGCCATGAGGCCGTCCACGGGACTGGCGTCGAGGACGCGGACGATGCGGGCCAGGTAGTCGGCGCGGTTGGCCATGCCGACGGGGTCGGGGCCGGCGCCGGGCACGCCGCGCGCAGGATGGTCGGCGGCCAGGATCACCAGGCGTCCGTCCTTGCTGAGCTGCGGGCGTCGGGGCCGTTCGGCCAGAGCCTTGGCGAAGAATTCACCGTCGGTGGCCCGCAGATGGGTCAATGGCAGGACAGCGGCCTCGTCCAGAACGGCCGTGGAGTCGAACCGGTATCCCTGCGGCATCGCCATGGCCTCCGCGGCGGCGCGGACCTGTTCGACCATAATGTCATCACTCATGAGGACGTGCTCCCAGAATCGTAGCTGCGTGCTGCCGCTCGGCCGCCGACATCGCAGCCGTGTGTCCGGCCGAAGGCTGGCCTTGGGCAGGACAAGTGCAGAAGTATAGTCGCCGGCGGGGGGCTTGTCAAAGACTCTTGCGTTGCGGCCGTCGGCGGGTGTCGCTGTGGGAGATCAGTGGCCGCTGAGGGAATACAGGCTGTTGTCGGGAGAGAGGAAGCCGGTTCCTGGGGCGATGTTGCCGGCTGCGGCCGGGTCGGTGTTGGTGTAGATCTGATCGAGAGATTCCACGTGTCCGTCCACGAAGGCGACGTTGGTCCGGCCGAGATGCCTGAAGGCCTGGGTGCCGGCGGCTCGGCCTGCCGGGGAGAGGCCGTCATCGTACTTGTCCGGCGGGGGGAACGGGGCGCGCATGAACTTGTTGGAGCCGGAGGCGTAGCCGGCGTCGCCGAACATGGCGCATCGGGCCGGATGGCGCACGCGTGAGAGATTGACGCGACAGGCGGGCGATCCGAGGTAATCGGTGTTGTAGTTGTATCCGGTGAAGGGGTCGGAGAACCAGTTGTGGGCCCCGTCGAACGACGGGCACTGGTGGACCTCGCAAGGTTCGGTCAGGCGCCCCTGCCACAGCAGGCCGACGCCGACGGATTCCTTGCCGCCGTGGGCCCAGTCCTTGATGCTGATAAAGTCCCAGGCCACGGAACGGAACACGCCACCGGTCATCTGCACCTGGTAGGCCGGGGGGAAGAAACCCTTGTTTTCCTTCAGGTACAACTGCATGGCGGTGGCCATCTGGCGCAGGTTGTTGCAACACTGGGTGCATCGGGCGTGCTCGACGGCAGCGCCGAGCATCGGCAGCAGGACCGCCATGAGCAGGCCGATGATGGCCACGGCGATGAGCAGTTCGATCAGGGTGAACGCATTGTGGCCCAGGGCGGAGCAGAGGGTCTCGGCGTCCGGGGTTGCGGGGGCGGCGATGGGGTTGGGTTCCATCACGGTCATTCCTGGCAAATCGGCGGGAGACCGCCCCGGTCTTGGGGTCGGCCTCCCGCCATGAGGATGAACCTACGTGTGGGATCGGTTATGGCTGCGTCGCTTCAGCATGGCCCCGAGCCCCAGGCCCAGTAGGGCCATGGAAGCCGGTTCGGGCACGGGCGCCACGTCGGCGAAGGCGTCGATCTCAACGGTGGTGCTGCTACCGGGCCGGTTGGTGACGCGGATGTACTGGATCCAGTCCAGCCCGTCCACGCCGAGCCAGTCCAGGTCGAAGCCTGTGCCGCCGGCGGAGACTTCGTTGAAGCCGGCTGCCTCGTCCACGTAGCGGTAGGCCTCGGCGATCTCGGCCACACTGCAGCCATTGAAGCTGGACCACGTCAACGCGGGATTGACGGGGACGGTGGGGTTCGTCGGCGCGCCCCACCAGAGGTTCCACGCCCACGCCGGATCGACCTGGCCCGGATTCTCCGGGTCTTCGGGGCGGTAGGGGGCGTCGGGATCGTATTGCCGGCCGAGCGTCGGAGCGAAGTCGTCGGCCCAGGGGCCGGACGTGAACGTGTACCAGGTGATGCCGTCCTGGCTGACCGACACGGTGCCGGGCTCGAAAAAGCCGGTGCCCCCGGTGTGGACCGAATTGGGATTGCCGTTGGTCCAACCCTGTCCGCCTCCGATGACCTGGAAGGCATTGCCGAAGATAATGAAATCCAGTCCATACGGGTTCAGCGGGTCGTTCTCGACGCGATGGTCGAACTTGACGGTGAGGCTGCCGCCGTTGCCGATGGTGACCAGCTCATAGGACCGGAACGCCGGATAGACGGGGACGACCGGCGATGGCATGGTCAGGTTGATGTACCAACCGTCGCCGGTGGTATCGACGGTGGGTCGGCCAAGGGCCGACGACGGGTTGTTGAAGGTCTGTCCGCTGATCCAGTCTTTGCCGACGCCGGTTCCTTGGACGTACTCGACGACCTCGGTGGCGAAGTCGCTGGGGTTGTAGGTGTAGTCGGCCGACACGTTGCCGGCGACCAGGAACGCGACCGCCACGGCGGCTGCCGCATGTACGATATTTCTCACGGATAGCATAAAAACCTCCATTGGTCAGATGTGAATGTCAATCGTTTTTCTGTAGAGACGTGGAAAACCGCCCCGGTGAACGTGGTTCGGCTTCCCCTGGGGGACCACTCAGCGTTTCCGTTGCCGCAGGCACCAGGCCAATCCGAGGCCGAGAAGCCCCATCGTGGCCGGTTCCGGGACGACGTTCGGACCGAAGGCCATCAACCGGCCGTCGGCGATGAAGTACAGGTTGCCGTTGGCTAGCGTCGGCACGCCGCCGTAGGGGATTTCGGCTAGCAGCAGGCCGGTATCGGCATCGAACATGCCGAGTTTCGTGCCGTACTGGTCGCAGGCGTAGACCACATCGGTGCCGTCGCCGATGTCAAGGGCATAGGCGAGCGACTGGTTCCAGCCGCCCCAGCCCTGCTCGCTTCGCCAAACCTCCAGGCCGGTCGCTGCGTCGTATGCGGCGATGAAAGGACCGTCCTGAAACTCGGCACCAGCTATATAGATGAGGCCGTTCGTCCCGACGGTGGGCCGGTAGTCGCCCGATAGGGCCATGTCGTCACCGGTGTAGGAGACGGTGGCGCCGGTGGTTCCGTCCACGACGAGCATACCGGCGTAGCCATAGAAGTCGTAGCCGCCGGCGATGACGCGGTTGTTGGCGGCGTCGTAGGCGATGCCGCCGAAGCTGAGCGGCTCGAACGAGCCCTGCGACGTCCAGACGATCTCGCCGTTGGCGGGGTTGATGGCGACAATGCCGCCTCGGCCTGCGGCCCATCCGCCCTCGGTGCCGATGGTCGTGTAAAGGAGTCCGTCACCGGGGTTGTAGGCCACCTCGCCCTGTCCCTGACCCGTGAGGTCCAGAGTCCAGGCCTGGGAGCCGTCGGCGACGTTGATGGCGTGCAACCGCGTGCCTCCGCCGAAACTGCCGTACGTATGCTGAAGGACCAGCCCCTGGCCGTTCGTGCCCAGGCCGGGGAGGATCGTCGGCGCCGCGTTGACCACGGTCGCGTAAGTCTCTCCATGGGTACTGGTGGTGGTGAGGTGGTACGGCTGGCTCCAGACGGCCTGTCCGGTGTCGGCGTCGAACCGGTAGACGTATTCGCCGGACCCTATGTAGACCGAGCGGCTCGCCACGTCGGCCGACGGCGAGGACCACGAGCCGAACGATGCCTCGGCCACGACAGCCGACCACAGGGCAGCGCCGTCGATCTCGCTGAAGGCGAACAGGCCGCCCTCGGCGTCGTAGCAGTAGACCTGGTTGTTCATGACGACCGGCGACGAGACGCTGGCGCCCATGAACCCGGCCCCAAGGCCTGTGCCGACGACGAACCGGGCCGTGGTGTAGATCCGCAGGTCGGGGCCCGAGGCCGATTGTCCCGTAAAGCCCGGACCCTGGTGGTACTGCGTCCATGTGTTATCGACCTGGGCCATGGCCGTGCCGGCCAGTGCGATGGCCAGCCCCAGCGTCCACAGGCTTGTCCGCCAGACAGAACGAGTGATGCTTTTTCCATTGTTGCTTTTCATTGGATCTCTCCCTACTCCCCTGGCAAATCCTTGTTGATTGTGCTCCACAGACTCTGCGGCTACTGCGAGCCACAAGCGAATGCTCCGACCGCGACGCGCGGTCGGGTTCCTCGATTCAAGAGGCTCTGACAATCACCTCCTTCCGGCCGCCGGCGCGGGTTGCGGTCCGGTGTCGGTTCCGTTCGGGACACCTGGACGACCGGGCGCGCAGCGTGAGCGGCATGGGTTGATTCGAGGCGTGCCCTTGCGGAGGGGAGATCCTGTGCGGATCGCTTGCATTGGACGGCAAGCAAGGTATACTTCCGGCGCATGGCGGAACCGGCCAGTTTCCCATGCAAGGGCGTCGGCGCTGCAATCGCCGGCGCCTCATTTGTTTGTTTCTCATTCACAGTTCGCCGCGGCCAAGCGGCGACACGCGGCAACCCAACCTCCTACTCCCTGTCTTGCGAGGTCGTCCGGCCCGCCGTGTTGTGACGGCGCATGAGGCCGCGCGGCGGACGGACTTACGCTTCTGGAAGGAGCAACGGCGGGCGCAGACTCAGGGCGGGTATCCCGGGCGCCTCCATGTCGCGAGAGGCCCCGAAAAAACCGAACCCCGGCCCGCTGTCGCGGTTCCGGGGCGCAGGATCTCCCTGTGCTTTCCGGAGGTCCACGACTCGCGATGGCCCTTTCCAGGTCGATTGCAGGCAGGTATTCTGGCTCCCGGGTCATCCTTCCGCTGCGCCTTCCCATCGGTGCGATGCTCGGCTCCGACAGTGGCATGTGCAACGGTTGTCGCCGGTTACAGCGGCGCGTCCGCGGCCGGTTCTCACGGCCTTCCCTCATAGCTCCCGCCGGTTCACGGGCGGGAGACCTGCAACGACTCAAATATAGGCGTCTGTCGTGTACGAGTCAAAAGAAAAAGCACGGACGGCACGTAACCCGGTTCCGTGTATCAGGTTTGGAGGAGGGCGGAATTTCCAGAGCTTTTCGTCATGGCGTCTGTTTGAACCGTAGACGGCGGCAAGTCGGGCGTCACGTCAGGGCGGCTCGTGGTGGGCCGCGACCGGGAAACTGTAGCCCTTTGGACATCGAGACATAACGGTCATGAAGCCGTGCAGTGCACATTCTCTTGAGGAACTGGCCGATCTGGCGGGTGGACGGCTGGATGCGGCGGCCGCGGAGACTCTGCGCCGGCATCTGGAGGCGTGTGCCTCGTGCCGTGAGGCGGCAGCCCGGTTGGCATTGCTGGAGGCGGCCCTGCGGCAGTCCGAGGCGATGCGAACGCCGGATGTGTCTGAGGCCGATTGTCGGCAGATTCTGGACGGCGTGCGGCGGATGCTCGCCGACGAGGCTGAGGCCGGGATCGAGACCCGGCGCGTGGGCGTGGCGGTGCGGATCTGGAACCGTCCGGAGGTTCGCCGGGCGCTGGCTGCGGCGGCGGTGCTGGCGGTCGTGGCGGCCGCGGGACTCCTGGCCGTGCGGTCGGTTTCGTTGACCCGGGGGCCGGCGGTGGCAAGGGCTGTGGCCGTACGCGGATCCGTGACCGTCGGTCGCAACGGGGGTTCGCGGCTCTCCGGGCAACAGACCGTGCACGTGGGTCAGCGGATTCGGACCGGTCGGGGGGCGATGCTCACGCTGGCGATGATCGGCGGCGGGTCGATGGACGTGAACGAGGGGGCCGCGCTGGTGATTGAGCGGAGCGACGCGGTCGAGACCGTTTGCCGGCTGGACCAGGGACAGGTATTCGTGTCGCGGGGATCGCCGGGCGGCGTTGGCCGTATGGTGCTCGACACGTCGGTCGCTCGCATCGAGGCGACGGCGGCGGAGTTCGATGTGCACCTGGCGGCGGGGAGCCTGGCGGGCGGGCGTCTGCGGCGTGGCGGGCCGTTGGTGCTGGCAGCGGCCACGGCCCAGGTGCTTGGCGAGCCGGCGATGCCGAGCCAGTTGCGATTGACGGTCGTTTCGGGCGAGGTGACGCTGACTGTGGCGGGCGATCCGACGCCGGTGGTGGTCCGGGCGAATGAACAGGTGCGGTACGATCCTCGCGGGACCAGGCCGGTTCCGGTAACGGTCCGCGCCGAGGAGTACGTGCTCTGGCGGCTGCCGGACGAGCGCGTGTTGCGCGTGGCGTCGGAGCACTGGGCGGAGCTGTTTACCGCCAAGGTGACGCCGCAGCAGCAGGGTCGCCTTCGGCTGGACTACGATTTCGTCAGTAGCCGCGAATTGGAGGATTGGCGCGTCGAGGGGGCGGGGTGGGCGCTGATGCTCAACGCACTGCGATGCCGCAACGGGCAGGGCTCCATCGTATCGCGTGCGGCGTTCGTGGGCGATGTGGAGGTGGCGCTGACGGCCAACATGGAACGGCGAGACGGAACGCAGGTCGGATGGGAGTTGCGACCGGCGGTTGCCGGCGGATTCGATGCCGTGACGGCGATGGCGGCGTGGACCGGCCCTGGGCCGTCTCTGCGGATGTCGTTGGGTTTCGGCGATGGTGGAACGCATCAGACGGTGACAGAGCCGAACGTGGGGCAGGTGTTCGGGTTCGGCGGTCGCTTGGAGGGCAACCGAGCCTTGGTGTCGCTGGATGATCGAGATATGATTAATTCGGCCGCGCCCGACGCCGTGCTCAAAGCGCTGCACGACCCCGCCGCGCCCCAGGCGCTGCAAGTGGCCGTGCGGGCCGGCGGCGAGGACCTGTTCATCACGCACCTGACGGTGATCGGGCGACCTGATCCGCGGTGGTTGCGGCAGCGGTTGCAGCAGATCGTCGGCGATCGTCCGGCGGGTCGATAGTGTTCTGTGCGGCGTTCGGTCCTGGAAAACCTTTGACCGCACAGGTCTCCCCTGTAAAATCCCATGAACGATGTCCGGGCGGCGCGTGCGACACGGCGTCCGCTGATCCAATCTCCGCCACCGGCGGCCTTGTGAGGGCTGCCAGACCGACGCGAAACGACATGACGATACCGACAGAGCGACCGATTCTTGTGACCGGGGCCAACGGGATGTTGGCGGCGGCCCTGCGGCGACGATTCAGCCAGCCTGGTAGCCCCGCGGCGCCGGTCATCTGGACCGACGTGGACGAGTTGAATATCGCCGACGAGGCGGCTGTTCGGCAACTGGTCGAGCGGCAGCGCTGCAGCGCGATCATCAACTGCGCGGGCCTGACTCAGGTGGACGAGTGCCAGTCGCGGCGCGACGAGGCTATGCGGATCAACGGCACGGCCGTGGGATACCTGGCCCGTGCGGCGGAGGCGGCAGGGGCCTTGTTGATCCAGATTTCCACGGATTTCGTGTTCGGCGGTGATCGAGTCGGGCCCTATGTCGAGGACGATCCGCCGCAGCCGCTGAACGTCTATGGCGAGTCCAAGCTGCTGGGCGAGCGCGAAGCGGCCCGCGCGCCGGAACACCTCATCATACGGACGGCATGGCTCTACGGTCCGCATGGCCGCAACTTTGTCCGGTCCATTTGCCGCCAGGCCGCCCTCGGCCGTCCGCTGACCGTGGTGAACGACCAGGTGGGGTGCCCGACCTACACGGGCGACCTGGCCGAAGCGATCGTGCGGCTGATGGCGTGCGGGGCTCGCGGCCTGGTCCACGCCTGCGGCAGCGAAGCTACGTCGTGGTTCGACTTTGCTCGGGAGATTGTCCGCCTGCGGCGGTGCGACGTCGCGGTGAAGCCGATCTCGTCGGAGCAACTCGGCCGACCGGCGCGGCGACCGGCCATGAGCGCCTTGGACTGCTCGCGGCTGGAGAGACTGACAGGGTACTGTCTGCCGGGGTTCCGCACATCGTTGCCGGTGTATCTGGCGGAAATGACCTCGGGCGAAGACGGGTAGGCGTGGGAGGGTGCGATGAGGATCGTTGTCGTGGGGGCCGGTTATGTCGGGTTGGTCACTGGGGCGTGCCTTGCCGACACGGGCCACCACGTGGTCTGCGTTGACACGGATGCGGCTCGTCTGGCGGAGCTTCGCCGCGGCAGGGCTCCGTTCTACGAGGCGGGGCTGAATGATCTTCTGGACCGCAATCTTCGCGCGGGGCGACTGGAGTTCGATGACACGTTGTCGGGTCGCCTGGCGGAGGCGGAGCTGGTGTTCATTGCCGTAGGCACGCCGTCGCTGGACGACGGCGGTGCGGACCTGACGGCCGTGATGAGCGTCGCCCGCGAGATCGCCTCGTCGCAGCGGCCGCCGCGCATTGTGGTGGTCAAGAGCACGGTGCCGATCGGCACGTGCGCGGCGCTGCAAGCCCTGTTTGACGAGCAAACAGGGGGGCGTGTGCTGGTGGCGTCGAATCCGGAGTTTCTGCGCGAGGGCGTAGCGGTTCGCGACTTCAACTACCCGGATCGGATTGTCATCGGCGCGGCCCACGAGGAGGCGGCGTCCGTGCTCCGCAAGCTCTATGCCCCGTTCGTACGCACGCTGCATCCGATTCTGGTCATGAGCCGCGAATCGGCCGAGATGACCAAGTATGCCTCCAACTGCCTGTTGGCTTCGCGGATCAGTTTCATGAATGAAATGGCGAACCTGTCACGGGCTCTCGGGGCCGACATCGGCGAAGTCCGCATGGGGATGGGGTTCGATCACAGAATCGGTTTTCCGCACCTGTTCCCGGGCGTAGGCTACGGCGGCTCGTGTTTCCCGAAGGACGTGCAGGCGATGATCCGCCTGGGCGAGTCGCACGGCGTGGAGGTCCGCATGTTGCGGGCGACCCACGAGGTCAACGTGGCTCAGCGGCGACAACTGGCGGAGCGGCTGATCGCGTACTTTGGCGGCTCGTGCCGGGGGCGGACGATCGCGCTGTGGGGCGTGACGTTTAAACCGCAGACCGACGACCTGCGCGAATCGCCGGCCCTGGTGATCATCGACCTGTTGCTGGCGGCCGGAGCGACGATCCGGGCCTACGATCCGCTGGGATTGGATCGGCTGCGGCAGCTCTATGGCGATCGGATTGGCTACGCGACGGGGAGTCTTGACGCACTGAATGGCGCCGACGCCTTGGCCGTGGTCACCGAATGGAACGAGTTCCGCACGCTGGATCCGGCCGAGCTTCGCAGGCGGATGAAGCGGCTGGCGATCTTCGACGGGCGGAACCTGTATGACAGGCAGGAGATGCGACGCGAGGGCATCGCATACTTCAGTATCGGGCACCCGGACATCGACACCCCCGTGTCATAGGGCATGCAGTCGGAGGAGTCGGTCATGGTCGATTGGGACAAACAGTTTTTCGACCGCCGCAAGGCGGTGGGCCGTTCGGGCGGGGCCGAGCGACGGCAATTTGCCGATTCATACGCCGACCTGTCGCCGGAGGCGCGGGAATTTGCCCAGGCGGTGGACGCCTACAAGATCGCTCACGGCCGCAAATTCATCACCCTGGGCGAGTTGTTCGAGGTTTTCAAGGGATTGGGCTATCATAAGTGAGTGCCGAGCCGGACCTCGTTGCTCAGGTGTCGGCAGGGATGGCAGGAGTATGCTCGAGTTCACCGCCGGTCGAGTCGCTGTGCTGATCATCGCCGGTCTTGTCGCCGGCATCGGGGGCGGCATGCTGGGGATTGGCGGCTCGGTGATTTTCCTGCCGATTCTCGGTCGGGTGTTTCCGGACGCATCGTACAACGTGTTCGCGGCGGCAGCGCTGATCTGCAATGTCTTCGTCGGTCTGGGCGGCGCGGTCGGCCATTATCGCAATCGCCGCGTCATCGTAAGCGTCGTCAAGAAGGTGCTTCCGCTGGGGATCCTGGCGGCCATAGGCGGCGTGCTGGCCGCCAACACGCTCGGTCGCCACGGACTGGACAAGGTGCTCTGGGGCGTCTTCGGGGCGGTGGTCTGCTTTATGGTCTATGACAACGTCCGCAAGCTCTTCGGGCGCGGGCACCCGGTGGCCCTCGATGCGGCCGACGATCTGGCGTCGCTGCGCGTGACCCTGCCGCGCGTCTCGGCCGTGGCTGTCCCCACGGGATTCCTGGCCGGCATGCTCGGCATCGGCGGCGGCACATACAGCGTGCCCGGCCAGCAGATCTTTCTCGATATGCCCCAGAAGAACGCCATCGCCAACAGCGCGGCGACCATGGTCATCTTCTGTTCCATCGCCGCTGTGGTGAAAAACGTCACGGTGTCCTTGCCCGACGGCATGACGCACTGGGCCCCGATCCATCTGGCGGCGCTGCTGGTTCCGTCGGCTCTGGTCGGGGCGTACCTCGGCGGCCACCTGACGCACCAGCTTCCCGACCGCTTCGTGCGGGCCCTGTTCACGGCGTTTCTGGCCTGGACGGCCTACGAGTGCGTGTTCTCGAAGTCGGGGTTGTCGAAGGCGGTGGCGGGCTGGTTCGGTGCCTGAACACGGCGTCTGCGGTTGTGAAGAAACACGCCGGTCATCATAGCCGCCGCCCCGACCGTGTCGGCCACCCAGTCCCAGACGTCGGGCGAGCGGTGGCCGGGTCCCCAGCTCTGGTGCCACTCGTCGCTGATACCGTAGAGACTTGCCGCCACGAACGCCGACAGCGTCGCCCAGCGAAACAGCCATCCGCGGTTCAGACTCCGGAATGCCCAGTACAGTGCGGCACTCAGGCCGGCGTATGCGACGGCGTGGGCGGCTTTGTCGCTGAATCGGAACGTTGGGATGCGGATGCCGCGAAGGCTATGGTGGCTGAGGACAAACAGCAGGACGAGGTACGCAATCGCGCAGCCCCAGGCCAGGGGGCGACTAGACAGCCATCGGGCCATGGCTGGCGTCCTCGCTCGTGGTGCCGGCCGTCGCCGGGCTGTTCTGCGCCGCTGTCGCATCGGCGGCCATGGACACCGACTGAACGGCAACGACCGACGGGTCGGCGACGACCGAGGCGTCGGTTGGCCGCGGCGTCTCTGCCGGAGGAGCCGCTTCGTGCGGGGCCGCCGTCGCTTCGGCCGCAGGCGGCGTATTGCTCGACGGCGACTCGATGGGCGGGGTGGCCATGGACGGTGCGACCGTGTCGGCCGGCGGCACCGCCGCTGCGGCGGGCGCTGCGACCTTGCCCGCTTCGTGAGCGAGAAACTCGTCGGCCAGGAGCCGGTAGTCGGCGGCGCCGTGGCTGGAGGCGTCGTATTCGAGGATCGTCTGGCCGAAGCCGGGGGCCTCGGCCAGCTTGATGTTGCGACGGATGCGGGTCTCGTACACGCGCGTGCTGGCCATCAGCGTCTGCCCGTCGCAGGCACGCGAGAAGTAGCCGCTCACGTCGGCCAGCACCTCGTTCGACAGGGTTGTGCGTCCGTCGAACATGCAGAAGACCACCCCCATGATCCGCAGCCGCGGATTCAGGCGGCTGTGCACCAGGCCGGCCGTTTCGATGAGCTTACTGATGCCTTGCAGGGCGAGGACGTGCGGCTGAAGGGTGATGAGGATGTCATCGGCGGCCACCAAGGCGTTGAGCGTCATCAGGCCGAGCGACGGCGGGCAGTCGATCAGCACATAGTCGTAGCGGTCGCGGCAGGGGGCTAGGGCGTCGGCCAGGATCCGTTCGCGGGCCAGTTGCGACACAAGTTCGATCTCGGCGCCGGCCAGGTCGATGTGGCTGGGCACCAGGTCGAGCCGCTCGGCGCGGTGCACCAGGGTCTCGGCGATCGAGGCCCGGCCGGTCATGACCTCGTACATGGACCGTTCGAGGGTCGAGTTGTCCACGCCGAGGTGAAACGTCAGGTGAGCCTGGGCGTCCAGATCGATCATGAGGATGCGGCGGCCCAGGGCGGCCAGGGCCGCTCCCAGGTTGCAGGTGGTGGTCGTTTTGCCGACGCCGCCCTTCTGATTGACGATGGCAATCACTCGCATGGGCCGGATTATACGGGCTGGAGAGCCGACGGGCAAGGCCGACGAAGAAAAACGGGACCGGAAGGCGTCTTCCGGTCCCGCAATAGGCACGATGTGCCGAGCCTCCACTTCGGAACGGCCTCGGCCGACGGAGCTACTTCTTGCCGCAGCATTTCTTCTTGGCGACTTTCTTCTTGGCCACCTTCTTGGCGACTTTCTTCTTCGCGACCTTCTTGGCCACCTTCTTCTTCGCGACTTTCTTCTTCGCCTTCGCCATCGTGTTCGCTCCTTTCAAAGGGTCATGAAAGACAGCTCGAATCTCTCCAAGTCCTGTTGAAGCCGACGCCGACTTCATGTTGCCTTATCGTTTCTCACGAGTGCCGCCCCTCGGCGACCGTGAATTTCCCGCGACAAGCATCAACGTGAACAGCTCAAGCACAACAGTAGTTGATAAGGATATGACCGACTCTTCGAGCGTCTCCGACATTCGACCTTATCAGTGCTGCAAACTCATCCTGCTACAACTCATCGGAGCATCAGCGAACTTAACTTAAGACGAATTGCCTCTCATGGCTGTTCATAATGCGCTTCATCGGCGACCGAGTGCAACAGAAATCGCGCTAGGGATGGACGCAATCGTCACTTTTTTTACATGTGTCTTTCCTCCGCGCGTTGCGCGTCGTCGTCGCGCGACGACAGGCGGGGTGCCGTCGGCGTGACGACGGCGAGCGCGGTGCGCGGGTGCGTCGTCAGGGGTATTGTCGGCGCGCGGTGCGCCGTCGGATTGCGTGCGACGAACAAGGATGACGGATGAGAAATCAGGGAATCGTCAGCGTCGCGGCGGCGGTGTCGGCGCGGGCAACGGCGGCGGGACGCACCGCCTCGGCGAGGAGGTCCATCGCGCGGCGCAGCGCGGCGTCGGCGGCCGGGTCGGGCGCGTCGGCGAGGGGGCTGGCAGTTGCGTCATCGGCCTCGACCGTCACGTCGGGCGGAATGCCAATGCCGTGGAACGACACGTCGCGAGGGCCGTAGAAGCGAGCCGTGGTGATATAAAGGGCGCTCCGTCCGCCTTCGACGGGCAGGACGCTCTGGACGATGCCCTTGCCGTAAGTGCGGCTGCCGACAAGGGTTGCACGGCCATGGTCGCGCAGTGCGCCGGCTACGATCTCGCTGGCACTGGCCGATCGGCCGTCCACCAGTACGGCCAGCGGCTGGTCGTGATAGCTGTAGCGCCAGTGGCCCACGCGGAAGGTGCTGGTCTGGCCAAAGCCGCGGCCGCGCGTCGTCAGCACGACGCCTTTGTCCAGAAGCAGGTTGCACACGTCCACGGCGGCATCGAGCAAGCCGCCGGGGTTGCCGCGCAGGTCGAGCACGAGGGCGTCGAGCGGTCCTTCATGGGCGAGGCGGTCCAGGGCCTGCGACATCTCCAGCGCGGAACTCCTCTGGAAGGCCGCCAGGCGAACGTAGCCGATGCGGCCGCCCTCGCCGAGGCGGGCGGCGCAGCGAACGCTCGGCACGTGAACCGTGTCGCGTGTGGCTGTGAGCGTCAACTGCTGCCCGCCGCGGTCCACGGTGATCGTGACCTGTGATCCGCGCGGACCGCGGATCAGGCGAGCTGCCTCGCTCAGGCTCTTGCCGCTCATGCTCTCGGCACCGACGGCCAAGAGAATATCGTTGGGGAGCAGGCCCGCGCGGCAGGCCGGCCCGTCCTCGAAGACGCTGACGATGCGGATGCGTCCTTCGTCCTGTCGCACTTCGACGCCCAGACCGACGAATTGCCCGTTGATGTCCGACTTGACCTCGTCGTACATGTCGTGGGTGAGGAAGGCGGTGTAGTCGTCCAGGTGCTCGGTGGCGCCGAAGAGCATCTCGGAGATCACCACGCCGCAGGGCAGGCGCACCGTCCGTTCATTTTCTTCGCAGACCAGGCGGACGTAGTAGCGGGCGGTGAAACTCGTCAGCGTCTTCTCCTCGCCGATCTTGCGGGCGATGATGTCGAGGCCGGCCAGGAACTCAGCGCGTGCCGCCGCGTTGTCGTCCATGCCGTGACGGGTGCGGAAAGCATCGCTGGCCATGGCCGCGCGGAGATTGGTCATTCCATTAGCCAGCAGCCGGGCGTAGCCGACCGGGTCCACGTAGTTGTCGGCCACGCTCCGTACGACCTCCCGATAGAGGCCGAGGCCCTGTTCGAGGGGCATCGCGCGTGCCGAGGCAAGCAGTTTGTCGTCGGCCCAGCGAGTATCGACGGCAATCCTGGCGCGGCACCAGCGGATGCGTTCGTCGAGGTCCGCCGGGGGCAGGGCTCCGGTACGGGAAATCTCCTGGTAAGTGGCCAGGGCGGCGATCAGGTTGGCCTCGGTCTCGAACTGGCGGCCTTGAGTCCAGAGGGCCTGGCCGCGTGCGGCGGCGTCCGGATGATCTTTGACCAGCGATTCGATCCGTTGGCGAATGTCGCTCGGAAGGTGATCGAGCCGCACCGTTCCCAGCCGCGCGTAGGAGCCTCCGGCATAAACGCTACGACAGCCCAAGCCCGCCAGAAATGCCAGCAGGCACAGGGCGACCAAAGCCGCGGTTGTCCGAGTCGTTCGGTGCATGTGCACAACCTGAATCGTGGCAGGCGAAGCGACCTGGCGACGCGCGGCCGGTCCCCACCGGCTGCGGTGATCGCTTCCGCCGCACATATATAGCCCACACGGGGCCTTGGGTCAAACATTCGCCGCCGGGGACGGAAATATCGTTGGCAATCTGGGGAAGGTCTGCGGCCTGGGGTGCGGGATGTTCCGTTTGTGCCGTCTGTGCGTGGCGGCCGGCGACCGGCGGGGAAGGCCTATTTGACGATGCCCGCGCGGCGGAGGGCGTGCAGGACGAGATCCTCGGCCGCCGTGTCGCTGGTGGTCATCAGGTGGGCGATGTTGTTCTTCTTGCAGAACTGTTCGAGGTCGCCGGTGAATCGCCGCACGCGGTCGCGGTAGCCGTCGATCATGCGTCGCGTGGTGGAGATGTCCACGGGGTTCCCGGTTTCGCTGTCGATCAGGCGGAAATCGCCGGACAGGTCGGGCTCCAATTCTTCGCGAGCGAGTACCTGGATGACCATCGGCTGAAAACCGGCGAAGCCGAGTTGCTTGAGGGCGTCCTGGTACCCGCCGGGACTGAGGAAGTCGCTGATGAGCAGGGCCACGCCCTTGTGGTGATGGTTCATGAGGAATTCGCGCACGCTGCGGCCCAGGTCGGTGCTGCCCTCGGGACGCAGGCGGCGGAGGAAGTCGAACACCGTGAAGATAGACCCCTTGCCGCGGACGAACGCCAGATGATTCTCCGGCGGGCGACCGTTCGGCGGCGCGGGGGACGCCTCGACGGACACCGAGAGCGGACCGGGCGCCGACGGGCCTTCGCAGCTCAGGGACTGCACCGTGACGCGGTCCAAGTGGCTCAGGGCGATGTACGCCACGGCGGCGGTCAGGCGTCGGGCCAGGTCGAACTTCGTCGTCGGCTCGCCGAAGGCCATGCTGGCCGACCGGTCCAGCAGCAGGTAAACAAATAGGTCCTCCTCCTCGATGAAGAGCTTGACGAAAAGGTCCTCGAATCGGGCGTAGGCATTCCAGTCGATGCGGCGGAAGTCGTCGCCTTGGCTGTAAGGGCGGAAATCGGCGAACTCGACGCTGGAGCCGTGTTTGTTGCTCCGCTGCTCGCCGCGAAGCCGCCCGGCAAAGGCCCGCCGGCTGAAGACAGCCATGGTTTCCAGCTTACGCAGGAATGCTGAATCGAAGAAGTCGAAGGAGGGGCTCTCGTCGGTCACCGGCTAGTCCTTGAAGAGGTCGTTCCACCGTTTGCGGGCGTCGTCCGGGCCGGGCGCGTTGCGCTGACCGGGCGGGGTCTCGGCCAGTTTGAATTCGTCGCAGAAGTTGGCGCCCTCGAAGTCATGCACCGCATCCGTGTCCGGCAACAGGCACCTCGCCGTCGGATAGCCCGTGAAATGCTGGCAGTTGCAGCACGAGTGCCAGTAGTTGTGGCACGTGTCGCACGTGTCGTGGAAACCGGGCATCTTCTTCATGGCCGTGTAGGGGGCCTTGCATTTCCAACAGTACGGCATCAGGAGCTCTCCATTACTCAAACACGAGAACACGTTCGCCTTGGGGGCGAACGCGGTGTCACAGGATGGACTGTGGGATGACGAATACAATTATAGCCACCTTCGGCTGCGCGATGCAAGATGGTCTCTGAAGTTTCGCGCGAGGAGGGAACCTTGCATTTGCCGCGTGCGGCGGCTACACTCACGACTGTTTGGCGGTTTCCGGGAACAGGCGCAGACCATAGCCCATGACGTTTCTTGCACCCTTGTTCGCTTTGGCCGCCCTGGCGGCGGTGCCCATCGTGCTGCTCTATCTGCTGAAGATGAAGCGGCAGGAGAAGGTCATCTCTTCGACGCTTCTGTGGCAGGAGACCATCAAGGACGTCGAGGCGAACGTGCCGTTTCAGCGGTTGCGGGCCCACCTGCTGCTGATTCTCCAGATGCTGGTGCTGGCGCTGCTGGTGGCGGCGCTGATGCGGCTGGCAATGCCCTCGACCTACCGGTTGGCGGATCGCAACGTGCTCGTGGTGGACGTGTCGGCGTCGATGTTCGCGACGGACGGTCCCGGCGGCACGACGCGGTTCGAACGCGCCCGGGAACTGGCCTCCGAGTTGATCGACAGTCTCGCCAAGGGGCAGCGGATGATGATTCTGGCGGGCGACCGCATGGTCACGGACGGATTCATCGAGCAGGCGAGCCTGCTGCACCGGGCGCTGGACCGCATCGAACCGCGCGAGGCCGAGATGGACGTGGCTGCCGGTCTGCAACTGGCGCAGACGGCATTGACGGTCGGTCAGACAGATGAGGATGATGCGGCTGCCGGCGCCAATAACGCAGCCACGGATGCGGAGGCGGCGGCTTCGGCCGCAAGGCTCCAGGGGCACATTTACCTGATCAGCGACGGCGCGGGGCTGGAACTGTCGAGCGACCTTGCCCGCCTGGCCGACGACCTGACCTACCTGACGGTCGGCTCCGGCGGCGACAATGCGGGCATTCTCGGCCTGCAGTTCGACCGCGGCGGCCGCCTGTCGGAGTCCGCGGAATTGTTCGTCAGCGTTGGCAACTTTTCCAGGAACGACCGGACGTTGCTGGTTTCGCTGAAGCGGCGGGGCGACCACACGCCGATCGATGCGCGCGAGCTGACACTGGCGGCCGGAACGTCGTCGGGCGTGACCTTTGCCCGGGATTTCGACGCGGGGGAATACGAAGTGAGCCTCGACGGCCGCGACGTCCTGACGCTGGACGACCGGGCGTTTGTCGTCATCGGCCCGAACCGGTTGCTGAAAGTGCTGTTGGTCGCCCGCGGCAGCGGGGGCCCCGTGGAACGGTTCCTTGCGGCGGCCGACTGTGTTTACGCCCATGTCGCGCCCGAGCAGTACGATCCGGCCACCGGCGACGCGGACCTCTATATCTTCGACGGGTTCGTTCCCCCGTCGCTGCCGGTGAACCGGACGACTCTGGTTCTGGCCCCCGAGCGAGGGGTTGGAGCGTTTCGTCCGCTGGGCGTGCTGGAGCGGCCGCGGATCCTCGACTGGAAACGCGACGATCCGGTCATGCGATTCGTGACGTTTGCCGACGTTCGCCTCGCGCCGCAAAGTGCGTTGGCCATGGAGCCGGACCCGCGGATCGTGCCCCTGGTGTGGTCGGAGGACACGGCCCTGATCGGCTACGAGGAGAAGGCCGGCGTGCGGCACTACTGCGTGGGATTCCGGCTGGACCGCAGTACGTGGCCGGGCAAGGTGTCGTTTGTGCTGATGATGGGCAACCTGCTGGACGAGGCCCGGCGCGCGCAGCGGCTGGGGCAGGCCCTGGTGGGCCAGAGCGGGCGGCTGTGGTCGTTCGGCGCCGTGCCGGCCGGAACGACGATCCCCGTGCGGCGGCCCGACGGCACGACGGTGGACGTGACGGCGGCGCAGGGGCTGGCCGACCTGGCTGATACGCACCAGGTAGGATTCTACGAAGCGTCGTTGCCCGACGGGCCGCTGGGGTTCGCCATGAACCTGGCGAGCGTGCGGGAATCCAATGCGGCGCCGCAGGCGGAGCTGCGCGGTCTGGCCGGCGAAACCATCCGGGGCCGCGACAGCCTGGCCGGCGGCACGGAGGAAGTCTGGTTCTGGGTCACTCTGGCGGCGCTGGCGGTGCTGGCGGCGGAGTGGTACGTGTATCATCGGCGGATCGCATGACGCGGGAAGGGACGGTCGGATGCATCTGGGCGAGTATCAGAAGCTGATCGAGGACATCTACTACGAACGTGACCGCAGCCGCGGGCTGGAGGGCACGTTCCTGTGGTTTATCGAAGAGGTGGGCGAACTGGCCACGGCGCTGCGCGAGGGCGACGCGGCCTCGAAGCACGAGGAATTCGCGGATTGTCTGGCGTGGTTGACGACGCTGGCGAGCCTGTCGGGCGTGCGGATGGAGGACGTCGTATCGAAATACGCCGGCGGGTGCCCGCGTTGCCGGGCCACGCCGTGTCGTTGCCCGACGAAGCAGTAAGAGCCTATCCGGATTGTCCACATCGAACCGAGGTTGCCTGATGTGGGCTGCACCGGCCTGTCGCACGGAATCTGGAGGAGACATGGCGATGAAAGGCAAGCTCTGGATGGTCGTGGTAGTCGTGGCGGCGCTGGGGGCGGCGGCCGGTCTGGCGTGGTACCTGATGCAACCGCGGACGGCCGAACAGCAGTATCGCCGGGCGCAGCAGGCCGAGGTGAAGCTCCAGGCCGAGGCGGCCGACCTGGCGGGCGAGGAGCTTGCCGCCCGTCGCCAGGAGATTATCGGCCAGTACGAGCGGGTCTGGACCGACTTCACCGACGACGGGTTCCACGACGACGCGCGGCAGCGCGTGGCCGAGATTTACGACGAGCTGCTGAAGGACAAGGCCGGGGCGCTTCAGCGGTACCGCGACCTGATGACCCATCACCCCGACAGCGACAAGGCCGAAACCGTCATCCATCGCATGGCGGAGTTGTGCGAGGAACTGGGTCAGGCCGAGAAGGCGGATCGCGAAGCGGCCTTGAGACTGTTCAAGGAAGCCGTGGACCTGCGCGAGAAGTTCGTCGAGGAGCACCCGGACAGCCCTCGCGTGGAGGAAGACCTGATCCGAGCGGCGCGGCTGTGGCAGGATCAGCTTCAGGATCCGCCGATCGAGGTGAAGACGCGTCTGGGGCGGTATCTGGAGAAGTTTCCCAAGGGCAAGTACGCCGACGAGGCGTTGTTCCGACTGGGCCGCTGGTTCGAGGAGGCCGAGATGCCGCAGGACGCGATTGCCATGTATAAGCGTCTGGCGGAGGAATTTCCGCAGAGTCAGTACGTGGACCGGGCCAACGAACGGCAATACGAGATCTACGCCAAGAAGCTGAACGATGAGGAGCGGGCGGCCGAGATGGCCCGCAAGATTGCCCAGCGCCACCCGGGCACGGCCAAGGGGGCTCGTTACGCGCAGCAGGCCGACAGCGCGCAGCAGAAGCAACTCAAGGAGAAGGATCGCCGGTACGAGAAGGATTACTACGGTGCGCCGATCTACGACGCCGCCCTGGACAAGGCGTTTCCGTGGGAAGAGTTCGAGGACCTTCTGGCCCAGAAGCTCGACACGATCAGCTACACGATGGAGGTGCGTCTGGTGCCGGCCGACGGGACGTTGGAAGTGGCCGGTGCCATGGAGCTGGTGAATAACGGCCCGGCGACGGCGGAGCTGCTGCTTCAGTTCAACGCCGGCATGACGCTGGAGAATCTGAAGTTCGGCGGTGGGGCGGCCGAGGTCGTGTCGCCGGCGACGCGTCAACGCGAGGTGGTGCGCATCCGGTTGCCGCAAACTCTGGCCACGGGGCAGGGCGGCACGCTGACCTTCAAGGCGGCCGGCAAGTTCGAGGCGCCGCAATCGGTGCCCGAGGGGGTGAACCTGGCCGCCGGCGAGTCGCCCAGTGACGAACAGATGCAGCAGATCGTGCAGACGATGACCGGCGACATGCGCGTCCGCGTGGGACCGACCGGTTACGCGATCGGCGCGGGGCTGTGGTACCCGCTGACCATCTACGGCGACATGTACACGACGGACGTGACGTTCCGGCTGCCGGATGAGGGCTACGAGGTATCGGCCGCGGGGCAACTGACGTTTCCGAGCGGCGAAGGCACTGTGCGGCGGTATGTGTCGCAGACGCCGATTTTCGGTCTCTATTTTAGTTATGGTCCGTGGACGGCCGTGGAGCGGCCGTGGACCGATGGCCGCACGGTGGTCGCCTACGTGGACAAAGCCAGGC
Source organism: uncultured Anaerolineaceae bacterium (assembly GCA_964500225.1). Classification (GTDB taxonomy): domain Bacteria; phylum Planctomycetota; class Phycisphaerae; order FEN-1346; family JAACEH01; genus JAAYDY01. The sequence continues at coordinate 54,198 of CAZCOA010000001.1, read as the reverse complement.
GCGACTACGGCGAAAAGCTGGCCGACCGTGCCTGCGACATCCTGACGTTTTATGAGGGAAAGTTCGGTAAGCTGAAGCAGCCGCGCATCTCGATTACCATCGACAGGCTGCCGGTCATCCTCGGCGGCATCGGCCCGGCCGGCATGATGATGCTGGCCGAGCATTTTTTGCCTGCGGACGACGTACCGGTGAGTCTGCTGGCCCACGAGTTGTCGCACCAGTGGTGGGGCAACCATGTGCCGATCTCGTTCGAGAAGGGCTACAGCATGTGGCTCAGTGAGGGGTTCGCGACCTACTGCGACGCCCTCTATAACGAGAAGCTCCACGGGCGTGAATTCCTAACGCGACACCTGGAGAAGTACGGCCTCTTCTACTTCGAGGGCCTGGTGCATTTGCCACGGCAGGTGGAGCCGCCGGCCTCGTGCTACATGAACAATCCGCTCTACCGACAGACAGTGTACGAGAAAGGGGCGCTGGTTCTGCACGCGCTGCGATATGTCCTGGGCGACGAGAAGTTCTTTGCGGTGTTGCAGCGCTATGCGACGGAGTACGAAGGCAAACACTCGACCATCGAGGACGTGCGGCGGTTGACCGACGAGGTCAGCGGCCAGGACATGCGGTGGTTCTTCGACCAGTGGCTGCGGCGGAAGGATTTGCCGCACTATGTCGTGGCCGACTTGGCGGCCGACGAAACGACGCCGGGGCAGTATGTGCTGACGGTGCGGCAGGAGGTGCCCGGCACGGAATCGCCGTGGCGGATGCCGCTGGACATTGCCTTCTACGGGGCCGACGGCGCCGAGCACATCCAGCGCCGTGTGCCTCTGGAAGAGGAAGTGAACCGCGTGGTCGTGCGTCTTGAGTTCAAGCCGCTGCGTGTCGAGCTGGACCCCGATTACTGGGTGTTCCGCTACCCGGGTCCGGACAATGTGTGGCCGCGGGCCGAACCTCAGCCAGCGCCGGCCGCAAGTGCCGCCCCGTGAGGGGCACCCATCGGCGCCTGACGGTCTCCTGAAGGAGCGGGTCAATGGGACGATCTGGGCAGTGGTATCAGTGTGTGGCGACGGCGCTGGCCGTGCTGGCCGCGTCGGCGGTCGGGCAGGGCAGGGTCCACGCGCAGCGTCCGCCGCTGGAGATTCATTACGGGTTCGCCGACCGTGCTCGGCCGCATTGCTGGACGCCGGTGCTGATCGAGTCGGCCCTCGACATGCAGTTCCAGGGCGAGGCGGTCATTTATCCGGAGGGCGCCGCGGGGGCTGAGCCGGGCGAGTATCGCACGCCGGTGACGCTGACCTCGAGCGGCGCCGACGGCGAGCGCGAACGGTTCTGGCTCTACGTGAGGCCGGGCGCGGGGCCGTTCCGTGCGTCGGCGTACCTGGACGGGCCCGGTGGGGTGCAATTGTTCGACCGCCAGGCCATGGGCGGCAGCAGCAAGCCGCTGAGCGATTCGGCGACCGTTGTTCTCGTCGCGTATGGTCCTTCGGGCCGGCCGCTGGGGCTCCAGGCAGCAATCCTTCACCGTCAGAAGCTGGCCGATGGGCGCGAGTACAGGCCCTATGCGCACTACTACGACGCTGTCCCCATCGCGACGGGGCAACTGCCGAACCGTGCCATCGGGTACGACGGCATCGATGTGTTGGTGCTGCTGAACCCGCGTATCGAGCGCGACCTGAGCGAGGACCAGGTGAGGGCGATCATCCAGTTCGTCGAGGAGGGGGGGCGTCTGGTATTCTTCGTGAACCGCAACTGGCAGGAGGTAGCCGGAAGTCCCCTGGCCGAGATTCTGCCCGCGACGCTCGGGCCTCTGGCGCCGATTGCGGACACCGAGCCGCTGCGGCGCATGGCCGGTGAAGGGGCGCCGGCCATCCAGGGCGAGCTGTTCGTGCCGGCGATGGTTCCCGCCGGTCCGGAGTGCCGTGTCGAGCTGGCCTGCGGCGGGCGCCCGGTCATCCTGCGTCGCGCGGTCGGCATGGGAAGCGTCGTGCTGGTGGGGCTCGACAGCGAGAGCGAGACGCTCCAGAAATGGCCGGCGGCGCCTGCGCTGGAGGTGGCCATTCATCGGTTGAAGGAGCAGCCGATTCCTCCGGAAGACGTCCAGATGTCGTCTTTTGTGGTCGGCCGGCAGCCCGACCAGTTCATCATCCCGGGCGGCCGTTACGGGTCGGTTCATTTCGTCTGGGCGATCCTCCTGATGACGCTTGGCTACATTGTCGTTGCCGGGCCGCTGCTGCACCTGGTGCTTCGCAGCATACAGCGGCTGCACTGGTCGTGGCCGGCGTACATGGGACTGAGCCTGGCGGTCGCGGGACTGAGCTTTGCCGTGGTCTCGGCAGTGCGCAACCGCGACACCCAGTGCCGCACGCTGACGGTGGTGGACTTTCCGTGTGACGGCCGCGCGATGGTCGGGCGTAGCTTCCATCACCTGCGGTTCCCCGATTCGTCGCTCTACGACGTGGAACTGGAAGCCCGGCGCGGCGCCATTGCGCTGCGGCGAAACACGGCGGGGTTCGACGTGATGCCGACGACGCCCCAACGATTCCGACATTCGCCGACGCTGTTGGCCGTCGAGCGGCTGGCCGTCAAGAGCAACCAGTCGCGGCACTTCACCAGCCAGTGGCGGGCCGAGGCGTCTGCGCCCGTGACGGCCGACATCCGGCTCTGGGGCAACACGCTGTCGGGATCGCTCATCGGCGGCAACCGAGACATCCGCCAAGCCGTGTTGGTGGCCGACGGGACCTATTACGAGTTTCCCAAAGGTATCAAGGCGGGGCAAACCGTGAGCGTCGGCACGGTGCGCCGTCAGGAGACGTCCGAGTTGCTGAAGCAATGGGCGCGCTGGTACCTGGACGAGGCCACGACGTTCGGTATGGTGTCGCCGGGGAACCTCGAAGACGTGACGGCACAGGGGATCTCCAACAAGGTGTACCGTGACATCTGTCTGGCGTCGTTCTACGAGCGGTACCGGCGTCATCCGGTGGAGGCCGCCCGTGACAGGTTCCAGATGCTGGTGCTCGGCGTGATCGGTCGTGAGGCGTCCGTGCGTGCGATGGACCTGACGCATGTGCTGGACGCGGGCTATGCCGTCCTGGTCGGCGTGGCCGACCTGGAGTTGCCCGACGGGCTGATCGTCAACGGACGCAAGGCCCGTTGCGACGCAAAGGATCACCTGGTGGTTTTTCGGCAGGTGATTCCGATTGGTGGTCCTCCGGGGATTCGTGGCCTGGACTAAGCGGGAGAGCGAGATGATTCAGACGGTTGCCCTGACCAAGCGCTATGGAGATTTCCTGGCCGTGGACAATCTGGACCTGTCGGTCGAGGAGGGGGACTGCTACGGCTTCATCGGTCCCAACGGCGCCGGCAAGACCACGACGATCCGGATGCTCGCGACCCTGCTTCAGCCCACCTGGGGCGTGGCGCGCGTGTGCGGTTACGTCGTGGGCATGCACTCGCGCAAGATTCGCCCCCTCATCGGCTTCGTGCCCGATTACTTCGGCGCCTACGAGGACATGCTCGTCCAGGAGTACCTGGAGTTCTTCGCCGCGGCCTACGGCATCCGCAATCCGCACCGCAAGCGAGTTGTTCTCGACGTACTCGAACTGACGGACCTGTCGGTCAAGCTCTCGGCCCCGGTCAACGGTCTGAGCCGCGGCATGAAGCAGCGACTGTCGATCGCTCGCGTGTTGCTGCACAATCCGAAGGTGCTCCTGCTGGACGAGCCGGCCAGCGGCCTGGACCCGCGGGCCCGCATCGAAATCCGCGAACTGCTCAAGGAGCTCAAGCGGATGGGCAAGACCATCCTGATCTCCAGCCACATCCTCAGCGAACTGGCCGAACTGTGCAACAAGATCGGCATCATCGAGCGCGGCAAGCTGGTAGCCCAGGGCAGTATCGGCGAGATCATGCGCAAGGTCCGCCAGAGGACCGTCCTGCGAATCGGCGTGGCCGGCGAGACCGAACGCGCCCGGCAACTGCTCGAAAGCCAGGGCGACGTGGCCGAGGTCCACGTCGAGAACGGGCTGCTCAAGGTGGCCCTCGCTACACACGTGGAGGACTACTCGTTCCTGGCCAAGATGCTCGTGGACCGCGGGCACAAGCTCCTGACGTTCCAGGAAGAACCCGCGAACCTGGAGACCGCGTTCATGCAACTGACCCAGGGGCTTGTGCAGTGAGGTTCTCGATACCCTGCCGGAAAGGATTGCACCGTGAGGTTCCCGGAAGTCAACCCGATTTTCCTTCGTGTCCTGACGATGTCGGGACGCCGGTCGCGACACGTCTGGGTGCGCTCCGGCTACCTGGTCGTCATGCTGGCCACGCTCGTCGTGATCCTGCTTGGCGAACTGGGCAGCAGCCTCGGCGGCACAGCCGCTCTGGCCGAGCTCGGTGAGAAGCTCTTCCATGCCGTCAGCTACGCGCAGCTCGTGCTCATCCTCATACTCGCTCCCATCTACACCGTCGGGGCCATCACCCAGGAACGCGACAGCGAGACCTTCAGCGTCTTGCTTGCCACGCCGCTGTCGAACCTCCAGATCGTTCTCGGGTCGCTCCTGTCGCGGCTGTTTTTTGTGCTCGCGATTCTGTTCTCCACGTTGCCGCTCTTCGCGCTGCTCTACTACTTCGGCGGTTTCGAGCTGCGCGACGTCTTTCTCAGCTACGGCATTGCCGCCGCCACCGCCATGCTGACCGGTGCGGTCGCCATCGCCATCGGCATCCTCTATACCGGCACCCGCCGCGTGATGGTCGGCTTTTTCCTCTTCATCGTCGCTTACCTGGTCGGCACCTATGCCCTCGACCACAACGTTCTGCCGCTCATGACCGGCGGCGCCCACGCGGCCGGATCGCTCGACTGGATCAACCCCGTCGGGGCCATCCAACGCACCTTGGCCGCCGGGCAGACCGAGCGGCCCCTTCTGGCCGACGTCACGTTCCGCGAGTTCTGGGTCCACTATCCCGAGTACGGCTACCTGGTCTACAGCTCGGTGCTGAGCCTGGCCATCATTATCTTCGCCGCCGTGCTGGTCCGCCGCGTGGCGCGCGGCTATGGGCGGCTGGCCCAACGGATTACCATGGGCCTCGGTATCGCCGCCGGAGCCGCGCTGACGGCGTTGGGCGGCTATCTGCTGACCTCGCGCCTCGGGACGCTTCAGGGGCTGGTCGTCCTGGCCATGATCCTGGGCCTCGTCGCCGTCGGCATCGTCTTCTTCCAGTTCAAGCGGCACCGCAAGCCGCACTCTGTCTGGGACAATCCCATCGCGTGGCGCGAACGCACCACACGCACCGCCACCGCGCGAAGGAACCTCGTGCAGTTCCTCTACATCCTCCTGAGCGTGATGGCCGTTTACGTCGTCTTCGTCATGAAGGTCACGCATTTCCGCGCCGAGGATGCACGACTGTTTGTTCTTGTCGTCGCCATGGTCCAGACGTTCGTCATGCTCACCGTCGGAGCCACGCTCGCCGCCTCGTGCATCAGCTACGAACGCGAGCAGGGCACCCTCGATATCATGCTCTCCACCCCTATCACGCCGCACTACTTCATCGTCGGCAAGGCCCTCGGCATTATCCGCTACCTCGGCCTGTTCCTGGTGATGATGCTCGTCGTCACGCTCGGGTCGTTCCTGATCGCGCGGCTCCCGGTGGAACAATACTTCGGCGACCTGGTGCCTCAGGCCTGGGTGGACCGCATCAAGCCCAGCGGCGGCCCGATCCTCGGCGGGGGCGGCGCCACCTGGAGCAACTGGCCGTGGATCTCGATCCTGCACCCGTTGCTTGTTGCCGGATCGGCCGCCGCCGCCATGGTCACCGTCGGCATGACCTTCAGCCTGAAGGCCAAGTCCAGCGGCATGGCCGCCATGTACTCCGCCCTGGTTGTCCTCGGCTTCTCGGCCTCCATCACCTGCTGTTGCGGCATCACGGCCTGGATTCCCCTGGTGGGCTACGCCGCCACCGTGGTCAGCCCCTTCCTGGCCATGTACGCCTGCATCATGCCCGAGCGGTTCCAGGAAGGCTACGATGCCCAGGGCATCTGGTACGACGTGTACCGTGTGGTCGGCGTTCACGTCGGCGTTCTGGTGGCCGCCGCCGGCTATGCCCTGTTCGCCTGGTTCCGCATGAAAGCCATGGTCGCTACCTTCGACCAGCAAACACGGCAGAGAGTCTGAGCCGGCATGCCTGCGCCGGATGGCTGTTTTCCGTTGCCAGAGTGGCCGCTGGGCGCCTATGCTGTGGGACTATGCGAACCATCGAAGAGGTGATTCTCCAGCACGGCGACCGCGGCATCGAGCGCGCGGCCGCCTGTCTGCCTGCGAACTATTGCCTGCGTGCCGCCGAGGCGCTGTGGGCCTGTCCGCGCGGATGCGTCCTGCTGGCCACAGGGTTTCCCGTCCGGGGCACGTACGAGACGGACGGACCGATTGCCGCTGTGGGATTGTATGACGCCCTGGCGCAACTGGGTTTCCAGCCGCACTTTGTCGCCGCGCCGCCCATTGCCCATGTCCTGGCCGAGCGGTACCGTGTAATCGAGTTCCCGATCCTGAGCATGCAGGAGAGCCTCCGCCCGGCGCGGGAGCTGCTTGCTGCTCGGCAGCCCGTGGCCATGATTTCGATCGAACGTCCGGGCCACGCCGCTGACGGGCGGTGCTACAACATGGCTCACGAGGACATCAGCGATTACACTGCCAAACTGGGCGTCCTGTTCGACGAAGCCGAGTGCCTGACCATCGGCATTGGCGACGGCGGCAACGAAATCGGCATGGGCAATGTGCTGGACGCGTTGGCCGGCCTGGAGATACGGCCCTGTGTCGTCCGGGTGACCCACCTCATTGTGGCGACGACGTCAAACTGGGGCGTCTATGGGCTGATGGCCTGTCTGTCGTATCTGAGCGGCCTGCCGTTGCTGGACGGTGTGGACGAGCACGCCGTGTTCGATTTTTTCTTGAGCCGCCATGCCCTTGATGGTCGCACGCTGCGGCGTGAGAAAACCGTGGACGGGCACCATGTGGATCGGACGGAGCGGATTCTGGATCAGTTGCGCGAGGTGATTGCCGGCTGGAATGGCCGTCGGACCCCGGCGGCGTAGCCAGTTGAGCCTGCGGGGCGGTGAGAACCTTTTTTTCTGGCCAAACGGGGCCGGACGCCGTACACTGCTTGCTTGCAGGTGTAGCTGTAATACGGTGTTACGCGCCCCAGCGGGGGCCGACAGACGCTCACGCAAGAGGAGGACGGCAATGCGATTTCTCGCCTGTGTCAGTGCGGTGGTGATGCTGGTGGTTGCGGCGGTCGGCTGTCAACGGAAGCAGCCCCCGGCTGCGAAGCCCGAAGCCAAAAGTTTCGTGGTGATCACCCGCTATGCGCCGAACGAAGTGACAGCGGCCGCCGAATCCATGAAGGCCAAGTTGGAGGGCACGTCGATCAAGATTGTTTCCGGCGCCACGGCCGAAGAACAGGTGGCCGCCCTGAAGGAGGCCGAGACCTCCGACGGTGTGGCCATCGACGCCGTCGCGACGCCCGAGGTGGCCGCCGCCATCGCCGCCTTGGCTGCGAAGAAGATTCCCGTGGTGACGTTCTACAGCGACTGCCCGCCTGTCGGCGGCATCGGCCGCAATACCTTCATCGGTACCGATTTGACCTACGTCGGACGTAAGATTGCCGCGACGATGGTCGAAAAGATCGGCCCGGACGGCGGCCTGGTGGCAGTCATCAGCACTCCCGAGACGCCTACGCAGGCGGCCTTGGAGCAGGGGATCCTTCAGTTCCTCGATCAGCCCACGTTTTCGGTCAAGGGACCCGAGCGGGCCAACGTCAGTGAGGGCGGCGTGCAGGCGGCCATCGACAAGGTCATGGCCGAAGAGAGCAGCATCGCCGGCTGGATTCTCATCAATCCGGCCGCTGAGCCGACCGGCGACAGCAATCCGTTGGCCAAGCTCGGGGCGGCGCGTGTTGTGCTTCTGGCCAGCAGCGTCGCCGGCATGAAGGTCGTGGATGAAAACAAAATCGTCGTGGCGCCTCAGATGGCTGCCATGGCCCAGATGGCTGTGCGGGTGCTCGACGATATGGCCCGTCGCAAGACTCTGTTCCCCGAGATCATGACCGTGGACCCCGATGTTGTCACCCTCACCAACATGGAAAAGATGACCGAGAAGGTCAAATCGATCCAGAGCGGGGCGACCTTGGTTCCGGTCTATCCCGACAGGCCCAAGGATCGACGCTGAGAACGTGAAGGAACGTTTCGGCGCGATTCCTGACGTATTCCAGTTGCTCCGCCGGGGCTTTCGGGCCGTGGCGGAGTGTTTTTTTTGCGGTCCGAGGGGAAGACCGGGGTGGAATCTCTTGCTCGGATGCGTTGACCGCCCGCCCGGGGGCCGATACAATGTGCCGCATCTGTGGCCGATCCGATGCCTGCCCGGGACATCCTTTGGCCGATGCCAGCGGCACTGGCCTGCGACGAGGATTGACCGTCCGTGACCGACAAAAAAGAGTACTGTGGACTGTTTGGGGTGTTCGGACACCCGGACGCCGTGGAGCGGGTGTACTTGGGGCTGTTCGCCCTTCAGCATCGCGGCCAGGAAAGCGCCGGCATCGCCTCGACCGACGGTTCGACCATCAAGCACCACGTCGGCATGGGGCTGGTGCGCGACGTCTTCACCCGGGCCGACCTGGAGGCCCTTCGCAATCGTGCCGCCATCGGCCACGTGCGATACAGCACCACCGGCTCCAGCCGCATCGAGAATGCCCAACCCTTGGTCGTTCGTTACAGCCGCGGACCCGTGGCTGTCGCTCACAACGGCAACCTGACCAACGCGCGGCTCCTGCGTGACGAGTTCGAGGCGCGCGGCTCCATTTTCCGTACCACCAACGACACGGAAGTCGTCGTCCACCTGCTGGCCGGCGTGGCCTCGCAGAACCTGGCCGACCCGTACGCCTACGTCCTGGACCGCCTCGAAGGAGCCTACAGCCTCCTGATCCTTGCCCCCGACCGTCTTATTGCCGCATGCGACCCCTACAAGCTGCGGCCGCTGTCGCTCGGACGCCTCGGCGACGCCTACGCCGTCAGCAGTGAAACCTGCGCCTTCGACATGCTCAACATCAAGCGCGTCCGCGACATCGAACCCGGCGAGATTCTCCACATCACCGACACCGGCCTGCGGTCGAGCACCTATTGCCACCCGGAACGCATCCGGCCGTCGCACTGCATCTTCGAGCATATTTACTTCTCACGGCCCGATTCCCACGTCTTTGGCGACTCGGTCCACGCCGTCCGCCGCAACCTCGGACGCCAACTCGCCCGCGAGCAACCCGCCGAGGCCGACGTCGTCGTCGCCATCCCCGACACCGGCCACTCGGCCGCCGTCGGCTACGCCCTCGAGAGCGGCCTTCCGCTCGACATCGGCTTTATCCGAAGTCACTACGTCGGCCGCACGTTCATCCAGCCCAACCAGGCCGACCGGGCCTCCAGCGTCCAGGTAAAGCTGAACATCATGCGCGAGGTCGTCGAAGGCAGGCGGCTCGTCGTGATCGAAGACTCCGTAGTTCGCGGCACGACCACGCGCGGCAAGATGGAGGCCTTGCGCGCCGCCGGCGCCAAGGAGATTCACCTTCGGGTCAGCAGCCCGCCCGTTCGTCACCCGTGCTTCTATGGCATCGACTTCCCGACGTCCAACGAGCTGATCGCCTCGGGCCGCACGCCCAAGGAAGTGGCCGATTTCCTCGGCATCGACTCCATCGGCTACCTCTCGGTGCCGGGGATGCTCTCCTGCGTCAGCCGTCCGCCAAGCCACTACTGCACCGCCTGCTTCACCGGTCGCTACCCCGTTCCCATCGGCGCCCACACCGGCAAGTACGCCATGGAACGTTACCAGCTCTCGATGTTCTGAAAGGGCGTGGCGGCGGCAAACAGCTTCCACGGTATCGCGTAGTGCTGCCGGATGCCGCTTGCCGTCATCGCGCAGCCGGTCTATACTCTCTCAGCGCCGACGATCGCCGACAGAGGGCCGATATGACCACACCACGATCCAGGCGGACCCACGGGTTGCGCGTGTTGCCGGGCGGAAACGAGCTGGCGGTCCGGCTGTCGCTGGACTACGAGCAGACGTTGTTCCGTCGCAACTATCGCCGCCCGGTGCTGGTTGCCGCGGCAGCGACGGCCGAGGCCGAGGATGTGGCGCGATGGGCGGGGGCCGGGGCGTTCGAACTGCTCGGTGCCGACGTGGCGGCGAGGGCACTCAACCGCATCGCCGCCGAAGGCGCGGAGCCGCTCATGCTTCAGGCCATCGTCCGCGGCGGCCGGGGCGATGACGCCCGACGAACGACCGACGGCATCGCCGAGGCGTGTCTGGCGGCCGACTGCGCGTTCATCGACGAGCTGTCGCCTGCCCAGACAGGGCAGGGCGGGGGCGAGTCGCTGACCGTCATGGCCGCGGCGACCGGCGTCGTCGAAAAGAGCCGCATGATGGACGTTCGCCGCTTCGAGCCGGGCGATGTGGTGCTGGCGATCGGCAGCGACCGCCTGTGGCCCGACACGCTTGGTCCTGTGCGAGAGAGGCTGCGGACGGCCGACCCCGACAAGCCCTTGGGCGACCTGGCCTACACGGCGGCCGATGCGCTGGTGCGGCCCGCCCCCGTCCTGGCCGGCAGCCTTCAGCAGGTCCTGCGACAGTACCACGTCAAGCGCGTCGTCCACGCCATGACGCCGGTCGAGGCCGACGGCCTTGCGGCAGCACTGGAACGCCTGACGGCCGGTCGGTTCGAGGTTCGCCGCACCAAGCCCCGACGATCGTACTCGCCGCTGATGGCGGCGCTGGATCTGCCCGAATCCGTCGAGGCCGCCGACGAGGGGCACTTGACGGGCATCGGGTTCCTGATGGTCGCGAGCAGCCCGTTTGCCGCTGTCATCGCACGCCGCCTGCGGCACGCGGGCCATTCCGTGTACCAGTTCGGCCGTCTGGCCGAAGCGACCTCGCGTTCGTGACGCTTACCCGGGGAAGACCATGTGCGGCATCGCCGGCCTCATGACTCGCGACGGTTCACCAGTGGACGCCGGCCTATTGCGACGCATGGCCGCCGCGCTGGCCCATCGCGGTCCCGATGAGCAGCGCATATGGATCGACCCCGAGCGGCCGTCGTGCGGTCTGGCCCACGCGCGGCTGGTCGTGCTCGACGCAGCCGGCGGACGCCAGCCGATGACCGATCCGGACCACCCAAGGCGGGCGGTTGTCTTCAACGGCGAAATCTACAACCATCGCGACCTGCGACGAGAACTCCAGGCACGCGCGCGGCGATTCCTCAGCGACCACAGCGACACGGAAGTCCTCTTGCCGCTCTACGCCGAGTGCGGCGATGCTATGCTGGAGCGTCTGCGCGGCATGTTCGCCTTTGGACTGTACGACGGTCCTGGTGGGCGGCTTGTGCTGGCTCGCGATCGCTTCGGAGAGAAGCCGCTCTATTGGGCAGTGACGGACCGATGCCTGGCCTTCGCGTCCGAGTTGCCGGCTTTGGCGGCCGTGCCCGGCGTATCGTGCGACCTCGACCGAGAGGCGATCGGCCTCTACCTGGTGCTCGGTTACGTCCCGTCGCCGTGGACGATCTACCGCGGTGTTCGCAAACTGCCGCCGGCGAGCCGTCTGGTCGTACCGCTGGACGCCTCGGGGTGGGACGCGCTGGCGCCGTCGCCATACTGGACCGTCCCCGTACCCTCGCGGGACGCCAGGGACGAGCCCCCGGGCGTCGCCGACGAGACTGCACTGACGGAGGCCCTGCGCGACGCCGTGGCTGTGTGCCTGGAGGCCGACGTACCCTTAGGCTTCTTCCTGTCCGGCGGACTCGATTCGTCCTTGGTGGCGGCCCTGGCCAGGCAGGCGTGCCCGGATCGGCCCCTGCGGACGTTCTCCGTCAGCTTCCCCGACGCCCGCTACGACGAGTCTCAATTCGCCGAACACGTCGCACGCCATATCCGTGCCGAGCACACGCGGCTGGAACTCCCTCCGGCGTCACTGCGGGAACTCCTTCCGACCCTTGCGAGGGCGTTTGGTGAACCGTTTGCCGATGCGTCGGCGATCCCGACATACCTGCTTTGCCGCGAGGCGCGACGCCACGTGACCGTGGCCCTCTCGGGCGACGGCGGCGACGAACTGTTTGGCGGCTACGACCGCTATCGCGCGGTCGCCCTGGCGCAGCATCTGGACGGCGCCGGTCCGCTGAGGTCGCTTCTGACGTTCGTCGGCAGGACCGTGCCGCGGGGGCATGATCTCAAGAGCCGCCGGTCGCGACTGCGGCGGTTTGCTGAGGCCCTGGCCGCCGATCCCTTGACACGCTATCTGCGGTGGGTTTCGCCGTTCCATGAGGCGGATGTGGGGGCGATTGCCGGACCTAATGTGGACCATGCCGGCGATCCGGTGCGCGCTGCGGTGGGCTATATGCGATGGTGCCTTTCCGGCGATGCCTCGTTGCCGTTCACCGAACAGGTGAGGGCCTTGGACGTTGCCACCTACCTTCCCGGCGACGTGCTGACCAAGGTGGACCGAGCCTCGATGGCCCACGGCCTGGAGGTGCGTTCGCCGCTGCTGGACCATCTTCTGGCCGAACGGGTGCTTTCGCTGCCGCTCGGCCGGCACGTGGGCTTGCGACGGCAGAAGACGTTGTTGCGACGCCTGGCGGCGGGGCTGCTGCCGCCGGAGATTCTCGCTCGGCCGAAGATGGGCTTTGGCGTGCCGGTGTCGTCTTGGCTCGCCGGGCCCGAGGCGGCCTGGATGCGCGAACAACTCGTTGGAGGGCCCTTGGCCGCATCGGGGCTGGTTGACGGCGCCGTCCTGCACCGCTACATTGATGAGCACACGAGCCGTCGCGCCGACCATGGTCCGCGACTTTATTCGCTTCTGGTGCTGAATCAGTTCTTGAACAACCGGTCGTAATGATTCGGCCGCAGGAGAACACGCATGGACAAACCGTCCGATTCCGTGCCGTCCGCCGGACGATCCTGGCGCGACGCCGTGCGCGGCAACGTCCTGGCCATGGGTCTGGTGAGCCTGCTGACCGACGCCGGCAGCGAGATGGTGAATCCGCTGTTGCCGATCTTCATCACGGGTCTGGTTCCGGTGGGTTGGGCGGCCGTGTACGTCGGACTGATGGAAGGCGTTGCCGAAACCACGGCCAGCCTGCTCAAGATCTTCTCCGGACGCATCAGCGACCGCCTCGGCAAACGCAAGGCCCTGGTCGTGCTCGGCTATGGGCTGTCGTCGCTGTGCCGTCCGCTGACGGGCCTGGCCGGGGCAGGCTGGCACGTTTTGGGGCTGAAGTTCGCCGACCGCGTCGGCAAAGGCATCCGCACCAGTCCGCGCGACGCCCTGATCGGCGACTCCGTCGGCGCCGAACACCGAGGCCTGGCCTTCAGCTTCCACCGTATCATGGACCATATCGGCGCCATCATCGGCCCGGTCGTTGCCGTGGCGATTCTCTATGCCATGCTCGGCAACATTCTGTGGCGCGGCCACGGTGAACAGGCCACCGGCGACGAAATGCGAGCCCTGCGGTGGCTATTCGCCGTGTCGCTGATTCCCGGCATCCTGGCCATGGCGGCGCTGGTGCTGAAGGTCCGCGAGATGACGCCCAGGGCCGAACCCCTGTCGCGCGATGCAGACAAGTCTGCAGCCGGGTTACCCGGCCGCTTCTATGCGTTCGTCGCCATCGCCACGCTGTTCGCCCTCGGCAACAGCAGCGACTATTTTCTTCTCTACTATGCCCGGGCGAGTTTCAGTTTCAGCATTCTCGAAGTTATGGCCCTATGGATGGTGCTGCACGTGTCGAAGGTCGTCTTCAGCATCCCCGGCGGCGTCCTGTCGGATCGCATCGGGCGACGGCCGGTGATTGTCGCCGGGTGGCTGGTCTATGCCCTGGTGTACCTCGGCCTGTCGCGGGCCGACGCGGCCTGGCACCTCTGGCTCTTGGTGGGCATCTATGGGTTCTATTACGGAATGACCGAGGGTGCGGAGAAAGCCCTTGTGGCCGACTTTGTACCCAGCCGGTTCCGGGGCACCGCCTACGGCATCTATCACGGTGCCGTCGGTATCGCTGCGCTGCCGGCCAGCTTGGTCTTCGGCCTGCTCTGGAAATACTGCGAAGGAGTGCGTCCCGGTCTCGGCCCCATAGTAGCCTTTAGCACGGGCGCGGCCCTGGCCGGTCTGGCGGCCGTCTTGCTGACGATCCTGCTCGGCGCCGCACGGAGGACACTATCTGTCGCCGATACCCCGTCGGCCGCGTAGCCGTCGGCTACCTCTTGTGCAGCTCGACCATGCCGCCGCGCTCTAAGACGCGGAAGAATCGCAACAGGTCGCCCATCGGTTGATTGAATTCGGTCCGCACCAGTGCCGCAATTTCGGCGACCGAACGCACGCCGTCCGCCCAGTAGCAAGCCGTCACGTAAGGTATCCGCCACCGCGGGTCTTCGAAGCCGTCGCGGTCTTTCGGCGGCACATTGTCGAACGTCGGCGCGCCCCAGAACTTCCGCACCGGCACCGTGCTCCGTTCCTCCTGACCGCCGTCTTCGGGGCGCACCAGCGATGCCAGATCCAGCGACGGCAATCGTGCCGCCACGGCTTCCGTCTCGCTGGCTCCGAGCTTGGCGGTCCACAGCGCGCGGGCTCGCCAGCGGTCGAGGAAGAACGTCCGCCGCTCAGGTGACAGGTCGCCGTTCTCAGGGAAATCCGCCAAGGCCGCCGCCACCGTCGCCTCGGCCAGGGCGTTGCCGTCCTCCGGACCTGCCTCGGCCAGCCAACGCATGGCGGCCGCCACGGCCGCCGTTGCCCGACGCATCGCCGACGGATCCAGGCACGACCAGTCGTCCATATTGGTGTGCCAGTGATAGGGCGCCTTCATGAAACAGACCGTCGGCACGCCGGCCGCCGGGTCGCACATGGCATTGTCGCTCAGCGAGTGCGCCAGCTCCCGGGCCGGCAAGACGCCTTCGACGTTCTCGGTCAGCTTCATCGCCCACCGAACCAGCGTATCGACTGCCGCAGGCGACGCCTCGCTTGTGCGATGGTACTGAGCAGGCCGATCCGGCGTCTCGGCTTCGCCCACACAATCCAGATTCAACCCCGCTACGGTCCGTCTCAGGAGTTCGTTACGGATCGTGTAGAACGCATACGTGCCGTAGCACTCGCTCGTCAGCAGGATGCGCACACCGCGCCGCGGCCGAGGCATCGAGGCCATCAGACGCATCGCCTCCATCATTGCCGCACACCCCGACGCATTGTCCAGCACGCCCACCTCGTACAGATGCCCGACCAGCAGCACCTCCTCATCGGTCTCGCCCGGAAGAACGCCCGTGACCACTGGCAGCGTTCCTTTGCCGAGTCGCCCGGTCACCTTGGCCTCCAGCATCACGCGGCCGGCGGCGGCCATCTCGCGCAAACGCCGGCTCGTGGACGCTGTGACCTGGAATCCCGTCATGCGGCAATCCGAAGCCTTCTGGGCCCACCCGTCGGCCGCATCGGACCAGCCGTTGCTCCAACCCAGGGCGTCCGGGTGGCGGTCGCTGTGGAATACGTGCGAACTGATCAGCACCGGCGCGCCGACCTCCCGGGCGAACACCTTCATCGGACCGCGGCCCGGCAACGACGTCAGAATGAAGGAACCGCGGAGCCTCCGGCGCTGCTCAGGCGTCACGGTTTCCGGATCGTCCACGATGGCCAGCGGCCCGCGGATTCCGTTCGGCGGTGTCGGTTCGGACCACATGCAGCACGACAACGGTTCGGCCTTGCGATCGCAGAGCAACTCCTTCTGCGGTTCCACGAGGCGCAACGTCGCCTCGTCGGCTTCCCATGCCAGCGGCATGGTCCACGCCTGCATCCGCGTCCGACCGTCGGCAGGGCAGGGCACGATCTCGACGTCCTGCACACCGATCTCCCGCAACTGTCCCGCGGCGTACCGCGCCGTCCGAGCGAATGCGGTGTAGTCCGATTCCCGGTCGCTCTGCCACAGGGCGTACCCCCAGTCGAATGTCTGGCCCTCGTCGTAGCGCTCCAGCATCTCCGCCACCATCGGGCCCAGGCGATCCTTCAGTCGGAGTTCCATCCGCGGCTCCTTGCTCGTGACGATATTACGGCTCCACACGCCCCCGAAGCGCACGTTCCAGATACGCCAGAGCGTAGCGCATGCGGCTCTTGATCGTGCTCTCGCCGACGCCCGCGATCTCGGCGATCTCCTTGAACGCCAAACCCTCGAAGATCCGCAGCGCAATCACCTCGCGGTACATCGGATCCAACTCCGCGACGGCCTCGTGCAGCAGCCGGTCCTGTTCCTGACGCGACAGCGGTTCCAGCGGTCCGTCGCCGCCGTCGCTGAGCCACTGCGCGGCACCGGCCGCTTCGTCTCCAACCTTGACGCCGCGCTCCAGGCTCGTCGTGCGGCGGTACTCGGCCCGGCGCAGTTCGTTCTGGCACAGGTTGTGGGCGATCCGATAGGCGTAGGTGGAGAAACGGGCCGTCTCGCGGTACTGCCGACGCTTCTGGAAAATGTTCAGGAACGTCTGTTGGTAAATGTCGCGGGCCGCATCCCAGTCGTGCAGAAAACGGTACGCATAGCTCAGAATACGGCGCTCGTACCGGCCCAGCAGAATTTCGAAGGCCCCGAGATCGCCAGCTGCGCAGGCCCGCATCAACTGCTCGTCCGTCCTTGCCTCTGGCTCGGTCATAGCGACGCCGATTCACTGATGGTCATTGCCGCCGAGCCGTCGCCGCGACGGCTCCGACGGGACGTCCTACTGATCCTGTCCGTTCTCGTCGCTGCCTTCCTCCTCCGGCGCCACGCGAGCCACCGCCTGGAGCTTGTCGCCCTCCTTCAGGCGGATGATCCGAACGCCCTGCGTCGCACGGCCGATGATGCGCAAGTCCTTCACCGCGATCCGCTGAATCATCCCGTGGCTCGTCGTCATCACCAGGTCGTCCTGGTCACGCACCGTCATCATCGCGATGACCTTGCCGTTGCGATCCGACGCCCGGATGTTGATGATCCCCTGGCCGCCCCGACCCTGCAGGCGGTATTCGCTGAAAGCCGTCCGCTTCCCGTAGCCCTGCTCACACACCGTCAGCAGCGACGCGCTGTCGTTGACGACTGTCATGCCGACCACCCGGTCGCCCTTGCGCAGCTTGATGCCCCGAACGCCCTGCGTCGCACGACCCATGGGCCGGCATTCCTTCTCGTGGAATCGGATCGCCAACCCGTCCCGCGTCCCCACCACGATTTCGTCGTTGCCGTGCGTCAACTCGCATGCGATCAACTGGTCGCCCTCTTCCAGGTTGATCGCGATGATCCCCCCTCGTTTCGGCCGGCTGTACGCCTCCAACGGCGTCTTCTTCACCGTCCCGCCCGCCGTCGCCATCATCAAGTGCCGGTCGTCGAACTCTCGCACCGGTATCATCCCCGCCACCGTCTCGTCCTTGCGCATTTCGAGCACGTTGATCAAGGCCCGCCCGCGGCTCTGACGCGACAACTGCGGTATGTCGTACACCTTCAGCCAGTAGCACCGCCCCATGTTCGAGAAGAACAAAATGTAATCGTGCGTCGAAGCCACGAACAGGTACTCGATGAAGTCGTTGTCTTTGGTGTCGCTGCCGATCACGCCCTGGCCGCCCCGACCTTGGCGCCGATAGCTCGTCACCGGAGTACGCTTGATATAGCCGCCGTGGCTGATCGTCACCACGACATTCTCTTCGGCGATCAGGTCTTCGATGTCGAAGTCGCCCACCTCGTTCGTCAGGTCGCTCCGACGCGCGTCGCCGAACTTCTCCGACATCTCGTCCAGGTCCGTTACGATGATGTCCAGCACCAGACGCTCGTCGCGCAAAATGGCCTCGTACCCTTCAATTTCCTCACGCACGGTTGCCCACTCGTCGCGGAGCTTCTCGATCTCCAGACCCGTCAGACGCTGCAACTGCATCCCAAGGATGGCGTCCGCCTGGCCGCTCGTATAGTGCAGCGGCTCGGCCAACACCTCCAGCAGCAACTTGTTCTTCGGGTCCGATTTCTTTCCCGTCAGGTTCTGGAACGCGAACGGCCACTTCTTTGCCATCAGCCGCTCTTTGGCCGTCGGCACGTCCGGGCTCTTCTTGATCAACTCGATGATCTCGTCGATGTTCGCCACCGCGTAGAGCAACCCGATCAGCACGTGCTCCCGACGCCGAGCCTGAGCCAGCAGGAAGTTCGTCCGGCGACGGATCACCGTCTTGCGGTGCTCGACATAGTAGTACAACATCTCCTTCAGCGTCAGTGTCCGCGGTCGGTTGTTCACCAGCGCAATGTTGATGATCGACACGTTCGACTGAAGCGGCGTGAACTCGAAAAGCTGGTTGATGACGACGTTGGTATCCTCGCCGCGCTTGGTCTCGATCACCAGGCGCATGCCCTCGCGGTCGCTCTCGTCGCGCAGGTCGGCGATGCCCGGAATCAGGTTCTCCTTCACACACTCGGCGATGCGGTCGATGATCCGCGTCTTCAGCAAGCCGTAGGGGATCTCCGTCACCACAATGCTCTGCTTGCCGCCGCGACCCTCCTCCGTGTGCAGCCTTGCGCGCAGCGTGATATTGCCCCGGCCCGTCTCGTAGGCCTGTACGATCCCCTTGGTCCCACAGATGATGCCGCCCGTCGGGAAATCCGGTCCCTTGATGAACTTCATCAGGTCGCGCACCGTGCAGTCCGGATGGTCGATCAAGTGCTTGATGGCATTGCAGACCTCGACGAGGTTGTGCGGCGGAATGCTCGTGGCCATCCCCACCGCGATGCCCTGCGAGCCGTTGCAGATCAGGTTCGGAAACTTCGCCGGCAGAATCTCCGGCTCGGTCGTCGTTTCGTCGTAGTTCGGCGTGAAGTCCACCGTGTCCAGCTTCAGATCGTCCAGCATCGCCTCGGTGATGCGCGTCAGCCGGGCCTCCGTGTACCGCATGGCCGCCGCCGGATCCCCGTCGATCGATCCGAAGTTCCCCTGGCCGTCCACCAGCGGGTAACGCATGTTGAAGCTCTGGGCCATCCGCACCAGCGTCGGGTACACCACGCTTTCGCCGTGGGGGTGGTAGTTGCCGCTCGTGTCGCCGGCGATCTTCGCGCACTTGCGAAACCGCCCGCGCGACGACAGGCCCAGGTCGTTCATTGCCACCAGAATCCGGCGCTGCGACGGCTTCAGCCCGTCCTCCACGCGCGGAAGGGCTCGGCTGACGATGACGCTCATCGCGTACGTCAAGTACGAGTCCTTCAACTCCTCCTCGATGTGCAATTCCTGGATGTTATCGCTGTTGTTCAGTTGTTGAATGTCCGCCAAGACTGTCCTCGCCTTCCCTGGTGGCAGAAATCAGGCGCGCCCCTCCGGACCATGTCCGGTCCGGCGCTCGTCGAAGGGGCCAAGACGCGTGGCCGAAAGGATCTCGGCTGTGGGTCCCGATCGGCAGAAAATACCCTTGTTTTCCGAGGTCCCCTACGGGCGGCGCCCTCGCGAAAAACCATCTTTACAGACTATCAAAACACCCCTTTTTTTGCAAAGGTTTTCGACGTGCTTTTCGCGGCCCCGACACGGTCTTGCGCGACTGAGGCAGGGGGTTCGCGGCCCCTGTCCGGCCGGACCGACAAATTGCTTTGACCCTCTCCCCGACGGACCTTAAGATTGCCCCCCGAAAGGCAGACTTGCATGAAGATCGCACTGGCCCAGACCAACCCCACCGTCGGCGACATTCCCGGCAACGCCGAGATGATCCGCCGCCACATGGCCTGCGCCCGCCGCCAGGGGGCGCGACTCGTCGTCTTTCCCGAACTGGCCCTGGTCGGCTATCCGCCCCGCGACCTCCTCCTGAAGGGCGGACTCGTCGAGGCCAACCTTGCCGCACTGGAGTCGTTGGCCGCCGAAACCCACGGCATGGCCGCCGTCGTCGGTTACGTGGATCGCAACGCCTCCGGCGTCGGGCGGCCGCTCCACAACGCCCTGGCCCTGCTCGACGATGGACGCGTCGTCCAGCGCAAGTTCAAAACCTTGCTGCCGACTTACGACGTCTTCGACGAGACGCGCTATTTCGAGCCCGGTCCCGCCGCCGTCGTCGTCGAGATCGACGGGGTTCGGCTTGGGCTCAGCGTCTGCGAGGACATCTGGAACCCCGACGACCCCGACATGGTCCACCTCTACCGGGAAGACCCCATCCGCGAACTGGCTCGCGCGGGGGCTCAGGCCGTCGTCAACATTTCCGCCTCGCCATTCGTCCTCGGCAAGCACGCCACGCGGCTCCGTCTCGTCCGGCTCCAGGCCGCCGCTCATGGGCTGCCCGTCCTCTACTGCAACCAGGTCGGCGGCAACGACGAACTTATTTTCGACGGCGCTTCGATGGCCGTCGCCCCCGACGGCCGCCTGTTGGCCCAGTGCCGCGACTTCGAGGAAGACATGGCCGTCGTCGATCTGCCGAGGCCGGGCCGTGGGGCAGGGCAGACTGCGGCCCCCGCCGATGCCGTACCGGCAGAGGCCTTGCCGCGCGAGGGCGTCGCGTCGCTCCACGCCGCCCTTGTCCTCGGCCTTGGCGACTATTGCCGAAAGTGCGGCTTCACCGATGTCGTCCTTGGCCTCAGTGGTGGCATCGACTCGGCCCTGGTCGCCTGCCTGGCCGCCGAGGCCCTCGGACCCCACCACGTCACCGCCGTTGCCATGCCCTCACGCTACAGCAGCGCTCAGAGTCTGGCCGACGCCAAGTGCTTGGCCGCCAACCTCGGCGTCCGATTCGAAACCATCCCCATCGACGCCATCCACCGCGCCTACGAGCAGACGCTGCACGACATCTTCTCCGGCCTGGCCCCCGACGCCGCCGAGGAAAACGTCCAGGCCCGCATTCGCGGCGCCATCCTCATGGCCCTCAGCAATAAGTTCGGCTGGCTCCTCCTGGCCACCGGCAACAAAAGCGAACTGGCCACCGGCTATTGCACCCTCTACGGCGACATGTGCGGCGGCCTGGCTCCCATCGGCGACGTGCCCAAACTTATGGTTTACGACCTGGCACGTTATATTAACCGCACCCGCCAGATCATCCCCGAGTCGATCCTGATCCGCGCCCCCACGGCCGAACTGAAACCCAATCAGACCGATCAGGACACCCTGCCGCCCTACGACGTCGTCGATCGTATCGTGGAATTGTATGTCGAGCAGCAGGTACCGCTCGATGGGCTGTTGGCTGCCGGCATCGACGCCGAGACCGCCCGCCGCATGGTGCGGATGATCGACCGGGCCGAGTACAAACGCCGCCAGGCCGCTCCCGTCCTGAAGGTCACCAGCCGTGCCTTCGGCATGGGCCGACGTATGCCCATCGCTCAACGCTACAGGCAGGACATCTGAGATAGCACCCTGGCATCGTGGCCCCTGGACGCCGTTCCCGTTCACTCGGCCAAGGCCAACCCCTCGACGGCGCGCAGCACCGCCTCCGTGCCCAGCGTCAGGTGCTCGATGTTCACGTGCTCGTTCTTCGTGTGAGCCATGCCCATGTCCCCCGGCCCCATGACCACTGACTGGATCCCTCCGACGTGGTGGAAAATGGTGCTGTCGGTCCGGGCATGAAGAATCTCGCACGTCGGCCGCATCCCCGTGGCCCGAACGGCATCGCGGCAGGCGCCGATCAACTCGCGGTCCTCGCACACGTGGCCGACGATCTCGCGTTGCGGCTCCCAGGACACCCACCCCTGCGGCAATTCGCTTGCCAGACGGTCCATCCGCCGACGCAGCTCCGTACTGTCGCCGTCCGGCAGCAGGCGGCAGTTGATCAGCACCTCGCACCGTCCTGGAATCACGTTTACGCCCTGGCGCGCTTCCACTTCGGTCACTGTCGCCAGATCCGACAACTCGACCTGCGAGTTCCACACGGTGTACGTCTTCCGCCGCATCGTGGCCGGATCGAACGCCTTCTCCAGAGCCTGGATGACGCGCGCCGCTCGGTACACCGCGTTCACGCCCTTGTCCGGATGCGCCGAGTGGTATGCCTTGCCGTGTACCGTCACCGCGAAGTTCACGATGCCCTTGCACCCGACGTGGACGTTCATGCTTCTGGAGCTGCGCATCGTGCTTTCCAGCACGATGCACCGCGACGCTTCGCACTCGCGAGCCGCACGGTACGCACCGTTCTCGCCCCGGCCGGTGCTTTCCTCCCAGACCGTCAGCGCGAACGTCACCCGCTGCCTCAGCCGCCGGCCGGCAAGATGGCGAACGATTTCCAGAATTGCCGCCACGCCCGCCTTATCGTCCGACGAGCCGCGACCCAGCAGATTGCCCGCCGAGAGCTTGCCGCTAAAAGGGTCGCCCCCATAGTCTCCCGGCGGCACCGTGTCCAGATGGGCGTTTAGCAGCAGCCCCGGCCCCCCCCGACCCAGCGAGCCGATCACGTTGCCCGCCTTGTCGATGTGGACCTCCACGGCCCCGGCCTCGCGCAACGCCGCGGCCGCGTGGCGGGCGATCGTCTCACATTCTTCCCAACTCGGAATCTGAACCAGGCGGGACAGGTCGGCCACCAGACGCTTGCGATTGACCCTCATACACCCTTCCTGCTGTTGTGTTTGCTCTGATCGACCGGATCAGGCCAGACCCCGTGCCTCGGCCAGCGCGGCGAACAGGTCTTCGTACTGTGCAACAAACCGGTCTGCGGCGTAATGCTCCCGAACGTGTGCCTTGGCCAGCGCCGCCATCTGTCGCGACTGATCGGCATGGCGAATCGACTGGAACATCCCGGCGGCGATGCTCTTGGGATACCCCGGTTCGATGAGTCGCCCGCAGCGGCCGCCGTCGGTCAGGTGCCGCAACCCCTCGACGTCGGGCAGCACCACCGGTACACCCAACGCCATCGCCTCCAGGGCCGCGAAGCTCGATTCACCTCGCCGGCTGGGCAACACAAACACATCGGCTCGCCGCAGCACTGCCGTAAGATCCTTGCGCCATCCCAGAAAATGCACCCGCGATCCCACATCGAGCCGCTGTGCCTCTTCCGCCAGGCGGCTCTGCTGCGGACCTTCGCCGACAATCCACAGATCCAGCGGCTGATCGGCATAACGCAGAATGCTCAGGGCCCACACCAGGTGTAGCAGTCCCATCGACGGTACCAGCGGACACGCCGTCACGGCCACACTCCAGCCCGGCGGCACTTCCGGCAGCGGCCATGACGGCCCTGTCGCCGCGGCGGCCTCCAACGATTCCACATCCACGCCGGGCCGAATGAGCCGCACGCGGCCGTCCTCGTCACACGTGCGCCGAGCCCGCGAGGCTGTCGCTTCATTGTCGGCGACTATCGCCGCGGTCCGCCGTGCGAGCACCCGCTCCAACCGCTGTTCGACGAACGATCGCGGCGCCGTCTCCACCTCCGTCGCCACAATCACCGGCACGCGAGCCCACAGTGCCGCCAGGCGGCCCCACAACACGCCACCGGGTGTCCAGGTGCAAACAATATCCGTCCGGTTCGAGGCCAGCAGTTCTTTCAGGCGGTACAGGACGCGCGCGTCGTGTCCGTGGGTCCGGTCGAAGACGTGAACCGTCAGAGCCGACTGCCGGAGCCTGGCGACCAGGGCGTCGTTGCCGCGGCCCAGTACGCATACCGTCGTGACGAAGCGGCTGCGGTCCAGGCGGCTCGCCAAAAGCGACAACTGCCTGCCCGCCGACTCCTGCTCGTTCAGCGCGTCGATGATTAGTACCACCCGAAGCTCACGCATAGGCCGACTATCTTAGCCGCTCAAACGTCCACCGGCAAGGACAACGCGGCGGCACCCCGCGGAACCCACACCGGGCGACGGTTGACCCAGCCGGAGCAATCCGCTATAAGAGGATGCACCTGCAACAGCGGCCCGACGGTCCAATCTATGGAGGTGGTGTGATGGGGGTTCCGCCCGTGAGCCTGTGGTTTGCTTCGGTACTGGCTCAGTCCGAACCGATTCTGCCCGCTGCCCCTGCGCCGACGCCCGACAGTTGGGAGCTTGCCGGCCGCAGGCTCTTCGAAGCCGTCAGCACCTACGCACCCGAGTCGCTTCGCGGCCGGTTCCTCGGCATCGAGTACTGGCAGTATATTGCCGCCTTCGTGTGCATCCTGCTCGGCCTCGCGGCCAGGAAGGTGTCCGATTTCGTCTTCGAGCACTACCTTCTGCCCGCGGCCAGGAAGACCCGGTTCAAGTTCGACCATCTGATCCTCGAAGCCATCTACAAGCCCCTGGGCGTTGCCCTCCTGCTGGTCGGCATCTTTGGCGCCATAGCCCTGATCGGGCTCCAGGTCGCCACACCCGAAGTCCGCGCCGCCGCAGTGCTCCTGCTCAAGGTCGCCGCGGCCGTCGACTTCCTGTGGCTCCTGTTTCGCGGCGTGGACGTCCTATCCTTCTATCTGCTGTCCGCGGCCGCCCGCACCGACAGCAAGCTCGACGACCAACTCGTGCCGATCATCAAGAAGAGCCTCAAGGCCTTCGTCGGCATCCTCGTCTTCATCGCCATTCTCCAGACGCTGGGCTACTCCGTCGGAAGCCTCCTGGCCGGCCTCGGCATCGGCGGTCTGGCCGTGGCCATGGCCGCCCAGGAGACCCTCAGCAACCTCTTCGGAGGCATCGTCATTTTCGCCGACCGCCCGTTCCGCGTCGGCGACTGGGTCCAAGTGGACCAGATCGAAGGCACCGTCGAGCAGATCGGGTTCCGTTCCACGAGAATCCGCACCTTCACCGGATCGCTCGTGACGCTTCCCAACAGCATGGTCGCCAAGAGCGTCATCGACAACAAGGCCGCCATGCCCGCCCGTCGCGTTCGTATGACTGTCGGCGTCACCTACGAGACCACGGCCGATCAGATGGAGGAGCTTCTGAAAGATTTCAAGGCGATCCTGGCCGCCGACAGCCAGTTGGTTCCCGATGCCTGCCTCGTCCGTTTTCTCGGCTTCGGCGCCAGCAGCCTCGACATTCTGGTTCAGTACTTCACCAAGCCTACGTCCTACGATCTGCACACCCAGGTGGTTGAACGCATCAACCTGGCTCTC
The DNA here is from genome assembly GCA_964500225.1 of uncultured Anaerolineaceae bacterium. Taxonomy (GTDB): domain Bacteria; phylum Planctomycetota; class Phycisphaerae; order FEN-1346; family JAACEH01; genus JAAYDY01. Next base: position 29,212 of record CAZCOA010000001.1, on the reverse strand, counting down.
ATGCGGGCCGTCAAGGCTCGCGGCCTCAGCATAGCCTTCCCCACGACGACCGTTTACTTCGAGGGCGACATCGCCAGGGCCATGGCCAACAGTCATCGACCGGCCGGCCCGAACGGCCCCGCAGCCTGACTTCGCCCGCCGCTACTGAAACTCATCCCGATTCGCCGGCACGTCCGGAGAGGCCAGTACCAGATAGTCCAGGTTCACCGAATTGCTCAAGTTCGTCAGGCGAATCGTGTGTTGTCCCCGCTTCAGGTAGAACAGGGCCCGACGGCCGATTCGCCAGTCCTCCAGTGCCGTCAGCCGCCAGTCGTCCCGAGTGTTCGACCAGCCGCCCGTGGCCGGCAGAAAAAACTCCCCGATCGGCAGCCCTTCAGCCACTCCGTCGATCAGGATGCCGCGGCGGGCTTGATCCCCGTTGCTGCAATGTCTCACCAGGATCTGGTAGTAGCCGCTCTCCGGAACTTCCACCAGCCACTCGATCCAGTGCCCTTCGTCGTCCCACCCCATGAAGGCTTTTCCGCCTCGTGCCCCGACCTTTTTCTCCGACACCGTTACCGCGCCGCCGCCCTGGCTCGAGAACGCCTCCGCTTCGATCACTACGGCCGTCCCCGGCGTCACCGGATTCCGCATCGCCTCGTCTTCGCTGCGATCCGCTTGCTGCTCGGCCACCATGCGCTGAAGGAGCACGCGATTCAGCAGCGTCAGACGCTGGTGTGCGTCCCGCTTCGCACGCAGCGCGAACACCGAGTCGCCCACCTCCCCGAACTCGAATCCCTGGCCGGCCTCCAGAACCATCGACACCGAGTCCGGACCGAAATCCAGCCGGTGGCCCGCCGGCATCGCATGTCCCGCCTCGTCCACGGCCAGGATGTTGCGGCCGATGTCCTTGCATTGCCACAGAGGCGGCAGATCCAGACCCGTCACGCGCACCGTGGCCTTGTTGCCGGCCAGGTTCCGCACAAGAATGTGCCCGTTCTCGGTCCGCTCCACGGCCACCAGCGCCGCCCCGTCGATGACGATGCGGCCGCCCAGCAACTCCAGTGTCGAGCCGCCCGCCATGTAAATGCCGTCCAGTCCGCCCGAAACGCCCTGCAACGACACCGGACTGACTTTCCGCGTCCGAACCAGCGCCAGGGACGCATCCGTCCGCATCATTCCCGTGCTCCGCAACCCCGGAGCGTAGTTGACCAGCAGGTAGTCCGCTCCGCGCGTCGTCTCGATCTTCAGGGCACGGGTGCTCACGCTGTCGGTCTCCAGCCAGCACACCGACGTCACAAAGTCCGGATCGGCGTTCAGGTTGATCACCGCCGCCATCGCCACCTCGCGCCCCTGGCGACGTTGAATCACCAGTGGCACGGCACGCGTCCCTTTCCATCCCGTTGCCGTGATCACCGTCGTTCCCGCCGACGCCGGCGCCGTCAGCACCAGTGGCGGCCGGCCCGCCTGCCGCCACACGGCCTTCCATGCGAGGTCCGTCGCCCCGCGCCGAACGTCCCGCAACTCGCTGTAGCCGGGCCGATTGCTGCCCCAGTCTCCCCACGGACGCGACAGGCGAACCGACGTCTCCAACTCGCCGAATCCGTGATAGGCCACGTCCACCGTTCGTTCATTCCGGCTGAAAGCCGCCGTCAGGTCGATCGCGTAGTCCCGCGTCAGCACCAGAGTCCGGTCCAGCCCTACGCCCGGAGCCGCCCGGTCCGTCCACGCCCGAACCACCGACGCCTCCTCCGTGCTTCCCAGCGTCATCAACGAGGCCCGCCCAGGCACCTGCCGACGCTCGTCGATCACCACCGTGTTATGTGCCACAGGCGTGCGATACCACCGCTCCCGACGCGGATCATTGCCATACGACGAACCGGGCATCGGCATCAGCGACTGCCCGAATCCGAACAGGTCGAATCCCAGCAGGTTCTGGCGGTTGTCGTTCCGTCGCGATCCGTACGACACAAGCAGTTGATGTGCCCCGGTTGCCGGTCCGCTCCGCACCACCACCACCCCTTCATCTTCCTGATGGGTCGGCCCGTGTGGCTCGGCCTCCACAACCTGCGGCAATTCGACGAAGCATCCCGGCAGAAGTTCGCCAGGACGTATCGACACGTCCGCCGATGCATGAGCCGCAAGCCATTGATACCGCACGTCGCCGTACCGCGTAAAGCCCCAGCGGTACAGCGATGGCACGTGCGGCGACAGCAGCGTCCGACCTTCGGACTCCTGCAGCGACGGCAACGCCATCGTCGGGTACGCTACCTCCAGCGGCCCGTCGAGCAGCCGCCGCAGTTTCCCGTTCCCGTGGCTGTACAGATCCTTGCCGTTACGCCAGGCGCACTCGGCCATGACCAGCATCGCTTCCGTCGCGCTATCCGCAGCGCCATGCCAGGGACGTGTCCGCCACAGTCCGTCTTCGGTCACACCCTCTTCCAGAAGAGCCGGTGCGCCCCCACGGCCGTCGCGGCCGTTCAGGCCCCAGTCGATCAGCCCCGAATCGTCCAGCGCATAGCCGGCCGTTAGCACCGCCGCCCACACGATTGCCGCCTGCGGTCCCACAGGATCCCAGGGCCGATCGCGCCCGGCCGCCTCCTGCGCCGCCGGACGAAGCAGCCGGTCGCCCAACTCGCTCCGCTGCTGCGCGCTCAGGCGGCCGTGCAGCAGGTCGTACCCGTACGCCACATAGATCACCCACGTGGCCAGATCGCTCCGCTCGTCAAACGCGCCTGTCAGGCCCGAGGCCACACTCCCGCCGATGGCCGTCGAACGTCCGAACGTCTCGACGTACCGCGACAGAATCTCCACCGCCGCATCGCCGTACCGCGTCTGGCCCGTCAACCGTTCGGCCAGGGCCAGGTCCACCACCGCCCGCGCCGCCGCGAGGTGCCGCGCGCGGTTCTCGGCGCTCGGCGACGCCCCGGCCTGCGGGATCGACGGCATCGCCGCCGACAGCGCGTCCGCCCGTGCCGTCAGACGTCGCACGGCGGCTGCCACATTCGAGTCCACCTCCGCCCGTTGCTTCAGCTCGGCCAATTCATCGGCCGTCCAGAGCGTCCGCGGGTGACCCCGTGTACGACGAGGCCGGCCCTGCGCCTGCCGCGACACAGGACCGCACCGCTGGATCAACGCCGGTCCGCGAGGCAGGAAACTCTCCGGCAATGCGAACTTGGCCTCCGGTATCTCTTCCGTGATCAGCTCAATCTCGTTCCACCCGCCGAAATCCGTTTGCGGATCGTCGTACTGGCTCATCACCGTGATGCGGAACGTCTGGCCGCGTGCCGCCAGAGGAAAACGCTGCGCGACCCCCGGCATATTCTCCAGCGTCACCGTGGCCGCCTTCCGACCGTCCACATGGATCTGCACCTCCCGCGCCCGGTCGCAGTGGCTGCCGTACGACGCCTGCGTCAGCACGATCGCCGTTACTTCCGTCACCATCGCCAGATCAATGCTGATCGAGCCGCCCACCAGCCCGTTCGGCTTGCTGCCGAACAGCGCCGACCGCTCCGTCCCGTCAATCGCCTGCGCCGCCGGATACCCGGGGTTGAACGGTTGTCCGTCACCTGTGGCTTCGGCGCCCCAGGACGCCAACGCTATGTTCGACTCGATGGGACGCATCGGACTGGGCGGCTGATCGTCCTGTGCCACGGCCCTCGCCAGCCCTGGACCCCACAGAACCATTCCCGCGAATAGAATCAGACGTAACATGTTCGTTATCGACTCTCCGGAACGTCGCCGGCACGTCGCCCGCACCGCTCTCCGGCCGCGCAGACGTGATCCGCCCCCGCCGCGGCACTTCAGTAAACCAATCCCGGTGAGCGAGGTTCCGCCGCAACCCCGCCTGTCGCACAGATCGGCAAAACGCCCCTCGCGGCGTTGCATCGAGCCGCCAACGACATCCTCGCATCAGCTTCTTGCCGTCCGAACGCAGCCGGTCCGTGCCTACGGCTGCGCCTTGGCCGCGCTGTCGCGTTGCTCCAGCAGCTTCTTGCGAAGCTCCCGCGTCCGGTTGCGCACCTCCACCGAGGCCTCGCGGCGATTCATCGTCTTGCCGAGCCACTGGATGGCCTCGTCACGATGCGCGTCCTGGTCGATCACCTTCTCCACCAAGTAGAGTACAGCCGCTGGCGCCAGAGGGCTCGACAACAGCGGCGGATCGACGAACTCACGCAACCACTTCTCCGCATTCGCCTTGTCGTCCAGCTTCTCCATCGCCACGCGGGCCATCAGGAACCGGCACGACCCTTTGAATGCCGACCGCGGATAGTGTTCGTCGAACTGACTCAGGGCCGCCATCACCGTCGTGGGCGATGGCGGCGCCGCAGGGGCCGCCCCCGGCCCCTTTACAGGGCCCTGCGCGTGCTTCGGCTCCGTACGCTCACCGGAATCCTCGCCCGAAGCCGGCGCCTTCTTCTGGCTGTCGTCGGTTTGTTCGTCCCCGCTCTTCGGGGCACCCTTGGCCTCCTTCTTCGGGTCGTTCTTCGGCGTGACGTCCTTGACCCCCTCCAGGCACTGAACCGCCATCTTGTGAATCCGGAAGAACTCGCTCTTCTCCTCACCCAGAATTTCCTCGAACGCGCCGCGGAAATAGTTGCCCACGATCTCCGGACGCGAGTCCACCCCAGAGTACGGTATACGCTCCACCTGCAGCCGCGAGAAATTGTTCTTCTTGAAGAACTCCGCCGCCGCCAGGCTCCCGGCCTGAATCTGCGCGTCTTCCTTCTCGCCGTAGACAACGAACACATAGTTCTTCCGGCCCTTCTCGTACTCCTCCGGCAGAAGCTTGTCCGTGAAACTGCCGGTACGTGAAATGGCGACTCGGAACGTGTCCGGGTACTTGCACATCATCCGGTACGACATCAGGCCGCACGACAGGAACCCGGTAATCCCCACCGCATCCGTCGCCACGTTGTATTTCTGGCCCAACTCCTTCAGGACCCCAAGGATGTTCTTCTCGTCCACGGCCATGTTCACCAGGTAATCCTGAATGAACGCCTGTGTTTGCGTCACCGTGGTGCCGCCTTCGCGATTCCACGCTTGAGACTGCGACACCCGAGTCCCATGGCCGGCGTAGGTCAGTTCCACGCACACCGCAATGAGGCCGTGCTTCTCCGCCTCGATGGCGAATTCTTTCAACGTCAACGGCGAATACCGCTTAAACTGTCCTTCCACCAGCACCGGCCACGGACGACCCGCGTCGTAATAGCTGGGCACATAGACCGCGCCGCTAAAGCCGAAATCCTTCTTGCCGATCGGGAAGATGGCCGCCGAACCCCGCAGATCGCCCGGAATCTCCTCCGTCTGCCGCACCTCGAACGTCAGCGAGGCCAGAATCTCGTCCGGCCGCGGCGGCTTCGGGAGGTCCTCCTTCTTCTCCTGCTGCGCACCGTTCTTGGGCGGCACGCGCGGAGCGAACGGATCGACCTGGGCACACGCCACCCCGGCACCCAGCCACGTCAGTATCAATGACAACGCGATAGCTCGAGTTCCGATGCCCATGGTTCCCTTCTCCTTGTCTGTCGCGATTCCCCGCATCGCTTCAGCTTGTCTCGCGCACTGTCGCCTCCGGCCACGTTTCCGGGCGGCCCCCTCATATGTGCCAGCAATGTACGGGCAAGCCGCCCCGTTGTCCAGTGTATGCCTCTTCGCCTCCGCTGATCCGCGACGTGCAGGTTGGGCCAACGGAGGCGGCCGGGGAATGGCGCTCCTTCCAGCCACAAAGACGGACGGACCGTTCCGAATGCCTGACCGGGTGGACGCCCGACTCGCCGAGGCCGTGCGTCGGTGCACGTTGATCAGCGGCGGCCCTTCAGTAGTTGCTCCTGAAGGGCTTTGGCCCGTTGCATGGTCGCCGGCAACACGTCTTGACGCGTTACCACCTTGTTCAGTGCGGCCAGGGCCTCCTTTGTTTGCGTTCTCGGGTCCAGCACCTTCTCGGCCAGGTACACTAGCGCCTCCGGCGCCACGGCCTCGGCCGCCAGCGGCTGATCGAGGAACCCGCGCAGGACCGCCTCGGCCCGGTCCCGCTGCCCGAGCTTCTCGGCCATCAGCCGTGCCATCATCAGCCGGCATGGGGCCGCCAGTGAAGGTTCCGTGTGCTTCTCGCCGAATTCCGACAGGGACGCCAGGATGCTTGCCGGCGTGTGGACCTGCTCGGCCGTCCCCGCCGGAACGTCACGCAGCTTGTCGTCCAGGGACCGCACCGCCAGATCGCACAGACGGTGCAGTTCCGCACGATCCGCCCCCAGCGACTCCTGCACCGTCCCGTGGAAGTAGTTTGCCGCAATCTCCGGACGCGAATCCACTCCCGAATTCGGTATCCGCTCCGACTGCACCGCCGTGAACCCCCGCCGACGAAAGTACTCGGCCGCCTCCAGGCTGTCCGACAGCGTAGCCTCCTCCTTCTCCCCATACACGATGTAGATCGGCCGCAATTTGCCCGGGCCCGACACCCGCGGCATGAAGAATGCATCGAAGTTCCCGCTGCGCGCGATGGCCGTGCAGAACAGCTCCGGCCGGTTCAGCACCAGCCGGTAGGCCATGACCGCCGCATGAAGAAACCCCGTCGCTCCGACGGCCTGTGGATCCACACGATACTTCGACCGAATCTCCCGCAGCAACGACACCAGACGCTCCTGGTCGGCCGTCATATCGCGGAGAAAGTCCGTGCCTGCCCGTTCCTTCGGTTGAATCGTGCTCTCGCCTTGCCGCGTCCAGACCTCCACCTTGGCGGTGTTGCGCCCCCGGAAGTAGGAGTATTCGACGGCCAGGAACAGGAATCCGTGATCCTCTGCGTGCCGATGAAACTCGGCCAACGCCAGGGGCGAGAGGAACCGCCCTCGCCCCTCGACCAGCAGGGGCCACGGCCGCACCGGATCGTAGTAGCTCGGCACATACAGGCACGCCCGCAGCCCGAGGCTCTTGTCGCCCATCGGCACCATGGCCGCCGTGCCGCGCAACATCTCAGGCAGTGTGTCCGAGCGCTGCACCGTAAATGGCAGTTGTTCCAGCGCATGCTCTGCGGCCTCAACGTAAGCACGGTCTTCCGGCGATAGCCGGCGGTTGTCGTCGGCCGGGTTGCCCCAGTCGATCTCCTGGGCGGCCGCACGCCCGCCGCTCGTCGCGCCGACGCATGCCGCCGCCAGAACCGCCAGAATACCTCGAATCGCCGCGTGCCGACCCATTGCCATGAGTTCCTCCGCCCTGTCGTACGCACACCCGGCCTGGTATTTCTACTGGGCTGCCCGGTGCGGCAGCCCCGTATCGTACCCTATATATAGTAACCCACTGGACGACATGAAGCTTTACGACTCTTTCGGGCCGACGTGCATGCCCGGCCGATTCCTAAGTCGGGCCGATAGCCGTGCATGTGGTATAGAGGCTCATACGAACAAAAAACACCACTTCGTTTAAGTTGATAAACCATAGTGCCGATATGTGTACCATGGGGGGCACGAATATTGCTCGGGGGGCAACCGTGCCAGGCAAAACCAAGGGCTCGCTGTGGTGCCTGTCCGCATCGGCTGTGATACGCAGGGCATACTGCATCGGCCCATGTCGCGGTCTGCCGGGTACGCCTGAAGCCGGAGTCACCCCATGGCTAGCCCGAAGCGTGCCGTCCTTGTTGTAGCGCCTACCGAATCATTCCGACGAACCTGCGACAAAGCTTTTCGAGCACAAGAGTGGGAATGCTTCGTCGCAGGATCGCTGGCCGAGGCCGTCACCCTTTCGACGCCCATCAAGCCTGGCGTCGTCTTCGTCGATTCGGCCGAGTTCGCCGAAATCCCGCTGCCCGACCGCTCGATCTTCGAGGGCATGCAGACGCTTCGCCATGTCCACGCCGGCCCGATCCTGATTGTCCTATGCAAGCGTACCGATGAGAAGATGTTGCAGGAGCTGATGCATGCCGGCGTCCGGGACGTGCTCTTGTGGCCCTATGGTCCTGTCGATATCGTGCAGGCCGCCATCCATTGGGACGCCATCTGGCGGAAGGAACTGGTCCGCCAGGAAAGAACCAATCCGGCCATCCTGCGGAGCATTCACGCCCTGATTGCCGCCGTCGAGGCCAAGGAAAAATACCTCGCCGGGTTCTCCAAGGAAGTGGCCTTGCTTTCCAGCAAGCTGGCCCAGGTGCTCAAGCTGCCGCCGAAGAACACCAAGGAAGTGGTCGTCGCCGCACTGCTGCACGACGTGGGACGCGTCGCCCTGCGCGACGAGATCGTCAATAAGCGGGAACAACTCACCCACGACGAAATCGAGCACCTGCACTCCCACGTCTCGGTCAGCGAGAAGATCGTCCACAATCTACTCCTGAACAGGGAGGTCACAGCCGCCGTCAAGCACCACCATGAACGCTATGACGGCCAGGGATATCCCATGGCCATCAAGGGCAAGGACATCCCTCTCGGAGCGAGAATCATCAGCGTTGCCGATGCCTTCGTCGCGCTGACCCAGGAACGGCCCTATCGGCCGCAGCGGTCGCCGCAGAGTTCAGTGGAGGAAATTCTCGCCAACTCCGGAAAACAATTCTGCCCGGTGGCCGTGGGCGCCCTGGTGCGGCTCTTTGGATACCGTTCCGATCCCGGTCCCTCGATGCCGCGTCTGGCCGCCTTGGCCCATGGGGGCGCAACGCCCGTTCGTCGTCCACCGTCCCACGTCGCTCGCTGAAACCATACTACGGCTGCGCCGGCGCTTCCCGAGGACCACTCTCCGAGGGCAGGGGGGATGGCGCAGCCTGTGTTTCCTCGCGCAACGCCTCCGGCCGCTCCGTCTCCGTCGCGGCTTTCTGCGACACATCACGCACCGAAGCTGCCGCGGCCGCCTGCGACGGACCCCGACGCACCACCAGTTGAATCACGATCGGCAGCGTCGCCTCGCCCGCCGGGGCGCCGACAACGCCTCCCTCCAACTGGCCCGCCGCATCGCCCGGGATGGCTCTTTGCGATATCCCCCTGACGCCGGCGGCCGCCGGCGTTTGCCCCGCGCCGTCCGCAGTCGTTGCTGCGGCCGCCTGCGACGCCGCCACCGCCTGTTTCGCCTCGGCCGCATCCCGGTACATCCGTGTCCCCTCGTTCGTCTGCACCTGCGGCGCCGCACTAGGTTCCGGGGCCGCCGCCGGGGCAGGGGATGCCTCCGGCGCCGCCGACGCCGGTGTCACGTCGTCGTTCGTCGCAGACGCCCCCTCCGTCAGCCGCACGGGCAGGTCCTGTTGCCTGCCGCCGTCGAGTTCCTTCGGCCGGTCACCCGACGCCGGTGCGGTCTGCCCCACCGCCGGCGTCGCGGGCGCATTCCCCGCAGGAGCCTGCTCCTCCGCGGGCTTGTTCACCGCCTGGTCGATGGCGGCCTCCGCCGCCCGCTTCTCGTCACGGCCCTCGCCTCTCCGCTGGAAGCCGGCAACCTGTCGCGGCATCTCTTGCGAGAGGTTCGCCCGCTGCATCTGCATCTTCAGATTGCTCTGGACAATCCGATTGTCGGCCAGAGCCCGGTTCCGCGCCACCGCCGGCACCTGCCGCATCAGTTGCTGCGTCTGCGCCGCTTGGGCGAAAACGCCGTTGCTTGCTTCGCTCACCGTCAGGGCGTCGCTGTTGGCCACCAGCAGATTCAACGTCGCCGCCTGCGACGGGGCCACCCGCGCCTCGATGGTCACAATCTCCAGCACCTCGGCATCTTCCGTTGCAGTGGCCACACCTTCTTTGGCGGCCGTTGTCGTTTCCGGCTGCTGCGACGAGCGAAACCCGAACGTCGATGACCGAGCCGGCGTCACCACCGCGCGGTTCAACGTCGCGTTCACCACGCCCGCCTGGACCAGCGCGTCCTGGACCGCCCGCTCGCCCGACTCCACGTCCGCCGCCACCAGAAACAGCTCGTTCTCGCTCGCCCCGGACGTCCGGCGTCCCTCGAATGCAAGCCATGCCGCATCCGAAGCCTCATCTATGTTGGTGTTTTTCCTTGCGATCTCAACGTCCGTCAAAAGCCTCTCGTCATGGGCCTTCTCTGTCACATAGCGCTCGGCTTCGTACTCCATACCGAGCGACTCTCGTCCGACGTTCCCGGCCGCGCCGGCTGCGATCTTCGAGTGGAATTCCGGGTCCCGGCCGCGCAGGCTGCGCTGCATCTGTCCGTCTGTCGAGTCGGCCTTTCCGACAGCGCCGAGTTTGTCCTCATCGGCCCGCGCGATGGGAGTCGTCGCCGAGTCCCAGTCCATCTTGGCAGGCCCATTGACCTTGCTTGCCGCGATGCGATCCACGGGCGCCGCAGGCCCGGCCGCATACTCCGTCTTGAGACCTCCCTGCGGCGCCAGCAACGCCGCGATCCCCGCCACCAGCACCAGACACGCCGCCACCGCCGCCACGCGCGGCCACATCGCCGGCCGACGTTGCGGCAACCGCCGATCTGCTTGTACCGCGGCCGGTTCCGGCTCGCCGCCCGCCTCCATCAGCATCTGCCGCTCCAGGCGGCTCTGAACGTCCTCGGCCAGTGTCAGCGGTGCCGCGTGCTGAGGCATCGACCCCACCAGCCCCGCCACCTTGCGCAACTGTCCGAGCATCGCGCGGCACTGCTCGCATTCGCTCACGTGACGCTCGATCTCCGCGGCCAGTTCCGGCCCGGCTTCGCCGTCGATATATGCCGACAGGTTGTCCTGTATCTTATCGCACAACATCTCTGGGCCCTCGCTGCAACTGCCGCCCTCGACTACGCGATCAGGTCCTTCAACTCGTCCCGCAACATCATCCGCGCGCGGTGTATCCGAGACTTCACCGTTCCCGGAGGAATGTCCAGAATGCTCGATATCGTCTGGTAGTCCAGCCCCTCGATGTCGCGAAGCACCACCGCCGCGCGATGATCCGTATCCAGACGCAGCAGTGCTTGGCTGACGCGTCGCTCGGTTTCCACGGCTTCCATGGCCGCCTCCGGTGGACTGACCAGCGACTGCGCCTGGTGCGCCCACTGGCCCAGCAGGCCCTCGGGATCGTCCTTCGGCATCACCAGCCGAAGGCGCTGCGCCTTGCGGCGATAGCTCAAGCAAAGGTTCACAGCGATGCGAAACACCCAGGTGTAGAAGCCCGACTCGCCACGGAATCGCCCCAGGTTTTCATAGGCCTTCAGGAACGCTTCCTGCACGATGTCGCGCGCGTCCTCTTCCAGGCCGACCATCCGATACGCCGTGTTGTACACGCGGTCCTGATACCGCTCGACCAACGCCTGGAACGCCTCGGCCTTCCCGTTGCGGCACTGCTCAACCAGTTCGCCGTCCGCCGGCCAACCTTGAGCATCCACACGAGCCATGCCTCACCGTCGCTTTCTTAGACGCCCACCCGGGCGAGGGGTTCTACACATGCAGGAAAATCGGCGCAGCCCCCTGTGCCGTTCTCGCAGATCTGTATTGTGCCCAACTCAGAGAGATGCTTCAAGAACCTTTACGATTTCCGCCCAGCCCCGCGCAGCCTTTTCCGACCCCCGCGGGCGCGGGGGACACCCTGCCGCCCCCCGCGTAACGCGACCACCCGGAGCCTCGCGCCCCGGGCGGTCGCATCGTGCCTTCTTCCGATGTCCCGAGCATCGCCGCCTACCACGTGTACTCCACCGTGTACTCGATCACTTTCTTGCCCGGCTCGTCGCCCTTCTTCGCCGGCACCTCTACGTCGAAATGCGCCGTGAAGGCATTCTCCTTCGTGAAGTTGTCGCTCTTGTCCGTCACTCGCCACGTCAGCGCTCGAAGCATCTTCTCCACCACCTTTACCTTTACCGCTTCGTCCTTGGCGCTGGTCAGCGTGATCCGTACCTTCTCCTGCATCCATTTTCGCCCCGTCTCAACTTTGAAATCCAGCACTTCTCGCTCGCCGTTGATGTCAAAGGCGTTGCCGACGTACAGCTTCACCGTGTCCGTATCTTTCGTGTGCTCGATCTGGTCCTCGCCGATAAACTCCAGCGAATTGTCCGCCTCGTCGCGCTTAAACACCCGCACCTTCCCCGCCGGAAGCGGCATGCCCAGGTGGTTGCTCTTGGTGTTCGCGATTTCCAGCATCACTTTCACTTTCTTGTTGCCCGTCTGCCCGTAGTTGCGGTCGGTGTATGTGCCGCCCCAGTACCGGCCCGTCTGGGCCTCGTACACATACGCCTTCTCGACACCCACGTCCGCCGCATTCAACAACTGAAGCTGCTTGACCTGACTGTCGGCCAGCGTCGTCCGGTTCGGGAACGTGTACAGGTGATACTCGAAAAACGCCTTCTCCTCCGGCATAGCCGCGTTCATGGCCGCTGTGGCCCTGCGGGCCCCCTCATACGTGATCGGCGGCAGCGCCGGCGGCTCCACCCGCCGCACGTCTCCGGCGATCAGCTTCAGCCTCGCGTCCTTATATGTCGCCCCCGAGTTGTTCGTCACCGTCACCCAACCGGCTACGTCCACTTTCGTGTCGTCTTTGTTGGTCACGACGTTGTAGTCGGCCCGCCACTCCATACCTGTCGTCTGGTACGCCATCCGCACCAGGTGCTTCCCGGTCCGTCCCGCCGCGACTTTCCACACCAGCGTCGGCTTCGTCAGCAGCCCCTCCGGCAACGCCGCGAACTGAATGTCCTGCACGTTCTGTGCCCGCTGCACCATCGCGATCCCTTCGGGCGTCTTCAGCACCAGTTGCCCCGCGTCGAACGACAGCAGCGTCCCCTCATATCTCTTGCCGTTTGTGGTCCACACGCTCAGCGGCCGGTCGATGTACTTGGCCAGCAGCTTGTCGGCGCTGACGAGGTCATACTCGTAGTTCTGCTCCAGCACCCCGGTCCCGTCCGGGTCCGTCAGACTCTTGAAATACACGCTCGTCGGGTCGATCCGCTGTGCCACGTCCGTGAACTTGATCACCGACTGGGCCTCGGGAATCTCGACCACGCGGTCCTCTTTTACCACCGCGTATCCCTGGTTGTACACCGTCACGGTTACCCCCGGCTCCCCCTGGCCCCAGGCGACCGAGACACCCGCCGCAACACACACGAGGCTGCACACCAAAATCGTCGTCCATCGCATCATCGTCTGCCTCCTTTCGGTCGGAAACACGAGCTTACTCTGTCCGCTGCCGTATATCTTGGATGCGCCCCGCACGGGCGGGTTCCAGAGTTGCCGACGACTCCATGATAACACATGCAGCCCACACGCTTGCAAACTCGCGGCCCAGTTTGTAGGCTAGCGGCCGTAGAGCAGATTCCACTGGCGCCCAATTGGAGCGATTCGCTGTATGGATATGATGGTGATTCGCGGCGGCAAGCCGCTTGAGGGAACCGTGCAGGCGGGCGGCTCGAAGAATGCGGCCCTGCCGATGATGGCGGCGGCCCTGTTGGCCGAGGGACGCACCCGTCTGCGCAACGTGCCCGACCTGATGGACATCCGGACCATGAGCATGCTCCTGCGCACCCTCGGCGCCGAGGTCGAACGCAAGGGCGATGCCCTCGAGATCGAGGTCAAGGACGAGTCCGGCATCGAGGCGCCCTACGACATCATGCGCACCATGCGCGCCGGCATCTGCGTCATGGGGCCGCTCCTGGCTCGCCGACGCAGGGCCCGCATCAGCCAGCCCGGCGGGTGTGCCATCGGCTCCCGACCCGTGGATCTCCACGTCCGTGGACTTGCCGCCCTGGGCGCTCGCATCCGCACCGAGCACGGATACCTCGAATGCTCCGTCCCGCGCGGTCTCAAGGGACGCGAACTCTACCTCGGCGGGCCCTTCGGCAGCACCGTCCTTGGCACCGCCAACGTTCTCATGGCCGCCACACTCGCCCGCGGCACGACCATCATCGAGGCCGCCGCTTGCGAGCCCGAGGTACGCAACCTCGCCGAAATGCTCGTCGCCATGGGAGCACGCATCAACGGCATCGGCACCCCGCGCATCGAGATCACCGGCGTGGACCGTCTCCACGCCGTCAGCTTCGACGTCATCCCCGACCGCATCGAGGCCGGCACCCTCCTCATGGCCGGCGCCGCCACCGGCGGCCGCGTCACGGTCCGCGACGCCCGATGGAATCACCTGATGGCGCCGCTCCACAAGCTCCAGGAAATGGGCGTCAAGGTCACCCGCGACAACGACTCCGTCACCGTCGTCGGACGCAAACGATTCAAGCCCGTGGACGTCACCACGTTGGCTTTCCCGGGCTATCCCACCGACCTCCAGGCCCAGCTCATGGCTCTGTTGTGCCTGACCGACGGCATCAGCGTCGTCACCGAGAAAATCTTCCCCGACCGTTTCATGCACGTCGCCGAGCTCAACCGCATGGGCGCCGACATCCGCAAGGAGAACAACATGGCCGTCGTCCACGGCGTCCGGCGCCTCTCCGGCGCGCCCGTCATGGCCAGCGACCTGCGAGCCTCCGCCGCCCTCGTCCTGGCCGGCCTCATCGCCGACGGCGAGACCGAAGTCCGGCGCATCTACCACCTCGACCGCGGCTACGAAAACCTCGACGTCAAACTTCGTAAACTCGGCGCCGACATCCGCCGCAAGGAACAGCCCGCCGGCGAACTGCCCAAGGAATAGATTCGGGTGCCATGGCCGCTTGACGGAGTTCCCGAGCCCTGTCGAGGGGCGGCCATGCCGACCGTCCCAGACCGTCCCCCGGCAGTGCGCGCACACGTCAGCCGCCGGCCTTGTCGATGCGCATCCCCGAGAATGGCCCACGGGCAACCTGCGTGATGCGCGGCGACGGTGCAGTGCGTCAGAAACAAAGTCGATTCTGGGGTGCCACACTTTGGAGCGACGGTGCAGCCGGCGCCAAAGTGTGCCGGGCGGAACACGACGCACACTTTGGTCCGCACCTTGTCCGGCCTCCAAAGCGTGGTACCCGCCAGACGATCTCGCCCAGATGGTTTCTGTCCTCTGCACCCTGATTCGAGTCAATGAGCCAAACACCCAGAAGACGAGTGCAGTGACTCGTCATTCCTCTAGTTCAACAAAGAAGATTGCCTTCGTTGAGCCAGGAAAAGTGTTAAGCGTAATGGATTTGATTATCCCAGTTACCATTAAGGACTGGCCTTGTCGGAGTTTAATCGCTCTGTCTAGCGGAAGCTTGATGACTACGGTCATCCGCTCCAATGGTGGAACGGGCTTGGGTTTGGCTGTGACCGCAACAGGCCTGAGTCCCCCTGTCGTATGTGGCTGGAGCTTACTGTTGCTTTCAATAATCTTCTGCCGTTTGGCATCATTACTGTATGATACGTGGACGACCCCCTCTGTACTCACGTATTCAACGACCCCGCCTAGATTGGCCCGTTTGCCGACACAGGCGTCATACAGTTCCTTCCGCTGTCGATTCCACTGCTCGGTCTGCTGAAGCTCTGTCGCGTCATTTGGAAATGGCGTGAGTGCCTGCCACACTGACTGAATGATCTGCGGGTATCTTAGAGTGGGCCCCGGCGGTGTTGTGTCCCCTGGGCTGGCCTCATCTTCGGTCAGGTCAATCAACATCACCTGCGCGAGCATCGCTTTTAACTCTTCGATTTCCTTCTGCAAGGACTCGATCTTCTTGTCTCGGTCAGATATGGTGGCCTTGAGCAGGTTGATCTGGGCTTCCAGTATCGCAGCGTTGTTGCTTTCTGCACTGCTATCCATTTGGGCGTCGTCGCCAGAAGCAACACCGATCAGGAGTGGTCCAACCATGAATGCAATTGCCAAACTACAGGTATTCATGACCTCCTCCATTTCCCCGTCCCATGGACGGCGTTCGCGTTTCTGAACAGAAAGGTGACCTGCCGGATTGCCTATGAACTCCAGAAACCCCAGAAGGTCTTGTTCAGGAATCCTGTCGAACCGTCTCGCAGAATTGGCGAGAGCGGCCCTACGGGTCGAAACGTTTCTTCGGCTTGGCGTCCGGGGGAAGGAACTCGAACGCCATGCTTGGCTTGACGAGCATCAGCTTCCAGCGCCCGTCCCGTTGAGCGAAAATGAAGTTCAGGTCCACCGCGCCTCGCTTGAACAGGAAACGGTGCGTCACATAGCCGCGGATTTCTCCGTCCTCGGTCGTGTCTTCGGGCATGGTCACGCCCTGGTTCTGGAGCCGGCGACCGTAGTAATCGCCACCTTGCTTCAACAGGCTGCCGATCATCTCCCCGAAGGCCGTCGGCGATAGCCCCTCGCTGACGATGCCCGGGTTGTTGGCGGCTATTTCCCGGTACACGCTTTCGTAGTCCTCGTTCAGAAGGCGATCCAAATATCCCTGGGTCTCCGTCAGAATGGCCTGATTGAGCGAGTACTGCCGGTGCTGGAGGTACCCGTGCAGCGCCACCGATCCCGCCACGAACAGTGCCGATAGCGCCACGGCCGCCGTGGCCGCACGAAGACCCACGAGCGTTCCTTCGCTGCGGACGATCTTCCGACGCGCCGCCAGGGCGAACAGCAACGACGCCACCGGAAGCACCAGCAGAATCGGCGCACGGTACGTCACCCCGGGAATCCCGACGTAGGCCTGTTGCGGCAGCATGGCCAGCGCCCCGACGCCCGTCAGAATCAGCGCCAGAATGGCCATGACGCTCACGGCGGCATACTCCGGTTCCACGGCCCGGTCCAGGTGTGCGTCGTCCCGCAGCGCCGTCGGATTCTCGTTTGTGTTCGGGGGCAGGTCGGTCATGGCTCGTCGGTTCTCTTGATCACGATGGCCGTCCGGTCGTCGCGGAACGGTTCTCCGGCGGCGAATTCCTCTGTCATTCGCGCGATGGCCGCCGCCATCTCGCTGGCCGGCCGGTCACGGTGCCGCCTCATCTCGGCCACGAACCGGTCCGCGCCGATCATCTCGTTGGCCGCGTTGGCACATTCCAGTATCCCGTCCGACACCACCAGCAGCAGGTCGCCCGGCGCCATGGTCAATGTAATCTCCGGCCACTCGGGGCCCACCATGATGCCCAGCGGCAGGCCCGTCGGCTCCAGCGTCTCCACCCTGTCGCCCTCGCGGCGAAGCAGGAACGTCGGCCCCTGGCCTGCCGAACTATAACGCACCCGCTTCGTCTTGCTGTCGATCATCCCCGCCATCAGCGTCACAAACCGTCCGTCCGAGGCGTCGTTTACCAGAAGCTCATTGGCCACGGTCAGAATTTTTGACAGATTGTTGCAGTCGGCAGCCACCGCACGAACCGCCGCACGCGTCTCCGAAATCATCAACGCCGGCCCGATGCCGTGCCCCGTGGCGTCGCCCAGCAGAAACCCCACCTCGCCGCACGGCGTCGGGAACAGGTCGAATATGTCGCCGCCCGTCTGGTCCGCCGGCTCGCTCCACCCGGCGATGTCGAACCCCGGCGACGGCGGCACCTCGCGCGGCATCAGCGCCTTCTGTATCCGCCGCGCCACGTCCAGGTCCCGTTCGATCTCGATCTTCGCCTGGTACTCCTCCTGCAACCGCGCCCGGTCCAGCGCCACGCCCGCCTGGCTGCCCAGCACGGCGATCAGGTATTCGTCGGCCAGCGTGAACGGGCCGCCGCTCTTGTTCAACACCTCCAGCACACCCACCAGGCGGCCTTCCAGGTCCAGCATCGGGCAACCCAGAATGTTCCGCGTCCGGTACCCCGTCCTCTTGTCCGGTTCCGGATTGAACCGCGGATCCTGGTAGGCGTCCGGAATGTTCACGCACGCCTTGTTACGGGCAATGAACCCGGCGATTCCCTTGTCCGCCGGGAAACGGATCTCCCCGATTTCGCTCTTCTGGGCGATTTTCGAGTACAATTCGTCCGTCCGTGCGTCGTATAGAAACAAAGTGGCCCGCTCGGCGCCGAGCAATTTGACCGCCTCGTCTAGTATCAGCGTCAGCAACGGGTCCAGCGACCGCTCGCTGCCCATGCGCCGGGCGATTTCCAGCACTTTGTGCAGGCCGGATTCGTCCATCTGGTGAGGGATTGTCGGTTCAACGCTCATGACACGCCGCCTGGCCCAAGGACGTGTCGCGCCGCCACCGCACGCGACAGGCATGAGTATAGGAGGCTTCGTACCGTCTGACAAGGGCCAAAGGTTCTCACGGCAGGAACCGTTCCCGGCCCCTTGCCCGAACCGCCCGAGACGATTACACTGCGCCATCCGACTGGAGGATCGTAGGACCATGAAAAGAGCATTCCTTGCCGCTTCGCTGGTGTTGGCCGTTCAGGTGGCCGGGACCGCCCGCCTGCTTGCCGCCGAGGGGGCCGTGCCCCCGGACCGCCGCACGCCCATCGTCCGGGCCGTCCAGGCCTGCGGGCCGGCCGTCGTCAACATCGCCACCCAGCGCGAGACCCTCGACCGAGACCCGTTCTTTCTCGGCCTGCCCGACATCTTTCTGCGCCACATGCCGCGCGACATGATCGAACGCCGCCGCGTCAGCCGCAGCCTCGGCTCCGGCGTCCTGATCCACCACGAGGGCTACATCGTCACCAACGCCCACGTCGTCCAGCAGAGCGACCAGATCAAGGTCGTCCTGGCCGACAAACGCGAATTCGACGCCGAACTGGTCTCTGCCGACGTGGACAACGACCTGGCCATCATCAAGATCAACGACGACAAACCCCTGCCGTTCGCCCGTCTCGGCACCTGCTCCGACCTCATGATCGGCGAAACCGTCATTGCCATCGGCAACCCCCTTGGCTACGCCAACACTGTCTCCGCCGGCATCGTCAGCGCCACCGATCGCACCCTCGAATTCGCCGGCGGCGTCACGTACACCGGCCTCATCCAGACCGACGCCGCCATCAATCCCGGCAACTCCGGCGGCGCCCTGCTGAACATCCACGGCGAGGTCATCGGCATCAACACCGCCATCCGCGCCGACGCCGAGGGCCTCAGCTTCGCCATCCCCGTGGACCATGTCCGCGACCAGCTCGTCGGCCTGCTCAGTGCCCGCAACACCAAGCGCCTCTGGCTCGGTCTCGACGTCGCCGGCACCGGTCGCCGCGGCCCCGACGGCCTCTGGGTCGCCGAACTGCGCATCACCGAAATCGAGCCCAAGAGCCCCGCCGACGCCGCCGGACTCCGCCCCGGCGACACCCTCCTCGGCGTCAACGGCCACGCCATCGAGTCGGTCGTCGATTTTGAAACGTCGCTGCTGAAACGCAACGTCGGCGACAAGGTCGAATTCAAGATTCGCCGCGACGACGCACTGAAATCCCTCACCGTCACGCTCGGCGAAGCCCCCAAACGCGACGGCGGCCGCCTGGCTCTCGATCGCATCGGCCTGCACGTCAGCCATATGACCGAGCAACTGGCCCAACGGTTCCGTACGGCCATTGACTACGGAGCTCTTGTGACGGGCGTTGAAGAAGGCAGCCCTGCTGCCGAGATCGGATTCCGTGCCGGCGATGTTCTTATCCAGGTCGGGCCGCAGGCTGTCCGCGACCTCGATGACTTGGCCGTCGCCCTGGCCCGCGTGCCCGCCGGCGCCAAAATCGTCCTTCGCGTCGTCCGCGGCCCCTACGCCGTCCGTGTCTCCGTCGCCGTTCGCGGCAAACCTGAAATTCGCCACTGAGAAGGCTGTCCCCGCATGAAAATCATCCTGGCCCCCGATTCGTTCAAGGAAAGCCTCTCGGCCGCCGACGTAGCCCACGCCATGGGCCGCGGCGCGGCCCAGGCCTGCGCCGACGCCGGCCGTACCGCGCCCGCCCTGGTTCACCTGCCCATCGCCGACGGCGGCGAAGGCACCGTCGAGTGCCTCGTTGCGGCCACGGGCGGACGCCTCATGACCGCCACCGTCACCGGCCCGCTCGGCGAACGCGTTGAGGCCGCCTGGGGCATGCTCGGCGACGGCCGAACCGCCGTCATCGAAATGGCCGCCGCCTCGGGTCTCCCCTTGGTGCCCCCCGAACGCCGTAATCCCATGCTCACCACCACCTTCGGCACGGGCGAGTTGATCCGTGCCGCCCTGAACGCCGGCGCGCGGCAAATCCTCATCGGCATCGGCGGCAGCGCCACCGTCGATGGCGGCGTCGGCATGGCCCAGGCACTCGGCGCCTCGTTCCGCGACGCCAATGGCCGCGAAGTGCTGCGCGGCGGCCGAGCGCTGTCGCAGATCGCTGCTATCCGCACCGACACACTGGATCCGCGACTCGCCCAATCCAAAATCCTCGTCGCCTGCGACGTGCGAAATCCGCTGACCGGTCCCGAAGGCGCCGCCGCCGTGTTCGGTCCACAGAAAGGCGCCACGCCCGACCAGGTTGCGGCCCTCGACGCGGGACTGCGCAACCTGGCCCATCGTTTCCGCGACGACCTGGGCCGCGATGTCGAATCGGTGCCCGGGGCAGGGGCCGCCGGCGGACTCGGCGCCGCACTCATGGCCCTGCTCGCCGCCGAACTGCGCCCCGGCATCGACCTCGTCCTGGACGCCACACGGTTCAATGACCATCTCGTCGGGGCCGATCTCGTCCTCACCGGCGAAGGACGCCTCGATGCCCAGAGCCTCCAGGGCAAGGCCGCCGTCGGCGTCGCCCGCCGATCACGCGACGCCGGCGTTCCGTGCATCGTCATCGCCGGATCCCTGGCCGGCGACCTCGCCGCCTTCCGACGCGAAGGCATCGTCGATGCCCGCAGCCTCGTTGCCGCCGATGTCACCGTTGCCCAGGCCATGCGCCACGCTGCCGCACTCGTCCAACGCCGCGCCGCCGAGGCCGTCGCCGATTTTCTCGCCGCCCGACCGTCCGCATTGCCGTAATCCCTCGCCAGGCGGGGGCGGCATGGTCACGCGTGGCCACGAGTGGCAAGCCGCCTCCTCGATGAGTCGTGGGACTGGCCGGGCGCCATGCCGGCCACATCAGGGATGGCCGGTGCCGCGACCTCTCCGCGTGAGTATGAGCGGACGGTTTGCGCTGGAACCCTTCCGGCGTCGGCAGTATATTTCCCGTGCGCTGAATCAGCGAACTCCCCGCATCCAGGAGACTCCGGACGTGAGATTGGCCTTCAGTACCAACGCCTTCAAAAAAGTGAGCCTCGAAGAGGCCATCGACCAGATCGCCGACGCCGGTTACGAGGGCGTCGAAATCATGGCCGACGTGCCGCACGCCTACCCGCCGCACATGAGCCGCCGACGCACCAAGGCCCTGGTGAGCCAGATGCGCGATCTGCGGCTCCAAGTCAGCAACATCAACGCCTTCACCTTCTTCGCGCTCGGCGACACATGGAACCCCTCGTGGATCGACCCGTCGCCGAAGGTCCGTGCCCAGCGCGTCGAGCACACCGAGAATGCGCTTCGATTGGCCGCCGACCTGGGCGCCAAAACCATCAGCACCGAGCCCGGCGGCCACGTCTCGCCCAAGATCACCCACGGGCAGGCGATGGAGTTCTTCCGACTGGGGCTCCAGATGGTGTATCCGCTGGCCCGCCAGCTCGACGTGACGGTCCTGATCGAACCCGAACCGGAGCTGCTGCTGGAGTCGGCAGACGACTTCCTCGAATTCATCGGCACCGTGCCGCACGGACACGTGGGCCTGAACTTCGACGTGGGCCACTTCTTCTGCGTCGGCGACGACCCGGCCGAAGCCGCCCACAAACTCGCCCCGTGGATCCGACACGTCCACATCGAGGACATCGCGCCGACGCGCGAACACAAACACCTCGTGCCCGGCCGCGGCGCGATCGACTATGCCGCCGTGTTCCGGGCCCTGCGCGACATCGGGTACAATGGCTGGGTAACCGTCGAACTGTACCCTTACGAGTCCACGGCCCGCCAAGTGGCCGACGAGGCGCTATTGTTTCTTCAACGCTACGTGTCCTGACTCTTCGAGGCGACCATGACCGAGCCTCGCGGCGAACTGGCCTTTATCCGCTGGATCCGCTCGCAACTGCCGAGCACCGATCCGCGTGTCACCATCGGTCCCGGCGACGATATGGCCGAACTGCGTCTGCCCGACGGCGGCCGCGTGCTTGTCGCCACCGACACGATTCTCGACGGCACGCACTTCGACGCCCGTCGCGACCCGCTGCCCGACGTCGGCTGGAAAGCCCTGGCCGAGAACCTGTCGGACATCGCTGCCATGGCCGCCGTGCCGGTCGGCGCCGTCGGCACGCTAGCCTTGCCGCGCGACTTCACGATGGCCCAGGGACAGGCCCTCTTCGCCGGTCTGAAACGCTGCGCCGACGAGTTCGATTGCCCGTGGGTCGGCGGCGACATCACCTCGTGGGACCAGCGGCTGGCCATCACCGTGACCGTTGTGGCCCACGCCGAGCGGCCGGTGCGCCGCAGCGGCGCCCGAGCGGGCCATTGTGTTTGCGTGACTGGGCGGCTCGGCGGATCGCTGCTGGGCCGGCATCTGACGTTTCGGCCGCGTTTGGCCGAGGCCCGCCGCCTGTCCGAGACGGCAACCGTGACCGCCATGATCGACCTCAGCGACGGTTTGTCCACCGACATCCATCACCTGTGTCGCGAAAGTGGCGTCGGCGTTCGTCTGGAGGCGGACCGGGTGCCCATCTCCGATGCCGCTGTGCAGTTGGCGGCCCGCGACGGCCGAAGCCCGCTCGACCATGCGCTCAACGACGGCGAGGACTTCGAACTACTCTTCGCCGTCGCGGAATCGGATATCTCGAAGGTGCTTGCCTTGGACCTCGGCGTCGAGATCTCGGTGATCGGCCGCTTCGTGCCGGCCGACGAGGGCTGCATCCTGATCGATCCCCAGGGACGCACCGTGGAATTGAAGCCCGGAGGGTACGAGCATTGGCGATGATCCGGGCCCGCGCCTCGTGTCTCTGTGACGGCATCGACCAGACGCAACAGTGCGCCGCCGCTCTGGCCGCGCGGCTCGTGGCCGGCGACGTCGTTTGCCTCTACGGCCAGCTCGGCGCCGGCAAAACCTATTTCACCAAAGGACTCGTGCGCGGCCTTGGCGGCGACGCCGACGAAGTGACCAGCCCCACCTTCGTCCTGATGCAAGTTTACGAGGCCCGCCTCACGGTCAGCCATTTCGACGCCTACCGCCTCACCTCCAGTGCTCAGATGCTCGATATCGGCAGCGACGAAACCTTTGCCGGAGAAGGAGTTAGCGTCGTCGAGTGGGCCGATCGCGTGCCCGAAGCCCTGCCCGCCGAGCGGTACGAGGTGCATCTGACGGTCCGCGGACCGACCCGGAGGTTCCTGGAAATCATCGGTTACGGCCGCCGACAGGCCGATACCGTGGCCTTTTTGGTCTCCCAGGGGCTTTTTCAGGCCAAGGACCGCGTTCTTTGACCTTGACAGACCCTGACCGGGTTTCTATAATATCCAGTCTGCGCTGCCGCTCGATGCGGCAACGGTGTGGCTGTGTCGCATTTTTTGTAGGCCTGGAGACGTCATGGCAACCAAGACGATGAAAACGACCCTTGCCAAGCCGGGTGAGCAGGCGGCCGCCTGGTACGTGGTTGACGCAACCGACAAGACGCTGGGACGGTTGGCCGCCAAGATTGCCCGTGTTCTTATGGGCAAGCACAAACCGATCTACACCCCGCATGTGGACGTGGGCGATTTCGTGATCGTCGTCAATGCCGAGAAGGTGCGCGTCACGGGCAAGAAGCGGACCGAAAAAATCTACGAGTGGTACACCGGCTATCACTCCGGCCGCCACTGGTACACCTTCGAAAAAGTCATGCAGAAGCATCCCACGTGGCCCATCGAATGGGCCGTGCGGCGAATGTTGCCCAAGGGCAAGCTCGGCCGCGCCATGTTCTCGAAACTGAAAGCGTATGCCGGCGCGGAGCACCCGCACCAGGCTCAGATGCCCGAGCCCCTCGACCTGTAGGCCGGGCTGCAATGATTTAGGGAGGATTTGTACGTGGCCGATACCCAAGAACCCAAGGCCCCCGCACTGCAAGGAACCGGCAGCGAGACTGCCTCGGACCAGACCGGCATTCCCGCCCGGCCCCAGCGCCCCGCGGCGTCGCCGTCCACCATCCAGGGACGCCAGTTCACCTGGGGCACCGGCCGTCGCAAGACGTCCGTCGCCCGTGTCCGTATCGCCGAAGGCAAAGGCGAGTTCAAAATCAATGACCGCCAGATCAACGACTACTTCAGCGAGGAGAAGGACCGCAACGCCGTCGTCGCCCCGCTGAAGACCGTGGACATGCTCGGCAAGTTCGATGTCTTCGCCAATGTCGAGGGCGGCGGCTTCACCGGCCAGGCCGGAGCCGTCCGCATGGGCCTGGCTCGCGCTCTGCTGAAACTCATGCCCGACCGGCTCGACGCCCTACGCGAAGCCGGCCACCTGACCCGCGACAGCCGCATGAAGGAACGCAAGAAATACGGCCGACGCGGCGCTCGGCGCAGCTTCCAGTTCAGCAAGCGATAACCGAACGGCTATCGCCCACGATTGCCATCCAGGGCCCGACGCCACCGTGGCGTCGGGCTTTTTCCTTACGATACCCCGTGCGGCGACCGCTATAATCTCGCCGCCAGTTGTGGAGGATCCGACCCATGGCCAAAAAACTACGCGTCGGCATTCTGGGCGCCACCGGTTACGCCGCTGCCGAACTCATGCGCATTCTGCTTCGCCACGACCGCGTCGAGGTGACCGCCCTGGGCGCGCTGCCGCAGGAGTGCGGCCCCCTGAAGACCATCTATCCCGAGTTCGCCGGACGACTCGACCTGAATGTCGAGCCGCACGATGGCGCCTCCCTTGGCGCCCTGTGCGACATCGCCTTCTGCGCCCTGCCGCACGCCGTCAGCTACCAGTTCGTTCCCGGCCTGCTGGCCGCCGGCGTCAAGGTCATCGACTTCTCGGCCGACTATCGTCTCAAAACCGACGGTCTCTACGAAAAATGGTACGGCCACAAGCCCGACGCCGAGAACCTGGCCCACGCCGTGTACGGCCTGCCCGAGCTCTATCGCGATGCCGTCAAGGGCGCTCGCCTCGTCGCCAATCCCGGCTGCTACCCCACAAGCGTCATCCTGGGCCTGGCGCCGCTGGCGGCCAAGGGCCTTATCCGCCTCGATCAGGTTCTGGTCAACTCGGCCTCCGGCACCAGCGGCGCGGGACGCTCCGTCAAACGCGATTTCCTCTATTGCGAAGTCAACGAGGGCTACAAGGCTTACGCCGCCGGCGGACACCGTCACCAGCCCGAAATGGCCGAACAGTTGTCGCGCATCGCCGGCGCCGACGTGACCGTCCATTTCCAGCCCCACCTGGTCCCGATGGACCGCGGCATTCTGTCCACCATCTGGACCTGGCCGACCCAACCGCTCTCCCAGGACAAGGTGACGAAGCTCTATCGCGACATGTACGACAAGGAGCCCTTCGTCGTCGTCTGCGACGTGCCGCCCAGCACCAAGCACGTCGTCGGCACCAACTACGTCCACGTCTGCCCGGTGGTGGCTCAAGGCAAGATTCTGGTCTTCTGTGCCATCGACAACCTGACCAAGGGTGCCGCCGGCCAGGCCGTGCAGAACATGAACCTCGTTTGCGGCTTCGAGGAGACCAAGGCGCTCCTGTGACCGCGAACCCCTCTGCCCGCACGCAGGCAGCGGGGCGATGGGGGCGAACGGAAAAAGACCTTTGATGTTGTCGTGTGTCACGGCAGGGCCTGTCTGCCGTGCGAGTCTGGAACAGATACCGCCGGCGCATGGCGGGGAGATGCTACGATGTCTGATGCTTCGATTCTCAGCCCGAAGGGGTTCCGTGCCGCGGGCGTGGCCTGCGGTCTGAAGTCTGTGGCCGGCAAGAAGGACCTGGCGATGCTCGTGGCCGACCGGGCCACGGGGGCTGCCGCCGTGTTCACCACGAACCAAGTGGCCGCGGCGCCGGTCCTTCTGAGCCGCGAGACGATCAAGCGGGGGCGGCCTCGGGCCGTTGTCGTCAACTCCGGCAACGCCAACTGTTGCACCGGCGAGCAGGGCATGGCCGACGCCCGCGAGATGGTTCGCCTGGCGGCCGAGGCCATCGGCGCCCAAACCGACGAGATGCTCGTCTGCTCCACCGGCAAGATCGGCGAACCGATGCCTATGGACAAGGTGGCCGCCGGGATCCGCGACGCTGCCAAAGCCCTGCGCAGCGACGCCCAGGCCGCGGCCGACTTCGCCGAAGCCATCATGACCACCGACACGGTTCGCAAAACGTGCTGCGTGAAGGACCGCATCGGCAAGACCGACGTGACCGTCGCCGGCGCGTGCAAAGGTTCGGGCATGATCGCCCCGAACATGGCCACGATGCTCGCCTTCATCACCACCGACGCCAATATCGGGTCGCGGGCCCTGACGGCCGCTCTGCGGACCGCCGTCGCCGGCAGTTTCAACCTCGTTTCCGTGGACAGCGATACATCGACCAATGACACAGTGATCGCCCTGGCCAGCGGCGCCGCCGGCCGCCGCGAAATCCAGCAGGGCAGCGACGAGTACGTGGCCTTCTCGGCACTGCTTCGTAGCGTCTGCCTGGACCTGGCCTTGCAGATTGCCGCCGACGGCGAAGGCGCTACGCGCGTCATCGAGGTCCGCGTCGAAGGCGCCGCCACCGAACAGGACGCCCGCGCCGCCGCACGGGCCATCGTCAATTCGCCCCTGGTCAAGTGCGCCGTCCATGGCGGCGACCCCAACTGGGGCCGTGTCGTCGCTGCCGCAGGACGCAGCGGCGCCAGGATCGATGTCGCCCGGATGAAGCACTGGATCGGCGACACGCTCGTCTTCGACGCCGGCACGCCGACCCATTTCGACGTCGCCGCCTGCGAGCAACACATGAAAGGACCGCGCGTGCTGCTACGGGTGGACCTCGGCGTCGGCACCGAAGAGCACACCTGTTACGGCTGCGACCTGAGCCGCGACTACGTTACCATCAACGCCGACTACCACACATGACCGCCAGGCCCGGACGTCGCCCCGCCCGAAACACCAAGCCGAGCCGGGCGACCTCCGCTGCGCAGCCCTGACCAGTCACGCGAAAAAAGAAGGGCGACGCTTGCTTCCTGCGGGAGCGAACTCGTCTCTGACATCGCTTTCGCATTGCTTATGCGTCCGTATCGTGGTATATCTCTTAGGGCACATCGGGGGGATTGTTGCTTTGGCGGCCCCCGGAAGGTTCCTCGCTGGCGGAGTGCCTTTGACCCCGATCATGGACGATCGCTCTCTCGACAACCGCCCGCAATCCTCCAAAAAGCCGCCCGCGGATCCGTCCGCCGGCCCGGCCGTGCTCGTTGTCTGCCCGCCGTCACACCCGGTGTGCGACCCCCTGACCGACAAACTGGGCAAACTGGGGTGTTCGATTACCCGTATTAACGATGTGTACGCGGCGACCGTTCTTTTGGCCTGCAACCACGACCGGTTTGTCGCCGTCATGGTGGCGGTGGACTTTCTGAACCGCGACGAGTTTCGGTTTCTGCCGATGGCCAAGCGACGCTGGCCGCATGGGCTGCTGGTTGCCGTATCGCGGCCCGCCTTTGCCTACAAGGCGGCCGTGGCCGACTTGGCCGGTGCCGATATGGTCATCACCGACGCCGACGCGGACGAGGTTCTTCTCGAACGTCTCGGCCTCGGCTCCGGCAAGGCCCGCTGTCTGGATGCCGCCGACGAACCGACTCCGCCGGCTGCAACGTCGCCCGCAGTGCCGCCCAAGGCATGCGCCGCCGCGTGGCCGGCCGATGTCCCGCACGCCGTGTCGCCGGAGCCTGAGTCGCCTGTTGCCGCGACGTCGCACGACGCGGCTCCGGTGCAGCCGACTGCATCTGCGGCAAGGCCCGCCGCCGCGCCGCCGGGCCTCGACTCGGACTCGTCCGTGGTGCCGCCGCGCCGCAAGCCGCCCGCGACGGCGTCGAAGCCTCTGGCCGACGCGCCGCCGCAGTCCGACAGGCCCCAGACGGCACGCGACATTCTGACGGAAGAGGAGATCGCGGCCCTGATGGACGATCTGGACGACCTGAACGACCAGCCGCCGCAACGCTTGAACGGAACGGAGCATGACTGACACAGCCCCGGACATGATCCTGTTGGCCCACGAAAGCGACCTGACGCGCACGGTTCGCCGGCGTCTGCCCGCGGCGGTCGTGTACGACTCGCCGCTGGAGGCCCTGGCCGATTTCGCTGCGGCCAGGACGCCGCCAGTGTTCGTCGCCACGATGGATCGGTTGGGGTACCGATGGCGGGAGATCCTCGGCGCAGCCCGGACAGCGCACCGGGACGCGACGATTCAGGTCATTGCGCGACCCGACCAGGAATCGCAGATGCCCGACTGTCTGCGTGCTGGAGCCGATGATTACCTGGTGTGGCCCTACGGGTGGCGCCGTCTGTCGGAGTTGGTGGCGGGGGCACGCCCGGCGTCGGCCCCCACGATTCCGCTATCGGCGGCCGGCCGCCGGTCCGGCGATTTGCGGTTGCATGCGGCTTCCCGTGACGCGCCCCTTGGCGGCACGTCGTCCACGGCCGCCCTGCGACGTGTCATGCGGACCCTGGCCCGACTGGCCGAACATCCTGCCGCCCGGATTGCCGCCGAGGGCGTCGAAGTGATGCTGGAATTCGATGAGCTGGCCGGCATTGCCCTGGTGGACGCCTCGCGGGCCGCCTCGCCGCTGGCCGCCGCAGGGCAACCCGTGGACGTGCCCGCCGTCGTCGGCGCCCTGACCCGCATGGCCTTGCCGTCGGATCGCTGGACACGCATCGAGGAAACCACGTGGCTGCTGCCGTCAGCGTCGCGCGAAGGCGCGGGCCTGGCCGTGGCCGCGCGGCTGTTCGAGGGCCCGATGTCGGCGGCGCTGTTGGACGAGCTGACGACCTCGTGTCAGGTGCTCATGGCCCTGTGCTCGGCCGCACGGCAGCGCGAGGCCGCCGTCCGTGTCCTGGCGACCGACGCCCAGACCGGCCTGGCCAGCCGCCGGTACTTCGATGCGTATCTGGAAGCGATCTTCCGCCGTGCCGCCGAGAAACGGCGCGAACTGACCGTTGCCCTTTTCGCCCCACAAGGCCAAGCGGCCCTCAGACATGCGACGATCGTTCCATTGGCGTCGCTTGCGGCCGAGCAGTTGCCGGGGGCCAAGCTGGCCCGCTTCGATGAAGGAACCTTGGCCGCGGCCATGCCTGGAACCGGCCGCGACGGCACGACGGCTGCTCAGCGTTTGGCCGACTTGGCCCGCGCGATCAACGAGGCAGGCCTGCCTGCGCCCGTGGCCATCGGCAGCGCGTCGTATCCGTGGCACGCCGCCGACGCCAAGGCCCTTGTGGCCCACGCCCAACGCCGCCTCGACCAGAGCCGCAACGCCCACTGCCGCCCTGTGATCGACTGAGCCTGAATCTGTAACGTGACGGCCTGCGGCGCACAGATCGGCTGTTTGAGGCAGTTCCCGCGCGAGGGGCAACCACGCGGGGGGGAGGGGGG